>NZ_JARANX010000001.1:0-627765 GCF_029889785.1 Chromohalobacter sp. 48-RD10 | reverse complement strand
TCATCACCGGATCAGGCAGAAACTAAAAGGCCTGAGCCCCGTGCAATACAGGGCTCAGGCCATAGCCACCGGTTAAGGGAACCAACCGTCCAACAATCGGGGGTCAGTTCATTCGAGGCGGGTGGCTTTTTATTGTGTCGGTGACGGGTAGGTTCAAGCGTCGGGCTGGTGTTGGTATCCGACCCTGTAACTGCGGACGATGAGCAAAAGGCTCATGCCGCCGATCAACGTTGGTCAACAGAATGGCGGCGAACAGCTTGAGGCTGATGCGCGCGATGGCAGCATCATGTTGGACGCCTGTTAAAGACAGCGTCACGCAATGTGAAAGCAGAGACCGTCCGGCCCGAGGCATCAATCCGAGCGCGAGATCGTGCGGCCACGCCAGGTGAAGGTCACGGGCCACAGGTGTTGGTCGCCGTTCGTGAACGCGGCCCATAGCTCGGCATAAGATTGTCCTGCTTCGGGATGTGACGTCTCCGGCAGCAGTTCGGCGAGTGGCTGCAACACGAACGCATGGTGGAGAATCTCGTCACGCGGGAGATCGACGCCTTCGATATGGCCGCATCGGTCGCCCACAGTGAGCAGGTCGATATCCAGCGTGCGTGGGCTGAACTTGGGACTGCCCGGCAGGCGTCCGTTGTCGGCTTCGATCTGTTTGCACCAGGCTTGCAGCTCGCCGATCGTGAGGGTGGAGTGGAACGCCGCCACGAGATTGTAAAAATTGCGTCCGTCCTCGAAGCCAACTGGTTCGCTTTCGAAGACGCGCGATACCTGCACGTCGCCGAAGGTGTCGGCGAGGGCGTCGAGACAGGCAAGAACGTGGTACTCGCGGTCGATATTGCTGCCGATGCTGACGGTCACCTGTGTCATGCCTGCCCCCGCGTGATGCGTACGCCCACGCTGGCAGCATTGGCGACCGCGCCGGGTTTGCGGACGGTCAGGCTGAGCCAGGCGATGGTGAATTCCTGGCGCAGGGTCTCGGCCAGACGTTCTGCAAAGGTTTCGACCAGCGCGAACTGATGAGCCTCGGCGAAGGTGCCGATACGTTCGCTGATGGCGGCGTAGTCGAGCGCCAGTTGGATATCGTCCCGGTCTGCGGCGGGACGGATGTCGGTCGCCAGTTCGAGATCCAGCCGCAGCTGCTGGCGAAGGGTGCGCTCCCAGTCGTAGACACCGATGACGGTATCCACTTCCAGGGCCTCGATCAGCACGTGATCCACGGCGTATCCTCATTAGGTCGGGCTTTCATGCGGCAAAGCCTGGTCAGCGCTTCGCAGCATCGCAAACCTTAGATTGTACGCCATGAAGGTGGCAGAATCATGGGCGGGGCCCATGCATCGTCGCCCACGCTACGAGGGAGTCCACCTCATGTCTCCAGTCTTGCCCGTCGCGGCCTTGGTGGTTGCCGGTTATCTGAGCGGATCGCTGCTCGGCGCCGTCTGGGTGTGTCGTGCGTTGGGGCGTCGCGATCCGCGTTACGCGGGGTCGCGCAATCCCGGGTTCTCGAATGTCCTGCGTGTACATGGGACGTTGCCGGCTGCCTTGACGCTGGCGGTCGATGCGGTCAAGGCCATGCCGGTGTTGTGGATAGCGCAGCGAGAGACGTTGCCGCTGTGGATACAAGGTGCGGTGGGGTTATCGGTGCTGGTGGGGCATAGCTATCCAGTGTGGCATCGTGGGCGCGGTGGCAAGGCCGTGGCCAGTGCCTTTGGCGTGCTGCTGATGATCGCTACGCCGGTGGCCTGGGTGTGTGCCCTGTGCTGGGCTCTCTTGGCGTGGCGCTCGCGCACTGCGGCGGTGGCATCGCTGGCTGCGGCTTTGCTCGCTCCCTTGGCCAGTTATTGGTTGGTGCGTGAGGCGACTCCGGTGGTGAGCGTCTTCTCGGCGTTGGTGCTTGTGCGCCATGCCTGGAACATTCGCCGCCTGGGTCACGGTGGCGAGCCGGGACTTTCACGCGCCTCGCGCGAAGGTGGCGTCAGGCCGCCGGAGGAGTGAGTGTTGCCAGCGGCCAGCGTGGAGTCGCCTGCATCGCTGCATCGTCGCTTTCACCGGCGAGCAGGCGCTGTGCGCCGACGTAGGCGATCATCGCGCCGTTGTCGGTGCAGAAGCGCCCACGCGGATAAAAAGCCTGCGCGTGGCGCTTAGTGATTGCATGGTCGAGACGCTCGCGCAGGCGATGATTAGCGCTGACCCCACCGGCTACCACGAGACGCTTGAGCCCCGTGTCATCGAGGGCGCGGCGACACTTGATGACCAGTGTGTCGATGACGGCTTCCTCGAAGGCACGAGCGATATCGGCGCGGTCTTGGTCACTGAGGGGGCCAGCTTCCTGGAGCTTTCGGGCGGTGGTCAGGGTATGCGTCTTGAGCCCGGAGAAGCTGAAGTCGAGCCCCGGGCGGTCAGTCATGGGGCGCGGGAAACGAAATCGTGCGGGGTCGCCGTGTTCGGCGAGCTTGGCCACCTGTGGGCCGCCGGGATAGGGCAGGTCGAGCATCTTGGCGGCCTTGTCGAAGGCCTCGCCTGCGGCATCGTCGACCGACTCGCCGAGCAGTCGATAGCGTCCGAGTCCGTGTACCTCGACGAGCTGCGTATGCCCGCCCGAGACCAGTAATGCCACGAATGGAAAGTCAGGCGGCGTGTCCTCGAGCATTGGCGCCAACAGATGCCCCTCCATATGGTGCACGCCGAGCACCGGGATGCCCCAGGCGCGCGCCAGGCCGTGCGAGGTCGAAGCACCGACCATCAGGGCGCCGACCAGACCGGGGCCTGCTGTGTAGGCGATGGCGTCGAGCTGGTTGCCGCGCAGTCCGGCGTCGTCGAGTACCTGGCGAATCAGCGGCAGCAATTTGCGAGTATGATCGCGCGAAGCGAGCTCCGGCACTACGCCGCCGAATTCGGCATGCATGGTCATTTGGCTATGCAGCGCATCGGCGATCAAGCCACGCTCGGTATCGTAGATGGCGACGCCGGTTTCGTCGCAGGAGGTCTCAATGCCCAATACCCGCATGTGTCATCATGTCCCCGCTATCTTGTGAAGCCCGCTATTCTACGCCTTTCACGGCGTGTGTGGCAGGGGCCGTCAGGTAAAAGCTCGAGTAAAGGCTTTGCAAAGCAATCTTACGACGACTAGAATACTGTGTTCTGCAAGACTGGGTCGTGCACTCGTCATGCCGTTCGGCATTAGCCGAACTTGAGCTGACTAGGTGTGCGTTCAATCCGAACTCATCTTTCCTTAAGGTAGGTGATTGGTTAATGCCTTCTGTAAAAGTACGTGACAACGAGCCGTTCGACGTCGCCCTGCGGCGTTTCAAACGTTCTTGCGAAAAAGGCGGCGTTCTCTCCGAAGTGCGTCGTCGTGAGACCTATGAAAAGCCCACCGCAGTGCGCAAGCGCAAGGCTGCTGCGGCGGTCAAGCGTCATGCGAAGAAGCTGCAGCGTGAGCGCAAGCGTTTCGAACGGCTGTATTGATCCGTACTAGAAGCGGCTTCGGTCGCTTTTTAGAGGGACGCCAAGCGGCTGCCATCGGGTGGCCGCTTGTTTTTCCCGCCTCGCTGTTTCCGCGATGCCTGGCTCCGTGATTTCCGCGATACAGACAACGTTTCGTCGAGCGCTTCCCCGCCATGGCTGGACAGATACCTCAACGCTTCATCGATGACTTGCTGGCTCGCACCGACGTGGTCGAGCTCGTCGGCGAACGCGTTCAGCTCAAGAAGGCCGGTCGCAACTACTCGGGCCTTTGTCCCTTTCATCAGGAAAAGTCGCCATCGTTCACCGTCAGTGCCGAGAAGCAGTTCTATCACTGTTTCGGCTGCGGCGTGCACGGCAATGCGCTGCGCTTCTTGATGGAGTTCGATCACCTGCGCTTTCCCGAGGCGGTCGAACAGTTGGCGTCGCGATTGGGGCTGGACGTGCCTCGCGAAGGCGATGACGATCCGCGTGCCCAGCAGCGTGAGCAGCGGCGAGAAGAGGCGGTCAACCTGCTCGAGTTGTCGGCGAGTTTCTTCCGCGAACGCCTGGTGATGGCTGAGGGCAGTGACGCGCGTGATTATCTCGAGCGGCGCGGGCTGTCCGAGGATGTCGTTCGCGAGTTCGGTATCGGCTTCGCTCCAGACAAATGGGAAGCGCTCAAGCGCCATTTGGGGGAGCGCGGCATCAGTGATGCGGTACAGGTCGAATACGGGCTGCTGGTGCATCGCGAAGATTCTGGGCGCAGCTACGACCGCTTTCGCAATCGGGTGATGTTTCCGATCCGCGATTGGAAGGGGCGCACCATTGCATTCGGTGGACGTGTGCTCGGGGACGCCAAGCCCAAGTACCTCAACTCGCCCGAGACGCCAGTGTTTCACAAGGGGCGCGAGCTATACGGCCTCTATGAGGCGCGTCAGGCCAACGCGCGGCTGGAACGCATGCTGGTCGTCGAGGGTTACATGGATGTCGTGACGTTGGCCCAATTCGGGATTCGCAACGCCTGCGCGACCCTGGGCACTTCGATTAGCGAAGATCATTTGCAACGCCTGTTCCGCCTGGTGGGCGAGGTGGTGTTTTGTTTCGACGGCGATCAGGCTGGACGCCAGGCAGCACGCCGCGCGCTGGAGACAGTGCTGCCGTCGATGATCGATGGGCGCCAGGTGCGCTTTCTGTTTCTTCCCGAAGGCGAAGACCCGGATACTCTGATACGGCGTGAAGGCACTGAGGCTTTCGAAAATCGGGTGCTATGTGCCGCGCCTCTTTCGGAGTTTCTTTTCGATCAGGCGGCCGAGGGGCGCGACCTCAAGCACATCGAAGAGCGTGAGCGCTTCGCTACCACGGTATTGCGGGCCTTGGAGCGTCTGCCGGAAGGCGTGTTGAAATCGCTATTGCTGCGCGAACTCTCGCAGCGTACGGGCGTCGAACAAGCGAACTTTCAGGCATTGCTGGCGCGTGCCGATAAGACACATGGTATACAGGATTCTGGCCTCACCGAGGCGCAGGAAGGGGCGCCTCCAGAAACGACGACTCCGCGAGAGGCGGTGTCAGGCGGGCGGCGTGGCGCTTTGAGCCTTGTCGGCCGCTTGTTGCATTTGTTGGTGCATGAGCCTGGCCTGGTGGAGCGCTTGCCCGAGACGCTCGACTGGTGCCCCGCCGACGAGGGCGATGGAGCACTGTGTCACGAAGTGGTGCGCTTGATCCGTGCGGGGGGGTATCGCAATGCGCAGGTCTTGCTGGCGCATTTTCATGGCACGCCCGAAGGTGAGCGACTGGCTTGGCTGGCGCGTCGGGAGCTATTGATGCCACGCGACGCACGCGGCGTCGAGGTGGATGGTCTGGTCGATGGGCTGCGTCAACGTCATTCGCAGCGTTCGCCGCAGGAAGAGTATGACGCCCTGTTGGCCCGGATGCAGGCCGGAGAGTGCCTGTCCAGGGAAGAGCGCCAGCAGTTGAACGAGCTGCTGATGGAATTGAAGGGCGGTGCTCGTCCAACATGATGGTCGTGGAGGAGATGCCTGCCACGACGGGTTGAATTGGCGCAAAACGTCGCCATTTACTAGGCAATATCGGAAAGGGTAGCCGAACAAACTAGCACACTTGGATGACAAGACAAATACGACACTGGCAGTAAAATGTCCTTAGCGGCTATACTGGCAGGCTTAGCAACGTTTCGGTCCGTTCGCTTCCAGGTGCTCCATTGTTGAGATAGGGTTTCTATGGCTGGAAATACGCAGCAGTCACGTCTGAAGGAGTTGATCGCCCAGGGTAAGGAGCAAGGCTTCCTAACCTATGCGGAAGTCAATGACCACCTTCCCGAGGATATCGCCGATCCCGATCAGGTGGAAGACATCATCGCGATGATCAACGACATGGGTATCAGCGTCGTCGAGGAAGCACCTGACGAAGATACCCTGATGATGTCCGACCAATCGACCGATGAGTCCGCGGCGGAAGAAGCCGTCGCTGCCTTGGCGGCGGTCGAGAGCGACGTCGGGCGCACCACCGACCCCGTGCGCATGTATATGCGCGAGATGGGCACGGTGGGGTTGTTGACGCGCGAAGGCGAGATCGAGATCGCCAAGCGCATCGAGGAAGGCACCCGTGAGGTGATGTCTTCGCTGGCTTATTTGCCGGGGGCCGTGGACTCCGTCCTGGAGGCCTATGATGCCACTCAGGACGAGGAAGCACCGGGACGGCTTTCTGATTTGTTCTCGGGCTTCATCGATCCCGATGAGGGGATTCCCGGTGTGGCCGAGGCGGAGATTCCGGCGCCCGTCCCCGAGCAGAGTGTCGCGGACGGTGATGATCCTGAAGACGCCGATGAGGCTGAGGAAGAGGAAACCGGTGGCGGTCCGGATCCCGAGGAAGCAAAGGCGCGTTTCGAGCAGATTCGCGAACAGAACGAGCGTGCCAAGGCCGCAATCGACAAGCATGGCTTGGGCTCGTCGGACGCGAATCAAGAACAAGCGCGCCTTGCCGAGCTGTTCTCGCCGATCAAGCTGGTGCCCAAGCACTTCGAGCGTCTGGTGGGGCAAGTACGCATCAGCATCGAGCAGATCCGTGGTCAGGAAAAGGCCATCATGCAGATCTTCGTCAAGCAGGCGAAGGTGCCACGCAAGACCTTCATCGGCTCTTTCCCGGGTGCCGAGTCCGACCTCGAATGGCTGGATCGTTTCAAGACCAAGCATTCCAAGTATGCCGAGCGTATCGAGCCGTTTCGTGCCGATATTCTGCGTGCTCAGCGCAAGATCGGCTTCGAGGAAGAAGCGGTGCGTTTGCCTGTCACGAATATCAAAGAGGTCAATCGCCGGTTGTCGATTGGTGAGGCCAAGGCGCGTCGTGCCAAGAAAGAAATGGTCGAGGCCAACCTGCGCTTGGTGATCTCGATTGCCAAGAAGTATACCAACCGCGGCCTGCAATTCCTGGATCTCATTCAGGAAGGCAACATCGGGTTGATGAAGGCGGTAGATAAGTTCGAATATCGCCGTGGCTACAAGTTCTCGACGTATGCCACTTGGTGGATTCGCCAGGCGATCACGCGTTCTATCGCCGATCAGGCACGCACCATTCGTATTCCGGTGCACATGATCGAGACTATCAACAAGCTCAACCGCGTCTCGCGCCAGATGTTGCAGGAAATGGGCCGCGAGCCGACGCCGGAAGAGCTGGGAGAACGTCTCGAGATGCCGGAAGATAAGGTGCGCAAGGTACTCAAGATCGCCAAAGAGCCGATCTCCATGGAGACGCCGATCGGTGACGACGACGACTCGCATCTCGGCGATTTCATCGAGGATGGCACGATGCTGTTGCCGATCGACTTGGCCACCGGTGAGGGCCTGATCGAGTCGACGCGCAACGTGCTGAGCGGCTTGACGGCGCGCGAAGCCAAGGTGCTGCGCATGCGCTTCGGGATCGACATGAATACCGACCACACGCTGGAAGAGGTCGGTAAGCAGTTCGATGTAACCCGCGAGCGCATCCGCCAGATCGAGGCCAAGGCGCTGCGCAAGCTGCGTCATCCCTCGCGTTCCGAGCCGTTGCGCACTTTCCTTGACGAGTGAGCGAGGCTAGAACCAAGAAACCCGCGAGCTAGTTCAAGCTCGCGGGTTTCTTATGTGCTACGTATGAAGGCGGTCGTTTCAGCCATGATGGCGGAAGCGACGACGCACCAGTAGCACCAGCTCGATGCAGGCGAAGAAGAGCAGCATATATCCGGCCAGCTCAGTAACTTCCTCTGCGGCGTCTTTGATGACGCGCTGATAATGCTCGCCGAGCATGGCTTCCCAGAATGCGGAACGGCCATATAGCCGTGAGAAAACATATGTACTGAGGAAGCCGGCGGCGAACATCCCGAAGCCGAAGCTGTTGGCGATCGATTTGAACTCCTCGGCAAAAGCATGCCGATGGCGAATCACCACGAACAAGATCGGCAACACGATCAAGGTCACGAGCACTTGCCAGGTACCATCGAATACATATAGATCTAGCCAGCTATCGTTTTCTCGCACAAAGGAAGCGAGGAAGAATGCGCCGAGCAGCAGGCTGACATGAGGGATAGCGCCCGGGCGACGATAGATGTAACCCATCATCAACGCGCTCAGCAGCAACAGCACCGACTGTGTCACTTCGGTAAATGATGCTTCGGAAAACTGGCTAACACCTGAATGAGCATCGAGCATCACTAGCTGCATGATGCCTGCAACAATCAAGATGTAGCACATGGCGCGAAGGCAAGTGGCCTTGAAAGTGTGGTGATCTTCGGGCGGCTGGGAGAAATGCGACATACATGGTCTCTGGCGTGCGTCGAAGCGACGGTGATTAGGGCGTCGATGAATGTTTAATATTAGCAAGAAAACGACTCTTAAGAAACACCGTTTCCGATCTACAAGGTAGTCCTTTACAGAGCCTGGGTAGAATCTCAGACTAACGGTATTGTCCTACCATCGGCGGAGAGTGGTCGCATGCAAGTAGAATTGCTGGAGATTCGTCAGCACATGGCACAGTTTCCGCCCTTCGAGCAGCTGTCTGACGATTTGCTCGATGAGCTGGCCAGTCAGGTCGAGGTTGGGTACTTTCAGGCTGAGACCGATATTTACCATCATGGGGACGCCGTCGAGTACCTTCACTACATTCGTAGTGGTGCTATCGACCTTTATCGCCGCAACGGCGATCTCTACAACCGCCTCAGCGAAGGCGATATATTTGGCCAGTTCGACCTGCTGCGCGATCAGCGCGTACGTTTCCCGGCCCGGGCAATCGAAGATACGTTGATCTACTTCATTCCCCTTGCGGCGTTTCAACACTTGTGCGAAGCGGACGACAACTTTGCCGATTTCGTCGAGGTCGAGCGCCCGCGTCTGGAGTCTACCGTCGACCAGCAACGCAAAGGCCATGAGATGCTGGTGACGCGGGTACGTAAGCTGGCCACCCGGGCACCGGTGATGGTAGAAAGCGGTGCCACGGTGCAGGAGGCAGCGCAGCGTATGGGGGAGCACAGTGCCTCCTCGGTACTGGTGCTGGCGGCGCCGCAAACACCGGATGATTCGCATGCCTTCACCCATGAAGATGGGCAACTGCGCCGCATGATCGGGATCCTCACTGACCATGACTTACGTAACCGTGTCCTGGCCAAGGGGCGTCCAACGAGTACTACAGTGGGGGAGCTTATCGACGAGCGCCCGATCACCATTCAGTCTGACGAGTCGGTGTATGAAGCGATGTTGCGCATGCTGCGCAACAATATCCATCACCTGCCTGTCCTGTATCGGCGGCGCCCGGTGGGCGTGTTACATCTATCCGATATCGTGCGCCACGAGACCAATAGCAGCTTGTATCTGGTAGACAATATCTTTCGCCAGCCCAATGCTGAGGGTCTAGCCACGATGAGTCGCGATGTGCGTGCGGCGTTCGTGCGTATGGTCAACGAAGACGACAACTCGCAGATGGTTGGTAGTTCGCTGTCGAGCATCGGGCGCGCGTTTACACGCCGCTTGCTGGAGCTTGCCGAGGAAGAGCTGGGGCCGCCGCCAGTGCCATATTGCTTCATGGCATTGGGGTCGATGGCGCGCAATGAGCAATCCATCGTCACCGACCAGGACAATGCTCTGGTACTCGATGACAGCTTCGACCCCGAGCAGCACGACGCGTACTTCCTGACATTGGCACAACGCGTCAGTGATGGATTGGCGGCCTGCGGTTATAGCTATTGCAAGGGCGACGTCATGGCGACCAATGCGCGTTGGCGGCAGCCGTTGCACGTGTGGCAGCAATATTTTCGTGACTGGATCGACGACCCCAGCGCCGAGCGTTTGCTGCATAGCTCGATCTTCTTCGATCTTGATAGTGTCTATGGCGACGAGGCGTTCGCCGAGTCCTTGCAGGATCTGGTCGCCGAGCGCGCCTCTCAGCGTCCACGCTTTCTGGCCGCGATGGCGCGCAATGCGCTGAATCGTACGCCCCCGCTTGGTTTTTTCCGCACTTTCGTAATGGAAAAAGACGGCGAACAGAACAACACGATCAATCTCAAGCGGCGCGGTACGGCACCCTTGGTCGATCTGATCCGTGTGCATGCGCTGGCTTGTGGCTCGCGGGCGCAGAACTCTTTCGACCGTCTCGAGGATATCAACAAAACGCGATTGCTCGCTGGCCACTCCGGGGAGCGGATTCGCTACGCCCTGGAATTTATCGCCATGGTGCGAATTCGTCATCAGGTCATCGATATCCAGGAAGAGCGTGAACCGGACAATAACATTGAGCCCGAAAACGTCTCGGATAACGAACGCCACAATCTCAAGGACGCTTTTCAGGTATTGAGCAACGCCCAGAAATTCCTGAAGTTCCGTTATCCCATGCCTTCCCAGAAACGCTGATATTTGAATGAAGCCACTGCGTTCACGCCGACACCCGCAGCCGCCGACATGGGCGGATTATTTCATGGCGCGTCACCAGCAGGCGCGTGATACGGCATTGGAAAGCTACTTCGATGTCGGTGTGCCCACGCCGGAGACCCCAATCGGTGATGTACCGATGTTGGCCATGGACATGGAAACCACTGGCCTAGATGAGCAGCGTCATGCCATCGTCAGCATCGGCGTGGTGCCTTTCGATCTGCGGCGCATACGGCTCGCCGAGCGTCGTTACTGGGTCGTGAGGCCGCCGCGTCCGCTCAATGAGCGCTCGATCACCTTTCACCATATTACCCATAGCGAGATCGAGCAGGCCCCCGACCTTGATGATGTGCTCGACGAGTTATTGGCCGCGATGGCCGGGCGCATCGTCGTGGTGCATTATCGCCATATCGAGCGCACTTTCCTGAATGCGGCCGTCAGGGCGCGACGTGGCGAGGGCATTCACTTTCCGGTAATCGACACCATGTCGCTGGAAGCGCGTCTACACCGTCAGCCTTTATGGGCGCGTTTTCGACGCTGGATGGGACGGCCGCCGGCCTCGATCCGGCTGCCCGATAGCCGCACGCGCTATGGTTTGCCGCCCTATCAGGCGCACCATGCCTTGATCGATGCCATGGCGACCGCCGAATTGTTGCAAGCGCAGATTGCTCATCGCTACAGCCCCGAGACGCCACTGAGCGAGATCTGGAGCTAGTCAGACGAGCGTGGCGTTTTGTAAAGGGGGGCGTGAATAGGTCTGGAAACGAAGAAGGCGGCCCATGGGCCGCCTTCTATGCGTCGCGAATTCAGGAATTCGCTTAGTTGCTGCGTGGTTCGCTCATCAAGCCTTTGATGATGGCGTAGCAGGCCGCCAGCAAGACCAGCGTGAAGGGCAGGCCCGTGGTGATGACCGCCGTTTGTAGTGCGGTGAGGCCACCGCCCAACAGCAGGGCGATGGCGATTGCACCTTCGATCAACGCCCAGAAAATGCGTTGAGGCTTGGGTGCGTCGACCTTGCCGCCGGCGGTAATCGAGTCGATGACCAGCGAGCCGGAATCCGAGGAGGTGATGAAGAACACCATCACCAACACGATGCCCACAAACGAGGTGATCGCCGTCAGCGGTAGCTGGCCGAGCATGGTGAACAGCTGAAGCTCCAGCGCAGCGTCCTGCACGCCACTGAATCCATCGGAGACGACCTGGTCGATAGCGGTGCCCCCGAAAGCGGTCATCCACAGGATCGAGACCAGTGTCGGCACCAGCAGCACTGCGATCAAGAATTCACGTACGGTACGGCCACGGCTGACGCGGGCGATGAACATCCCGACGAACGGAGACCAGGAAATCCACCAGGCCCAGTAGTATGCCGTCCAGGTTTGTGTGAATCCACTATCTTCACGACCGAAGGGGTTGGAGAGGCCGGGTAGATTCTTGACGTAACCGAGCAGATTCTCGAAGAACCCTGTTGCGATGAGTAGCGTTGGCCCGACGAAGATGACGAAGAGTAGCAGCAAAAAGGCGAGGGCCATGTTGAGCTGCGAGAGGCGTTGCACGCCCTTGTCGACACCGGCGACGACCGAGACCAGCGCCACCAGCGTGATAGCCAGAATCAGTATCACCATGGTGACGTTGGTATTGGGCGTATCGAACAGGTGGTGCAGCCCCGCAGAGGCCTGCGAAGCACCCAGACCCAGCGAGGTCGCTAGACCGAAGAGTGTGGCGAAGACCGCCAGGATATCGATGACGTGGCCTGGCCATCCCCAGACGCGCTCACCCAGGATTGGGTAGAAGATCGAGCGCATGGTCAGCGGGAGACCCTTGTTATAGGAAAACAACGCCAACGACAGGGCGACGATGGCATAGATGCCCCAGGGATGCAGTCCCCAGTGGAAAATCGTTGCCGCCATGCCCAACTGCGCTGCCGCTTGCTCGTTGCCCTCGGCGCCACCCAGGGGGGCGCTGCCATCACCCGCAAGCGAGGTCCCGAAGTGAGTCAGCGGCTCGGAGACACCGTAGAACATCAAGCCGATGCCCATCCCCGCTGCGAACAGCATGGCGAACCAGCCGGCGTAGCTGAAATCCGGCGTGGCTTTGGCGCCACCCAGGCGAACCTTGCTCAGCGGCGTGAAAATCAGTACGACGGCGAGGACCACGAAAATATTAGCGGCAAGAATGAAGAACCAGTCCATGCTGCCCGTCAAGAACGAGAACATGGTATTGAAAACCGGGGCTACCTGGTTCTGGAACGCCAACGTCACGATGACGAAAAACAGGATCACCAAGGAGGAGATCGTGAACACCTTGCCATGTAGATCGAAGTCGATACCGAACTTAGTGGAGGTGATATTGTCCTGGCCTATCACATAATCGGTATCGATCAGGTTTGCTGGCCCATCCGGAGCCGGAATACCCTCTGAGCCTTCATTCGGCTCTTGGGCCGCATCATCCTGCGAATGTTTGTCCATGAGAATTCTCCGTCTCAGGTAAGCGTAGATTGCGTCGGTGACGCGAGATATGCCGCTTGGCGGCTAGCGTATTGTCGTTAAAACGTATCGTACTCAATAAATTTGCATAATTGAGTCGTTTTTGCCATCAAGACCTTAAACGTTTTGCGGTGCGTTTCGCAAAAACGTCTCGTAGTTGGGGGCGAATTCAACGTTCGCCGCTGCGCATCGCTTCCTCGACGATCCAGTCGTGCACGGCACGCACACGCCGATCATCCAATGCCCCAGGGTGATAGACGAGGCCATAGGTCTTGCCGGTGGCCACGGCGCCGGTGAATGGCGCGATCAGTGCACCGCTATCGAACTCATCGGTAATCAGCGTGCGCCGTGCAATCGCTACGCCCATGCCAGCGATGGCCGCCTCTACGGTCAAGTGATTGCGATTGAAGGTGTAGCCGCGCCGCACGTTGACCGATTCGTCGCCCAACGCGTGCAGATAGTGCTCCCATTCGGCGTAATCGTGGCTGCCGCGCCATGCGGTCACGTCATGCAACAATGGGTAGTAGCCCAGATCCTCGGGGCGCACCAGCGGCGGGCGTCGGCGCAACAGTTGCGGCGAACATACCGCGAAGATTTCTTCGTCCATCAGCGGCGTGATTTGAAAGCCGGCGTAGCGCCCATCGTTGAGGTCGATGGCCAGTTCGAATTCGCCTTCACGCAATGACAGGTTGCTGTCCTCGGAAGCGACATGCAACTCGATGTCAGGAAAGCGCGCCTGCAGCCGCGTCAGTCGTGGCATCAGCCATTTGGCCAGAAACGAGGGCACACAACGCAAGCGCAGCACGCCGCTCATGACCCCCGTACGCAGGCGACGCACCTCCATGCCTACTGCATCGTAGGCCTGATCGACCACCGTCGCCAGGCGTTGTCCTTCATCCGTGAGTTCCAGGCGCCGTGGCAGGCGGCGAAACAGCTTGAAGCCGAGCCGCGCCTCGAGCTGCTTGATCTGCTGGCTGACCGCGCCGGTGGTGACGTGTAGTTCTTCGGCGGCCCGGGTGAAGGAGAGGTGCCGCGCGCTAATCGCGAAGACCTTGAGCCAAGCGTGGGTTTGGGCGTGCAGGGTGCGGCTCATGATTTAGCCATTCTAAAGCTTGATCGAATTATTCTCCGTTGCCCGGCATCCAGGCTGCCTTCAAGCTAAAGTCAAATCGAGCTGCTAACAAGTTCGTTTAGTAATTTTGATGCATAAAGACTGTTCGAGGTGTCATGCATGGCAATCAGTGTGTTCGATCTGTTTAAAGTGGGAATTGGACCGTCCAGTTCGCATACGGTCGGCCCCATGCGTGCGGCCTGTGACTTCATCGATGAGCTGCGCTCGCATGATTGGCTGACACGTGTCACTCGCATCGAAGTGCATCTCCATGGCTCGTTGTGCGCTACTGGCAAAGGGCATGGTACCGATCAGGCAGTGATCATGGGGCTCATGGGCGAGCGCCCTGCATGCATCGATCCGGAGATAGTCCCCGCCTGCATGGAAGAACTGCGCGAATCGCAGACCTTGCTGCTTGCCGGTCAGCAGCCGATCTCATTTCCCTGGGCACGCGACATGCAGTGGCATGAAGAGTCGCTTGCCTATCATCCCAATGCGTTGCGCCTTATAGCCCATGCTCACGGCGAAGAGCTGTATCGCAATACCTATTACTCCGTGGGCGGCGGTTTCGTCGTCGACGAGTCGCAGGCCGCCAACGGTGCACTGGATACCGATACCACCACGTTACCTTACGATTTCGCAACTGCGGAAGAACTGCTCATGCTGTGCCGCACGCATGGGCTACGCATCAGCGAGCTGATGCTCGAAAACGAGAAAGCCTGGTGCGACGAAGCAAACGTTCGTGACGCGCTGTGGCGTATCTGGGAGGCAATGAAGGCCTGCGTTGACAATGGCTTGCGCCATGATGGCGTGCTACCCGGTGGTTTCAATGTCAAACGCCGAGCCAGCACGCTACATCGGCGCCTGCAGGCGGCCAGCGACAACACCAGCGTGATCGCCTCGACCTTTTCAGCGATGGATTGGGTCAATGTCTTCGCCCTGGCCGTCAATGAGGAAAACGCTGCCGGTGGGCGCATGGTGACTGCGCCGACCAACGGTGCGGCGGGCATCGTGCCGGCGGTATTGCACTATTACATGCAGTTTCAGCCGGATGCCTGTGAACGCGATGTCGTCGACTTCCTGCTCGCGGCCGGCGCGATTGGCATCCTGTGCAAGAAGAATGCCTCGATTTCCGGCGCCGAGGTGGGTTGCCAAGGCGAGGTCGGCTCGGCCTGCGCGATGGCTGCCGCCGGGTTGGCCGAGGTAATGGGTGGCACGCCCGCGCAGGTCGAGAACGCCGCCGAGATTGGACTCGAGCACAACTTGGGCTTGACCTGCGACCCTATCGGCGGACTAGTACAGGTGCCATGCATCGAGCGCAACGCCATCGCTTCGGTGAAGGCGATCAACGCCGCGCAGATGGCGCTGGGGGGCGACGGTGAACATTTCGTTTCCCTCGACCGAGTCATTCGTACCATGCGCGATACCGGCGCCGACATGCAGGATAAGTACAAGGAAACTTCGCGTGGTGGCCTGGCGGTGAATGCCATCGAATGCTGACACTGAATCGTTCGATCAACCCTTTGGGGCGCCCGTGTGGCGCCTTTTTTTTTGATTCGGGATCGCACCGTGCGGTCTTCTATGGTTTTATTCCCTCGCAACATAGTGCGCATAGTGTTGCCGGGATAGGCTCGGCAGCCCGTTCAGGACTCCGAAGAAACAGAAAGAAGGTCGCTCATGAGCGAGACAGATAGCTGTATCATCCGCCATTTCCGGCATTACGCGGATCTTACCGAGAGTGACGAGGCGCTGTTGGACTCGCTCGAACGAGAGCCGCGTGAGGTCGAACGCGGCGAGGCGCTATGGCAAACCGACGATCCGGCAGGGCGTTTCTGCACGCTCTCCAAGGGGTGGGCGTATTCCTTCCGCGATATGGAGGACGGCTCGCGTCAGATTCTCGAGATATTGCTTCCGGGGGACGTCATCGGCCTGCGCGAATTCGCTTTTCAAGAGCGCCTCTCCGGGGTAATGATGATCGACGACGGCGTCGTCTGTGATTTTCCTCACCGACGCCTGATCGAGGTGTTTCGCGAATCCTTTACGCTGTCGATGATCTTCTTCGCCGTGTCTTCGCAACAGCAGGCCTTGTTGACAGAGCGTCTGATCAATCTGGCACGACGCAGCGCGCGCCAGAAGCTGGCCCACCTGATTTACGAGATGTACATGCGTTTGCAGCGCACCATGCCATACGCCACGCGGCGTTTTCGCCTGCCGCTGTCGCAACAGCAACTGGGCGATGCGCTGGGCCTCACCTCGGTACATGTCAGCCGGACATTGAGCGGGTTCCGCGAGGATGGACTGCTGATTCGAGAGCGCCAGTGGGTCGAATTGCTCGATCCCGATGCCTTGGCGCATGAAGCCGAATTCGCCGGGCGGTATCTGCGTGATGGGCTATGGCCTACCTCGGGAGAATGAGCCACGAGGCTGTCGCGAGGGGTGCGAGTCAGGCTTGTAGCGTGTCCGACAGTCGCGCGACCAGGAAGTCGACGAACTGACGCACCTTGGGCGAGAGATGCCGGTGACGCGGATAGATTGCCCACACTGCAGTGTCGGTGAACTGATAGGCATCCAGCACCGACACTAGCTGTCCCTGCGCCAAGTGCGGCGCCACGTAGTAGTCCGGCAATTGCGCCAGTCCCAGGCCTTTCAATACCGCATCGAGCAGTGCCGGCCCGGAATTGGCGCGCCAGCGGCCCTCGATACGTATTTCCCGGCGCTGGCCGTTGACCTCGAACAGCCAGCTATCGCGAGAACCGCGCAGGCAGTTGTGATGGGGTAACTCGGCCAATGAATGTGGCGGTGCAGCGCGCTCGAAGTATTCGCGCGCGCCGACGACGTATTCGCGACGCTCGCATAACCGTCGCGCGATCAAGCTCGAGTCACGCAGCACGCCCATGCGGATAGCAACGTCGAACCCTTCCTCGATCAACTCGACCTGGCGGTTGGTGAAGTGCATGTCGACTTCGAGCTGCGGGTGCAAACGCTGGAAATCGTTGACCAGCGGGGCGATGTAGCGCTCGCCGAAGGTGGTGGCACAGGTCAGTCGCAATGTGCCCTTGGGTCGCGACTGGAAGTCGACGATGGCTTCCTCTGCCTCGCGAAAGCCATCGAATAAATGGCGGCAATGCCGATAGTAGAGAGCGCCAGCGTCGGTGAGACGCGTCTGGCGCGTGGTGCGGTACAAGAGCGTCGTGCCGAGTTGACTCTCGAGCTGCCCAATCGAGCGGCTCACGTACGAGGTGGAAACCTTCAAATGCCGCGCAGCGGCGGAAAACGTGCCCAAGCGGGCGACTTCGATGAAAGCCTCTATGCGATCCCAGCGCTGCATTGTTGCTCCACGGCAATAATGTTGTGACGTCGTAAGCATTTATCCAAGCGCGCCAACTGCCTAGACTGGTGGGGTTAACCACGCGCGCCTAGACTGCCTTTGCTGGCGCATCGGGCGCCGCCATGATCGACGAAGGAGAATGCCTGATGAAATCACGCGCCGCCATCGCTTGGGAAGCTGGCAAACCGCTGGAGATTGCCGAGATCGACGTCGAAGGGCCCAAAGCCGGCGAGGTACTGGTTCAGATCAAGGCAACCAGCGTTTGCCATACTGACGCTTTTACTCTCTCCGGAGCCGATCCGGAAGGCAACTTTCCGGCGGTGCTGGGTCATGAAGGGGGAGGTGTTGTCCAGGAAGTCGGCGAGGGTGTCACCAGCCTCAAGCCCGGCGATCACGTCATTCCGCTGTATACCGCCGAGTGCGGTCAGTGCAAGTTCTGCCTCTCCGGCAAGACCAATCTGTGCAGTTCGGTCCGTGCCACCCAGGGCAAGGGCGTGATGCCCGACGGCACCTCGCGCTTTTCCAAGGACGGCCAGTCGCTGCACCACTACATGGGCTGCTCGACGTTCAGCGAATATACCGTGCTGCCCGAGGTCTCGCTGGCCAAGGTGTCCTCCGAGGCGCCGCTGGACAAGATCTGCCTGCTGGGCTGTGGCGTCACCACTGGCATCGGCGCGGTGATGAACACCGCCAAGGTCGAGCCGGGCGCTACTGTCGCCGTGTTCGGCCTCGGCGCCATCGGCCTGGCGGTCATCCAGGGTGCGCAGATGGCCAAGGCAAGCCGGATCATCGCCATCGACGTCAATCCTGACAAGTTCGACCTGGCGCGTCAGTTCGGTGCCACCGAGTTCGTCAATCCCAAGGACTACTCGGACCCCATTCAGCAGGTGATCGTCGACCTGACCGATGGTGGCGTCGATTATTCTTTTGAGTGCATCGGCAACGTCAACGTCATGCGCAGCGCACTGGAGTGCTGCCACAAGGGCTGGGGCGAATCGATCATCATCGGCGTCGCCGGGGCCGGAGAGGAGATTGCCACGCGGCCGTTCCAACTGGTGACCGGGCGCGTCTGGAAAGGCTCTGCCTTCGGTGGCGTCAAGGGCCGTAGCGAACTGCCGGGTTACGTCGACGACTACATGAATGGCAAGCTCAAGATCGATGAGTTCGTCACTCAGGACATGGCGTTCGAGGAGATCAACGAGGCGTTCGAGTTGCTGCACGCCGGCAAGAGCATTCGTACCGTGCTGCATTTTTGACACGCGCCCGAAGCTGCGCGAAAAGCATCTGATTTATCGCGCCCGATGCCGCACGAAAGGCGCTTGATACGCGCTCGGGATTGAGCCATCGCGCCTGATGTTGCGCGAAGAGCGTCTGATATACGCTCGGGCGCGTGCCGATGTCGTTCCATCCGCCGGCGGCTTGATGCTGCCGGTTTCTCAGGGAGAGTACCATGACCATATCCGAATCGCTGGAGCTGGTCTCCGCCACCAAGTCGTTCGGCGGTTGGCTGAAGCGCTACAAGCACCACTCGCGTGCGCTCGATTGCGAGATGATCTTCGCCATTTATCTGCCGCCCCAGGCGGAAACCGACAAGGTACCGCTGTTGTGGTGGCTCTCGGGGCTGACCTGCAACGACGAGAACTTCATGCAGAAGGCCGGCGCGCAACGTGTGGCCGCCGAGCTGGGCATGGCCATCATTTGTCCGGACACCAGTCCGCGCGGCACCGACCTCCCCGGTGAGCACGATAGTTATGACTTCGGCTCCGGCGCGAGCTTCTACGTCAATGCCAATCAGGCGCCGTGGTCCAAGCACTATCGTATGTACGACTATGTTACCGAGGAGCTGCCCTCGGTGGCGCGTCAACATTTCCCGCTCAACGGGCGGGAAGCCATCAGCGGACATTCCATGGGCGGTCATGGCGCGCTGGTGTTGGCCTTGCGCCAACCTGGGCGTTATTCTTCAGTCTCGGCGTTCGCTCCGGTGGTCAATCCCATTGTCTCGCCTTGGGGGCAGAAGGCCTTCACCGCCTATCTCGGCGAGGATCATGGCAAATGGACGCAATACGACGCCTGCGAACTGATCGCCAAGGGCGCATCGCGCCAGCCGCTGTTCATCGATCAGGGCGAGGCGGATAACTTCCTCGACGAACAACTCATGCCCGAGCGCATCGAGGCTACCTGTGAGAAGCACGACCATCCGCTGACCCTGCGCCGTCAGCCGGGTTACGATCATAGCTATTTCTTCATCGCGACCTTCATCGAAGAGCATCTGCGCTATCACGCCGAGCGTCTGCAGCGAAAGCGTTAGTGGCAGAGCGGTGTCAAGGCCGATAGCCTGCTAGGTGCCGTGCTGGACCCATGCCCCGCCCAGGCGATGAACTGGCGCGGGGCATTTTCTTGAAAACGTCATAGGGATGTCGTTTTTGATAGCATGAGATGACGCTTTTAGATACGTTGAAGGGGCGTCATCTCGTCACACTCAAGACGTAGAAACCAATTTCCGACAATGACAATACACCCCTGGTGAAGCACTACCAGTGGCTCCGAACGTGACCCGAGGAGAACCGCTGATGGCCATGACGAGCGATCGTCCCGCGCCGCCTACCGCCCCCGATGCGCCGCTGCGTTTGGGTTTCTTGTTAATGGATAATTTCACGCTGATCTCGTTGGCCTCGGCAGTAGAGCCGTTGCGTATGGCCAATCAGTTGGCGGGGCGTGAACTTTACCAGTGGACCACGTTGAGCCCGGACGGAGAGGCGGTACGGGCCAGCGATGGATTGCTGATCACGCCCGATAACGGCATGCACGAGCCGTTGGCACTCGACATGGTGTTCGTGTGTGGCGGCGTCGGCATCCAGCGTCATGTCACACGTGAACATGTGCTGTGGCTGCAGGCGCAGGCGCGCCAGTCGCGACGCATCGGCGCGCTGTGTACCGGCAGTTGGGCACTGGCCAAGGCGGGGCTGCTCGATGGCTACGAATGCAGCATTCACTGGGAATTCCAGGCCGCTGCCCAGGAAGCTTACCCAAGCGCTACGCTGACCACCCGTTTGTTCTCCATCGACCGCGACCGCGCCACGGCTTCTGGCGGGACCGCGCCGTTGGACATGATGCTGACGCTGATCGCCCGTGATCATGGCCGCGAGCTCTCGGCGGCGATCTCCGACATGTTCATTTGCGATCGCATGCGTGGCGAGCAAGACCAGCAGCGTGTGCCGCTGCGGCATGTACTGGGCACCAGCCAGCCCAAGCTGCTCGAGATCGTGTCGCTGATGGAGGCTAACCTGGAAGAGCCCATTGCCCTTGATGAACTGGCGAACTACGTCAACGTCTCGCGTCGCCAACTCGAGCGCCTCTTCCAGAAATATCTGAGTTGCTCGCCGTCGCGCTATTACCTCAAGCTGCGTCTGACCCGTGCCCGACAACTGCTGCGCCAGACCTCGATGTCGATTATCGAAATCGCCTCGGTTTGCGGGTTCGTTTCCACACCGCATTTTTCCAAGTGCTATCGAGAATACTTCGGCACGCCGCCGCGTGACGAACGCTTGACGCGTCTGGCGAGCGCCAGCGTGACGCTGACGCCCGCCAACCTCGCTGCGGGCAATGAAGACGATGCTTATGTCGCGTCCCGTGCCTCCAGTGCGATGCAGGCCCTGGCTCAGGCGCAGGGCGAGCCCACCTACGCGAGTGTGCATTTGGGGTAGCGCGTATTCGCGCTATTCATGCGGCCGAGGTACCGCTTCCAACGAGGCCGTCCGATCATCGGGCGGCCTCGTTGCGTTAATACCGATGACAAGGCGTGACGCATTTGGAATTTTCCTCGTCGCTTCCAAGCGTCGACGGTCTCGGGGACGGGGCTAAGCTGGCCGCATGACACCATCCCCGGAGCGATACTCATGACCGCGCAAGCACTGCACGACGACGCCATCGTCATCGATGGCCTGGTCATCGCCAAATGGAACCGCGAACTACTTGAAGACATGCGCCGGGGCGGTTTGACCGCTGCCAATTGCACCGTCTCGGTATGGGAAGGGTTTCAGGCCACCGTCGATAATATCGTCCAGACTAACGCACTACTTGCAGCGTGCGATGATCTGGTGAGGCCCGTGCGCACCACCGCCGATATCACCCGCGCCAAGGAAGAAGGCAAGACCGGCATTATCTACGGTTTCCAGAACGCCCACGCCTTCGAGGATCAGATCGGCTACGTAGAGGTCTTCAAGCGCCTCGGCGTGGGTATCGTGCAAATGTGCTACAACACCCAGAATCTGGTCGGCACCGGCTGTTACGAGCGCGACGGCGGTCTTTCCGGATTCGGTCGCGAGATCGTCGCCGAAATGAATCGTGTGGGTGTGATGTGCGACTTGTCCCACGTTGGCGAGACCACCTCTCGTGAAGTTATCGAGACGTCCGAGAAGCCGGTCTGCTACTCCCATTGCCTACCGTCCGGCCTCAAGGAACACCCGCGCAACAAGTCCGATGCCGAGTTGCGCTTCATCGCCGAGCATGGCGGTTTCGTCGGCGTGACCATGTTTACTCCCTTCCTGCGCGCCGGTGTCGACGCCACTGTCGATGACTACGTCGAAGCCATCGAATACGTGATGAACATCGTCGGAGAGGACGCCATCGGGATCGGCACCGATTTCACCCAGGGGCAGGATCAAGCCTTCTTCGAGTGGCTCACCCACGACAAGGGCTATGCCCGGCGCCTGACCAACTTCGGCACCATCATCAATCCCGAGGGTATTCGCACCATCGGCGAGTTCGGCAACCTCACCGAAGCGCTCTTGCGACGCGGGATGAGCGAGCGACAGGTGCGCAAGGTCATGGGTGAGAACTGGATGCGAGTGCTCAAGGACGTATGGGGCGAATAAAGAGCGGAGAGGGAAGAAAGAAGAAATAAGAGGGAAGACGTAAGTAGAGAAGTGAAACTATGCGTTTATCTTCCATCTTAAGGCGCGTAGCGCCGTACTTCCTTCTTCTAGCCGCGCAGCGGCGCTTACTTCTAGCTCCTGTTGCCACGGCACTGCAAGTTTCAAAAACGAGGAATACGACCGTGACCAAGATGCCTCCCGAACTGCCCATCGAAGTGGATAGCGAGACCGGCGTGTGGACCACCGATGCGCTCCCCATGCTCTACGTACCGCGCCATTTCTTTATCAACAATCACGTCGCCGTAGAGCAGGCGCTGGGTATCGAGACCTATGCCGAGATTCTCTACCAGGCCGGCTACAAGAGCGCCTGGCACTGGTGCGAAAAGGAAGCCGAATGCCATGGCCTGGAAGGTGTGGATGTCTTTGAACATTACATGAAGCGACTCTCTCAACGCGGCTGGGGACGCTTTTTCACCGAGGCCTTCGATCTCGATGCGGGCCGTGCCCGTGTACGCCTGGAAGACAGCGCCTTCGTCTATCAACAGGGCAAGGTCGGCCACAAGGTGGATTACATGTTCACCGGCTGGTTCGCCGGGGCGATGGATCAGATTCTCGCCGCGCATGGTAGTGATCTGCGTACCATCGCCGAGCAGACCCAAAGCGCCGCCGAGCCGGGCTGCGATGTCGGCTACTTCCAGGTCACGCCCCGTTCCCCAATCGACGGCTGAGGTTTTCACGATGGCATTCGACGCACTTTTCCAACCCATCGAGATCGGCAAGCTGACCATTCGCAACCGCGTGGTCAGCACCGCTCATGCCGAGGTCCATGCCACCGATGGCGGCATGACCACCGATCGCTACGTCAAATACTACGAAGAAAAGGCCAAGGGCGGCGTGGGTCTTTCTATCTGCGGCGGCTCGTCGCCGGTGTCGATCGACAGCCCCCAGCCCTGGTGGAGTTCGGTGAACCTGACCACCGACCGCATCATTCCGCATTTCCAGAACCTCTCGGCTGCCGTTCACAAGCACGGCGGCAAGATCATGATCCAGATCACCCACATGGGGCGTCG
Source organism: Chromohalobacter sp. 48-RD10 (assembly GCF_029889785.1). Taxonomy (NCBI): domain Bacteria; kingdom Pseudomonadati; phylum Pseudomonadota; class Gammaproteobacteria; order Oceanospirillales; family Halomonadaceae; genus Chromohalobacter; species Chromohalobacter sp. 48-RD10. The sequence continues at coordinate 604,544 of NZ_JARANX010000001.1, read as the reverse complement.
CTCGCGGTGGGATGGTCACGATTGGCCGGTGCTGCTATCGCCCTCGGGGATTCGTGAGCCGGTGCACCGTTCGACGTGCAAGACTATCGAAGAAGAAGACATCTGGCGGGTCATCGACGATTTCGCTCAGGGCGCGCGGCGCGCAAAAGAAGGCGGTCTGGATGGCGTCGAGCTTTCCGCCGTACACCAGCACCTGATCGACCAGTTCTGGAGTCCGCGCGTTAACAAGCGTACCGATGAATGGGGCGGTAGCTTCGAGGGCCGCATGCGCTTCGGCATGGAAGTGCTCAAGGCGGTACGTGCCGAGGTCGGCGACGATTTCGTGGTCGGCATGCGCATCTGTGGCGACGAGTTTCACCCGGATGGTTTGACTCACGACGATATGAAGGATATCGCCGCCTACTACGATGCCACCGGCCAGGTCGACTTCTTCGGTGTAGTGGGGTCGGGCTGCGATACTCACGACACCCTGGCCAACGTGATTCCCAACATGGCCTATCCGCCGGAGCCGTTCCTGCATCTGGCGGCGGGTATCAAGGAGGTGGTCGGCGCGCCGGTGATCCATGCTCAGAACATCAAGGATCCCACCCAGGCCAACCGTATTCTCGAAGGCGGCCACGTCGACATGGTGGGCATGACCCGGGCGCATATCGCCGACCCGCACCTGATCGCCAAGGTCCAGATGGGGCAGACCGACCGGATCAAGCAGTGCGTGGGTGCCAATTACTGCATCGATCGCCAGTATCAGGGCCTCGACGTGTTGTGCATCCAGAACGCGGCGACTTCCCGCGAGCACATGGGGATGCCGCACGAGATCGAGAAAAGCGCCGGCCCCCAACGGCAGGTGGTGGTCGTAGGCGGTGGCCCGGGTGGCATGGAAGCGGCACGCGTCGCCGCCGAGCGTGGCCATTCCGTCACGTTGTTCGAAGGTGCCGAAGCGTTGGGAGGGCAAATTACGCTGGCCGCCAAGGCGCCGCAGCGCGATCAGATTGCCGGCATTACGCGCTGGTTTCAGCTCGAGCTGACGAGGCTCAAGGTCGATGTCCGCCTGGGTGTGCACGCCGACGAGGCGACGATCGATGACCTGCGTCCCGACATCGTTCTCCTCGCCACCGGTGGTCAGCCGTTTCTGACCCAGATCCCGGAATGGGGCTATACACAAGATCGCGACGAAAGCTTGGTCGTCAGTGCCTGGGATGTCCTCGGCGGTGACGTGGCGCCGGGCAAGAACGTGCTGGTTTACGATACTCTCTGTGAATTCACCGGGGTCTCGGTGGCCGACTATCTGGCCGAAAAGGGCGCTCAGGTGGAGATCGTCACCGATGACACCAAGCCCGGGAGCGCGGTTGGTGGTACGACCTTTCCCACCTACTACCGTAGCCTCTACGAGAAGGAGGTCATCATGACCTCGGACCTGGCGCTGCATAAGGTCTATCGCGAGGACGCATCGCTGGTAGCGGTACTGGAGAACGAATACACCGGCGTCCAGGAAGAGCGCGTGGTTGATCAGGTGGTGGTCGAAAATGGCGTGCGCCCGGATGAATCGCTTTATTACGCGCTCAAGGAACGCTCGCGCAATCACGGTCAACTCGATCTCGAAGCGCTCTACGCCGCCGCGCCGCAACCCAGCCTGGCAACGCTAGACGACGACGCACAATCTGGCTTCCTGCTGTTCCGAGTGGGCGACTGCACGGCGCCGCGCAATACGCACGCGGCGATCTACGATGCCCTGCGGATCTGCAAGGATTTCTGAAGACGCTTCGCGTCAGCCACGAGCTTCGGGCAACGAGCTGCGAGCAACACTGTAGCCCGGAGCCCGCAGCTCGTAGCCCCAAAGTGAGGTGGTTAATATGCTCGATATCCTCTTGCCGATACTGCTCTTCGCTGCCTTGGCGGTAGCTGCGCTCGGTGCCTGGCGGCGTGTGCGCCTGTGGCGCCGGGGACGAGCATCGCAGGTATCTATCTTCCGCGGCCTGGCCGCGATGCCGCGCCGTTATCTGGTCGACCTGCACCATGTGGTGGCTCGCGACAAGGTGATGGCCAATACTCACGTGGCTACTGCCGGTGGTTTCGTCGCCGCCATGGGGCTGGCGATTGTCGTCCACGGACTGGGCCTCGCCGAGGGCATATTAGGCTGGCTGCTGCTGGCGGCCAGCGCGATCATGTTCGCGGGTAGCCTGTTCGTCGTCCGACGGCGGCGTAACCCACCGGCACGCTTGTCGAAAGGGCCGTGGATGCGCTTGCCCAAGAGCCTGATGGCTTTTTCGCTGGGCATCTTCGCGGTCACCCTGCCGGCGTTGGGTATACTGCCCGACGCCGCGGGTAGCTGGCTGATCGCACTGGTGCTGGCCGCCGTGGTGGCCTGGGGCCTGGCGGAATTGGTGGTAGGAATGACCTGGGGCGGGCCGATGAAGCATGCCTTCGCCGGCGCCTTGCATCTGGCCTTTCATCGCCGTCCCGAGCGCTTTTCCGATACGCAACACGGTGGATATCCCTCCACCAGCCTCAAGTCGCTCGATCTCGACGATACCGAGGCGCCATTGGGTGTCGGCCAGCCCACCGATTTCACTTGGAACCAACTTTTGGGCTTCGATGCCTGTGTGCAATGCGGGCGCTGCGAAGCGGTCTGCCCGGCCTTCGCTGCGGGCCAGCCGCTCAATCCCAAGAAATTGATTCAGGACATGGTAGTGGGCATGGCCGGGGGGAGCGATGCCCAATATGCCGGCAGCTCCCACCCTTCTCAAGAGGCTGGGGACCGCTCGGTGGGTGAACACCAAGGCTCACCGCATGGTCCCATCGTCGCGCCGGCTTCCACCAAAGACGGCAAGGCGCTGGTCGATGCCGAGACGCTGTGGTCCTGCACCACCTGCCGGGCTTGCGTCGAGGAATGCCCGATGATGATCGAGCATGTCGATGCCATCGTCGACATGCGCCGCCATCTGACCCTTGAAGAAGGCGCGACGCCTGGTAAAGGCGCCGAGGTGATCGACAACCTGATCGCCACCGACAATCCCGGCGGTTTCGATCCCGGTGGACGACTCAACTGGGCGGCGGATCTCGAACTACCGTTGATGGCCGACGTCGAGCGCGCCGAGGTGTTGCTGTGGTTGGGTGACGGCGTCTTCGATATGCGCAATCAACGCACGCTGCGCGCCCTGGTCAAGGTGTTGCGCGCTGCCGACGTCGATTTCGCCGTACTCGGCAATGAAGAGCGTGACAGTGGTGATGTGGCGCGTCGTCTCGGGGATGAGGCAACCTTCCAGTCGCTGGCGCGGCGCAACATCGCCACGCTGTCCCAGTATCGCTTCGACTGTGTCGTTACCTGCGATCCGCACAGCTTCCACGTGCTCAAGAACGAATACGGTGCCTTCTATCCAGAAGGACAGGACGCTGACTACCCGGTCTGGCATCACAGCACCTTCATCAATCAGTTGATCGAGGCTGGTCGGTTGCGACTGGCGCCGGGCCAAGCGGCGCGCGTGACTTATCACGACCCTTGCTACCTGGGCCGCTACAACGGTGAATACGAAGCCCCCCGCGCGGTGCTGCAAGCGCTGGGCGTCGAGCTGGTCGAAATGCAACGTTCGGGCTATCGCTCACGTTGCTGCGGCGGTGGTGGCGGGGCGTCGGTCACCGATGTTCCCGGCAAGCAACGCATCCCTGACATGCGCATGAATGATGTGCGCGAGACCCAGGCCGAGCAGGTGGTAGTGGGCTGTCCGCAATGCACGGCCATGTTCGAAGGTGTCGTCCCGCCAACAGGCGACGAAGAAGTCGCGGTCAAGGATATCGCCGAGATGGTCGTCGCCGCACTGGATAGCACGCCGGCGGCGACATCATCTGCGCCGCGTGATGCCTCGACTGCGCAGGTCACAGAGGAGGTCATGTCATGAGCGATCTTCCGCGTCGCGATCCACGCCAGGAATGGATCGCCCGCAATCGTCTGCATCCACGCCATGCTGAAGTGCTGCTGGCGGCGGGTCAGGGCGCGGCCAGCGAATGGTGGGGCCCTGGCGGTCTCGTACGCAGAAATCCACATGCGGTGGGGTTCGTCGGTCCCAATGGCGTGAGACGTATCGACCGCAGCGGCACACAGCAGGGCGCGGGTGGCGGCGGTGCGGCGACATCGCCTGCCGAGCGCAAGCCGTTGATCGAGATTGAGGCGCCGGACTTCATGGTCGCCGTGGTACCGGACATGGCCGGCGGTCGCCTGAGCGGACATGACCGTGACCTACTCGGCCTGGCGCGTCAGCTCGCCGATGCCGATCAGGCAGCCCGGGGCGCGGTAGTGGCCGTGGTGTTCGGTCCCCATAAGGAGTCGAGCTTCGGTGAGGCGGGTATCGATCGCCTGCTGCATCTCGATTCACCGGAGGTCGCAGGCTATGCCCCCGAGGCGCGTTTGGGAGCGCTGGTCATGGCCGAGGAGGCCTGGGCACCACGCCATTGGCTGCTGCCGGACTCCAAACTGGGCGGCGGAGAACTGGGAAGACGCTTGGCAGTGCGTCTCGGCGAGCGACCGGCGACAGGCGTCTGGCAGGTCGAAGCGGACGCCGAGGTGGCCACGGGTTGGCATTGCACAGCGCGGGGTGCGGCCGGATCGCTGGACATTCGGCGCCCCTTGCCGCGTCTCGCCCTGGCCCTGGCCGAATGTGCCGAGCCGGTCAGCGAAACGCGTCACACCGCTGCCGAACTGGCCTTGCCTCAGCCGTTGCCGTCGACCTTGTCGCGCATTCAGGATCTCGGCCAGGTGAGTGTCGACCCGTCAGGCGTGGCGCTTTCCGAGGCGGAATTCATTCTCTCTGCCGGCAATGGCGTCAAGGATTGGCAAGGGTTTCACCATGCTGCCGAGGTGTTGGGGGCCACCAAGGGCGCCTCACGCGTGGCGGTGGATGATGGTTTCATGGCCCGTGACCGTCAGGTGGGCGCCACCGGCACCTGGGTGACGGCGCGGGTCTATGTGGCCGTGGGTATCAGCGGCGCCATCCAGCATCTGCAGGGTATTCAGACCTGCGACAAGGTGGTAGCGATCAACATGGATCCCGGTTGCGACATGATCAAGCGCGCCGATCTTGCGGTAATCGGGGACTCGACTCAAATACTCGAGGCGTTGGTCACCTTGGTGGCTCAGGCACGAGAGGAGAAACGCGATGCAGCCTGAATCGGCCATGACGCCAGAACTCGAAGTGACGGTGCTGGTTTCCGTCGGCCGCCACCCGCTAACGGGAAGGGCGCGGCGTGCCGACCAGGATGCTCGGGGCGTGGAACTGGCGCGCTCCCTGGCGGATGCCCAGGTACGTTTGTTACATGCCGGCCTGCGGGATGAAAGTAGCGAAGCGGCATTACGCGGCTATCTGGGCATGGGCTTCACCGAGCTGGCGCTGCTTGAGCAGCCCGAGAGCGCCGATATACTCCCTGCGCTTGCCGAGGCTCTGGATGCGACGTCGCCGCATCTGGTGATCGCCGGTGAACGTGCCGAGCGAGGCGAAGGGTCGGGCCTGTTGCCTTATCTGTTAGCAGAGCGCCTTGGTTGGCCTCTGATAAGCGGTCTGGCGGCGGTGGAAAGCGTCGAGGACGGCATGGCGACCTTGCTGCAGGCCTTGCCGCGAGGTCAGCGGCGGCGACTCAAGGTCCGCCTGCCCGTCATCGTCACCGTCGACGATGCAGCCCCCACGCCGCGCCAGAGCGCCTATGGGCCGGCGCGACGCGGCGCGTTCGAAGCGACGGCAGGACCGGTGAGCGATGATGAAGAGTGGGCTGCATGGCAAGTGCAACCCGCGCGCCAGCGTCCCAAACGCCTCAAGATCGTCAAGGCCGCCTCGGCACGAGACCGCTTCAAGGCCGCCGCTGCCAAGGCCGAAGGCGGCGGCGGGCAGGTGCTGACGGACGTGACCCCGACCCAGGGCGCTGAGGCGATCCTGACGCTACTGCGCGAAGAAGACGTGTTGCGTTGAGGCTCGCATCGCTCCAGTAGGGTGGCGCCAGGCGTCGATGCAAGTTCATGTTAGACGCTTGGCGTGTATTTTTTGTCGTTTTATGGCAATAGTTCATCATTAAGTTGCGCAGAGTAAGAGGGTTACTAGTAACCAATGGAGTCCTCTTATGCGCAAGATGCCATTTCGCCATTCGCTTGCCTTGTTGCCGTTGGCGTGGATCGCTGCCGGACCGGTGCAAGCTGATCTCGATACCGTACGCTTCGGTGTACCGCCGTGGCCGGGGGTGACGGTCAAGTCGGAGGTTGCGTCGCAACTTCTTGAGGCGATGGGATATCACACCGAGCAAAGCGAGTTGGCGGTTGGCGTCATCCTCAATGGTCTGACCAGCGACGATCTCGACGTCTATCTTGGTGGCTGGTACCCCATTGAGGAAGAAATGGTCGAGCCGCTGGTGGCCGACGATAAAGTGGTCAAGCTTACCAAGAACATCGACGATGCCAATTCGGGGCTGGTGGTGCCGGAATACGTCCACGAAGCGGGCGTCGATAGTGTCGCCGATCTCGCCCAGTACCGGGAACGTTTCGATGGCGAGATACAAGGCATCGAGGCAGGTACAGGCATCAACGATGCGATTCTGGCGGCCATCGACGACGATAAAGTGGGGCTCGGTGACTGGGATCTGCGAGAGAGTTCGACCTCGGCGATGCTCGCCTACGCCGACCAGCGCATCGCCAATCAGGAGTGGGTGACGTTCGTCGGTTGGGAGCCGCACTGGATGAACGTCAGCTACGATCTTTATTACCTCAAGGACGATAACGATAGTGGTGTCGCCGAGATCAAGAGCACGGTCTGGACCGTGGTGCCGCCCGAGCTTCAAGCGGAGGATGCCAATCTCTATCGTTTCCTGTCGCAGTATCGGATCTCGATCGAGGATCAGAACGACTGGATCTACGAGTACAGTCATGAGGAACGTCCCGCCGACGAAGTCGCCAGCGAGTGGATCCGCAACCACTACGATACCGTAGCCCAGTGGCTCGAAGGCGTGACCACCAAGGCGGGCGAGCCGGCCATCGATGCAGTCAAGGCACAACTGGGAAGTTGACGGTCGGGCGAGATGACAGGTAAGGCCTAGGCGTCGTCCAGGCGCGCCCGCAGCGCCTGACAGAAATCCTGCCAGGCGGCGGTCATGTCGGGCAGCTCGGCGTGGCCGTGCAGTGCCGAATGCACCATGTTTGGCGCGCAGCGGTAGCCGACCGAGGCACCGGCTGCACGCCAGCGTTCGATGGCCTGCTCCAGTGGCCGCGTCAGTGGGTCGTGCTCCACTGCCAATGCCTCGATGCGCATGGCGGGTGGGGCATGTGGGTCGAGCTTGGGCACGTCGTTAGCGGCCATCTCCCACAACGAGAGAATATCCGCGCACGAGAGCAGCGGGGCGTCCGGGCCCAGAGTCTCGGCTGTCGGCGTGCCCACCAGCGGATAAATCACGCCCAGGAGTCCTGACCACGGGCTAGTACCCGCGATGTCGAGTGCCAGGCGGCCGCCAGCGCTATCGCCGAGCACGGCGACGGGCGCGAGCGCTGCCACCACCATGTGGCAATCGTCCAGTGCCTCAGCGTAGTGCGCCTCCGGCAGCAAGCGGTAGTCGACGCTGACGACCTCGCGTTCGAGCCGCTCGGCGAGATCGGCGGTGATCCCGTGGTGGCTCTTCGCCGATCCCAGATTCCAACCACCGCCATGCATATAGACGATACACTCGCCCACGGTCTGTGCCGGCAGGAAGCGGCGTACGGCGACACCGGCCACAACGTCGTCGTTGACCTGCATGCCCTCCGGGTCGGTTGGGCGATATTCGGCATGCAAACGCTCGTAGATGCGCCGACGTTCGCCAAGCGGGGTATCGGCGTAATCGTCGATCAGCGCCAGGCGCCGAATGAACGACTCGATCTGCATTCGAAAGCTCCTTATCCCTGACTAGGGTTTCCTTTCCATGTGCTCGGGCAGGCCGCTGGCCAGGAAGATGCTGATTACACCGCCGCCCAGGGCGATCCACAGTGGCGCGGCGGGCGCCCAAAGCGCGGCGATCGGCCCCAGAAGCATCACGCCGAGAGCCGCCAGTGCGTTGGCCAGGCCCAGCGCCATGCCCGACCCCAGCGAGCGGTTCTCGGGCAGGATGTCCTGGGCAATGAGGATACCCAGCGGCAAGGTCGCGAACAGGCTGATGCCTAGCACGCCGAGCACGATCCACAGCCAGATGCCTTCGGCCAACAGGAAAGCCGTCAGCATGATGACCGAGACGCTCATGGCGACGATCAATACCGGGCGGCGACCGAAGCGATCCGAGAGCCGCCCGCCGCCGAGATTGCCGATCACACCAACGACCATCAGGACGGTGATGAAACTGGCGCCGGTGGTCAGGTCGCCGCCGCCCTGGGCCCACATCAGTGGCACATAGGTCACGACCGAGAGAATCATTAGCGAGCGTAGCGTGGAAAATGCCACCAGCCGCGATAACGGGCCGGCATGCAGACGCCAGGCGATGGGGGTGGCATCCGTGGCGCGTGGCGGCAGACGTGGCGCCCAGTGCAGCATGAACGGCAGCGTGACGAGCGCGGGCAGGGCGAGCAGCCACAGATACCCTAGGCCCCACTGCACTACCACCCAGCTCGCCAGGGCCGGCCATACGCCGCGTCCCACCTCGCCGCCGACCATGAAGATCGACATCGCGGTCCCCGGGCGCTCGCCACCCAGACGACGAATGCCGGCCAGTGCCTGGGGATGGAAGAAGGCGTTGGAGATTCCAATCAACAGCAGGGTGCCGAGCAGAGGCCAGAAACCCGAGGCGAAGCCTACCAGGGCGCCGCCCAGCGACGAACCGGCGAGCCCCAGGGCGACCATGACACGACCACCGACACGGTCGGCGAAAATTCCCACTAGTGGTTGCAGCGCCTGGCCCATCAACAAGGCCGCCATGATCGTACCCGCTAGTGCCACGGATAGATTGAGCGAGATCAAAATCGCTGGTAGTACGCCCGGTAGATAATTGGCGGCGCCGTCGTTGAGAAAATGCGCCCAGCTCATGCCGGTCAGGCGAGCAGGCTGGGAACGAGACGAGGTGGCGGCGGTCGAGGCCTCCATGGCGAACTCCGGTGGCGAATGGGTGGCAGATACGCTCCGGGGTAGGGCGTATTTCGATCATTGCTTGAATAGCACGCCCCTGGAGCCGGAACAAGTCGCGCTTATGGTAAGGGCGCGAACGATAAGCGAGGCTGCGGTTGGCATGGCAATGTCTCTTTTGAGCATGGCGATGACTCGCTGGGAACAGTACGCGCCAGCAAGAGGGCTATGGTCGAAGAGTGGCGTTGACGCCACGACGCCTCTCACTACGAAACCAAAGGATAATAGCCATGAGTGCAGCCAACCGCGGCGTGATCTACATGGGCGCCGGCCATGTAGAGGTCCAACCGATCCCTTTTCCCGAACTGGCGCTGGGCAATCGCAAATGCGAGCACGGCGTGATTCTCAAGGTCATCACCACTAATATCTGTGGCAGCGACCAGCACATGGTACGCGGACGTACCACCGCACCGAGCGGCATGGTACTCGGGCACGAAATCACCGGCGAAGTCGTCGAGTGCGGGCGTGACGTCGAGTTCATCGGCGTCGGCGATGTCGTTTCGGTGCCTTTCAACATCGCCTGCGGGCGTTGCCGCAACTGCAAGGAAGGCCAGACAAGTATCTGCCTCAACGTCAATCCCGCGCGTCCGGGTGCCGCCTATGGTTATGTCGACATGGGCGGCTGGGTCGGTGGCCAGACCGAATACGTCATGGTGCCCTATGCGGACTTCAATCTGTTGAAGTTCCCCGACCGCGATATCGCCATGGATAAGATCCGCGATCTGACGTTGCTATCCGATATCTTCCCCACCGGCTTTCACGGCTGCGCCACCGCCGGCGTCGGCCCTGGCAGCACCGTCTACATCGCCGGGGCCGGCCCGGTCGGCCTGGCCGCAGCGGTTTCCGCCCAACTACTGGGTGCCGCCTGCGTCATCGTCGGCGATATGAACCCGCAGCGTCTCGGTCAGGCCGAAAGCTTCGGCTGCGAGACCCTGGACCTGCGCCAGGACACGCCGATGGCCGATATGCTGGAACCTATCCTTGGCGCGCGCGAAGTGGACAGTGCGGTGGATGCAGTAGGCTTCGAGGCGCGCTGTCATGGCCATAACCACGCGCATGAGCAGCCCGCCACGGTGCTCAATGCCTGCATGGACGTCACCCGAGCTGGTGGCCAGATCGGCATCCCGGGACTGTACGTCACCGAAGACCCCGGCGCCGAGAGTCAGGAAGCCCAACATGGCAACCTCTCGATGCGTCTTGGCCAGGGCTGGGCCAAGTCCCACTCCTTTCATACCGGCCAGTGCCCGGTAATGAAGTACCACCGGCAGCTGATGCAGGCGATCCTGTTCGACAAGGTGAACATCGCCGATGCGGTCAATGTCGAGGTCATCTCCCTGGACGACGCGCCGCGCGGATATGCGGACTTCGACGGTGGCGTGGCCAAGAAATTCGTCATCGACCCGCACGGCAGCGTAGCCGCTTGAGCGGCATTGAATGGCCCCGGCACGAGACCGGGGCTAACATGCAACGAGGCGCCTGTCGCAAGACAGGCTGGCCAAACCCCGGGGCTGCTCTTGATGGCGCCCCGTCCCGCCGGAAAGCGCATTCGAATCCCATTGATGCAGCAAGGCATGGTGTTCGTGCCTTTCTGCTATCTGGAAGCGGCGGCCAATATCCTGACCAACTCGGCGATCGACCCTTTCGGCAAGATTCCCGAGTTCAAGTGTGCCGCCAGCCGTTTGCATCGCGGCGAGGTGTCGACGGAGCTTGATGGCTGATCCGAGTCGGTGTGTCGCAAACGCATCCGGCCGTGACGTTTGCAAGCACTCCATCCAAGGGGCGACAGGGCTACCATCGCGGCATGTAAAGACACGTCGTCGTGCCAGTCCAGAGCACGGGGGCCGCGGAGGGGAGAGGGTATGCAACGTTATTCAGGCTTCGGGCTCGTCAAGCACGCGCTGCGTCACCACGAGGGTTGGCAACGCCAATGGCGCAATCCTACGCCCAAGCCGCGCTACGCCGTGATCATCGTCGGCGGCGGGGGGCATGGCTTGGCGACCGCTTACTACCTGGCCAAGGAGCACGGCATCACCAATGTCGCGGTGGTGGAAAAGGGCTGGTTGGGTGGCGGCAATACCGCGCGCAACACGACCATCGTGCGCTCCAACTATCTATGGGATGAATCGGCGGCACTCTACGAGCATGCCATGAAGCATTGGGAGGGGCTCTCGCAGGAACTCAATTACAACGTCATGTTCTCCCAGCGTGGCGTGTTGAATCTGGGCCATACGCTGCAGGACATGCGTGATATTCAGCGCCGGGTCAATGCCAACCGCCTCAATGGCATCGATGGTGAAGTGCTCGACGCCGAGGGCGTTCAGTCGTTGGTGCCGATCATGGACTGCTCGAAGCGTGCTCGGTATCCGGTCATGGGCGCTTCCTGGCAACCACGTGCCGGCGTGGCTCGCCACGATGCCGTGGCCTGGGGCTACGCCCGCGCCGCCGACGCGCTGGGTGTCGATCTGTTGCAGAACACCGAAGTCACCGGCTTCAAGATTCGCGACGGGCAGATCCAGGGCGTGCACACCAATCGCGGCGACATCGAGGCCAAGACCGTTGGCTGCGTGACAGCGGGCAATTCCAGCGTGCTGGCGGGTATGGCCGGTCTCAATCTACCGCTGGAATCGCATCCATTGCAGGCATTGGTTTCCGAGCCGCTCAAGCCGGTGCTGGATACCGTGGTGATGTCCAATCACGTGCACGGCTATATCAACCAGTCGGATAAGGGCGATCTGGTCATCGGTGCGGGCATCGATGGCTACAACGGCTACGGTCAGCGGGGCAGCTATCCCACCGTCGAACATACCTTACAGGCCATCGTCGAGATGTTCCCGATCTTCTCCCGGGTACGCATGAACCGCCAGTGGGGCGGCATCGTCGATACCTGCCCGGATGCCTGTCCGATCCTTTCCAAGACGAAGATCAAGGGGCTCTACTTCAACTGTGGTTGGGGGACGGGCGGTTTCAAGGCGACGCCAGGATCGGGGCATGTGTTCGCCGCGAGTTTGGCCAAGGGCGAGATGCACCCCATCGCCGCGCCGTTTTCCATCGATCGTTTCCACAGCGGGGCGTTGATCGATGAGCATGGCGCCGCTGGCGTCGCGCACTAAGGGAGAGCCATCATGTTCCATATCTATTGCCCCTACTGCGAAGAATTGCGCGAGGAAGAGGAATTCCATCCCAAGGGCCAGGCGCACATCGCACGCCCCGAGGAGCCGGACACCTGCAGCGACGAGGAATGGGGCGATTATCTGTTCTTCCGCGACAATCCGCGCGGCATCCATCACGAGATGTGGCTGCACGCAGTGGGCTGCCGCAAGTTCTTCAACATCACGCGCAATACCGTGAGTTACGAGATCCTCGAAACCTACAAGATGGGCGAACAGCCGACGATCACCGCCGAGCATCTGGCGCGTGAGGAAAAAAACGCGCGTGAGGAAAAAACCAATAATGCGCAGGTTGCCGAAGGCGGCCAGCAGACCGTAGGTGCCAGCGACGCCGCCGTGGCGTCGGTCAAGGGAGCGCAGGCATGAGCCAGACAGCATCACAGCCCAACCGCCTGGCGCAAGGCGGCCAGGTCGATCGCACGCAGGCGTTGACTTTCACTTTCAACGGTCATACATACACCGGCCATCCCGGCGATACCCTGGCCTCGGCCTTGCTGGCCAATGGTGTGGATCTGGTCAATCGCAGCTTCAAGTACTCGCGCCCGCGCGGCATCGTCGCGTCCGGCGCGGAAGAGCCTAACGCGGTGGTCCAGTTGGGCGCGACGGAGGCGACTCAGGTGCCCAACGTACGGGCGACCCAGCAGGCGCTGTACGACGGCCTGGTTGCGCGTAGCACCAACGGTTGGCCTGACGCGCAGCGCGACATCATGCGCTGGATCGGCAAACTGGGCAGCCCGTTCATGCCGCCGGGGTTCTATTACAAGACCTTCATGGCACCGGCGTCGATGTGGATGACCTATGAAAAATTCATCCGCAAGACGGCCGGTCTGGGGCGCAGCCCGACACAGTCCGATCCAGATATCTACGATCACATGCATCGGCATTGCGACATGCTCATCGTCGGCGCTGGCCCCGCAGGCTTGAGCGCGGCGTTAACGGCGGCGCGTGCCGGGGCACGGGTGATCCTCGCCGACGAACAGGAGGCGATGGGCGGCTCGCTGCTCGATACGCGCGAGACACTGGACGATCAACCCGCCGCGCAATGGCTGAAGACGACACTGGCGGTGCTGGCGGAACACGACAACGTTACCTTGCTGCCGCGTACCACTGCGCATGGTTATCATGATCATCATTTCGTGACCCTCCACGAACGCCGCACCGAACACCTGGGCGATAGTGCCCCGTCCAAGGCCGGTTACCGCCAGCCGCGCTCACGGCTACACCGGGTACGCGCCGGGCAGGTGATCCTGGCGACCGGCACTCATGAGCGTCCGTTGGTGTATGCCAACAACGATGTCCCCGGCAATCTGCTGGCAGGGGCGGTGTCGACCTACATTCGCCGCTACGGCGTGGTGCCCGGCGAGAAGATGGTGCTTTCCACCAGCAACGACCACGCTTATCGCGCCGCATTGGATTGGCAGGAAGCTGGACGCGAAGTGGTCGCCATCGTCGATGCCCGCACAGCCCCGCAGGGCGATCTCGTTGCGCAAGCCAAAGCGGCAGGCATCCGTGTCATTACCGGCAGCGCCGTGCTCGAAGCCAAGGGGGCGCAGCGCGTCTCGGCGGCACGTGTGGCGGCCATCGACGTGGACGCCTTCAGGGTCACCGGAAAAGTCGAGACGCTTGAATGCGACACCATCGCCAGCTCCGGCGGCTACAGTCCGGTGATTCACCTGGCCTCGCATACCGGCGCGCGTCCGGTCTGGAGCGATGCCATCATCGGTTTCGTGCCTTCGACCGTGGCGGGTGTCGCCGCGAGTGGTGGCGCGCGTGGCGTTTATCCACTGGATGAGGTGCTGGCGGACGGCGTCGAGGCCGGCGTTAACGCGGCCACGGCACTGGGATTCGATGTCACCGTTGACGATGCGGACCTGCCGCAGGTCGCGTCGCGCCATGAGGGCCCGGTCTGCGCGCTGTTCCAAGTGCCACATGAGAAAGCGACGCTGCGTGCACCCAAGCAGTTCGTCGATCTGCAGAATGACGTTACTGCTTCCGCCATCGAAGTGGCGACGCTCGAAGGGTTCGAATCCATCGAGCACGTCAAGCGCTACACCGCCATGGGCTTCGGTACCGACCAGGGCAAACTGGGTAATATCAATGGCATGGCGGTCACCGCGCGCTGCCTGGGGCAGAGCATTCCCGAAACCGGTACCACGGTATTCAGGCCCAACTACACGCCGGTGACCTTCGGTGCCGTGGTCGGTCGTCACTGCCGCGAGCTCTTCGACCCCGAGCGCTACACGCCGATGCAGGCCTGGCATGTCGCCCGAGGCGCCGAGTTTGAGGACGTCGGCCAGTGGAAGCGCCCTTGGTACTATCCACGCAAGCGCGCCGATGGCGGGCTCGAAAGCATCGGGGAAGCGGTTGCCCGCGAATGCCGCGCGGTCCGCGAGGGCGTGGGCATTCTCGACGCCTCGACGCTGGGCAAGATCGATATTCAGGGGCCGGATGCCCGCGAGTTCCTGGGCCGCATCTATACCAACAAGTGGCAGAAGCTGGCGCCTGGTCGCGTGCGCTACGGACTGATGTGCGGCGACGACGGCATGGTGATGGATGACGGCACCACCAGCTGCCTGGCCGACAATCACTTCCTGATGACCACCACCACTGGCAATGCCGCGCCGGTGCTGGAATGGCTCGAACTCTGGCACCAGACCGAATGGCCAGAACTCGATGTGTATTTCAACTCGGTTACCGATCACTGGGCGACGATGACCGTGACCGGCCCCGAGGCGCGCAAGCTGCTCACCGACTTGACCGATATCGACCTCGATCGTGAGGCGTTCAAGTTCATGGACTGGCGCGAGGGGCACGTAGCTGGCGTACCTGCGCGGGTGTTCCGTATCTCCTTCACCGGGGAACTGGCCTTCGAGATCAACGTCCAGGCGCATTACGCCATGCACGTCTGGGAGGCGTTGTTCGCACGCGGCGAGGCCTTCGATCTGACCCCCTATGGCACGGAAACCATGCACGTCCTGCGCGCCGAAAAGGGCTTCATCATCGTCGGCCAGGACACCGATGGTTCAGTGACGCCCGAGGATCTCGGCATGCACTGGGCTATCGGCTACGACAAGTCGTTCCCGTGGGTTGGCAAGCGGGCGCTGACGCGTGCCGATACGCGCCGCGAAGGGCGCAAGCAGCTCGTCGGCCTCAAACCCAAGGATGCGAGCGTGGTGCTGGAAGAAGGCGCCCAGCTCGTCTTCGAGCCAAATCACGCCATTCCCATGCCCATGGTGGGCCATGTCACCTCCAGCTATTACAGCCCCACGCTGGAAAGCGGCTTCGCGCTGGCGGTGGTCAAGGGCGGGCATCAACGCATGGGCGAGAGCGTTTACTTGCCCATGGTCGATGGCCGTGTGCATGAAGCCGAAATCGTCAGCACCCAATTCGTCGATCCCAAGGGAGAGCGCCAGCATGTCTAACTCGGTCCATGTCTACGACGCCCGCGCCGATCACGCTACCGTTACCGCCGAGTCGCCGCTGGCGTATTCCTTCCAGCGCAGCGGTATGCCCGCGCCCGGAGACGCGTCTGGAGAGGAAAGCCGTGCGGTGATTGGCGAACGAGCATTCCTGGGGCATCTCATCCTGCGCGGCGGAGCCATCGTGCTCGACGAGGCATTGCGCGAGGTGCTCGGTATCGGCCTGCCCGGGCGTCCCAATTCGCTCACCGTGGACGCCGATGGTCAGCGCTCCGTGCAATGGTTATCGCCCGATGAATGGTTGCTGATCGTCCCCGGCGACGAGACCTTCGGTCTCGAGACGCGGCTGCGTGCACATCTTGGCGGGGCGCATGTCGCCATCGTCGACGTCAGCGCGGGGCAGACGCTGATCGAGCTCTCCGGGGAGGCGGCGCACGAAGTCCTGATGAAGTCGACGGTCTATGATGTCGACCCGCATACGTTCACGGTGGGCAAGGGCGTGACCACGCTCTTCGCCAAGACCAGCGTCATTCTACGTCGCCCGGACGCGTCGCGCTGGGAGCTCATCGTACGGCGCAGCTTCGCCGACTACGTGTATCGCTGGCTGCTGGATGCCGGCGAGGAATATGGCATTGGTGTCGCTCGAGAAAGCCGCCATGAGCCGCAGTGACGATACCTGGATCATCGCTGCGCAGTGCCCCAGCCGCCTGGGCACCGTGGATGTCGTGACCCGCTTCCTCAAGGAGCGCGAGTGCTACATCACCGAACAGCAGTCATTCGATGACCGCCTGGGCGAGCGATTCTTCATCCGTACCGAATTTCGGCCTCTGGCCTCCGATTTCGATGCCGAGGCCTTCCAGGCCGACTTCGCGACCCGGGCCTTCGAGTTCGAGATGGATTTCGAACTGACCCCGCCCGAGCGTCGCACGCCGGTGGTGATCATGGTCTCCAAGGCGGATCATTGCCTGCACGACCTGCTGTATCGCTATCGTACCGGGCAGTTGCCGTTGGATATTCGCGCGGTGATCTCCAATCACCCCGATCTCGAATCCTTGGTAGCCGGACATGGACTGCCATACCACCATTTTCCGGTCACGCCCGAAACCAAGGCGGCGCAGGAAGCTCGCGTCCTCGAGGTGATCGAAACCACCGGCGCCGAGCTTGTGATCCTGGCGCGCTACATGCAGGTACTTTCCAGTGAGATGTGCGCGCGTCTAAGCGGGCGCGCGATCAATATCCATCACTCGCTATTGCCGGGATTCAAGGGCGCCAAACCGTATCATCAGGCCTATGAAAAAGGCGTCAAACTGGTCGGTGCCACCGCGCACTACATCAACGACGATCTCGACGAAGGCCCGATCATCACCCAAGGCGTGGAGCCGGTCAGTCATGCCGATTATCCCGAGGACCTGGTGGCCAAGGGGAAAGACATCGAATGCTTGACCCTGGCGCGGGCGGTATCGCTTCATCTGGAGCGCAGGGTGTTTTTGCATGCCAAGCGCACCGTGGTGTTCAAGCGCTGACGATGCGGGGGCGGGCATTTTGCCACCGCTCTCCTAAACTTTGATAACGCCGGTGGCGATAGGCGTTCACGACAGTGATTGCCCACAACACCACCATCGCGGTCGCGGCCGGTGACACATACCGGCGTGCCGTCACTCGAGGAGGGTAAGACATGATGCTCGCGGAACTGATCGACGGCGACGACTTTCGTCAACGCCTGCAAGCGCTGGGCGTGCGCATCCCCGACGGTGCTTGCCCCGAAACCTGTGCCCGCATGGCGGCATGCAAGCACAACGAAGTCGGCGTAGAAGGCTTGCCCGAAGCCATTCACGACATGCTGCAGCACAGCGATGAAATGCTGCCGTCGGTACGCCAGGCAATCGACACCCACCTACTGCCTCGCCTGCGAGCGAACGAATAAATAAAGCAACCAACGTCCACCGCCGCGCCGGTATCGGCGCGGCGGTGGTGTACATTGCTAGCGCATGATGTCAGGGGTCAGCCCTGTACGACCTGCAACGAGGGCGTCTCTGCTTCCAGGTAGGAGAGCAGGGTTTCGCTATACCAGTCGACGAAGTCGATCACGCCGAACTCGTAAGTCTCGGAGTAGGGGCCGGGCTGGTAGGCGATGGAGTTGATGCCGCGCTGGTTTTCCTCCGCCAGTTGCCGGTCCTGATCGTTGGTGGCGTCCCACACCTTGCGTAGCCATTGCGGGTCGTAGTCGACGCCTTCCTGGGCATCTTTGCGGACTAGCCACTTGGTGGTCACCAGGGTCTGTTGCGGGCCCAGTGGTAGCACCCGGAAGACCACGGCATGATCGCCCATGAAATGGTTCCAGGAATTAGGCAGGTGCAAAATGCGCAGCGAGCCCAGATCGGGACTCGTCAAGCGTCCCATCAGTTTTCCGCAGCCAGGCTTGCCGTCCATGGTCATCGACATGACGCCGTCGATCATCGGCGTGCGAGTCAGGCGTTGGCGCTTGCCGAAGTACTTGAGCTCCCAGGGCACCTGCAGGCTTTCCCAATGCGCTTGCTGGCGGGCGACCAGTTCGCGATAGGCAGGCGTGGCACGTGGGTCGTCGGTGTCGTCGTACTCGATCAGCGAGTTGAGCAGCTCCGGGTGGGCACCGTTGCAGTGATAGCATTCGCGGTTGTTCTCGATCACCAGCTTCCAGTTGGCCTGCTCGACGATGCTGGATTCCGCCGCGACCTTGACGTTGTCCATCTCGTAAGGCGCTAGGTACTCATCCAGTGTCGCTAGAAAGTCGTCGATGGCCGGTGGCTGGTCGGCGAGGCTGATGAAGATGAAACCGCCGGCGCTCTTCACTGCCACCGGCTTGAGGCCATGAGCTGAAAGATCGAAATTTTCGCCCATGTCCTGCCCGGCGAACAGCAGGCGGCCGTCGAGTTCATAAGTCCATTGATGATAGGGGCAGACCAGCTTGGCGACCTTGCCTTTCTCCTGTGTGCACAGCCTTGATCCACGGTGGCGGCAGACGTTGTGGAAGGCATGCAGCGTGCCTTGATCGCCACGTACGACGATGATGGGGTTGTCGCCGATCTGTACGGTCAGGTAATTACCCTTGGTGGGTAGCTCGCAGGTCATGCCGACGAACAGCCACTCATGGGTGAAGATTTCCTGCATATCCAGCGCGAACACGCGCGGATCATTATAGAAGGGTTGCGGCAGCGAATACGTGCGCCGACGCTGGCGAAGCATGTCGGCGGTCGCGTCACGCGCGGCGGCCAAGGGATCGTCGAGTGCGGATGTAGCGAGCAGATCCATGAAGGCATCCTCTTCGTGCGCCGTGTCGGATAACGGAGGCGCCATGACATTGAGTGAGTGTGCTTGAGAGGCGTGAGTGACACGGAGTGTGGCGTATTGCCACCAGTGGGGATTGTCTGCCCGCGACATTGGCCGATGCCGTGACGACGTCAGTTGGCGGTTGCTCTCGTGATGGCGGCTGGAGCAGGCATGCACGTGTCGTTGGCAGGCAAGTGGTCGGTGCGGGGGGCGCCCACAATGCGCCTGACAGTCAGATACCGCCGTGCGACCGGGTAGCCATCTTATGACCTTGAACTATTTCAATCCCGTCAATACCCAGACCTGGACTAATGGGCGCCATAATGTGCGTTGCGTAAAGGTCATCCAGGAAACCTGGGATGTGCGCACCTTCTGCTTCATGGCCGATCAGCCAGTGCTGTTCTTCTTCAAGCCCGGGCAATTCGTGACACTGGAACTGGAGATCGATGGCGAGCCGATCATGCGCTCCTACACGATTTCCAGCTCCCCCTCGGTGCCCTATAGCTTCTCGATCACGGTCAAGCGTCTTCCCGATGGACGCGTTTCCAACTGGCTACATGATAACCTGCAGGTCGGCAGCGAGCTGGTCGTTCACGGGCCGGTGGGGGATTTCAACGTCATCGACTACCCCGCCGACAAGGTGCTCATGCTTTCCGGCGGGGTCGGTGTCACCCCCTTGATGTCGATGACGCGCTGGTTTTTCGATACCAACGCCAATGTCGACCTACAGTTCGTGCACAGCGCACGCGAGCCACGCGACATCATCTTTCACCGCGAGCTGGAACATATCTTCTCTCGGATCCCCGATTTCCGGCTGCATATCGTCTGTGAGCGCGGCGATGAAAACGGTGTGGCCTGGGCGGGATTCCGTGGCTATCTGGCGCAGTCGATGCTCGAGTTGATGGTGCCGGATTACCTGGAGCGCGAAATCTTCTGCTGCGGCCCCACACCGTACATGAAGGCCGTCAGGCAGGTGTTGCAGAGCAACGGCTTCGACATGAGCCACTATCACGAGGAGTCGTTCGGGGCCACGCCCGCCGAGGTGCGCGCCGACGTACAGGAACTGGCCGAGCAGGCCGAAGCGGAGTTGGAAGCCGTCGATACCGCCGACATGCTGCAGGTCGAATTCAGCTCCAGTGGCAAGAGTATTCGCATTCTGCCTGAGGAGACCGTACATTCCGCCGCCGCCAAGCTCGGTCTACACATCCCCAAGGCCTGCGGGATGGGCATCTGCGGAACTTGCAAGGTCAAGAAGCTCTCGGGCGACGTCAATATGGAGCACAACGGCGGCATTACCGAGGACGACGAAGCGGACGGTTACATCCTGAGCTGCTGCAGCACGCCCAGGAGCAACGTCGCTATCGAGTTCTGAAGAAGAGGGAGTAATGACCCGGCGAGGCACCGTTCAACGAGGTTCGGTGGACGGCATGCCGGGTCTTTCTTTCGCGTGCGCTTGACGCAGCTCGCCACGCGCCTGGCGGGCGATCTTCCAGCCGCCGGACAGCGAGAGAAACGCGAATACCCCACCGACGATCAAGTCGGGCAGGGCGGTGCCGCTGCCGAATACACCCAGCGCGGCGAGCAGCACGGCACCGTTGCCGATGACATCGTTGCGCGTGCAGATCCACACGCTGCGCATGTTGCTGTCGCCCTCGCGATAGCGCATCAACAGCAAAAGCACCGCGAGATTGGCGATCAGTGCCAAAAGCCCCACTGCGCCCATGGTCGGCGCGTCCGGATAACTGCCCGCTATTAGATTATGCAGCGTCACTCCCAGTACAACGACGCCGAAGCCTGCCAGCGTCGCGGCCTTGATGAGTGACGCGCGAGCACGCCAGATCAGGCCCATGCCCAGTACGCCGAGGCTGATGGCGTAATTCGCCGCGTCGCCGAGAAAGTCGAGCGAATCGGCCATCAGCGAAGTCGAATCCGCCTTCATCCCCGCCAGCATCTCGAAGCCGAACATCACCGCGTTGACCAACAGTGCTATCCACAGTACGCGCCGGTAACGCGATGTTGATTGTGGTGGAGGGGAAGAAGGACCGCAGCAGCATGCCATTAGAGACCTCGTATCGTTTGTCGATCAATATGCCCTGATTTTACAACCCTAAAGTGGGCTCCAGGGCAAGCGCTCTTTCACAGATGAGCGTAATTTGAACGAGAAATCAAAATTATGAATAATGGAAAAGACAATCTTGGATAATAATTCAATATTAGAGGGGCTCATGACACGTTCAAGATGGAACCTCTTGCCGCTGGCGGCACTGACCTTGGGCGCTGCCTCACTGACGCAGGCCGATGTCAGCGTGACGCGCGGCGCAACCGACATTCCCGATGGCGAGGCCTCTCACGTCGAGGACATTACCGTCGCCAACGACAAGCTGGCCTTCGCGCTGGCCGTCGAGTCACGGCCGCCCTGGGGCGTGCCGCGTGGCACATTGGTCGACTTGGCGGCGGTAAAAGGCGGCGAGATCGACCTCGACCGCGTTGCCTTCGCCGATTTCATTCCCAACAACTGGTCTGCCTGGCCCAACGACGGCAAGAACGTCGAAGTCGTCGATAAGTCGCCCGAGCGCGCGGTGGTCCGCGTTAGCCGCAACTTCGGCGAGGCGATGGTCACCACCACCTACACGCTGGATGCCGACAGCGACCGAGTGCATCTGGAAACGGTGCTCGACAACCAGGGCGACGAGCCGTTGGACGCCATTCGCTCCGGCTTCACGCTGTGGCCGGATACTGGCTATCTGTTCGGCGTACCCGGGCTAGGCGACGCCAAGGAGACCGAAGCCAGCGACGCACTCACCGACCGCATGGTCGCTTACGACCAGGATTGGGCCTTCGCCCTGCATGCGCCATATTTTGATCGCATCAACTACGAAGGCCAGGACATGTACTTGGAACACAGCCTGAAAGCCGGCGAGTCGCGCCGTTTCGAAGGCTGGTTGCAGGTGGTGCCGGAAGGCGATCTGGTGCCGGTGGTTGCCAACGAAATCGAACGCAAGAATCTCGATAGCGGCGAGATTCATGGTCGGCTAAGTGATGGCGACGGCGAGGCGCCCGCCAATGGTCTGGTGATGGTCGAGAAAGAAGGCGCGCCTTACGCTTGGACGTTGGCCGACGATGGCAAGTTCTCGATGCCGCTGCCGGCGGGCAAGTACCAGGCTTACGCTACTGCGGAAGGCTTTGCCAACTCCGAGCCGGTCGAACTGAATGTCACCGACGGCAGCGAGCGCGAGCTGATCTTCGACGACATGCGCGGTCCCGGCACCTTGTCGCTGGATATTCGCGGCGCTGACAATGACACCCCGCGCGACGCACGCCTGACGATTCTCGAAGGCCAGCAGCCGCCGGTGGAATTCCTCGGTAAGCAGACCTTCTTCACCGAACTGGACCCGGCCGGGCATGCCGAGCTCAAGCTGGCGCCCGGCGATTACCGCTTGGGCGTCAACGCCGGCGCCGGTTTTACGGCCCGCGAGAAAACGCTGGATGTCAGTCTTGAGACCGGCGAAGAAATCGACAGGACCATTGAGATCGAGCGTCTCGTCGAACCCAACGACGAACACTGGTATGGCGCCGATCTGCACCATCACGCCAATGTGCTGGAAGGCACCACACCGCCGGACATGGTGGTGCGTGCACAGTTGGCCACGGATCTCGATCTGACCTTCATCAGCGATCACGATTCCACTGCCAATCACGCTACCTTCCGCAAGCTCTCCGCCGAGCGCGGCGTGCCGTTCATACCCTCCATCGAGATTTCGCCCTCGTGGGGCCACATGAACCCGTTCCCCATCGAAATGAACGGTGAGCTCAAGGTCGACCCCGGTACCGATGACGTGCAAGACATCCTCAAAGACGCGCGCCGCCTGGGTGCCGAGGTGATTCCCATGAATCATCCGTACAACGCCTATGGTTATCTGCAGAACTTAGGCGCTGGCAAGGTACCCGGCGGCTTTACCACCGGCTTCGACCTGCTCGAGCTCAACGCCGAGGTGGATAACGCGCCGACCTTGAAGGCCGCGCATCGCTTGTGGGATCAAGGCACGCGCATGTACTTCACGGCGGGCACGGATACCCACGATGCCTGGAACGACCTCACCGGTCGCATCCGCATGATGGGCCACGTGCCCGGTGAGTTGAGCCCGAGCACCTTCGCTCGTGCCCTCAAGGATGGCCACGGCTACGCGACCCAGGGGCCGCTGCTGTTTCCCGAGAACCACATGTTCGGCGACAGCCTACGTCTGATGGAAGACGCCAAGGGCGAATGGACCCTGAACGCCACCGCCGTCAACGGCCTCAAGGAAGCGCGCTTGATCGGCCAGGGAGGCGAAGTGCTTGCCACGCAATCCATCGACGGCACTGACGCGACGTTGACCTTCGATATCCCCGGCGACGCCAACGGCTGGGTCGCTCTCGAAGTCGACGATGCCGAT
Source organism: Chromohalobacter sp. 48-RD10 (assembly GCF_029889785.1). Lineage (NCBI taxonomy): Bacteria > Pseudomonadati > Pseudomonadota > Gammaproteobacteria > Oceanospirillales > Halomonadaceae > Chromohalobacter > Chromohalobacter sp. 48-RD10. The sequence continues at coordinate 581,112 of NZ_JARANX010000001.1, read as the reverse complement.
GGCGATACTGCCTGGACGAACCCGCTGTGGCTCGAACGTTCTAGCAAGACCGATTATCTTGGTAATAAAGACGGCGCCGACGAGGAAGACGCCTGATCCCGCTATCCGGCCCTCGTCACCACAACCACGATAACGCGTCGTCAAACCCCCTGCTCAAAGGGGCTTCAAGGGAATGCCACGCCTTCGGGCGTGGCTTTTTTGTGGGCGGTCGGGGAGGGCCGTCAACCGTGCTGTTTCTCGATTGACGGATGCTTGTCTGCTTTATTGGCAGGCTACCGCGACGGCATCATCATCGGTGGAGACAGTCGGCTGCGTTCTCACGCCGACAAGCACCAGAGCGGCGGCAGCCAGCAATAGCGTGCCGGCCGTCGCGCACACTCCCAGCACGCCGCTGATATCGAACATCACCCCACCGACGGCGGCGCCCAGCGCGATCGCCAGCTGGATCGAAGCGACAATCAAACCGCCGCCGCTTTCTGCCTCATCCGGTACGACGCGGGTGATCCAGGTCGACCAGGCGACTGGCACGGCACCGAAGGCGAAGCCCCATAGGGCCACCATGAGGACATCGGTGCCCATTGAAATGCCGCCCAGCGTGGCCAACAGCCAGCCCAGCATGCCCATGATCAGCGGCATCAGCAGCAGTGTCAGTCGCAGGCTGCGCTCAAGTAGATAACCCGCGACCAACGTGCCGACGAAGTTCGCCACACCGAACGCCAGTAGGGTCGAAGAAAGCTCGTTGATGCCCATCCCGGACACGGCTTCAAGAAACGGACGAACATAGGTGAAAAAGGCGAAATGGCCGCAGAACACCAGCAGAATGGCGACGATGCCGACTGCCATGCCCGGCCGTTTTATTACGCTCACCAACGTACCAAGGGGTGTCGGACGCTCAGGTGTCATCCGTGGCAGGGTGGCGTACTGCAGTATCAGCGTGAGTACTGAGAGCGCGGTCGCGAGAAGGAAAACGTTGCGCCAGCCAATCATGTCGCCGAGATAGCTGCCCAGCGCAGCGGCGCTAATGGTGGCGATGGGGACGCCGGTAAACAGCAGCGACAATGCGCGCGGAACGTCATGTTCCGCCACTAGCCGCATCACCGTGGCGGTCGACAGTGCCCAGAAGCCGCCCAGTGCCACACCGAGCAGTATCCGGCCGATCAGCAACCAGATCAGATGCGGGGCGAAGGCTACCACCAGGTTGGCCGCGATCATCAGCACGGAGAATCCTAGTAGCACGTGGCGCCGGTCGAGGCGTTGCGTCACGGACGTCACCAGCAAGCCGGATAGCAGCGCCACCACCGCCGTGACGGTAACGGCCTGCCCGGCTTGGCCTTCGCTGATCATGAGCGAATCCGCCATCGGGGTCAGCAGACTGGCCGGCAGGAATTCGGCCATCACCAGGCTGAAGACGCCCATCGTCAGCGAAAGCACGGCGACCCAGCGCGATGGCGTGGGCGACGCGTACGTCGAGCGTTGAGGTTCTTGCGTCGTCATTTCGATAGTTCCGATCAATACTTGGGATGGTGCATAGACTAAAGTATTATCTTAGGATCTCCTATCACTAAAGCCCCGACATGATTGATCAAGAGTCCGAAATTTTTGCCACTGACGGCGCTGGAGTGAGCTCCAGCGAATGGATCAACGAGCTGCTCCTCGGTATGCGCCTGTCGGGGTTGAACTATCGTCGTCTCCAGGTCGCACCGCCCTTCGGCATTCGTTTCGATACTCACTCCAGCTGCGCGCAATTTCACTTCGTCGCCCAAGGCCCCGTCATACTGCGGATCGGTGTAGAGGAACAGAGCCTGGAGACCGGCGATGCCGTACTTTTACCTCGGGGCGGCCAGCACTGTCTGCTTTCTTCGCCCGAAGTGAAGAGTCGCGATATCGAGCAGATTGACGCGCTGCCTTTATGTGACGATTTCAGTTGCGTCAATGAATGCCCGGATACGCTCGACGGTACGCCTCCGGTGCGACTTTTCAGCGGCTGCATGCAGTTCGATCTAGGCGGCATGCAGCCGCTGTTGACGCTGATGCCCGCCGTGATGCACGTCGACACGTTACTCTCGCGCTATCCCGAAATACTGCCGATGCTGGAAGCGATGGCGCGCGAGGCGAGTCTCGAGCGGGCTGGCGCTGCGGGTATTCTGTCCCGGCTAGCCGACGTCGTGGCTGCCAGCATCGTACGGGGTTGGGTCGAGTGTGGCTGCGCCGACATCGGTGGCTGGATCGAGGCGTTGCGCGATCCGCGTCTGGGCAAGGTCATCGCCGCTGTCCACCGTGAACCTGGCCGAGACTGGACAGTGGCTACCATGGCGGCGGAGATGGGCAGCTCACGCTCGGTTTTCGCCGAACGCTTCCGCTGCTCGCTGGGTGTCTCGCCGCTCGGCTACGTCACCCAATTGCGTATGCGTCTGGCTACGCAATGGATCACCGAGCGGCAGCTTTCGATCGATCAGATTGCCTGGCGTCTGGGATACGGTTCCCAAGCCGCTTTCAGTCGCGCCTTCAAACGCTCGACCGGACAGACACCTGGAAAGTTCAGGCACGGCTAAGTGACCGCGCCAAGCGTAGCAGGCCGAGGCCGGCTCGGAGCTTTGCGGCTGATGATGGGCCTCAGCGATGCGAGGCCGCCAAGGTCCCTCCGGCGGCAATAAATAAGCTGCCCGTGGTGCGATTGAACAGTTTCACGCGGCGTGGACTACGAAACCAACGACCGATCCCTGAGCCCATCGTGGCGTAGCTCGACATGGTGGTGAGGTCGATGGCCAGCCAGGTCAGCGACAGAATCGCAAATTGCGGCAGTTGCGAGGCACCGAGGTCAATGAAGCCGGGAAACAATGCGCCGAAGAAAAGTAGGTCCTTGGGATTGCTGATACCCACAGTAAAACCGCGCCATAAGAGGGCACGCGTACCGGTTCGCTCGATGGGCTGCGAGCTCTGTGCGGCATTGCCCGTCATTGACGCCGCCGTCATCGGTGCGCGCCATGCCTGTACGCCTAGATAGATGAGATACGCCGCGCCCACGCCCTTGAGCAACGTGAAGGCAAGCTCAGAAGTTGCCAGGATAGCCCCCAGCCCCAAAGACGACAGCCCCATGAGAACCAGCGATGCCGTCGCCCCACCGATTACCGTCGCTAGCGCGCGTTGTCGGCCATGGCGCAGCCCATGATGCATGCATAACAAGGCCACTGGGCCGGGAAAAGCGATCAGTGCGGAGATAACGCCGACATAGGTTAGCCACGTCGTCAGCTCCATGGAACTAACCTCCGTTCATGAGTGGGTCGTGTTTATGAATGGGCGCGCATGGCCACCGGATATTCATGGCGGGTGACCAAGCGATGATATATCAATTCTCTGCTTGTTGCTTCACATTCACGCCAACGGCCAACGCCGTACGCTTTCCAGCCTCGTTCACGGCACCATGGCCAACGCCTATCCGCAGGCCATCGGCATTCAGGAGGCGTTTCCCGAGCGGCAAGTTATCGCCATGTGTGGCGATGGCGGTCTGACCATGCTGATGGGCGATCTTCTCACCCTCAAGCAAGAGAAAGTGCCGCTCAACATCGTCGTCTACAACAACAGCTCGCTGGGCTTCGTCGAACTCGAACAGAAGGTCGATGGTCTGCTCGACAGCTACACTGACCTTGAGAATCCCGACTTCGATAAACTTGCCCAGGCCACGGGTATTTGGGGCAAACGCGTCGAGGAAGCCCACGAGCTCAAGCCTGCCATCACTGAATGGCTCAAACATGACGGCCCCGCGCTACTCGACGTCAAGGTCAACCGTATGGAGCTCGTCATGCCACCCAAGGTAGCCGCCGGAGAAGTCGCCTCCACCGCGCTTTACTCCACCAAAGCCGTCCTCAACGGCCGCATGGAAGACGTCGTCGACCTCGTCAAAAGCAACTTCTTCGAGCGCTAAGCCGTCAAAAGTTAATGCTCACTCTCAACCGGGCGCTGACAAACGCCCGGTTTTTCGTAGTGTGTCAGGCTGGGTGACGGATATCGCGACTAACTTGATCTCGTAGCGCCATGTCTTCAGATCACCTTCTTGCGTAGCCAGGCGGCGACGGCCTCACCGGCGATGACGAGCACGATGATGGCCAGCAATACGGTGGCGACGGTGGGCCAGTCCAGCGTGTCGATGGCACCCTGGAGAATCACGCCGATGCCGCCGGCGCCTACCAGACCGAGCACGGTAGATTCACGCAGGTTGATGTCCCAGCGCAGGATGCTGACTGCGAAGAAGGTTGGGACCACCTGCGGCACGATGGCATAGAGGATGACCTTGGCGCGCGAAGCGCCGGTCGCTTCCAGAGCCTCCACCGGGCGACGATCGATCTCCTCGATGGCCTCACCCATCAGCTTGCCGAGAAAGCCCAGCGAACGGAACATGATGGCAATGATCCCTGCCAGCACGCCCGGTCCGAAAATCGCAACGAACAATAATGCCCAGATGAGTGTGTTCACTGAGCGGCTGGAGACCAGGATGAAACGTCCCAGCCACAAGGTGAACCGGTTTGGAGTCGTGTTCTGTGCCGAGATGTAGGCGATCGGCAGCGACACGAACACCGCCACGAAGGTCGCCAAGGTGGCGATATTGAGTGTTTCGATCAGTGCCCAGGAAATCGCCCGCCAGTTGCTGAATTCCGGCGGTACCATGCGCCGAAACAAGTCACCGATCTGCAGCGGCGCATCCCAGACCCAAGCCCAGATGACATCCAGGGTCGCCACCGACCAAGTGACTGCCAGCGCCACCACGATAAGGCCGGCGAAATGTTTCCAGCGTTGCTGGGGGCTATAGCGCGACCAGGCGCGCTCGGCCACGGATGGTTGTGTCACCAGATCGCCCTCCTGATACGTCCACTTATGGCCTCGCTGACTAGAATTACGGCGATGATCACCAACGTGATGGCCAGTGCGAAGTCATAATCGTAGCGACCGAAGGCGTTCATCAACGTGGAGCCGATACCTCCTGCGCCCACGATACCCACGACGGCTGAAGCACGCAGATTGCTGTCGAGCTGATAGATCGACAGGCCTATCTGACGTGGCATGATTTGCGGCAGCACGGCGAATTGCAGCACCGTGAGATAGCGTGTGCCACTGGCGCGCAGTGCCTCAACTTGCCCCCAATCGATTTCCTCGATGCGCTCGGCAAGCATCTTGGCGACGAAGCCGATCGAGTAAATGGTGAGCGTCAGGATACCTGCCACCGGGCCGAAGCCCACCGCCTTGACGAACAGAATGGCGACGATCACCGGATGGAAGCTGCGGGTGATGATGATCAACGCGCGTCCGATCAGGTAGATCGGTTTGATGGCGATGTTGCGTGCCGCCATGAACGCGATCGGAACGCTCAGCACGAGCCCCAGCAAGGTGGCGAGAATGGCGATCTGGAGACTCTCCAGGAAGCCTTTGATCAACAGGTCGTGACGCGAAAAGTTGGGTGGAAAGGCACCCGAGAATATACGCGCTGCACGCTCCATGCCTTGGCTGACCCGCGCCCAGTCGAATGGGAGGGTGGAGGCTGCCCAACTCAGGTAGATGAGCGCGACGACGATCAGCCCCCAGCGCAGCCACGGGTTGGCTATGAAGGGCGGTTTACGCCAAGTGCGGGATGGAGTGGCGTCGTTCATGAGACCACCGCCCGGGATGTGTCCTGTTCGGCCTGTTGCTGGTCGTCCGCCGGTGTGCCGCTGTAAACGGTATCCATTGCGGATTGATCGAGATCCTCGGGCTTGCCGTCGAAAATCAGTCGCCCGAAACGCATTCCCACGATGCGCTGCGTATATTCGCGAGCCTCGGCGACATTGTGAATGTTGATCAGTACTGGCAGTTGTAGCTCCTGTGCGAGCGTCTGCAGCAATTCCATGATCTGACGTGAGCTGACAGGATCGAGCGAGGCGGTGGGCTCGTCGGCGAGCAGAATTTCCGGGTTCTGCATCAGGGCACGCACCACGCCGACGCGTTGGCGTTCGCCACCGGAGAGTTCATCGGCGCGTTTATTGGCGTATTGGGCTATCCCTACGCGTTCCATGAGCGTGTAGGCCCGCTCTATGTCCTCGGTTGGGTATTTACGTAGCGCGGCGCGCCAGTAGGGGATATAACCCAGGCGCCCGCACTGCACGTTTTCCATGACGGTCAGTCGGTCGACCAGGTTGAAGCCCTGAAAAATCATGCCGATGCGCCGTCTCGCCTTGCGGAGTTCATTGCCATGTAGCTGGGTCAGCTCTATATCGTTGAGCTCGATACTTCCCGAGGTCGGCTCGACCAACCGATTGATGCAACGTAGTAAAGTACTTTTACCAGCCCCTGAAGCGCCGATGATCGAAACTACCGATTCCTCGGGTACTTCGAGATCCAACCCCTTCAATACAGGCTCGTCGTGGCCGTAGCGCTTTACGAGTTGCCGAATTCGCAACATATTTATCCTCCTCGTTCGGATGCCTGTGACGGCACCCGAACGGTATTCACGAAAGCCTGCTGAACGTATCGCGCGGATCAACCATCGAGGTTGTCGGGGGTGTACTCCACGTCGTTGGCTTCCTGAATGTCACGGATGACTTCCCAATCCTTCTTGTAAGTCACGGGAACGAACTTGGTAACACCCTCGAATTCCTCGCCGAGTTCGGTACCGCGCATGTCGAAGGTAAAGAACGCTTCCTTGATCTTGTCGATCAGCTCGGGCTTCAAGTTGTGGGCGTATGTGTAGGCTGTAGTGGGGAATGGCTTGGACTCGTAGATGATCTTGACCTTTTCTGGATCGTAAAGATCGCGATCCGCCATGCGGTCGACGACCTCGGAGGCCACCGGCGCGGCATCGTAGTCACCAGCGACAACGCCGAGCATTGATTGATCGTGCGAGCCCGAGTAAACCACCTCGTAATCCTCGCCCGGTACGATGCCTTCTTTCGGGAATAGCGCGCGCGGGGCAAGGTTGCCGGAGTTGGAGGTGGGTGAGGTATGGGCTATGCGCTTACCTTCCAGGTCTTCCATGGTGTCGATGCCGCTGTCCTTGCGCGTATATAGCTGCAAGGTATAGCCGAATTCGCCATCCTCGGAGCCCATGATTGCGAAAGGCACGGCGCCGGCGAGATTGACCGCGAAGGGCGTCGGGCCGGTGGAGAACCCTGCAACATGAATGCGATCGCTGCGCATGGCTTCGATCTCGGCGGCATTGGACTGCACGGCATAGAAGCGCACGTCCTTGCCGGTCACCTCGCTGAGATGCTCGATGAACGGGTCCCAGATATCGGCATAGATGGCCGGATCCTCGACCGGAGTGTAGGCGAAGACCAGCGTCTCGGGATCGATGTATTGGTTGGGGTCGCTGGGTGCATCGGCGACCAGATCGCCGTTGGTATCGCAGTAGATCGAGGCCAGTTTACCTCGCTGCGAGCAATCCTCCGCTGCTTGAGCCGTGAGTGGCAGGGTCGCCAGCAGTGCCGTTGCCAAGAGATTGCGAGGGCGCAGTACGCCGCGGAACAAGGCAGAAAGGGCATTGGTGAAAGTGATGGATGGCGCGTGTTCAAACGCGTGAAAAGCATCGTGGGTCATGGCGTGGACTCCTTGTATCCCTGACTGTGATTGTTCGTTTGGGATTATCTGGAGGCTAGACTAGCTAAATTGGTATTTACAACAAAAATGCAGCATTGTTCGCCTATAGTCGCAATACAATGTGGCGAAACACAGATTAAAGTGTGGGAAACAGCGACCCAGGTAGCCTTGCTAAATGTGTTAAGGAGTCTTAGCGTCATGAGCCGCAAGCCGCGCAAGGACGAACGTCATGCTCAGATTCTCGAGGTTCTGCGCTATACGCCCCATGTGCGCATTGCGACGCTTGCCTCGCGCTTTGGGGTGACCACCGAGACGATACGCCGCGATCTGGACGCACTCAGCGACCAGGAGCTACTCGACCGTGCCCATGGCGGAGCCGTGGCGCGCCCGATGGGAATCCAGCCGCCCATTGATGAACGCGAGCGGGCGACTGTCGACGAGCGTCGGGCTATTGCCCATGCCGCTGCCCGGCTGGTGGAGCCCGGTCAGGTCGTGATGATCGACGCCGGCTCCACGACTACTCAGCTTGCCTGGCAACTGGCGGCTAACGGACAAACGCTGACCGTCATCACCAACAGCTACCCGGTAGCACGTGCGATGGCGTCCTCGGCGTCTCGACTGATCTTGTGCCCCGGCGACTTCAATGCCCGTGAAGGCGGTATTTTCGGGCAGGACACGACCGACTATCTGACCCGTTTTCACGCCAACATCGCCTTTATCGGCGCCAGCGGTTTGACGCAGGAAGGCATTCTCGACGTTAACCGTGACGCTGCTTGGGTCAAGCGCACGCTGATTGAGCGCAGCGAAAGGACCTACCTACTCGTCGACCACACCAAATTCGCCCAGACCGTACTCGAGCGGGTGGCACCGCTGAGCGTACTCGATGGCATCGTCACCGACCGAGCGCCATCCGATGCCATGGCGCAGCGTCTGAAACGTGCCGGTGTGGCCGTTCATATCGCCACTCTCGAGGTTATCGACAACGCGCTATCGGCGCGTGCCCCGGATACTGCCTGCGAGGATACTGCATGACCGCTCCCCAACCGTTGCAATGTGCGCCACGTGAGGCATTGGCCGGTGTGTCGGTGGTGCTGACCGATGTCGATGATACCTTGACTCGCCATGGTCGTTTGCCGAGTACGACGCTGGCCGCATTGGAGCGACTCGATGCTGCCGGCATTACAGTGATTCCGGTCACCGGCGGTTGCGCTGGCTGGTGCGATCATCTCGTTCGCGCCTGGCCGGTCGCGGCAGTAATCGGCGAAAGCGGTGCCTTCCGATTCCGGCGCACGCAGGCGGGGGGACTGGATATTCACAGCGTGCGATCGCTGGCAGCACTGAATGAGGAGCAGCACCAACTTCTAGCGATTGCCGAGCAAGCGATGCGCGCCGTACCCGGAGCCCGCCTGGCCGCTGATCAGCGTTACCGCCTGGCCGATGTTGCTGTCGACCATGGGCAAGATGTAGCGCCCCTTGATGATGACGCGATTGCGCGGTTAATCGCGGCTTTTCAGGACGCCGGCGCTAGTGCCCGAGCCAGTTCGATTCACGTCAATGCCTGGTTCGGCGATCATGACAAGGCCACCATGGCGGACTGGGTGCTTGAGCATGACCTTGGTCTTCGCCCCGAAGAGCGCCGAGATCGCGTTTTGTTCATCGGTGATGCGCCCAATGATGCGTCTCTTTTCCAGCGTCACCCGTTGAGCGTGGGCGTTGCCAACTTAGTCACGCGCCTCGATCAATTGCCTCGTCCTCCTCGCTGGCTTTGCAATGCCAGCCATGGCGATGGCTTCGTGGAGATGGCGGAGGCGCTGCTAGCGGCGAGAACGTGACCAATCGCTAACGTGAGGGAGGAGCGTGGAGATGTCATCGGGATTTCTATGCGCGACATGCGGGGTGCAGTATCCCGCGAGTGAAACGCCGCCGGCGCGGTGTCCGGTGTGTGAGGACGAGCGCCAGTACGTGCCGGCGTCGGGCCAGCAGTGGACGACGCCGACGGCCCTGGCGGCGGGGCATACCAATACCTTTCGCGAGATGGCACCGGGGCTGTTGGCATTGGCCACGGTACCGAAATTCGCCATCGGCCAGCGGGCGTTCTTGCTGCGCACGCCCCACGGCAATGTGCTGTGGGATTGCCTTAGCCTGCTGGATGCGGCGACGGTCACGTTGATCGAGGCGCTGGGCGGCTTGCGCGCCATCGTCATTTCGCACCCGCATTATTACGCCACTATGGCGGGCTGGGGGCGTGCGTTCGATTGCCCGGTATATGTGCACGCAGCGGATCGCGAATGGATCATGTGTTCGGACGAGACGTTGCACCCGTGGCAGGGTGAGACGCTGGAGGTACTGCCCGGAGTGACGGCGCACCGCCTGGGCGGTCATTTCCCCGGCGCCAGCGTGCTGCATTGGGAAGCTCGTGGGCTATTGTTGACGGGAGACACGCTGCTGGTCACGCCGGACCGCATGGCATCCTTCATGTGGTCGTATCCTAACCATATTCCGTTGCCTGTCGACGAGGTGGCACGCATTGGCGCGCGCTTGCAGCGTCTCGACTTCGAGGCCGCCTACGCGGCATTCTGGGGCAGTGAGATCACCGCCGATGCCAGCGCCGTGGTGGCGCTGTCGGTAGCGCGTCATTGCCAGGCACTTGATGCGCCTCGGGCGAAGTGAACGCACACTCTTGTAACACCATATGACGATCATGGAGCGCATGATATGAAGCTGTATCTCAAGCCGGGTAGCTGTGCGATGGCCGTGCACATCGCGCTGGAAGAAGCGGAGCTGACCTACGAGATCGATAAAGTGGATCTGGCCGCCAAGAAAACGGAAAGCGGCGAGGATTATCTGGCGATCAGCCCCAATGGGTATGTGCCCGCTTTGGTGTTGGACGACGGCGAGGTGATGACCGAGGCGGCAGCGATTCTTCTCTACGTCGCTAACCTCGCACCGGAGGCCGAGATGGCGCCTTCCCCGGGTAGCAAGGCGTATTTCGAGCTATTGGGCCAACTGGTATTCATCTCCACCGAGTTGCACAAGAACTTCAGTCCTTTCTTCAAGCCCAACAGCGGCGACACCTGGCGCAGCATCGCGCAAAAAAATCTCGAGACGCGGCTATCGCTGATGAACGAGCGTCTGGCGTCGTCTGACTACGTGATGGGCGAGCGCTTCAGCGTGGCGGATGCCTACCTGTTCACGGTGCTCAGTTGGACGCAGGTGGTGGATATCTCGCTGGACGCGTGGCCCCATCTACAGCGTTATGTGGCGCGCATCGCCGAGCGGGACTCGGTTCAGCGCGCCATGCAGGCCGAAGGCTTGAAGTGAGCAATCGCTTGCTCTCGACCCGTTGCGATCAGCCGTGATCGCGCGGTTCGGCGTCGCTGACGTCGATATCCACCTCGACCATCATCCCGGGGCCGATCAGCTCGGTCGGCCCATCGTCGAATTGAATGCGCACCGGCAGGCGTTGGGTGATCTTGGTGAAGTTGCCGGAGGGATTGGGGTCCGGCAGTAGCGCGAACTGGCTGGTGGCGGCACGGCCGATGACGCTGACGTGGCCTTTGAAGGTGGCGTCCGGGTAAGCGTCGACGGTGATCGCGACCGATTGGCCCTTGCGCAGTTCGCCGATATCGGTTTCCTTGACGTTGGCTTTGACCCACAGCTTGTCGGGATCGTGCATCATCAGGATCGGCTGTCCGGCGCTGACGTACTCGCCCTGATCGGCCAGTGTCTTGTTGACTACGCCGTCGACCGGGCTGGTGACGTGTAGGTCGTCGAGGCGCAGCTCTTCCTGGTCGCGCTTGGCCTCGGCCGAATCGAGATCGCGCTCGGCGATCTTCACTTGCTGGCGGAGCACCTCGGGGTTGGGAAGCGGCATCTGCGAGCCATTGATGAAGCCTACCTGGGCGTTATCGGCCAGTGCCTGGCTGACTTCCACTTCTTGCTGCGCTTGAGCGTGCTCGGCCTTGGCGGCCTGGTAGGCGTAGTAATCCTGATCGCGGCGTTGCTCGGAGACCGACTTCTTCTTGTACAGGGCATCGGAGCGCTTGAACTCGCGCTGGGCCTCGGTGAGCCGTGCCTGGGCGGCTTTCTCGGCGGCTTGGCTGGCCTCGAGATCTTGATGGGTTAGCTCCATGCCGCCTTCAAGCTGCTTCTTGGCCGTCGCTAAGCGTGCCTTCTCGTAGGCGAGTTGCGCGCGCTGGGCGGCGACGTTGGCTTCAAGCGATGCCAGTTTGCGCTTGTCGGGTTTGCTGTAGAGCGAGGCGACGGCGTCGCCTTGCTTGAGCGTATCGCCCTCAGTGAGCGTGAAGTCGGTGATGCGACCGTCCAAGCGGCTACTGACGGTGATCTGGTCGGCCATCACGCGGGCGTCCTGGGCACTGACATGTGACAGGCGGTGGGCGATAGCGAAGCCGATCCAGATCAGGCAGAGCACGACGAGAATTGCCAGAATCAGCCATTTTCCGCGCGGCAGTAGGCGGCGTTTGTGGGTTTCCTGAGGTGTTGTGTCGTCGGTCATGAGACAGTGTCCTTGGTCGAAACATGCGTCGCTTGGACGTTGTGGTCACTTAGGTGTCGTGGTCACTTAGGTGTCGTGGCGCGCCAACGGCTGAGCAGAAGCGAGGGGATCGCGACGATGAACAGACTTCCCGTCAGTACCCAGAAGCCGTCCTGGTAGGCGAGGATCGAGGCCCAGATAGTCTCGGTGCGCTCCATCAGATACCCGGCCATGGCGCTTTGCTGAGTGGCTGAGGTGCCGAAATGGCCAGCCAGCTCGGCGAGCTTGTCGAGCTGTAGGTTGGCGAGCGCATTGTCGGCGTTGACGCCGGCATTGAGGGACTGTCCGTGCTGGGCCGTCTGTCGGTCGAGCAGGATGACCAACGCTGCTGTGCCCAGTGCGCCGCCGAGTTGCAACGCGAAGTTGATCGCCCCGGAGCCGTGGCCGGTCAAATGCCGGGGCAGACCGGCGATGGCGTTGGAAAGCGTCGGCGGGGGAAACGAGGCCATGCCGATGGAAAGAATGCCCATCGACGTCGCCAGGTACGCGAACGAGGTGTTCCAGTCCATCTGCGCCATCAGCCACACCGCATACATGGTGCAGGCAAGCCCCGGTATCGTCAGGCGATGCGGCGGATGACGGTCGCTCAACCAGCCCACCAGTGGCACCAGTACGCCCAATACGGCAGTGGAAGGAAGAAAGATCTGTCCGGCGGTGATCGGGCTGTAATGCAGCACCGACTGCACGAATTGCGGCAGCAAGTACATGATGCCGTAGAAGGTACCGCCGAAAAGGAACATCGCCAGAGTACCGACCACGAAGACGCGGTTGCGGAAGATCGCCAGATCCATCAACGGATGCCGGGAGCGATTCTGCCAGATCACGAAGGCGGTGCCACAGACGAGAGCGGTGAGGATCAGCGTCGGTACGCGTGGGTCGTACCAGCCCCAGCGCTGTCCGTTGGAAAGTGCAGCGAGTAGCGAGAACACCGCAACGAATAGCAGCACGACGCCGGCCCAGTCGAAGGGCGGGCGCGGCCCTTTCTGCTCCCGCGAAGGCAGGAAGAAATAGCCCATGATGGCTGCCGCCACGCAGATCGGCAGGGTGATGAAGAACACATAGCGCCAGGTGAAATGCTCGACCAGCCAGCCGCCTATTACGGTGGCCAGCGTCAGCGGCAGGCCCAGGCACATGCCGTACATGGCGGTCGCCATGCCGCGCCCCTCGGGTGGGTAAGCCGCGAACAGCGCCTGCATGGCCACCGGGCGGATCAGCCCCGTCATTCCACCCTGAATGACGCGCGCAGCGATGAGCATGCCCATGCCTTGCCCAAGGCCACCGAGAATCGAGGCGGCGATGAACACGATCAGCAAGCCGATGAAGGTGGCGCGCTGGCCGACGGCAGAGACCAGCCACGGTGCGACGAGCAGGGAGACGGTCGTCGAGGCCAGAAAGCCGGTGGACAGCCACTGTACCTGGGAGTCGCTCATGCCGAACGCGCCTTTTATGTAAGGCACCGCTACATTGACGATGGTGATCGACATGCCTAATGCCACGAGCCCCAGCATCACGGTCAGGGTGACCCAGAGGCGGTAGCGGGGACCATAACGTTCGAAAAGTTGATCGACCTGCGTCATGCACGACCGCCGACACAGCGGGAACGGCGACACCGTGACGAGGGTGCCAACGAGAGAGAATGCAAAGCCTTGTCCTTGTGAGTCGTGAACGTTACGCATGCCAGGCGTGCTGTCATGAAAACCGCAAGCAGGCAAACCGATAACGTGACGATATTTTGTCAGCTAAGTGATTATGACGGCTTGTCAGGTCGTCTTTCAACGGGTCGGGGCGCGACCAAGACACGTCTCGCGGCGGCCATCGGCTGCGCTGAGGTGAGTTCACACCGAAATAAAGACTTTGGTCTTACGCCTTTGGTCGCGGTCTGGAAGTGCAATGCCCGGTCTTTAGGAGGCATACGATTCTGATAATCGAATAGTTATCGTTTTAAGTCACAAAACGCATTAGATGGCTATCGGTTTACGCATTAGGTTGGCGCCTCGTCGTCGCTGAGCGGCGTTCAGCCACCAATGCGAGGACCGTATGGACACCGCATTCGCTTTCTCTTTGTCGACGCCGGGTCTGCTTGCCGTGGCTGCGGGGGCGATCGCCGTCCTGTTATTTCTGATCATCAAGGTAAAGCTGCACCCTTTCCTTGCCCTGGTGATCGTGAGTATCGCCACGGCGCTGGCGACCGGCGTGACCTTGGACGACCTTCTCCCGACGCTGCTTTCCGGCTTCGGCAAGACCTTGGGCAATGTAGCGTTGTTGATCGGCTTCGGTGCGATTCTTGGGCGCATCGTGGCGATCTCGGGGGGCGCCAAGGTATTGGCCGATACGCTGATTCGCATCTGCGGTAAGAATAAGGCGCCACTAGGGCTGTCCATCGCCAGTTTATTGTTCGGCTTCCCGATCTTTTTGGACGCCGCCTTCGTGGTGATGCTGCCGATCATTTATACCATCGCGCGCGAGTTGCGTGGGTCGCTGCTGATCTATGCGCTGCCCGCGACGGGGGCGTTTCTGGTGATGCACGCGTTGGTGCCACCGCATCCCGGCCCGGTGGCGGCAGCGGTTTTCCTCGAGGGCGATATCGGCAAGGTGTTGCTGGTGGCGTTGATCGTGGGACTGCCGACCTGGTATCTGGCGGGTTATCAGCTATCGCTGTGGCTGGCCAAGCGCACGCCGTTTCACCCGGTGCCGGATCTAATGGGCGGCGCCGAGAGCGACGAAGTCGATCGCACCTCGCTACCACGGTTCTCGACGATTCTGCTGGTGTTGTTGTTGCCGCTGGTGCTGATCTTCATGAATACCGGCATCACCACGTTGATCAGCGCGGGCACCTTGCCGGAAGGCAATCCCGTGCTTGGCGCGCTGACGCTGATTGGCGAGACGCCGGTGGCGTTGCTGATCAGCTTGTGCCTGGCGATGTGGCTGTTGCTGCTGCGCGGCCATGAAAAGGGCGCCATGGGCGCCGTCAACGAGACCATCGAGAAAGCGCTGGCTCCGGTGTGCAGCATCATCCTGATCACCGGCGCGGGCGGCATGTTCGGTGGTGTGCTGACGGCCAGTGGTATCGGCGAGGCGCTGGCCGATAGTCTGCAGACACTGGGGCTGCCCATTCTCGTGGCCGGGTATGTGATCGCGGCGGTGATTCGTATCGCGCAGGGGTCGGCGACGGTTGCCGGGACCACGGCGGCGAGCATTATCGCACCGGCGGTGATCGATTCCTCGCTGAGCGGTATGCCGCTGGCATGTGTGGTAGTAGCCACGGTGGCAGGCGCCATCGGCTATTCGCACGTCAACGACTCTGGCTTCTGGTTGGTTGGGCGCTTCCTGGGCATGGAAACCAAAACCATGCTCAAGACCTGGAGCGTGGTCTCCACTGCGATTTCGCTGATGGCCTTCGGCCTCGCCTGGGTACTGTTTACCGTGCTGACGTGAGCACGTTCGATGCCGCCACCGCACATGCGGCGGCGGCATGCCAGCGAAAAGGCCTGATATACTCCTGCGTCATGATGCGATCAAATAAGGCTAACGCATGACGCGGGATTGGTTGCGCAGGGGACTGCGCTTTTTGCTGTTCGTGATATTCGGCTTCGTGGGGCTATCGGTGCTCCTGGTGCTGGTGTTTCGCGTGGTGCCGGTATTCGGTTCAACGGTGATGCTGGAGCGCAAGATCGAGTCGTGGGTGAGTGGCGAACCGATCGCGATCCACCAGCAGTGGCGACCGTGGGCGGGGCTTTCCGACGATGCCAAGCTGGCGGTGATCGCCTCCGAAGACCAGCGCTTTCCCATGCATCACGGATTCGATTTCGACCAGATGCAAAAGGCGCTCGACGCCTGGTTCAGCGGTGATAGCTTGCGCGGCGCCAGCACTATCAGTCAGCAGACCGCCAAGAACCTGTTCCTGTGGACCGACCGCAATTGGATTCGCAAGGGGTTCGAAGCCTGGTTCACGGTGTTGATTGAGCTGCTGTGGCCCAAGGAGCGGATCCTCGAGGTGTATCTCAATATCGTTGAGTGGGACCGAGGCGTGTTCGGCCTGGAAGCTGCCGCGCAGCATTACTTCGGTGTGAGTGCCGATCAGCTCAGTGCCGCGCAGGCCAGTCGTCTAGCGGCAATTCTGCCCAATCCGCGCGAGTGGAGTGCGTCGCGGCCGTCGACGTACATTCAGCAACGCAGCCAGTGGATTCGGCAGCAAATGCGTCAACTGGGCGGTAGCGCCTACCTTGAACGCTTGTGAGCGTTGGCATCGTGCTGGCCGCTGTCATTGCAGTCGCCTTTATCAGATAAGGAGCTTTCATGATTTCCACTTCCGTGGCCATCGTCGGATTCGGCAAGATCGCACGCGACCAGCATGTGCCCGCCCTGCATGACAATGAGGCGTTCACGCTCGATGCCGTGGCTAGCCGTAATGCGTCGCTGGAGGATGTCGCGCATTTTCGTGATATCCAGACCCTGCTCGATGAGCGCCCGGATATCCAGGCGATCTCGCTGTGCGCACCGCCGCAAGTGCGTTATCGCCAGGCGCGCGCCGCCATCACCGCGGGCAAGCATGTGATGCTGGAAAAACCACCCGGCGCGACGCTCAGCGAGGTGGAAGACTTGCGTGCCCAGGCCGAGCGCGCTGGCGTGACGCTGTTCGCGACCTGGCATTCGCGTTACGCGGCGGGGATCGCCCAGGCTTGTGAGTGGCTGAGTGAGCGTCGCGTGAGTTCGGTCAATGTGCAGTGGAAGGAAGATGTACGCCGCTGGCATCCCGGCCAGGAATGGATCTGGGAGGCCGGCGGCCTGGGCGTGTTCGATCCCGGCATCAACGCACTGTCGATCATCACCGCCGTTCTGCCTGAACCGTTCTTTCTCACCCGGGGCGAGCTGGAAGTGCCGGCTAATCGGCAGGGACCGATCGCGGCGACGCTGGCATTCCGCGATGTACATGATGCCGACATTCGGGCAGAGTTCGATTGGCGCCAGACGGGGCCGCAGACCTGGGACATTCACATCGAGACCGATGCCGGACCGCTATCGCTGACCCAGGGCGGCAGTCGTTTGGCCATCGGTGATGAGGTGGTAATGGAAGGCGGCGATGCCGAGTATCCCGGACTCTACGCACGCTTTGCCGAGCTTATCGCCAATGGCGAGAGCGATGTCGATGTCGCGCCGCTACGGCATGTCGCTGATGCCTTCCTGCTCGGCCAGCGCGTTAGCGTCGACGCCTTCCATGAGTAATCTTGCGTTGCTGAGGGCATGATTCATTCCCCCCGGATGATCTCGCGCAGGGTCGACATCAACGCCGCCGCGCCGGGTGAGAGGCGTTGTTCGCGCAGGCTGACCAGGCCGTAGGGCTGCACGCTCAGGGCTTCCGGGAACGGGAGGATGCGAAAGCGCGGTTGATTGCAGAGTAGCTCCGCGACTTGTCGTGTGGTGACCGTCACGGTATCCGATTTATCGACCATTGCCAGAGCCACCAGGATGTCCGGCGTGTCGACGATCTGGCGCGGCAACGCCACGCCGTGATGCAGGAACAGATGATCGACCCGCTGGCGCATCAAGGCACCCGGTGGCTGTAACACCCAGGGATAGTCGACCATCGCCGCCAAGTTCAGCGACTCGCGCTGGGCCAGTGGATGGTCGGCGCGACATACGAAGCACAGTGCCTCCTCGCCGATCTCCTCAAAGACGAAATCGCCCGCCGGAAGCGTCGAGGGAATTCGCGCGATGGCGAAATCGAACTCGCCCTCCATGAGGCGCGGAACCAGCTCGTGACTGACATCCACGTCGATGCTGACCTTGAGGTTGGGGCGGTCGCGATGCACGCGCTCCACCGCGCTGGTCAGCAGCGTGACGGCGGGTGCCATTACCGTGCCCACCGAGACACTCCCCGCGCTGCCCGCCTGCAATGCGTTCAACTCGTCGCCCGCCTGGTGGAGCGACGACAGGATGCCGCGCGCGTGTCGAATCACCGTCTCGCCGTACCAGTTGGGGGCGATGCCGCGCGGGTGGCGGTCGAACAGCACGAGGCCGAGCTGACTCTCTAGCTCTCCCAGCAGCTTGGACGCCGCCGGCTGACTCATTCCCAGGCGCTCGGCGGCGCGGTGCAGGTTACGTAGCTCGTCCAGTGCGATGAACAACTGCAAATGGCGCAACTTTAGTCGCACCTTCATGAACCAGTCAGTGGGCAAGGAGCTCATGGTGTCTGGCCTCAGGAGAAAATAATAACAAAATAGATATCGATCTTCCTGTCAAGTGGCATTAGCCGGTTATTTCACTGATGCCTATTGTTCAGACTGTTAAGTAACCTTCTTAGCAACACAACAACAATCCCCTTTGAGGGATCCAGGAGGACGCCGGATGTCATTAACAACACCGATGACGCGTACGCTACGCCCCATGACACGTACGCTACTGGGAATGGCTGTGGGCCTGGCGCTGAGCGCCGGACCGTTGACGGTACAAGCCCAGAGTAATGAGGACGTCAAGATGGGCTTTATCGTCAAGAAGCCCGAGCAGGCGTGGTTCATCAATGAGCAAGAGGCCGCGACCAAGCTCGGCGAGAAAAAAGGCTTCGAAGTGGTGCGCTTGTCGGGCGAGGACGGCCAGGAAGTGCTCAGCGCTATCGACAATCTTAATTCGCAAGGTGCCCAGGGCTTCGTGATCTGTCCACCGGATGTGCGGCTGGGACCAGCGATCATGAACCGTGCCAAGCAATATGGCATGAAAGTGGTGACCGTTGACGACCGCTTTATCGGCGGCGATGGCGAGCCGATGGAGAACGTGCCGCACTTGGGGATGTCCGGCTACAAGATCGGTGAACAAGTCGGTAACGCCATCGCCGAGGAGATGGACAACCGCGGCTGGGATCCGGACGAGGTCGCGGCGCTGCGTATCACCAACTATGAATTGCCCACCGCGAAAGAACGCACCGATGGTGCCACGGCCGCGCTGCTCGAGTCCGGGTTCAAGAAAGACAACATCTTCGATGCGCCGCAGCAGAATACCGATACCAGCAGCGCCTTTTCGGCAGCATCGCCGGTGTTCTCCAAGCGTGGTGATTTCGAGCACTGGGTGATCTACGCGCTTAACGAAGAGAGCGTGCTGGGCGGCGTGCGCGCGAGCGAACAGTACGGACTCGATCCGGAACAGGTCATTGGCGTGGGCATCAACGGCTCCGGCGCGGCGTTCGCCGAATTCTCGCGTGAGACGCCTACTGGCTTCCACGGTACTGTCGCCGTGAGCTCGACCATGCATGGGCGCCAGTCGGCGGACAACCTCTACCAGTGGATTACCGAGGGCGAGAAGCCGCCGGCCAATACCGAAACTACCGGTAAGCTGATGACGCGGGACAACTGGCAAGACGTACGGGAAGAGCTGGGCTTGTAAGACCGATGCCCGCGCCCCGGCGCGCGGGCATGCTTTTTTCCTTCAGGAGTGCCGTATGTCCGAGGCTTTTCTTCGTTTCGACGATATTACCGTCGAGTTTCCCGGTGTGAGGGCACTCGATGGTGTGAGTTTTGCTGCAAAAGCCGGCGAGGTGCATGCCTTGATGGGCGAGAACGGGGCCGGGAAGTCGACCTTGCTCAAGGTGCTCAGCGGCGTCAATCGTCCCTCCTCGGGTCAGCTATGGATCGACGGTCAATCGTATGTCTTTGCCAACGCTCGGGAGGCGCTGGCTCAGGGTATCGCGATCATTTATCAAGAACTCACTCTGTCACCCAACTTGTCGGTGGCCGAGAACCTGTTGCTGGGACAGTTGCCGGAGCGTCGCGGCTTCATCGACCGCCGCACCATGAAGGCGCGTGCTCGGGAGATTCTCGAAGATCTCGGCGAGGGAGAAATCGACCCGGCCACCAAGGTGCGGGAGCTTTCGATTGGCCAGCAGCAAATGATCGAGATCGGCCGCGCGCTCTTGCGCAACGCCAAGATCATTGCCTTCGACGAGCCCACCAGCAGCCTTTCCGTGCAGGAGACGCGGCAACTCAAGCGCATCGTCGCGCGTTTGCGCGAGGAAGGGCGCGTGGTGCTGTACGTCACGCACCGCATGGAAGAGGTCTTCGAGATGTGCGATGCGCTGACGGTGTTTCGCGATGGTCGCCATATTCGCACGCACGAGACGCTGGAAGGCGTCGATCAGGACACCTTGGTCGGGGAGATGGTGGGGCGTCAGATCGAAGACGTATATGGCTTTAGAGAGCGCGCCATGGGCGATGTGTTGATGCGTATCGATGACTTCCAGGGGCGCGGTGTGAACGAGCCGGTCAGCCTGGAAGTGAAACGCGGCGAAGTGTTCGGTCTCTTTGGACTCGTCGGCGCCGGACGCAGCGAGTTGATGCGCCTGGTATGCGGCGTGGAAACAGCCACCCAGGGAGAAGTGACGTTTCGCGGCAAGACCGGCGTCTTTACCTCGCCGGGCGAGGCGATTCGTGCGGGCATTGCCATGTGCCCCGAGGACCGCAAATCCCAGGGAATATTTCCCGTGGCGAGTGTCGCCGACAATCTCAATATCAGCTGTCGGCGTTTCTTCAAGCGCTGGGGCGTGTTTCGTCATGCTGGGCGCGAAGCCGATAACGCCAAGACTTATATCCAGCGTTTGAGTATCAAGACGCCGAACCATCGCACACCGATCAACACCCTCTCGGGAGGGAATCAGCAGAAGGTGATTGTCGGGCGCTGGCTGGCGGAGGAGATCGACTTGTTCGTGATGGACGAGCCTACGCGGGGCATTGATGTGGGGGCGCGACGTGATATCTACACCCTATTGTATAACTTGGCGGAACAGGGCAAGGGCGTGATCGTGATTTCCAGCGACCTCGCCGAGGTCAGCTCGATCTGTGATCGCATCGGCGTCATGCGCGATGGAGCCCTGGTCGATATTGTACCCCGCGAGCAGGCGACTCAAGAGCGTCTCCTGGGACTGGCGCTTCCCGCTTGAGTTGCTGCCCAACCGCGTTGCTCACCCGCTAACAACATGAAGAGATTGACCACATGAGCACAGACAAACTGGCCGCGTCCGATACTTCGTCGACGGCGCCAAAACCGCGGCCCAAGGCATTGCGCACGCTGCTTGATACCTCCGGATTGATTGCGATCTTTTTCGTCCTCTTTATCGCCTTGGCGATTTTCGTGCCGGACTTTTTGACCGGTCGCAATATCGTCGGCTTGCTGCTCTCGGTCACCCTGATCGGGACCATCGCGACCACCATGATGATGGTGCTAGCACTCGGCGAGGTGGATCTGTCGGTAGCCTCGACCGTCGCTTTCTCCGGTGTGGTGGCTGCCGTGGTGACCTCGACTTCGGGCAGCGTCTTCATCGGCGTGCTCGTCGGGGTGGGCGCCGGCGGCGCGGTGGGCGCTTTCAATGGTTTCGTGGTATCCAAGTTTGGCATCAATTCATTGATTGCCACTTTGGCCGCGATGGAGTTCGTGCGCGGTTTGGCCTATATCACTTCCGGCGGTGATGCGGTCATGGTCACGGTGCCGAGCTTCTTCGATCTGGGCAGTGCCTCGTTTCTAGGGCTGACGCTGCCGGTGTGGACCATGATCGCGTGTTTCGTAGTCTTTGGTATCGTGCTCAACATGACGGCGTTCGGGCGCAACACCCTGGCGACCGGTGGTAATGCCGAGGCGGCGAGCTTGGCTGGGGTCAATGTCCGGCGTCTGAAGATTACCGTATTCGCCCTGCAGGGCGTCGTCGCGGGTATCGCCGGGGTACTGCTGGCCTCACGCATGGGACTTGGTGACCCCAACACCTCGATGGGGCTCGAATTGGCGGTCATTTCCGCCTGTGTGCTGGGTGGCGTCTCGTTGTCCGGTGGCGTCGCCTCGATCACCGGCGTGCTGGTCGGCGTTTTGATCATGGGCTGCGTGCAGAACGCCATGGGGCTCCTCAACGTGCCCACCTTCTATCAATATCTCGTGCGTGGGGCGATCCTGCTGCTGGCGGTGATGTTTGACCGCTGGAAGCAGACCCGGCGCGCCAAGGGATGATTCTTTTTTCAACGCAAACTGTATTACTATCGATGGCGGGCGCAACGTGGCGATCATGACTGCGCTCGCCATGCCATTGACTCGGCCTTCAGGAGAGCCCAATACATGCAACTCGCACAAGCCAGACTCGACAGTGGAGATCGCATGGTCCTGGCGATCGACGAGGACCCTACGCAGGCTCGCCGTCTGGAAGGCGCGGAAAGCGTGCTGACCCTGGCGCATATCGCACTCGAGCGTGGCGTTGGGTTGGCCGCGCTGATCGATGAGTGGCCGGGAGACGCACGCGTTGACGCTGTGGCGCTGTCCGATAAAGGGCAACTGCTGGCGCCGCTCGACCATCCCGATCCGGCGCACTTGTTGGTGACCGGTACCGGCCTGACGCATCTCGGCAGTGCCGAGGGGCGCGACAAGATGCACCGCCAGATGAACGAGGCGGACAAGAGCGAGCAGCCGCTTACCGACTCGATGAAGATGTTCCGCAAAGGGGTGGAAGGTGGCAAACCCGCGGCGGGCGATTTCGGCGTGCAGCCGGAGTGGTTCTACAAGGGCGATGGCGGCATCGTCATGGCCCCGGGCGAGGCGCTGAACATGCCGCATTTCGCGCTGGATGGCGGCGAGGAGCCGGAAGTCGCCGGATTGTATCTGATCGACAACCACGGTGCGCCGCGTCGCATCGGCTATGCGCTGGGCAACGAGTTCTCGGATCACGTCACCGAGCGTGAGAACTACCTGTATCTGGCGCATTCCAAACTGCGTGCCTGTTCCTTCGGGCCGACGCTCCTCGTCGACGAATTGCCCAGCGACGTACAGGGCACCTCGCGCATCCGGCGCGACGGTGGCGTGCTATGGGAAAAGCCGTTCATCTCCGGCGAGGACAACATGTGCCACAGCCTCGCCAATCTCGAGGCACATCATTTCAAGTACGCGCAGTTCTGTCGGCCGGGTGATGTCCATGTGCACTTTTTCGGCACTGCGACGCTGAGCTTCAGCGACGGCATCAGCGCCCAGCCGGGGGATGTCTTCGAGATCGACGCCAAGCCGTTCGCCTTGCCGCTGCGCAACCCGCTGGCCAAGGACGCCGCCGCGTCGGTGCCGAGCGTTAAACCGTTGTAAGTCCTTCGGGCTATTTTGACCCGAACGCAAACGGCCGCTGGAGCATTCCAGCGGTCGTTGGCGTGGTAGCCGAAGAGAGTGTTGGTCAGTTCATCGCCTGCGGTAGATACAACACGATCTCGGGGAACAGATTCAACAGCACCACGGCGAGGATCATCAGCAGGAAGAACGGCAGGGTCGCGCGGGTAATGGTGATGATGTCCTTGCCGGTGAGGCCCTGAATCACGAACAGGTTGAAGCCGACCGGCGGCGTGATCTGCGACATTTCCACCACGATGACCAGATAGATACCGAACCAGATCAGGTCGATCCCCGCGCTTTCGATCAACGGCATGATGATCGACGTGACCAGCAGGATCAGCGAAATACCATCGAGAAAGCAGCCCAGCACGAGTAAGAAGAGCGTTAGCACCGCCAGCAGCATGGTGGGAGAGAGGCCCATATCGGCGATGTGGTTGGCCAGTTCCATCGGCAGTTGCGTGAAACTCAGCGCCGACGAAAGAAACGAGGCGCCGGCGATGATCAAGGCGATCATGCACGCCGTGCGCAGTGCCGCGAAGAGCGAGTCGAGGAAGATGGTCTTGTTGAAATGACCGTTGCCTCGTGCGATCAGCATCGACAGCACCACGCCCACGGCGGCGGCTTCGGTCGGTGAGGCGAGCCCGCCGTAGATACTGCCCAGGATACCTCCAATGAGCGCCAGCAGTGGGATCAACTGGGCGCTATTGCGAATCTTTTCTCCGAGCGGCATGTGAGTCGCACCTTTGCCGGCACGCCCTTGGCGGTTGCCGACCAGCAACGACCAGCCGATAAGGTAGGCCATGAACAGCCCCAGCAGCAGCAAGCCTGGCAGAATGCCGGCGATGAACAGCCGCGAGATGGATTGCTCGGTCACCACGCCGTAGACGATCATCATGATCGAGGGTGGAATTAGCAGGCCCAGCGTCGAGGCGCTGGCCAGCGTGCCGACGGCAAGGTTGCCGTCGTAGCCGCGGCGTTCCAGCTCGGGCAACGTCATCTTGCCGACCGTGGCGCAGGTTGCGGCCGAGGAGCCGCATACGGCAGCGAACAGGCCGCTACCAATGATATTGGAATGCAGCAAGCGTCCCGGCAGGCGGTTGAGCCAGGGCGCCAGGGCACGAAACATGTTGTCCGCAAGGCCCGAGCGAAACAGGATCTCGCCCATCCATACGAACATTGGCAGAGCGGTCAAGTCCCAGCCGTAGCTGGCGCCCCAGAAGTCGGACGCCAGAATGGGGCCGGGCTCGAAACTGCCGAAGAACGTCAGGGCGATCCAGCCAGTTCCCAGCAGGGCAAAGGCGATCCATACGCCGCCGCCGAGCAGCAGCGCCAGGGCGAGGATCGTGACGAGACTGAGGGTCAGCATGACGAGGCATCCTCTCGCGTATGGTGGATCATGATTCACCGTCCTGTGGCTCGGGTGCCACATAGGCAGCAGGGGCTGTTAAAGCCGTGCGCAGGGTACCCAACAAGGTTTCGAGGAGCGCCACGCACATCAATGCGATGCCGACGACGAGCACGCTTTGCGGTATCCATAGTGGAATGGCGAGCAATCCCGAGGAGACATCGTTGTATTCGAGGCTTTCACGCACCAAGCCCACCAGTTCCCAGGTGAGCAGTACACTAAGCGCTAGTGCCACCAGCAGACAGAGCGTCTCGACCCATACGCGAGCACGCGGCGGCAGGCGTGAAATGACCAACGTCACTCGGATATGCGCGTGGTGCGTAAAGGTATAGGCCATGCTTAGAAAAGTGGCGCCCACCAGCAGATAAGCGGCCATTTCCGAGACGCCGGGAATTTCGAGCCCCAGGCGCGCGTTGCCCACCAAGACCAGCAGCGCATCCAGGCAGCGCAGTAGCACTTGAACGGTGACGATGGCACAGATTGCCAGCATGCAGGCCGCGGCGCCCCAGGCGCCGAGGCGATAGAGTTTGTCGAGTCGGTAGGTCATGTCGGTCACTCACGGATCGGGGGCAAAGACGTCACGTCCCGTTCGCGACCGCCATGCATTATGGCGATCACGAAGAGTCAGGTGTCGTCTTGGGTCGGATGTGACGCGTCAGTCGTCGGCCTGGCGCTTGCGGTAGCGCTCGATCAGTGTCTTGGCCTGATCGCCGGCACGTTCTCGCCAGTCTTCGAACAGCGAGTCGCCGGCGGCCTCGAGATCCTTGGCCAACTGGCCGCTGGGCTTGGAAATCGTGATGTCGTGTTCCTTCAAGGCCTTGGCGCTCTCGGCACTGTCCTCGCGACTGGCCTGCCAGCCACGCCGTTCGGCCTCGGCGGCGGCATCCAGCACGGCTTGCTGTGTCTTGTCATCGAGTTGGTCGAAGGCGCGCTTATTGACGAACACGATGTTCTTGGGCAACCACAGGTTGGCGTCGCTGTAATGCGAGACATAGTCCCAGGCGGACATCGACTTGCCGGTGGAGACCGACGTAATCATGGCGTCAACGCGCCCGGTGCTGAACGCGGTGGGAATATCGGCCTCTTCGGTTTCGGTGGGCAAGCCACCCAGATTCTCGACGAAGCGCTGCGTGTTGATGTTAGGAGCACGCACGCGCAGCCCCTCGAACTGTGAGGCATCGGTCAGTTCGAAGTTGGTATAGATGCCCTGTGCTGGCCATGGCACGGCATAAAGCGGCATCAGGCCTTCATCGGCGAACATCTGGGTGATGATCGGCTTGGAGGCTTGCCAAAGGTCGTAGGCGTCTTCGTAGCTACCGGCCAGTCCCGGCAAGGTGTCCACTTCGTAGATCGGCGATTCGTTGGAGAGCGACGACAGGAACACTTCGCCCGCCTGTACGGTGCCGCGCCGCACGGAAGGCTTGATCTCGGAGTGCGCGATCAACGAGCCGCCGCTATGCACATTGATATCCAGTTCGCCGTCGGTAGCATCGGCGACGTCCTCGGCAAATTGTTTGGTGTTCTGGGTATGAAAGCTGGCATCGCCGTAGGGCGTGGCGAGGTTCCATTGCGCGGCCATGGCGCTGCTGGCAATGCCGAGCGAGCCGATTGCCGCCAGCCAGGCGAAAGAGTGCATCGTACGCATGTTCAATTCCTCATTGTTATTGAACTTGGAAGACGAATTCATTCTTCAAGTGGCGATACGTTGGCGTCAAATCGTTAATTCTGATGTCAAGTATCGACGTAGCCTTTCATAGTGGCCGGTGATGAAAGCTTTCCGTGATTTTGGGCGTAATCGGCGGCGCACTGCTTGGCCAGGCGTGCCACGCTGGCGCAGAAGCTCGGATAATTTGAGCGGCGCCAGATGGTGTCGTAGATCATCGGCGGCAAGGGCTCTTCCAGTGGCAGGCGCTCCAGGCTGCCTGCGTCCACGGCCTCGCGTACCGTAGCGACCGGTAACACGCCGATACCGACGCCCTCGATACTCATGCGCATGATGGTCATCAAGGTGCTCGTACGGTGAATCCGCGGGGTGTCGATGCCCAGTGCGGTAAGGTAGGCCACCAGCTCACTGTACGGTCGTGCCTGCTTGCTGAAAGAGATGAACGCCGTGTCGGCAAAGGTGTTCATGTCGCTGTGGCGTAGTGTGGCGGCGAGTTCAGGGGCCGCGAACATGCCCATCTCGAAGGTACACAATGGTTTTTGAATGGCGGACACCCCGGGGACAGTGCCATCCATTGCGAACAGCATGTCGAGGTCGTTTTCGGCCAGTCGCTGGTGTAGAAGCGGGGACATGTCGACCGTCAGTTCGATGGTCAGTTGTGGATAGCGCTCGGCCAGCCGGCGCATGAAGGTCGGACACCAACTGCTGGCGATGGTCTCGATGACGCCCAGGCGCAGCGTACCGGAAAACGACTCCTCGTCTTGAAACAGGCGCATGGCCTCGTTGCGTCCGTCGAGCAGGCGCTCGGCATGGGTGAAGAACTCGCGGCCGCGAAGCGTCGGCTGGACCGGGCGCGCCGAGCGGTCGAGCAGCGAGTCGCCGACGCTCTCTTCCAGCCGGGTGATACGGTCCGAGATCGACGGCTGGGTCAGATACAGTTTGGTTGCGCCCTTGCGAAACGAGCCCAGGCGCACCACCCAGACGAAGGCCTCGAGTTCTTTGAAATCGAACATCGTTAATCCTGCGAGTGCCGCCGCCCGGATGGCCGAGCGGCGAAGTTAAGAACCGCACCGTGTTACGCCTTCTTGA
This sequence comes from Chromohalobacter sp. 48-RD10, assembly GCF_029889785.1. NCBI lineage: Bacteria > Pseudomonadati > Pseudomonadota > Gammaproteobacteria > Oceanospirillales > Halomonadaceae > Chromohalobacter > Chromohalobacter sp. 48-RD10. The sequence continues at coordinate 553,728 of NZ_JARANX010000001.1, read as the reverse complement.
ACAGTTGTGCCTCGCGGTTCTTGAAGGCCTTGAACTCCAGGGCGTTGCCGGAAGGATCGTAGAAGAACATGGTGGCCTGCTCGCCGGGTTCGCCCTTGAAACGCACGTAGGGTTCGACCTCAAAGGCCATGTCATGGGCGCGTAGCTTGTCGGCCAGGGCCTGCCAGGCGGACATTTCCAGCACCACGCCGAAATGCGGCACCGGCACGCCATGGCCGTCCACCGGATTCTTGTGACTGGCGACGGCGGTGTCCTTCAGTGCGGGGTTGAGATGACAGACGAACTGGTGGCCGAAGAGATCGAAATCGACCCAGCTCTCCGATGAGCGGCCTTCGGGGCAGCCCAGGAAGTCGCCGTAGAAACGCCGGGCTTCGTCTATATCGCGGACCTGAACGGCGAGATGGAAAGGATCGCTGACAGCCATGAAGGCCTCCTTGGATCTGTTGTGATTGGGATATGCGAAAGGCGATTCTTTAGCCGTCCACTAGTCGCCGTCAACTGGTTTCCCTTGACGTCGAGGCGATGAAAGGCTGCGCCGATATCACGCATCACGAAAAACGATTGGACCGGGCCACGTGGGCTTTCTTAGAGTGAAATCCTGCATTCGTGAAAGCCGACGACAATAAAAGAGGTCACGTTCATGTCCCTTCCGCTTCTCAATTGCGACATGGGAGAGAGCTTCGGCAACTGGAAAATGGGCCTCGACGACGAGGTCATGCCCTATGTCGATTGCGCCAATATCGCCTGTGGTTTTCATGCCTCCGACCCCGACATCATGCGACGTACCGTGGCGTTGGCCGTGCAGCACGGCGTGTGTGTCGGTGCGCATCCCGCCTATCCCGATCTACAAGGCTTCGGGCGTCGCTCGTTGGCGTGTTCGCCGCGCGAAGTCGAGGACATGATGCTGTATCAGATCGGCGCGCTGGAGGGCATGTGCCGCGCCGAGGGCACGACCGTGAGCTACGTCAAGCCGCACGGGGCGTTGTACAACGACATGGCCCGCGACCCCGAACTGATGCGTGGCGCCATGCGCGCGATGCTGGCCTATGATCGCAGTTTGCCGCTGCTGGCCATGGCCACCGCGGATCCGGCGCCGATGCGTGCGCTGGCCGAGGAAATGGGCGTCACGCTATGGTTCGAGAGCTTCGCCGACCGCGCCTACGACCCTCAGGGACGGCTGGTCTCGCGACGCGAGCCGGGCGCCGTGCATCATGACCGCGAGACCATCGTGGCGCAGGCGGTGGGGCTTGCCAAGGGCGAGGCGCTGACCGCCAACGACGGCAGCATGCTGCGTCTGGCCGCCGATACGCTCTGCGTCCACGGTGATAATGCCGAGTCGGTGGCTGCCGTGCGCGCCATTCGTGACGCTTTCGATGGCCTGGCACGGGAGTGAGCCGGTGAGCGACCCAAGTATCGAAACGGTGGGTATGGACAGTCTCATCGTGCGCCTCTTCGACAACATCGATGAAGAGAACATGCCGTGGATGCTGGCCGCTGACCGCGCTCTGCGCGAGACCTTCGGCGAGGCACTGATCGACCTGGTGCCGTCCTACACCACACTGCTGGTGCACTACGATATCCAACGTCTTGATCTGCAGTCCGCTCGTGCCTGGGTAAGCGAGGCGCTGCAGGGCCTGACGCCGGCAACGAGTGGCGAAGGTCAGCGGCATGTGATTCCGGTGTGGTACGACGTCAGTGTCGGCCCGGAACTCGAGCGCATCGCCGAGCGTCTTGGCGTTAGCCACGAGGACGTGGTCGCGCGGCACTGCGCGCGGGATTACAGCGTCTTTGCGCTGGGCTTCGCGCCCGGTTACGCCTTCATGGGCCGTCTCGACGATGAGCTGGCCACGCCGCGCCTGAAGACGCCACGCCAGAAAGTCGCCGCCGGCAGCGTGGCCATCGCCGAACGCCAGACGGCGGTCTACCCCACGCTCTCGCCTGGCGGCTGGAACATCCTTGGGCGCGCGCCCGTGGCGCTGTTTGGGCGCGATCGGGAGGGCTACAGCCTGTTGCGCCCCGGCGACAAGGTGCGTTTCGAGGCAATTTCCCGCGAGGCGTTCATCGAACGCGGTGGCGATCCGACGCCGCTGGCTGAGCGCGGCGACACCCCCACGGAGGCTCAGACATGAAGGGATTGATCGTCGAACGCGCGGGGCCGCTGACGTTGTTACAAGATGGTGGACGCTTCGGGGTACGCCATCTCGGCGTGACTCAGGGCGGTGCCGCCGACTGGGTGTCGTTGGGATGGGCCAATTGGCTGCTGGGTAACGCGCCGCAAGCCCCCGGCGTGGAAATTACCATGGGCGGCTTGATCCTGTACGCCGAGGTCTCGACGACGCTGGCCCTGACGGGGGCTGACCTGGGCGCGACCCTCGACGATGCGCCATTGGCGCCAGGAAATTGTGTCACTATCGCTGCCGGGCAGCGGCTGGCGTTCGAGAGTCCTCGGGCTGGCCTGCGCGCTTATCTGGCCTTTCCCGGCGGACTCGATGCCGTGCCGGTGCTCGGCAGTGTGGCCAGCACCGTGCGCGAAAGTCTGGGCGGGCTCGATGGCCAGGGGCGCGTGCTGAACGAAGGCGATTGCCTGACATGGGCGGGGGACGACGCGGGACGCGAACGCACGCTGCCCTCGGGCGTGGGCACGTTATCTGGAGATGGAGAGTGCGTGACGTTGGCGCTGGTAGGCGGCGCGCAGATTGCCGATTTCAGCGGTGCCAGCGTATTCGAGGCCTTTAATACTGCTTGGACCATCGATCAGCGTGCCGATCGTATGGGGGTGCGCCTGACGGGTCCCGAACTGCGTTACCTGGGGGAGGGGATGGTCTCCGAGGGAATTCCGTTGGGCGCCGTCCAGGTGCCCGCCGATGGCCAGCCTATCGTGCTGCTCAACGATCGTCAGACAATCGGCGGCTATCCACGCCTTGGCGCATTGACGCCGCTGGCCTGCGCGCGCTTGGCACAATGCCAGCCGGGCATCGAGGTATGGCTGACGCCGGTGGCGGCGGGGCAGGCACGTGACGCGCATCTTCGCCAGTTGGCATGCTGGCGTTGATACCCGGAATCGAGATATTGGCAGTTATAAGATAATTTATTTCCCTTTTTGCAAAGTAATTTGCAAATTCGGGGAGTGGCATCTAATCTGGAAGCAACATCACTCCAGGAGCCTGCCATGCCTGCCGACAATGCTGATTGGCCACCTCGTCGCTACGCCGATCTGCAACTGCTGGCGCTGCGTGCTCGACGCGGCGACGCCGCCGATCTGAAGCTTTCCGCCAAGGGGCTTGCATTACTCGAGGCTCTATTGGCCCAGCCCGAGGCGGTGAGCCTGTCGAGTATCTCGCAATTGGCGCAGCACCACAGCGTGAATCCTTCACGGCTGACACGGTTGTCACATGCCCTCGGCCTGGAGGGGTTCAAGGCGCTACAGGCGCTTTTCCGTGAAGATCTCAGCGATAGCGCCTTCTATTCCACACGTGCCCAGCGCCTGCTGGATTTCGGCGAGACGCCCCGGGCCGAGGGCGACGTGCTGGCCGACGACCGCGCGCTATGGCAGCAGGAGATGCAGAATCTCTCGGCCACCGTGGATGCGCTGGACACGACGCAATTGTCCGATGCGGCAACCAATATCCAGAAAGCACGACGAATTCACGTCATCGGCCTGCGCGCCAGCTTCGGGGCTGCGCATTACCTGGCGTATTACCTCGATTATCTGCGCGACGGTGTGCACTTGGTCTCAGGGAACGCTGGCGTCAGTGTCGAGCAAGCATTGCGGCTGGGCGAGGACGATCTGGTGATCGGTATCGCCTTTCGGCCCGAGTCGCGGATGAGCACCGACTACTGCCGGCTGGCGGTGGAACAGGGCGCCTCGCTGCTGGCGTTGACGAATCATTCCAGCTCGCAGCTGGCGACGTTGGCCGTGTCCACATTGCTTGCGCCGGCCGAGGGCGCTTTCTTCTTCAACCCCATGAGTAGCCTGTTCATGCTCGTCGAGTTGTTGCTGTCTCGCGTGGCCCGCGAGATGGGGCACGACGCGGTGCTCGCCCTGCGCCAGCGCGAGGCACTGATCTCGCGTCTACACGTCGAGTGATGTACTCGCCTTAACATCGTTTCTCTGGAGTTTGCCATGACCACTTCCGCGCCTCTTTCGGATGCCCCAAGGCCAGTTACCAGCGCCGCCGATTGGCTGGGCTGGGGGTATGCCGGCGATCAGAATGCCACCGCCGCCTCGGATACGCTTTTGATCAATGAGCAATCGCGTCTACTCGAAACGCAAGGGCGGCGCATCATCAAGTTCGGTTTCGGCCAATCGCCGTTTCCGGTCTTCGCCTCGGCGGTGGAAACGTTGGCTGAACATGCCGCCGACAAGGCCTATCTGCCGGTGCAGGGCATGGCGGCGCTGCGCGAGCAGGTGGCGGCGTTTCATCGCCATATGGACGGTACCGACTGGCGAGCCGAACGCGTATTGATCGCCCCGGGGAGCAAGTTACTGCTATTTGCGCTGATGAAGGCCTTACCGCGCGCCGAAGTGCTCATTCCGGCGCCGGCCTGGGTCTCCTATGCGCCACAGGCGCGACTGGCAGGGCAGTCGGCTGTACGCCTGGAAACGAGTTTCGAGAGTCGCTGGCTGGTGACCCCCGAACAGCTCGATCGGCATTGCCGCGAGCATGGCCCTGGCTTGAGTCTTCTCATTCTCAACGCCCCCGGCAATCCTACTGGGTTGTCGTATGAGCCTGAGATGCAGCGTCAACTGGCTGCGGTTGCCAAGCGCCACGGCGTGCTGGTGCTCTCTGATGAGATCTACGGGCCGCTCGATCATCGCGGTGCGCATCGCCCCTTCGCACGCGATTACCCCGAGGGTACTTTGACCACCAGTGGGCTTTCCAAATGGTGCGGCGCGGGCGGATGGCGCCTGGGCGTGTTGAATCTGCCCGAGACGCTGGGCGATGAGTTGCTCACGCGGTTGCTGGGCATCGCTTCGGAAACCTGGTCGAGCGTGTCGAGTCCAGTCCAGGCGGCGGCGATCACTGCGTATAGCGTTACGCCGGCGCTGGAAGCCTATCTCGACGCGCAGAGGCGCTGGCTGCGGGTGATTGGGCAGTGGTGCGCGCAACGCCTCGAAGCGGCCGGGGTTCGCACGCATGCGCCGGATGGCGGCTTCTATCTGTTCCCCGATTTCAGCGCGTACCGCGAGGTACTACGAGTGCGTGGGATTACCACCAGTGCCGAGTTGACCGCGACGCTGCTCGAAGAGGCAGGTATCGCGCTTTTACCGGGCAGTGCGTTTGGCTGTGAACCGACGCAGTTGACGGCGCGTTTGGCCTACGTGGACTTCGATGGTAAGTCGCTATTGGCCCGTGAGTGTCCCGACGATCCCGAATCGGCGATGGCCGTTCCCGAACTGGCCACCGTGCGTCATGGTATCGAGGCGTTGACGGCCTGGTTGGGTGCTGTTTGAATGTTCACACCCTGTTACATAAAAAATGTGAACTCACCCACTACAGTGGCGTCACAATGGCCACGCACACGCAATAACCTGGAGGTATTCATGCAACGGATCACTGCTCTTGTTTCAGCGGCTATGCTGACGACCGGAATGGTAGCGGCACAGGGCGCCATGGCACAGCAGGAAGACCCGGCAGCAAGCGGGACCACCCAGACTCAGGGCGCGTCCTCTCAGGATTTTTCTGACGAACAGCTTCAGCAGTTCGCCGATGCATCTGAAGAAATTTCTCAAGTTTCCCAGAAGTACACCAAACAGCTTCAGAATGCGGATGGCGAAGACAAGCAGAAAGAGCTTCGTGAAAAGGCCAATAAAGAGATGGTCAGCGTTGTTGAAGATAGCGGCATGAGTGTCGAAGAGTTCAACTCCATCGGTCAGGCGATCCAGCAGGATCCGCAGCTCATGCAGCGCGTTCAGGGCATGGTCCAAGGCCAGCAACAGTAAGCGAATCGAGGATATTGCGGTATCGTCGCACTTCGTGCCGGTGCCAAGTGATACAAGCTTCGCGAAAAAGGCCACCTTCGGGTGGCCTTTTCATGTTTCGCCTCCCCACCCAAGGTGGCGGTTCGATAATATGGGTGCCGTCAGTCGACATGAAGAAGGCCCGCCATGGTGGCGGGCCTTCTCATGGTTTCACCCTTTATGGGCGGAGAACCTGATGATCAGTCGTTGAGGGCGTCGCTGGCATTGTCCAGCAAATCCGCGGTGGCCGACTTGGTGCTTTGCCAAGCGCTTTTGGCACTTTGCTTGGTATCTGTCCATGCCTGGCGGGCTTGTCCCTTGGCATTCTGCCACCAGTCGTTGTCGTACTCAGGTAGCTTGGCGATGTCATCACGCGTCATATCGAGTGTGACGCGATAGTCCAAGTTGTCGAGGTCGTCGGCGTTTTGGGTTTTCAAAGTGAAGTCGTCACGGTCGACGACACGATGCGTATCGCCGAGATCGAGGGCGCCTCCGGTTTCGATGACCAAGGCTTGAACACTCATGTCCTCACCAAGCAGCACGTCCTCGACGTCACCCACATCTTCGTTGGGGTTTTCTGCGAGGAAAACATCGGCATCCATCAGCTCATCGCCTGAGTAGAGCCCTTGGGGCTGGGATTGAGATTGCGCGAAAGCGGCACCTGTCAGACTCAGGCCGCCGATGAGAACGGCAGTTTGCGTCATGCGATGCAGTGAGTGTCGCATTGAGAAGCTCCTTCTTCGTCGGTTATATCTATTCGACGGGTGTCGAATCACTGGCGAGATGGGCAGTCAGACCGAACGAGCCCAGTCGTCGGCGCGCTTTTCGGCGTCTTCCTTGCTGATCCCGTATTTGGTCTGCAGCTTGCCGATCAGTTGATCACGCTTGCCGGCGACTTGGTCGAGTTCATCGTCGGTCATTTCGCCCCAGGATGCTTTGGCCTTGCCTTTGACCTCGGTCCAACGGCCTTCTATCTGATCCCAATTCATGGCGGTTCCTCCTGAACGTTTGCCAACAACGCGAACGCTTCCTGTGCGTCGCATTCATTATGAAGCATAACAGGGATGTGTGCCTTGACAATTACACGCCATGCGTCAGTACACGCACGCTACATGAACAGCGCCAGCAGCAGCGGCACATAGATAAAGGCCAGTAATGTGGAACAAAATACCAGGCTGGCAACATATTCCGGCTCGCGCCGTGAGTGTTGTGCGAAGAGATAGTTATAGACTGCCACCGGCATGCTCATTTGCAACACGAGCACGCTTTGCGCCAGGGGCGGGAGGTTTAGAAGCCAGCCCACGCCGAAGGCCACGCAAACGGCGAGTACCGTGCGCAGCAGGCTGAAGGCGAGCCCCGAAGACAGGCTGCGCACCTGGATGTTGGCCAGAGAGACGCCAAGGGTGATCAGCATCAAGGGGACGGTGAAGCCGGAGATCAGCTCCACGGTATTGTCGATCCACAACGGCAGGTCGGTATCCGTCAGCAGGATGGCCACCGACAGCAGAATGCTATACACGGTGGGCGTGCGCAGCAGGCTCTTCAGCGGATTGCTGCGGCTGATCATCATCACCCCGAAGGTGAACTGCACCAGGGCGACGGTCACCATCACGGTGATCGCATAGGCGAAGCCCTCGTTGCCAAACGCATAAAGCGCCACCGGCAAGCCCATGTTGCCGGTATTGGGATACATCATGGGCGCCAGCAGCACGCGCCAGTTCTTGCGCAGCAGCATGGCCATCAACCAGGTCGCCAGTGCCATGATCAGAAGCACGCCCAGCGTGCTCAGCATGGTGCGCCCAAAGGTGTGGGCATCGATGTTGGCCCCGGAGAGCGAGGCGAGGATCAATGACGGCGTGCCGACATTGAAGACCAGTTTGGTGACGAAGTCGGTGGGATACGCATATCCCAGGCGTATCCAGAAAAATCCGATACTGGCGCCCACGAAGACGGGGGCCATGACAGCGAAGAGTTGGGCGAGCATGCGTGAGCCTGATTAAGGGTCTGTGTCCACGCTGTGGAAGTGGACGGGACGATGTTGAACGCGACTGTGAGGGTCGCGGAAAGTGCCATATAGGGTGTTATTGTCGCCAATCGTGGTGAATCGTTGCAACGTGCATACGAAAACGAGAATCCTTTACCTTGACGTGGCGCGATAATTGGCAAGAATCGTGGACCACGCTGACATTCACCAGCGTCGCGTATAACGCGGCGCGTCGCTATTTTCAAAAAACGTTTAGAGAACTGCATGGAACTTTTGCGCGTCGTCTACCGCGATTATCGCTGGCCGTTCATCGGTGTCATGGTGTTGAGCCTGGCCAGCGCGGGGCTCGGTATCGGGGTCATCGCTTTTATCAACCGGTATTTGATCGAGGCCCAAGGCGACCCACTTGTGGTACTGCCTCAGTTCTTGGGGCTAATCGTCTTGCTGCTGGCGGTGACGCTCGGTTCGCAACTGGCGCTGACCGTGCTTGGCCATCATTTCGTCTATCGCCTGCGTGGACGTCTGATCAAGCGGATTCTGGATACCGACATCGAACGACTCGAGCGACTGGGCAGCGCGCACCTGCTGGCCAGCCTGTCCAGCGACATCCGTAATATCACCACCGCCTTCGTGCGACTTCCCGAGCTGGTGCAGGGTGTAATACTGACGCTGGGCTCAGCGGCTTATCTGGCCTGGCTCTCGCCGGGGATGCTGTTCATCACCGCGCTTTGGGTAGCGGTGACCGTGGTGGGAGGATGGTATCTGGTCTCGCATGTGTATCGCCATCTGGGGAAGGTGCGCGACACCGAAGACCGGCTCTACAAGGATTACGAGGCGGTAATCGACGGTCGCAAGGAACTGGCCCTCAATCGCGATCGCGCGCGGTCGCTTTACGAGGATGTCTACGAGCGCGATGCCAAGGCCTATCGGCATCACATCATCCGCTCCGACACTTTCCACCTGAGTGCAGTGAACTGGTCGAACATCATGATGCTGGGCGCCATCGGCATGGTGTTCTTCCTCGCCAATGGCCTCGGTTGGGCCAATACCAACGTGGCGGCGACCTATTCGCTGACCCTGCTGTTCCTGCGCACACCCTTGATCCAGGCGGTCGGAGCCTTGCCCACGCTGCTCAGTGCCCAGGTCGCCTTCGACAAGCTCAAGGCACTGGAGCTGACCGAGTATAGCGCCGAATTCGGTGATAACGCTGCGCACGGCGACTGGCAGACATTAGAGCTACGCGGCGTGACCTTTGCCTATGCTGCCGGCGAGCATGGTCGCGGATTTGAAGTGGGCCCGGTCGATCTCACCTTATCGCGCGGTGAGCTGGTATTCCTGATCGGTGGCAATGGCAGTGGCAAATCGACGCTGGCGCGCCTGCTGACCGGACTTTATCAGCCATATGCCGGCGAGATCCTCATCGATGGACGGCCCGTCGATGAAGAGGGTTGGCAAGCGTTTCGCAGTCGCTTCGCCGCCGTGTTCACCGACTTCCATCTCTTCGATCAGGTGATCGGCCCCGATGGCGAGGCGCCGGACACGGCCTTGACCGACGCCTGGATCGCGCGACTGGGCATGGGCGAGAAGCTGCATTTCGATGGCTGGCGGGTCACCGACACGCAGCTGTCTCAGGGGCAGCGCAAGCGCCTGGCATTGCTCCTGGCGGTGGCCGAACAGCGCGATATCCTGCTGCTCGACGAATGGGCGGCGGATCAGGATCCACAGTTCCGGCGTATCTTCTACCGCGAGCTGTTGCCTATGCTGCGCGAATACGGCAAGACCGTCTTCGCCATCAGCCACGACGATCACTACTTCCAGCACGCCGACCGGCTACTGGAAATGCGCGCGGGGCAGTTGAGTGAACTGACCGGCGAGATGCGCGACCGCGTCAGCCGTGATGCAGTGGCACGGCTCGAAGACACATCAGGCGAGGTGTGAGGGACGACGACTGCTGGCAGCGGCCTCCCATTGTCATGCGGGTGAGACCTCGGTGGCATGCCAGACAAAGCTTTCGGAGGGGCCATCGTCCAGATCAGAGCACATGTCGACACGCAGCATCGTCGTCGTTTCGCATACGGTCTGCAGCCGACCATGCGCGCTATCTTGCTCCCATCGCCACAGGATGCATCGCCGATGCTCGTCGCCGGTGTCGTCTTGTAACGTCAAGTTGGCCTGGGGGTATCGTCGTTCCAGAAAGGCCAGGGCTGCGAGCTGAGCACACTGCTGCGCGGGTTCCAGTCGGGAATCGCCGCGATAGCCGGGCAGGAAGCGTCGGCCTCGCGCCTCCGCTTGCAGGAAGAGTAATGCCTGCTGCGGTGTAATGCGGCCGTACTTGCGCACCGGCGAGAGTAGGATGATGCTGGCGGCGAGGCGGCACCCGCCCAAGTGGCTGCTTTCCCACACCTCGAAGGGTAGCCCGTGATCCGTGACGGTCTGGGCCAACTCTTTGTAGGTCTTGTAACCATACTTGGCGCAGCACTTGTCCTTTTTGCCGTGGGTGCAGCAAAGCAGCAGGTCATGGTTGACCGGCTCTCCCTCCCATGCTGTCAGTGGCGACCCTGACTCCCACGCGGCCAGAAACGCCTCCAGTGCCTCGCGAGGCACTACAAACCGTCGGCGTTCGGGCATCAGAAATATCTGATGGCTATCGTCGGCCTGCTCACGTCGATGAATCAGATTGATTCGCCTCCCGTCGGCGGCGATGGCATCGAGGGTTTGTATCAGGCTATCCGGCATGTCGTGGGCATGACGCAGGTTGCGTGTCCACTTGGCGCGAGGCCAACTGATCAGCAGATTGCGTTCAGCATGGGCGGCGCTGCCGGCTAGCGGATCATGCTGCTCACGGCTGAGATCGGCGCAGAATCGGTGGCTCATGAAACACAGCGTTGGTGGTCGGTGAACTGGGTACGCCGATTAGGCACTGTTTGAAAAGTGCCTGCGCTCGATCGTACGGCGTTAAAAATGGGCTCAAAGTACTCATTTACGACTTGTAAACTCCGTCTTTTCACCAATTTTTGCCTTGTCTGATCATCGCTCGTCGACTTTTCAGACGAGGCCTAGGGCCACATTTCTTGTGCGGTACACAGATCGGACTGCCGGTCTCGGGGTCTTCGAGCACATGGGCATCGAGATCGAAGACATGCTTGAGGTTGGTGGCCGTGAATACGTCCTCTGGCGCCCCACTGGTGACAATATGACCTTCACGCATCATTACCAATTGATCTGCGTAGGCTGCCGCCAGATTGAGGTCGTGCAGCACCAGCAGCAGGGTGCGACCGTGTTCGTGGGCCAGGCGGGATAACAGCTCCAGCAAGTCCACTTGCACCTTGAGATCGAGGAAGGTGGTGGGCTCATCGAGCAGGATCAGATCGGTTTCCTGGGCCAGCACCATGGCGATCCAACACCGCTGCCGCTGACCGCCGGAGAGCGCATCGACGCTGCGTTCGGCGAACGCCGTGACATCGGCATAGGCCATCGCTTCGCGGATAGCGCGAGCGTCCTGCGCGGTATCCTGTCGCCACAACCGCCGGTGAGGAAAGCGCCCCATGCCGACCAGTTGCCTGACCGTCAATCCCTCCGGTGTGGAAGGGCCTTGCGGCAGGATGCCCAGGCGCTGGGCCACCTCTCGCGTATTGCGGCGATGGATGTCTTCACCATCGAGACAGACGCGTCCGGCGCTGGGTATTAGCGTGCGCGCCAGCGTCTTCAAAAGCGTCGATTTCCCACTGCCGTTGGGGCCCAGCAATACCGTTATCTTGCCCTCGGCCACTGCTAGATCGACGCCATCCAATACGCGTCGGGATTCGTACCCGGCGCATAGGGCTTCGCCTGTCAGACGCGGCAGCTTGGCAGGTATCGAGGGCATGAAGATAGCTCGTTTACAGGATCCCTTGGATGCCAACCGTAAGGCAAAAAATTCTCATTTTCAATATTGATAGGCATGTTCGTCCGCTAGGCCTTCCACCACGATAGGGAGCTAATGATTCGTGTCGGCGGACATGCGCTAGCCTTGACTTTAATCTATATTATAATCATTCTCATTATTGAATGGGATTGCCTAAGCAACCACCTCGGTGACTAGGCATATCGCTGGTTCTCATCGCTCGATCGGCATAACAAGCACGACCATCCAGTACAACTTCGCAAAGTGACTAGCGAGGGAAGCGCGGACTTACTTGCCAGCAGAAGCCTTGCACTGACGGCACGGTTGGCCATGAGGCAGGTGAGGTTCAAAAGGAAGGTATTGTTGCGGAGGCTACATGAGCTACGCCCGTTTCTCTCGCTTACCTGGCGAGATAAGCCGACACGCATCCATGCATGCGTTGCTGAATTGCATTATCAAGGAAGTGGCAATCCCTCATGACACGGTGTTCCATCGATGGCCGACTCGGCGCGATGGACTTCCGGAGCAGGTGCATGGCATGCCTCTGCTGATCGAATGGTCGGCATCGTTGTCGTTGTTCGTGATGGTGGACCGACGTTCGGTCATCGGTAGTCACTTCTATCTTTCCGAGGTCTATCTGCGAGAGGCAGAGGGTACCGGCTGGCATGCCCCTGAAATGGTGGAATTGATCGCTGCGCTGTTGGAGCACTGCCGGTGGAATGAGGGAACGCTCAATCAGGAATTGTGCGACCAAGTCGTGCAAAGCCAGGACGTCATGACGACCATCGTCGCGCATGCCGTCGAACAGCCTAGGCTTCATCCGTTGGTGGATTACCGTTGCAGTGAGCAGGGGCTGTGGTTTGGGCATCCCAATCATCCCACGCCCAAGGCCCGGCAATGGCCGCCCCAACTGCTGCAGGACGAGAAACCTGCCTACTCCCCCGAATTCGGTGCCACCACGGCCCTGCACGAATTTTCCTTTCCCGTGGCCGGGCTGAGCGTCCAGGCCAATAGGCTGAATGCCCTGGATGTGTTGCCGCATGCGGCAGATCAGCGCCGCGCCGAGGATCTCGATCGTGTGGTGCTCAGCATGCACCCGGTTCAGGCTGATCTCTTCCGTCAGCATGCTCGGGTGGCAGAGATGATCCAGAAAAAGGTGATCGGCGATCTCGGGCCGAGTCGTTGGCACGCTGCCCCTACCGCTTCCATGCGTACCTGGTATCTCGAGGGACATCCCTGGTTCATCAAGGGATCGCTCAATGTGCGCATCACCAACTGTGTGCGCAAGAATGCTTGGTACGAGCTGGAAAGCACGCTGGTCATCGATCGCATCATGCATCGGCTCGCCGAGTCGAAAGACGCGGCACTGGAGGCGCTATGCGTGGCACAGGAACCGGCGACGCTTCACTGGGCGCCGCCCGAGGGCGACGAGGCCGATCAGCGTTGGTTTCGGGAGCAGACTGGCGTGATTCTGCGGGAAAACTTCTGTCAGCGATTCCGGCCGGAACGCTGCCTGCTCAGCGCGACGCTTTTTGCCCGCGATGCGCAGTTGGTGCCCCTGGTGTTGTCTTTCATCGCAAGAACGACGTCAGCCGAGGGACACGACGCACTGCCCTCGGAAGCGCAGTCCCGTGCGTGGTTCCAGGCCTACCTGCGTACGCTGGTGGCACCGGTCATGGGCTTGTTCTTTCGGCATGGCATCGTCATGGAACCCCATCTGCAGAATTGCGTGCTGATCCATGATCAGGGCATGCCCCGGCAGATGCTGCTGCGCGACTTCGAAGGGGTCAAGCTGACCCATGACAAGGGAGTGGACTGGCTCACTGGAGAGTCATTGCATCCCCACGTCAGGGAGTCGATGACCTATTCTCGCGAGAAGGGCTGGAACCGTATCGCTTATTGCCTACTCGTCAATCATGTCGCCGAAGCGATCCTGGCGCTGAGTTGGCAGCGCCCGGCCCTCGGCGATGCGCTGTGGCAGGACACCCTGGACGAACTGCATCGCGTTCGCCAGACCCTGGGTACGTCCGCCCCCGAGCTGGATGCACTGCTGGAAGGCGGTGACCTGCCCTGCAAGACTAACTTCAAGTTGAGGCTCATGGCCCAAGCGGACCGCCAGGCCGAGTATGTGGCATTGCCCAATCCCTGGTGTGTCACTCGGGCCGTGGGCCAGGAGGTGGCCTATGGGTGAGCCCGTTACCGTTCCCGAGTATGTGCTCGATGCCATCGCCTCGCATCGACAAGCGTGCCGCGAGCCCATGGCGGCATTCTTCTATGACCTTCCGGCGCTCGCCGCGCATGGTTGTGCCATGAAGGCGGCGTTGCCCCCGGGCGTCGAGCTCTACTATGCCATCAAAGCCAATAGCGAGGCGGCCATCCTCGATACGCTGGCACCCGTAGTGGACGGGCTGGAACTGTCGTCCGGCGGCGAGATCGCGCGGGCCTGCGCCTGCTCGACGCCGCGCCCCTGGGTGCTCTCCGGCCCGGGCAAACTGGATACCGACATGCATGAGGCCATGACACGAGGCGCCGAGGCCTTGCATGTCGAAAGTCTCGGGGAAGTAGCCCGCCTGCAGGCAGTCGCGGCCTCGCTGGAGTGCGTGCAACCGGTGCTGCTGCGCATCAACCCCGCTCTGCCCGAAGACCTCTCCAGTCGTCTAAGGATGGCCGGCACGGCCACGCCTTTCGGCATCGACGAGGCGCAGTTGATCGAAGCCATCCGGGCTGTCGATGACGCTGCGAACCTGACGCTGGTCGGCTTTCATGTTCACGCCATGTCGCACCAGACCTGCGAGCGGCGTCACCAGCGGCTGCTGGCCTCCTATCTGGAGCGCTGGCCACAGTGGCGAGCGTTGGCACGCCACCCCGAGCGCGTCACCCAGCTCAACGTGGGAGGCGGTATCGGCGTGAACTATCTCCAGCCTGCCGAACAGTTCGACTGGCCCGGCCTGTGTGAGGCTTTGGGTCAGCATCTGGCGGCCATGCATGAACCACCGCGAGTGCGTTTCGAAATCGGCCGTTTCCTCACCGCCTTCTGCGGCTACTACGCGATCGAAGTGCTCGATACCAAGATCAGCCATGGAGAGGGCTTCGTCGTCTGTCGAGGCGGTACGCACCAGTTTCGCCTGCCCGCCGCCCAAGGGCACGATCATCCGGTCGTTCACCTGCCGCGCGACACTCACCGCGTGAACCAGGGAGAGCGTCGGCCATGGACGGTGGTGGGGCAGCTGTGTACCCCCAAGGACGTGCTGAGCCGTCGTCAGGCGCTGTCCGGGGTGGCGGTGGGCGATCTATTGGTACTGCCGCTGGCCGGTGCCTATGGCTACAACATCTCCCATGCGGACTTCCTGTGCCATCCACGTCCCGATCAGATATTCATCCGTAACGCCCGCGAGGACAGCGAATCCTCGAGTCGAAGGCGTCAGTACGCCGAGCCGGTGAACTGAGCGAGGGATTTCACGTGTCAATTTTCCAGGTTTTGAAGGTGCACCATGTCATCTCATGAACGT
The DNA here is from genome assembly GCF_029889785.1 of Chromohalobacter sp. 48-RD10. Lineage (NCBI taxonomy): Bacteria > Pseudomonadati > Pseudomonadota > Gammaproteobacteria > Oceanospirillales > Halomonadaceae > Chromohalobacter > Chromohalobacter sp. 48-RD10. The sequence continues at coordinate 538,390 of NZ_JARANX010000001.1, read as the reverse complement.
GTCATGCCGCTGGCTTCGGCCAGCGACGCTAAGGCCGAAGCTCGGCCGTGCGCTGCCTTGCCCTTTGCTCATGCATCGGACTGGCGTCATTACGCTCGCATCGAGCAGCGCGTTGCCGGCCAGCTTTTGCAGACCTTGCTCTACGAGGACGTACTGCCCCATGGGGCCGTCGCCGAGTCAGAGGCTGGGGGCTGCGTGGCCACAATCTTTTTCCTGACCTTGGGTAAGCGTCGCTATCGGGTTAGCGGCTGGCGATGCCATAGCTTCCGTCTGATCCGCCTCGAACACTCGTCGCTGGTGGTCGAGGAGGCGGAGGATGACTCCGTGCCGGTGAGCTTGCCGCAGTTCCTCGAGGATCTCGAGGCGGTGCTGGGCGATGTGACGATTCAGCCCGGCTTCGTCGATGAACTGACGCAGACCCTGATCAAAGACATGCAGTCATCCGCGTGGCCGGTGCCCTGTCACGCGTCTCCGCAGACCCTGGATGCCGACGCCCTCGAGCAGTATTTCACTGATGCGCACAGCTACCACCCCTGCTATAAGTCACGGCTGGGTTTCTCACTGCGTGACAATCAGCGTTACGGGCCGGAGTTCGCCCAGCCGTTGAAGGTCTTGTGGCTGGCCGTGCCGACGCGCCTGGCGCATCGGGGAGCCATCGACGGGCTGGCGCTCGCCGAGCGCGTCACGAAAGACGCCGGTGCGCAGGTGTTGGCACGCCTGGACGATTACCTCGCCAGACGCCAGATGATGAGGGACGACGTCGTGCTGATGCCGGTGCATCCCTGGCAGTGGGAAAACGCCCTGGTGGCGGCACTCTATCCGGAGCTCGCCCGCGGTGAGGTCGCCCTGCTCGGCGAGGGCGAGACGGTCTACACCGCCCAACAGTCGATTCGCACCCTGGCCCCACAGGACACGCAGCGCCCCTATCTCAAGTTGGCGATGAACATCACCAACACCTCGAGCACGCGAATACTTGCACGTCATACCGTCACCAACGCCCCCGTCATCACCGCATGGCTCCAGCGGCTCATCGCCACCGACGAGACGGCCAAAGCCGCAGGCTTCGTGATTCTCGGCGAAGTGGCGGGCGTGGCGCTGGATGAGCGGGCCTTCCCGGACGCTCGTTACCACGACGTGTACGGCAAGGTTGGTGCTATCTGGCGCCAGAATATCGACGAGTTTCTGCAAGACGGTGAGCAGGCCGTGCCCTTTAATGGGTTGAGCCAGTTCACTCGCGATGACGAGGGGATGCCCGTCAGCCCTTTCATCGCGCCCTGGGTGGAACACCATGGGCTGGACGCCTGGACCCGGCAACTGGTGCATGTCGCCACCTGGCCGATCATCCACCTGCTGTTCGCCGAGGGCGTGGGCATGGAGTCCCATGGCCAGAATATCGTGGTCATTCATCGCGACGGCTGGCCGCTCCGGGTGGCGCTGAAGGATTTCCACGATGGCGTGCGCTTCAGCCCCTCGCATCTGGCGCGCCCCGAGCTGGCGCCGGACCTGCAGCCCGTCCCCGAGCGCCACGCTGCCCTCAACCGCAACTCCTTCATCGTCACCGATGACCCGCAGGCGGTTCGGGACTACTCCTGCGATGCTTTCTTCTTCATTGCCCTGGCGGAGATGGCGATCTTCCTGCAGCGGCATTTCGGGCTGCAAGAGTCGCGGTTCTGGTCCATGGCGGCGGACGTGATCAAGGCCTATCAGCGCGCCCACCCTCAGCATGCCGAGCGCTACCGGTGCTTCGATGTCTTCGCACCGTGGTGGGAGGTGGAAGCCCTGGCCCGACGTCGCCTGTTCGGTGATGACACCCCCCAGATCAAGCACGTTCCCAACCCGCTGGCGGCCTTCGCGCCCGGTAAGGAGGCTGCATGCTGAGGACCAACCGACTCAAGCAGTCGTTAGCCGAGGGCAGGGAGGTCCATGGGGTTCTGGCCTCCCTGCCGGCGGCCGCTTCCATCGAGTTGATCGCAGAGGCGGGCTTCGACTTCGTGGTGATCGACACCGAGCACGTGCTGATCAACCCGGAAACCATCGAGCATATGATTCGTACCGCCGAGAGCTACCAATTGACACCGCTGGTGCGGGTGGCGGATGCCGACCCCAAGACACTGCTGCGTCTTCTCGACGGTGGTGCCCAAGGGATCGTGTTGCCTCAGGTGGAAGACGCCGCGACCCTCGAGCGCGCAGTGGTTGCGTGCAAGTACGCGCCAGAGGGCGAGCGCAGCCTCAATGCCGGGCGGCCTGGAGGCTTCGGCAAGGCGTCGCTTGCCGAGTACGTCGCTGAGGCCAATCGGGAGATCATGGTGGTCGCCATGATCGAAAGCCATCGCGGCGTGGCAGAGATCGAGCCGATCTGCGCGGTTCCGGGGCTCGACATGGTGCTGGAAGGGGCGGCGGACCTATCCCAGTCACTGGGCGTGACTTGGCAGACCGGCCACCCTGATGTTGTCCAGGCACTGGAAGCGGTCCAGCACACTGCAAGTGAGCATCGCATCCCTTATTGCGCCTTCCTGCGTAATCCCGAAGCCAAGGCTCGGTGGCAGGCGCGCGGCGTCGACACCTTCATGTTGGGCGACGAGCGTGGGATTGCCTTTCGCGCCCTGCAGCGAGCGCTCGACGATGCTCGGGCGCCGTTGGATAGCGAGGCTACCCGAGCATGAGATCACCGACGGTGCAGGGTTCCATTTCCGATACTCCCATTTCCGAATCCCCCATGGAGCGCACGACCATGAAAGCTCTCGATGCCCAGCGCCATGCCCAGGCGCAGATCATGCAGTCGCTGGTGGACGGCCTGCTGGTCGAAGGACTACTGGATGACTTAGGGGCCGCTTGGTTGGTCACCACCGAGATCGATCACTGGATCACCCAACTGCCGGTGTTCGAAGGTCATGTCGACGATCCTTCGACGCGATTCTGGCACTGGCCGCAGGGTCGAGGTAACGGGATTGGCATGTTGTTGCAGCGCGGTATCGCCCAGGCGTGGGAAAAAGTGCCCCGGACCCCCGTGATCTTGTTGGATCACGAGAGCGGGGAGTGGAATGCGCTCGATCCGGTCACCTTCATGCGCCGTGTCTTCGGTGCCGTGACGCAGGATAACGATCAGATCCTGGGGCAGGGACAGCGGGTGTTCCTCCAGGCGCTAGTCGACAGCCTCTGGCAGGCGGAAAGTTCCGTGGCGCACCGGGTAGAAACGCATGATTTGCCGTCCCGTGATACGACCGAGCATTTCGCGATCATGGAGCAGTGGGCATCGTTGCTCGACCGGCCCTACCATCCCACGGCCAAGGCCAAGCAAGGGCTCAGCGAGAATGAATATCGTGCCTACATGGCCGAATTCAATGCGCCTGTCACGTTGCGCTGGGTCGCACTGGCCCGCGATCAGGTCATGACCGGTGCCGGCGTCGACGAGGCTGGTGCCGAGCCGGTACAGTGGCTCACCGATGACGAAGGCCGTGAGGCGCTCGAGCGTGAAATGACAGCGCGCGGCCTGCTCCGGACCCACGTCGCCATCCCCGTGCATCCCTGGCAGCACGAACATGCGCTGCCTCGCTGGCTGGAAGCGGCCTTCGCGGCGGGAGACTGCGTCTCGCTGGAATCGGTCACGGAGCCCTGGTTCGCGACGTCCTCGCTGCGTTCGCTGGCCCCCACCACGGCGAGCCCGCACTTCCTGAAGCTGCCGATGGCCATCCACTCGCTCGGCGCCTCGCGCTACCTGCCGGCGGTCAAGATGCTCAACGGCGATCTCAGCGCTTGCCTGTTGCACCAAGCCAGGGAGAAAGACGTCCGGCTCGCCGAGACGCTCTATCTGTGCGACGAGGGCAAATGGTGGGCATATATGCCGGAGGAGACGACGCTGTTCGACGAGGCTCCCAGGCATCTGTCCGCCATGGTGCGCAGCTATCCCCCCGAACTGCTGGACGATCCCGGCGTTCGCCTGGTGCCCATGGCGACGTTGGGGACCCCGTTGCCGGGCGGCGAGCACCATGTGGTCGACGACTGGCTGGCGCAGCGCGGCATGGCGGCCACTGCTGTCTCGGTGCAGGGGCTATTCGGCGAGCTCTGCGAGGTGTTTTTCGACATCAACCTGCGCATGTTGCGGCTCGGCATGCTGGCGGAAGTGCATGGCCAGAACGCCGTGCTGGTCTTCAGAGACGGCCAGTGCCAGGGACTGCTGCTGCGCGATCACGATTCGCTGAGGATCAGCGTCGACCGCCTCGAGCGGCATGGCATGCAGGATCCTTGCTACTGCATCAAGCCCGGCCATGCCAACACTCTCTATCACGATAGCTTAGAGGCTCTGCTGTTCTGGCTGCAGACATTGGCGATCCAGGTCAATCTGCGCGCGATCATCGATACCCTGGCGGATCACTACACGCTGTCGCGGGATGACCTGTGGAGGGAAATGGCGATGCGTCTCGAGGCTCGAATCGACGCTCTGCTCTTCGACGATCATGATCGCGAAATGCTCAAGAAGCAGCTCTTCGAGAGGGAGCAATGGCCTTACAAACGGGTCATCGCGCCGATCATCGAGCGTGCCGGCGGGCCCGGCAGCATGCCCTTTGGCACCAGCGCGACCTGTAATCCTTTCGTGCGGGTGAGGCGACAGGCCAGTGAAAGCATCAAAGAGGCACTGACCGAGGCCTGAGGTTTGATACCTATACCGCCCGACATAGCATCGGGCGGTTTTTTCATACAGGTGGCGTTTTCTGCGCAGCGGTTACTTCAGCGAAACCATTCGGGAAACTCGACTGCGAGGGCGTTTCGCTTCTCTTCCTCCTGAGCCTGCTTATGTTCTGCGGCATCGGCGAGTGTATCGGCACGATGCGGAGGAATGACGAAAAGCCCGTCGTCGTCGCCTACTACAAGGTCTCCCGGGTTGATCGTCACCCCGTCGATGGTGACTGGAGTGTTGATCTCGCCTTCCAGCTCCAGCGCGCGGGTTGTCAGTGGGCTACTCATCTGAGCATAGGTGGGCAGGTTTAGCCGGGAAAGGGCATCCCGGTCGGTGATGGCACCGTTGGTGACAACGCCTGCGAGTTGCTTGCGTAGTGCCGCATAGGCGCGAAATTCGCCCCAGCAGGCGCGATGCTGATCGCCGGACACGTCGATCACCAGCACATCGCCTGGGCAGGCCAACTTCAGCGCTTCACGGATGATGCTACCGTCGACGTGGGGAATTCTGACCGTTAGTGCCGTGCCGAGCAGTCGCACGGGACGCTGGAGCGGCGAGAGGGTGGCGATGGCACCGAAGTCGGTAAAATGTCCCAGGGTGGAAGTGGCAATGGTTCGATAGCGTTGCCGTTGCGCCGCCGTGATGGTGTCCTGACGGGGAGCGATATGAAACATGGGGGTTCCCTTATCTGCCACGGGTATCAGCGATGAAGAGTGAGTGATGATGGGCGAATCGCTTCAATGATTCTGATAGCGGCTTCGATGCAGCAGATAGACGAAGAAGGGTGCGCCCACGCCCGATACGAAGATGCCGGCGGGTAGGTCCTTGGGCAGGAACGCCACTCGGCCCAGCAGGTCGGCATAGAGCACGATCAGCGCCCCCACCAGGGCGCTGGCAGGGACCAATCGGCCGAATCCCCGCCCGACTAGGCGGGCGGCGATATGGGGGGCGATCAAGCCCACGAAGCTGAGCCCCCCGGCAAAGGCCACGGCCGCGCCCGCCAGCGCTACGCTGCAGGCCATCAGCACCAGTCGGCTGCGCAACACGTTAACGCCCAGCCCCACGGCCACGTGATCGCCCAGCGCCATGGCATCCATATGGCGTGCATAGGTCAGGCACAGGGGAACGGCGATCAGTAGCCAAGGGAGCATGCCGAGCACGTCCTGCCATTGGGCGGCATAGAGACTGCCGGTCAGCCACACGTAGGCGACCATGGCGGCGGCATCGTCACTGATCACGATCAACAGAGTGGTGATGGCGCCCATCGCAGCGGAGAGCCCGATACCGACCAGCACCATGCGCGAAGGTGAAATATCCCCCTTCCAGGCGAGCAAGAACACCAGCAGGGCGGAGAACACCGCCCCGAGCAGCGCGGAGGCCGGCAGCCAATGGATACTCAGGCCGGTACCGAATAGTGCCAGGAAGGTCACGGCGGCCATGGCAGCGCCGCTGGTGATGCCAATCACGTCCGGCGAGGCCAACGGGTTGCGTACGATGCCCTGGAGGATAGCGCCGGCCACGGCCAGGGCCGCCCCCACCAACACCGCCAGCAGGATGCGCGGCAGGCGCAGTTCCCAGACGATGAAGGCGATGTCGCTGTCCTGCGGCGCGGTCAGCGCGTGCGCTATCTGGTCGAACGAGGTAGGGAAGCTGCCCAGGCTCAGCGAGAGCCCCATGCTGGCCAGAAGTACTAGCGCGAGCAGGGCGCTGAGGATGATAGTGCGGTTCGTGGCGACGGTGTCGTTGTCTGGCCGTGTCAGGGAGGCGGAATGCGTCATGGTCAGGCCTGCTTCCTGCGTGCCAAGTAGATGAAGAAGGGTGTGCCGATCAACGCCGTCATCACGCCTACCGGCACATCCTGAGGTGGCATCAGGAAGCGCGAGGCCACATCGGCCAGCAGCAACAGGCTCGCGCCCAGCAGGGCACAGGCCGGCAGCAGCCAGCGATGGTCGACGCCGAAGAGCCCCCGCGCCATGTGTGGCACGATCAAGCCGACGAAACCGATCATGCCGGCGAGCGCGACCGAGCTCCCGGCGAGCAGAATCACCACCAGGCCCAGCAACAGTTTGATGATGCCGGGACGCATGCCAAGGCCCTCGACCATGTCATCGCCGAGCATCAGGGCATTGGCATGGCGGACCAGCAGCATGCATAGCAGCAGGGCGATGCCGAAGAGCGGTAGCAGAGGTATCACTACCGACAGCTCGCGTCCGGATACGGAACCGGCCAGCCAGTAGAGCACGCTTTCGAAACTCTGCTGGTCGACGATCAAAAGGCCCTGGCTGAACGAGACGAACATGGCGGTGACGGCCACGCCCGCCAGCACGACCCGCAGCGATGAAAGCTCCCCCTGGCGCCCGCGACTCAGCATGGCCACCAGACAGGCCGCGACCAGGGCGCCCAGCAGCGCCGCCCAGACATATTCGGCCGGAGTGTGGAGGGGCAGCAGCGAAACCGCGATCACCACGAAGAACATGGCGCCTGCGTTGATTCCCAGGATACCCGGCGAAGCGAGAGGATTGCGGGTCATGGTCTGCATCAGAGCGCCGGCGATGGCCAGGCTGGCGCCGACCAGGGCGGCGATGACCGCTCGTGGCAGGCGTTCCGTAACAATGATGATATGCGCGACCCGAGCGGGGTCGTAGTGCACCAAAGCTTGGATGAAAGTCGGCGGTGCGATATCCGTAGTGCCCAGCATGACGCTTGCCGCGAAGGACGCCGCGACCAGTACCAGGCCTATCAAGAGCCCCACGATTCGGGAGGCACGATGATTCAGCATGCGCTTGGCTCCTCGTGGTGGGCGAGAGGCTTCATGGACGTTCCATCGGCGCAGGCAGTGGTGGACGTCGGGAACTCATGAGGATCATCCAGCCCGTAATGCGTGTAGAGATCATCCAGCATGGCATTGGCGGCCAGGATGCCCCCGCCCATGATCCAGTCCACCGCGTTCACCTCGAAGACACGCTCGTCTTGCACGGCATCCAGCCGCTTCCAGAGAGGGTGAGAGGTCCAATGCTGATAGTTCCGCATGATGGCGGGATCGTTCGGTTCCAGTAGCACGAAGATCACATCGGCATTCATGACCGGGATGTTTTCCTCACTGGTAAGCTTCATACCCCAGCCTTGGTCGTGCAGGGAGTCGGGTTGCTCGAAACCCAGCTCATTGAGGATGGAGCCGGCGAATCCCGTCGAGTAGATGCGCACATGGTCGCTCTTGAAGCGCACTACTGCGGCTTTCTGTGGCCAGGCGTCGCCCAGTTTGTCGGCGATTCTTCGGCGGAAGTCCGCCACGCGCGCGTCCCACTCTTGGAGTAGCTCATGGGCGCGGGCTTCTCGTCCCGTAGCCTCGGCGATCAGCCTCAGGGTGGCCTTGAAATCGAAGACGGTGTCTGTCGCGACCGTCGGCGCGATCTTCTTCAGCAGCGGCCGCACCCGCTCGTGGCGAAAGCGCGTGGCCACGATCAGGTCGGGTTCCAGCCAGGCGACCTTCTCCAGGTTGGGTTGGGTCTCCAGGCCGACGTGCTCCACGCCTGCGAGATCATCACGCAAGTAGCGATACATGGGCTTTTCCAGCCAGGAGTCGACGACGCCGACCGGCGTGATGCCCAGCGCCACCGCGCTATCCGTCGCGCCCTGGTAGAGGGTGACGACACGCTGCGGGCGAGCGGGAATGTGGGTGTCGCCGAACGCATTGGTGACGGTGCGTCCATCGCGTGCATCGTCGGCGTTGGCCGCTATCGGGATGAGTGACGCCAGCAACGCCGCCAGACATAGTCGCCGGGTTTGGATGCGAGCTTTCATTCCGGCCTCCTGGCGGATGCGGTCTTCAAGAAACGATTGGAGTCGCGATCAGATGATGACACAGCGTCTAGCGATGCAGCGTCGTTTCGTGTCACGGCGCGGCCGAGTCGCCAGGCCAGCGGTAGGCAGCAAGCGGCGATCGTCGCCAGTGCCATGAAGGCATGGTGCAGGGCAGAGGCACTCGCCTCGGTATAGGAAATGCCCTGGCTCAGTGAAGCCTGCACGGCGGTATCGTAGTAGATAGAAAGTGCGACGATGCCGAGCGAAGAGATCAGGCGGCGGGACATGTTGTTCATGGCGGAGGCCTGGGCGACGCTGGGCTCGGGGAGTTCCTGCATGCCCACCGTGGTGGAGGGCAGATAGGCGCAGCCGAGGCCGAGGCCGCGCAGGCCCATCCAGGCACCGATCATCCACACGGGCGTGGCTTTTGTCAGAGTGGCGAGCCCCGCCAAGCTTATCATGGTGATCATCAGTCCGGCGCCGATGCACCACTGTGGCGGATAGCGGTCGATCAGACGTCCTGCAATGGGCGAGCAGGCGGCGGCGGCCAGCGCAGTGGCCAGAAATACCAGCCCCGTGGTCAGTGGTCCGAAGCCCAACGTATTTTGCATCCACAGCGGCACCAGCAGGATGCAGCCGAACAGGATGATGGACTGCAAGCAGGCCAGGATGACGCTGAGCCGGTACCCGTGATGGGAAAACAGTGAGAGGTCGAGCAAGGGCGTGTCAGCGTGCCGCTCGACGCGCACGAAGAGCACGAGTGCCAGCAGGCCGACTGCGAGCGTCAGCACGGCCTCGACGCGCAAGAGGTCCGTCAGCGTCTCCACTCGGCTGAGGGAAAATAGCACTGTGCCCATTCCCAGGGTGATCAGCCCGAAGCCCGGCAGGTCGAACCGACGTCGGTGATTGGGGGGCTCCGCTGGGAGGTAACGATAGCCGCACATGAGCCCCAGCAGTGCGAACGGCATGTTCATCAGGAAGAGGGCCCGCCAGTGACTGACCTCTAGCAGCAGCCCGCCGACGCTGGGGCCGATGGCAGGCGCGAGCATCACCGCGAAACCCCATATTCCGCTGGCGCGGCCTCGCTGATCGCTGGGGTAGGCGGAGAATATCAGTGACAGAGACAGAGGGATCATCAGCCCCGCTGCCACCCCCTGCAGTCCGCGTGCGAGGATGATGCCAGCCAAGCTCTGGGCCATGGCGCCAAGCGCCGAGCCGGCCAGAAACCCCCACAGACCCAATAGGTAGACGTGCTTACGACCGAAGCGGTCGGCGAGATAGCCGGTGAGCGGCATGGTCATGCCCATGGTGATCATGAACAGCGTTACCACCCAACTGACTTGTGTGGCGCTGGCATCGAAGGTAGCCATCAATTCGGCGACGGCAAGATTCAGGGCACTGTTGTTGAGGCTGACGGTAAAGGTACCCAGCAGCACACTGAACAGTACCTTTCCGCCATGCTGGGTAGCATGCGGCATGGATACTCACTTGATGGGAGTACAGAGGGCATCGCTCGAGCATAACGCTAATGAGGAATGCGTCATGGAGTAGGATAATGACACGATGCGCATTTTAATGCAAAATATTATCAATTGCGATTGATTTCGAGAAGGCGACTCTCGAGTTGGCTGATGGCGCGTCTGCGGCACACTTTGCGTAAAAGATGATGCGCTACAAAAAAGCGGCGCCATGGAGGCGCCGCTCAACAAGCCAGATCTGTCGGATGTTTTTGCTTAGAAGTCGAGCTGATAGCTCAGGGTGAAAGTACGTCCCCGGCCCTTGAAGTAATATTCGTCGCTGACCCTGGCCGCTTGGGAATAATAGGTGAAGTAGTCCTCGTCGGTGAGGTTTTCCACACCCAGGCTGGTACGGCCCACTGGCAGGCTATAAGCCAGCGAGGCGTCGATCAGGCCGTAGCCGTCGAATTCGAGCTCGGGATCGTCGACGCTGCGGTCGAAGTAGCGGCTGTACTGCAGGTGCGAGGAGAGTTTTTCGTTCCAGGCGGCGCTCCAGGCCAGCTTGAGAGTGTCCGGCGCGATGTTGATGCCGGTCAGCTTAGTATCCACGCTGCCGTCGCCGTCTTGGTCCGACTTGCCCTCGGCGTGGGTGTAGGTAAGCCGCAAGTTGTGAGCGTCATTCACCTGGGCATCGCCGGTGATCTCGTAGCCTTGGATTGCGGTCTTTTCACGGTTAACGACCCAGGTGCCGTTTTCCTCGGAGAGGCGGTCGCCATAGTCAGAGTCCGATTCATAGTAGCTCAGCTCAAGGCCATAGCGATCCCAGTCGAAGCGCATGCCGATCTCGCGGTTTTTGGTGACGAGAGGCTGCAGCGTCAGCAGAGAGTCGACACCCTGACCGGGCGTATCGAGGCCACGCAGTACCCGGCCTACATCGGGCATGCCGAAGCCTTCGGAATAGTTGGCATAGACCTGTGCCCAGTCGGTGGCCTGATAGACGATGCCCGCATTGTAGAGCGTCTCGTTGAAGTCGGGCTTGCCACCTTCGACGCTGACGTTGTCTTGGGTCACGTTGCTGCGATCGATGGTCGAGAAGTCGTCGACTTCCAGCTCGGCATATTCCTGGCGAACCCCAGCATGCAAGCTGAGCGCATCGGTCAGGGAGTAGTCCCCTTGGAGGAACATTGCTGCATTGCGGAAGCGAGTTTCCGGCACATAAGTGCGATCGGTCTGGACCAGCATCTGGCGAGTATCATCCTGCAGCAGGTCGATACCAGTGGTTAGCTTGAGGCGATCGTCGAGCAGCTCGTCGCGGCTCAGGGTGAATTTGGCGCCGAGCTTGTCGGACTCGTTGCGTGTCTGATCATAGAGGATATTGCCCGCGTCGTCCGGGTAGGGGAATGAGCCGGAACTGACACCGAACTGGGCACGAAAACGCTGGGTATAGAGCTGGGCATTCAACTCATTGCCAAGCCAGTCACGGTTCTCGTAGGACAACTGGGCAGTGGTGACCTTGTTATAACCAGGATCGCCATCCGGATCTCCCTTGCGTGCGGTGGTGGCAACGCCGGCGTCACGATCGCCGGCCACTGGTACGTAGTCACCTTCGCCTTCGAGCTCGAAGCGATTGATCAAGACCTCGACATTCTGGTTGTCGTCGATCCAGTAGGCCGCCTTGGCCATCAAGTCATAGCTCTCGGAGTTCTGCGACTCGCCGGGATAGGCAATGCCTACTTCGTCATCGTTGCCGTCGTAGAAGACACCACGTTTATGGCGACTAGCGGCGAACATATAGTCCCAATCACTGGTCTGGCCGCTGAGACGGTAGTCCAACTTGTGGCCGAAACCTTCCGACTCGAAATCGTCGTCACTGGTCAGGCTGGCGCCGACATGCTGGCTTACCCCGGCGCCTTCGGGGCGCTTGGTCACGTAGTTGATGATGCCGCCGGTCGCGCCCAGGCCTTGTTCGGCGCTGGCGCCATGAATAACTTCGATTCGCTCGACCATGGAGAGATCGATGGTGTAGCTGGCGCGGCTGCCATTACGCAGTGGGTTGGACTGTGGCACGCCGTCGATCATGAAAAGCGGCGAGCGGCCGCGGAAGGTTTCGCCTGCACTGGATAGCTTCTGACGGCTGGGCGAGTAGGAGGGGATCAGGTTGCTGAGTACCTGGCCGGGATCCTGAGTGATCGCCAACTGCTGCTCGATCTGCTCGCGGTTGATGACGGTGACCCTCTGCGGGGTCTCGCCTTCGCTACTGCGGTTACGGGTCGCGGTGATGACCAGTGGATCCAGCCCCTGGTCGTTGGCATCTTGCGATTCCGTGCTCGTGGAGGCTTGGGCCAGTGCCGTGGCCGGCAGAGCAGAGACGAGCACCAATGGGAGCAGTGAGAGCTGCCTATGTCGTGGTCGTTGGAAGGCTTGCATGGTAACCGATATCCCCTTGCTGGATGTGACGTGATGATTTGCTGTTATGGGTTTTGAATCTTTATGATAATGATAATTCTTTTTATTTGCAATATAGATGCATCGCATGATCCGGGGAGGAGGGGCGTCATGCCACGTTTTCTCTTGGGGGAATTTCGACGCCTTGGCTGCGGCACAGTGGCACGATCGAGAGCTTATACAGGCAATGCGCGAAGGGGGCAGGGCGTGCGTTGAACGTTCGTCATTGTGAAAACAAATCACAATTCTTATCATATGCGATAGGCTTTGCTTGACGCGTGCTCCCTGCCGTCTGCTAATAAAACGTCACAAGGAAACCTCATGTCCCGCTCCCTCTCCTCGTCGCAGCCGATCAACGTGTTGTCATCCCCTGCACATCGCCTGGCCATGGCAACGTTGCTGCTGAGCTGCCCGCTGGCGGCGCAGGCACAAGATGCCAACGCGCAAGAATCCGATACCGTGGTGGTTACAGCCACGGCAATGAAAGTTGCCGCGCCGCCAATGGAAACGCCGCGCTCCGTGTCCGAAGTCGGTCGCGATGAACTCGATAAACGCGCCGTTAATAGCTACGACGAGACTTTCCGCTATCGCAGCGGGGTGCAGTCGGCGCCTTACGGCACTGATAACGGCGTCGATTGGTTTAACATCCGCGGCTTCAGCGGTGAGGATTCGACTTATCAGGATGGATTGCGTCTTTTCCGCGAAGGCGGTTACTTCTGGTGGGTGACCGAGCCCTTCGGTCTGGAGCGCGTCGATCTGCTCAAGGGGCCCGCGTCGATCCTTTACGGCGAGGCGCCTCCAGGAGGTGTGGTGAACGCGGTCAGCAAGCGTCCCACCGAAGAAAAGCAGGGCCAGTTCGAGATTCAGGGCGGCAACAAGGACCACCGTCAAGTGGGCATTGATACCTCCGGTCCGGTTGCGGGTACCGACGACATGCGCTATCGCATGGTCGGGTTATTCCGCGAGGGCGATGGAGCGCTGGACCACACCGACAACCAGCGCGTGTATTTGGCGCCGAGCTTGGCTGTGGATCTCTCCGACGACACCTCCGTGACCTTCATGGCCAGTTATATGAAGGACCACGGCACGCCGAGCAAGGGCTTCCGTCCGGTAGATGGCTCCTTGGAAGGGACCGAGTTCGGGCGTATCGACCGCGAGACCAATCTGGGCGAGCCGGATTACGAGCGTCAGGAACGTGAGCAAATCTCCTTGGGTTATGAGCTCGAGCACAAGATCGATGACACCTGGGAATTCCAGCAGAACCTGCGCTATAACAGCATGGATCTCACTCTGCGGTCATTGTCACCGGATACGATGCTCAACACAGACGGTCGTACGGTAGGCCGTTATCTGACATATCGTGATGGTAGTTACGACGCCTTTACAGTGGACAACCGTCTGGTAGGCAAGTGGTTTACCGCGAACACCGAGAACACCCTGTTGTTGGGTGTCGATTACCAAAATTTCGATGTCGATTATCAAAATGGTGATGGCACGGGGGATTTCTCAGGTTTTGATGTGTTCGATCCTGAGTACGGCAATTATTCGCCAGGGAACTTGCGGTATCATGCCGAAGAGAAAAAAGCGCAGATCGGCGTCTATATCCAAGATCAACTGCGCGTAGGCGATCGCTGGATTCTGCTGGGGGGCGTGCGCCACGACTCGGCCAGCGTGGAAAGTTATAGTGAGGACCCCTCTGCGAATGATTATGATGAGACCGAGAACCAGCTGTCGTTCAGTGGCGGTGTCATGTATCTGGGCGATTACGGACTTTCGCCGTATTTGAGCTATAGCGAGTCATTTAGCCCGCAAGTTGGGCGCGGTCCGGAAGGACAAGCTTACGAGCCGAGTGAAGGCGAGCAGTGGGAAACCGGGATCAAGTACACCCCCGACTGGCTGGATGGCTATATGACCGCCGCTGTGTTCGATCTCAAGGAAACCAATACGCTTTATACGAACGATCAGTTCATTCAGTCACAAGGCGGCGAACGTCATTCACAAGGTTTTGAGCTGGAAGGCGTGGGCTATCTGACCGAGCAGCTTCAGCTGACGGCGGCTTACACCTACTTGGATACCACCATTGAAGATCCCGAACGTGGTGAATTTCGCGCGGGGTTAACGCCGCGTCACCAAGCCTCGCTGTGGTTGGATTATGGCTTCGAGGATGGTGCGCTTAATGGGCTAGATGTTGGCGCTGGTGCGCGTTACGTGGGTGAAAGCGTCAATGCTGATCCCAATCGTGACGACGAGGTATCTTCCTATACAGTTTATGATGCCATGGCCAGTTACGACATCACCCCCGACTGGACGGCGAAGGTCAATGTCACCAATCTGACCGATAAAGATTACATCAGCGGGTGTGATTCCTGGTGCTACTACGGCGAGTCACGCAGCGTGATCGGCAGCCTCAAGTATCGTTGGTAAGCGTCAAGTTATAAGAAGTCAGAAAGAGAGAAGGTAAGGAAATGGCCCGGGATCTACCGGGCCATTTTGTTTGATCGTCATACTTCACGTGCCGATACTATTGGCTTCCATCTTCCATCTTCCATCTTCCATCTTCCATCTTCCATCTTCCATCTTCCATCTTCCATCTTCCATCTTTCCCTAGAGCTTCCTCAGCGACCACATGAAGTAGGCGCCGCCGATCAGCGAGGACATCAGGCCGGCGGGGATCTCTTGCGGGAACAACCACTGACGCCCCAGCCAGTCGGCGAGGACCATCAATAGCGCACCCAGCAAGGCGGCGGCGAGCAGGTGAGTGCGTGCCCGCGATGCCCCCAGCAGGCGTGCCATGTGCGGTGCGAGCAGGCCAACAAAGGAAAGCGGTCCGACCACCAGGGTGGCGGCGGCGGTGAGCAGGGCGACGACGCCAAGCAAGGAAAGACGTGCCCGGTCGACGTTGACCCCCAGCGCGCGGGCGCTGGAGTTGCCCATCGGCAACAGGTCCAGCCAACGCGCCAGGCATTGCAATGCCAGCGTCAGTACCACGGCGCTGGCCGCCACGGCGACGGCTAGGGCGGTATCGACGTAATAGGTCGAGCCGGACATCCAGGCGAGCAGTTGCTGCGTGCGCGGGTCGCCATTGGCCAGCACGATGCTGCGCAGGGGGTCGAACAGGGCGGTGATGGCGATCCCCGTTAGCAGCACGCGCTCCGGTTGAAAGCCGCTGCGGCGGTTGATCAGCAGCAGTACCCCGAGCGTCACCAAGGCGCTCAGGGTGCCGGCGATCAGTAGCATCGGCAGGCCCACACCGGGCACGAACATGACCACGCCGATCAGGCCGATGGCGGTGCCGCCACTGATCCCGACGACTTCTGGACTGGCCATGGGATTGCCGGTGACGCGTTGGATCAGCGTGCCGGCCAGGGCCAGCAGCGTCCCGGCACCCGCCGCCGCCAGGGTACGCGGCAAGCGCCATTCATGGGTGGCTTGCCACACCGACCACGAGGGCAGGGCCCAGCCTTGAGCGTCCTGGCCGAGCAGCAGGGATGCTGCGAGCGCGACCAGCAATGACAACCCCAGTACCAGCTGCAGGCGCATCGGATGCCGACGACGCGGCGCCGTCAGCATGGGCGCGGCATGCGGGCGGTCGCCCCCCAGTTTGAGACGCGGAATCAACCATAACAGCAGCGGCGCGCCCAGGGCGGCGGTAGTCGCGCCAGTGGGAATCATCGTGGGGAGTGCACTGGAAAAGCGCTGCAAAAGCTGATCGGTCGTGGTCAGCAGCAAGGCGCCTAAAATCGGTGCCCACAGCAAGCGCTGGGGCAGCGTGCGCGCGCCCAGCAGGCGGACGATGGCCGGTGCCGCCAGGCCAATGAAGCCGATGATGCCCACCACGCTGACCACGCAGGCGGTGATGAAGACCGCCAGCCCCAGGCTCATCAGGCGCAGGTGCTTGAGCGAGACACCGAGACTACGTGCGTTGACGTCGTCGAGCTCGAGAATCGCCAGCGGACGCAGCATCAGCGCGGCCAGGGCAAGCGCGATGAGTAATCGCGGGAGCAGGTAGAGCACGCCGTCCCAACTGTTCTGCGAGAGCGAGCCCGCGCCCCACACCATCAGGCCGCGCAGCTCTTCCTGATGGAAGAGGATCAGCGTGGTGCTGACCGCGCCCAGATAAAGGTTGACCACCAGCCCCGCGAGTACCACCACCATGGGTGCGAGACCACGTCGCCAGGCCAGCGCGAACACCAGCCCCATGGCCAGACCGCCGCCCGCCACAGCCACCCACTCACGGCCGAGAACGAGCAGCCCCGGTGCGAACAGGGTGGCGAGCAACAAGGCAAGTTGCGCCCCGGTGGCGACACCCAGGGTCGTGGGTGCGGCCAAGGGGTTGCGCAATACTTGCTGCATAAGGACCCCGGCGATGCCCAGGGCGCCACCGGCCAGCAGGGCGATGGTCCAGCGCGGCAGCCAGCTGTAGTGCGTCAGCAACTGGTCGATGTTGTCCTCATCGGGGACGAACAGTGCCTGCGACCACTGCGCGACGGGTAGTTGCGTCGCCAACGAGAGGCCGCTCAGGACGAGACACACCAGCGCGAGCAGCGTGCACAGCCGCGCGGGGGTCAGCACGAAATGCGGGAACGGCAAGGAACGGGAGATCCAGTCACGCATCGGGCGCCTCATGGGTCGGCGGTTTTGCATCGTCGATGAGCGCCTGGCTCAGGTGATCGGCGAAGCGTGCCGCCGAGGGGGCACCGCCGAAGCTCCATACCGGTGGCAGCGTGAGCACGTCGTCGCGACGTACGGAAGGCAAGTGCTGCCACAGGGCGCTCGACGCGAGGCGTTCGTCGACGCCGACGGGCATTGGCTCGATCACGACCAGGCGTGCATCATCGAGCTTGGCCAATGCTTCCAGGCCCACGGTGGCGAAGCCCCAGTAATTGGTGGCGTCCTGCCAGGCGTTTTCCAGGCCCAGGCGCGCCATGACAGCGTTGTAGAGACTATGTTCGCCGAACACGCGCACATGACGGTCATCGATGAACTGCACGACGAGCAAGGGGCGGTCGTCAACCTCCTGGCTAGCGAGCGTTTGCCGCAAGAGGGCGAGATGGGCGTCCAGCCAGGCGAGCAGCGTGTCTGCCTCCGCCTCGCGGTTAGCAATGGCGGCAATCTCGCGGGTGGCGTTTTTCAGTCGCGTCCACAGATCGCTACCCGGGGTATAGAGCGCGACGGTATCCGTCGGTGCGATACGTTCGAGGCTTGGCTTCAAGGTGCTGAACATCGGCGAGATCAGAATGCGGTCGGGTGACAACTGGGCCAGCAATTCCCGGTTGGGTTGCGCCCGCAGGCCGATGTCGGCCACTTCGTCGGGCAGCGGTGGTGCTCCCACCCATTCGCGGTAGGCATCCGTTTGTGCCACGCCCACGGGCGTCACGCCGAGCGCCAGCAGCGTTTCGGCGATGGTCCAGTCGACGGTGGCGATACGCGGTGTCTCGGCGCTGGCGGTGTGAGACCAGACCAGCAGCACCAGCGTCAGCAATGTCACGAGCCGCGAGCGACGCAGGCCTTCACGCTTCCAAAATGGCCTCACATCGACTCCCTAGTGCAAAACGGCAATGGGGTGCTCCCCGCCGGGGTGGGACATGACGCGCATGGGGATACCGTAGATGGCTTCCAGCGTGGCATCGCACATCAAGTCGCGGGGTGCGCCCTGGGCAAGCACTTGCCCGCTATGCAGCGCGGTTAGGTGATCACAGTAGCGCGCCGCCATGTTGACGTCGTGAAGGACGATGACAACGCCCAGACCCAGCTCGCGACACAGCGAGCGCACCAGGGCCAGCACTTCCACCTGATGCGCGATATCCAGTGCCGCCAGGGGCTCGTCCAGCAGCAGGAAGCGGCTTTCCTGGGCAAGCAGCATCGCCAACCACACGCGCTGGCGCTCGCCTCCGGAAAGGGTATCCACCAGACGGTCGGCGAAGGCCTCGGTTTGTGTCAGCGCGATGGCACGATCGATCTGCGTCTTGTCCTTGCCGTTGAGACGCCCCAGCAGGCCGTGCCAGGGATAGCGCCCAAAGCCCACCAGCTCACGGCCGGAGAGGTTGTCGGCGCTGGGCAGATGCTGGGGCAGATACGCCACGTGGCGGGCGAATTCACGCGTTCCCCAATCGGCGAGCGGGCGCTTGTCGAGGCGGATCTCGCCTCGGCTCGGGGCCTGCTGCTGCGCGAGGAGCTTGAGCAAAGTCGACTTGCCCGAGCCGTTGTGGCCGATCAGCCCATACACCTTGCCTTCCTCGAAGGCGAGGTCGGTGGGGTGCAATAGGCACTGGCCGTTGACCTCGAAGCTGGCAGCGTCGACGTTGAACATTACAGGTGAACCCCAAGCGGGAGAATCTTAGAGCGCAATCGTAATTCAAATAAGAACGGTTATCAAAAATCTCGAGACGGTACCGTCTTAGGGGGAGACAAAGAGTAAGGCGAGGGGAAGCATGCAACGCCCGTTTCAATAATGGGCGTTGCATGGTGAAGGCGATGCAAAGGTAGGTGTAGTTATCAGTAAGCGTGCGACCAGGTCAGGGTATAGGTGCGCCCGCGTCCCTGAAGATCCCACAGGGATTGCGCGTCATAGGCTTCATAGAACACGGCGGCGCGTTGCCCCCAGATCGTCACGTAGCTCTCGTCGAGCAGATTTTCGATGCCCAGGCTGAAGGTACCTAAGGCCGTGTCCTGGCTGGCCGTGGCGTCGACCGTGGTGAAGCCGTCGATTTCGTTGCCCGATGCGTCGTCGATGCCGAAGGCACGGTTGACCTGCAGGCGCGCGCGGGTATCGACGTCCGACCATTCGCCATACAGGGTGGCGGTGGGCAGGCTGGCCTCGGTGACGCTGGTATCGACCCATTCACCTCCGACCTTCTCCTCGGATTTGACCCAGTTGAAGGCCGAACCGAACAGCCAGTTGGCGCCGACGAAGCGTTCGACCTTGCCTTCCAGGCCGTACGTTCTCACGTCCTTGTCGATGGTGGTCACCCCGATCTCGAGATCCCCATCGTTGCTGTAGAGATAGTCGATTGCCTTGTCCGACCAGCTGTAATACGCGGCAATCTGCGATTGCCAATCACGTCCTGTGAGGCGCCAGCCGGCTTCGAGCTGCTGGGTCTTGATGCCGTCCACGGGGTTGTCGGAAATATCGAAGCTGACGCCGCGATACGCCTTGGCGATATCCGGGATCTCGAAGCCTTGGGTATACGCCAGCCAGGTCTGCTGCCCGTTCTGGAAGTCGTAGAGCGCCTTGAGATTGAACAGCGAGACGTCGTAGTCGTTGGAGCCGCCGTCGTTGCCGCCCTGAGGCTCGACCTCGACATCGGTTTGCTCCACCCGCGCGCCGCCGGACAGCTGTAGGTTCGAAGTGAGCTGATAATCCGCCTGCACGAACGCGGCCAGGGTGTCGGCCTGGAACGACGGATAATACGGATCGAGCACGTCGGTTTGGTCGAGTTCCAGGCCGCCTTCGGAGGGCGCCAGGGTATAGCGCTTGGAATCGAACTCCTCCCGCGAGGCGTCGAGCCCGTAGGTCACGCTCAACGGGTCGCTCGGTGACGCCGTGAAGACCGCCTTGGCGCCGGTCAAGTCGGTGTTCTGTTCCGAGACGGTGAAGATACTGCCGCCGGGGAACGGGTTGAAGACCGAGGATTCTTCGCGGTGATAGGCCTGGAAATAGAAGCGTTGGCCGAGCAGGGCATCGTGATGGTAGTTGGCGTTGAGATATAGCCGCTCGGTCTCGGGATCGACGTCCGAGTCGTAGCCTTCGCGGACTTCGCTGTCCTGGATTTTTTCCGAATACGTCGCGCCGCTCTCGTAATTCGGGTAGTAGAGCCCCTTGTCGCCCACGTAGGCGGAGTCGTAATACTGGGCGGTGATATCCAGGCGCTCATGATCGCTCAACTCGGCCTCGATATTGCCCATCAGGTCGACCGAGCGGTTTTCCTGAAGCCCCGTCTGGGCGATGTCGGGCTTGATGATGTCCCCGTCGGCATCGTAGAACGAGCCGTTTTCCTGCACCGCCACGGCCAGTCGCCCCTGTACGCGCTCGTTGCCGCCCGATACTGATTGTGCGGCGCGCCGAGACAGATCGTCCGAGGCGTTGAAGCCGCTAGTCAGGCCTAGCTCGCTTTCGAAATGCGGACCACCTTGCTCGCCCTTCTTGGTGATGATGTTGATGATGCCGCCGGTGGCGCCGCCGCCATAGAGGCTGCTCGCGCCGGAAAGTACCTCGATGCGCGCGATGTTGAACGGGTCGATGGAATCGAACTGCCGCGACAGGCTGCGTGAGCTATTCAGTGACACGCCATTGATCATTACCAGCGCATCGCGCCCCCGAAAGTTCTGTGCATAGTTGGTGCGATTGGTGCTCGAACCGAAGTCGAAGCCAGGAATCAGCCGCCCCAAGGCCGATTTCAAGGACTGCCCCGCGTTTAGTTGCTGCTGGAGCTGGGCTTCATCCACCACCCATGCCGCGCCGGGAATCTGGCTGATTTCCGTGGGCGTGCGCGCGCCGACCACCACCATGGTGTCTTGCGTATCCTGTGCCAGAGCAGGCAACACCGAGCCACCGGCCGCCGCGATGAGGCCGAATGTAAGTGTCTTTTTCATTAGTATCCCCTTGGTAATGAGAGTTGTTCTCAAGCGGGGAATAGGGTACAGAATGGTAATGCAAACTCAATAAAAATGATTATTATTTATATCTTGGTATAAGAGAAAACCGAGCGTTTATTGGTCGGCACTGGTAGAAATGGCCACCAGGCTCAACACGCGTGAGGCTGTCTCGGTGTATTGACCTTCGAGTGTCACGCCCGCCGTCCAGCCGTCGCAGAGGGTGCGACGCAATTGCAGCGTGATGTGCCCCGTGGCGGGATGCCACTCGACGAGCGTGGCGTCCTGAAAGTAGAAACGCACGCCGATCAAGGGATACAACGCCTTGAAGAGACTCTCCTTGCTGGAGAACGCTAGGGTAGTGAACAGTGCCTGGGCATCACGGTCGAGGCCATCACGCCACGCGCGTTCTTCTGGGGTGAGAATCTGCGCCGCCAAGCGCTCGGCGCGCGCGGGGCTCAATGGCGTTTCCGCATCGAGCCCCAATCCTTGCCATACGCCACGCGGCGCCGCCAGGGCGGCGGCGAAACCGCTGCTATGGGTGATGCTCCCTAGCGTGCCTTCGGGCCAGCAAGGCGCACGATCGTCCGCAATTCCCGGTACCTCGCCACGCCCTGTAGCGGCGTACAGTGCCTCCCGGGCACAAAGCCGCCCCGCCAGAAATTCACCCCGGCGCTTGGCGATGGCCGTAGCCAGTTGTGCCGGTAATGCGATGCCTCGGGTGGCAAAGTCCGCTTCGCACACCGAGGGCGCCGTGAAATTCATTCCGCGCCAGGCCACGCCCGCCAGCGGGCGCGGCCAAGGCCACTGGGTTTGCCAGCTCTGACAACCGGCGGGGAGATCGCATACCTCGGGCATCGCTTAGCGGTCCACTAATACAGCATCCAGCTCGACCGGCACCTCGTCATCGATCTGCTGATAGCCGAGTAGCCCGAGCACGGTACGTGCGGTCTGGTTCTGCATGATCGCGCGGCCATCCAGCGACACCGATTCGGCATTACGCACGTGAATCGCGCCTTCACTCTCACGCGTGAAACGCACCTTCAGCGGCTCCTGCTGCGACGCATCGCCATCCTTTACGCTGAGCATCAGCGTCTTGGTACGGGACTCGCCCACGGGCAGGTCATCGAGCACTTGGGGATCGAGTTGTGTGACCACCGTGGTCAGCTTGGTATCCGACAGGCTCTCCATCCACGGCGGCAACTCGCCCAGCTGATCGAGGATGTCGGTCTGATTGAGCCGCACCGGCAAGCGTAGCGTGCCATCTTCCGTAATATGCCCATTCATGCGCTTCAACGCGTGACGATGCGCCACCTCTGAGCCGGATGAGGTGATCTCGGTGATCGTCGCCTCGACGCGTGATTTCTCCGGATCGAGCTGCCAATCCGCCTGCGCCACGCAAGGCAGCGCGACCACGCCCAACGCTGTCACCCAAGCAACACGACGCGCCATTCGCTTCATTTGATACATCACCAAACCCTCCATGGGATGGAATCACACTCCAGGAGCCAATCACCCCTAGTCTCGTTTATCGGCATCCGCTATGATACTGCCCCGTTGCGTCAGGGCCTATAGCTCAGTTGGTTAGAGCAGGGGACTCATAATCCCTTGGTCGGCGGTTCAAGTCCGTCTGGGCCCACCATTCCCAATACCCTTCCCTCACATCTAGCGTGATACTCAAAGGCTGCCACTAACCACTACCTCCTGCCATAGAACATCAGCCATTCCCTCTTTCGAGCAGATGCTTTCGACGGTTCGGCGCTATCATTGATTGCGTTGAGATCGCATAGGGAAGCTAGTATGGCATCGATCACGATTCGCAATTTGGACGAGCAGGTAAAGACTCAGCTTCGTATGGAAGCGGCCAGGCATGGTCACTCCATGGAAGAGGAAGTACGTATTATTCTTCGCAGTGCCTTGAGTCAACCTCAAAAAGAGGGGCAAGGCAGCCGTATACGGGAGCGTTTTGCGGCAGCGGGAGGTGTCGAGCTGGAAGTGCCAGCCAGGTCTGATAAGCTTCGCGCTCCGGACCTCGACGCATGATCGTCCTGGATACCAACGTGTTATCCGAGCTTATGCGGCCCGAACCGGACGCGTGCGTCATCGCCTGGCTGGATAGTCAGGATGCGAGTGCCGTGACTATCTCTGCTATTACCGTGGCGGAAATTCTCTATGGCCTCGAGCGCTTGCCCAGCGGCAAACACCAACGCCGTTTCACCGCCATGGCCGCGGAGATGTTCGAGGAAGACTTTGCGGGTCGCATTCTGCCATTCGATGAGGTTGCGGCAGTGCACTACGCAGAACATGTGGCAATCAGTGAGCGTGCAGGTAGGGTGGTGCATGCTGCGGACGCTCAAATCGCTGCGATCTGTCGACAGCATCACGCTACGCTGGCTACCCGCAACGTGAAGGACTTCGAGTCGATTGGTATCGACATACTCAATCCGTGGGAGCGTCGCCCGGTGCCAAGATCGTAGATGCCGGGCGATGCTCCCTCATGATTGGGGTGAGTCCAAGGGCAGCAAGGTTGCCCCGTGCCGAGTTTCATTGTCGTGGGTAACGACGCGTGAGGCGCGTAAAGGTATCTCGGGAATGACGCGACCCCAAGTCCGACTGTCACCGGAGGGGCTATCGCTCTCGCCTAACCTGCAAGTCTCCACCTTCCTGTTCAGCGTCAGCACGAGAACCAGGACGTTTGCGTTTAGACAAAAGTCTTTCTAGGCGCGATACAGAGTGAATACTAGTATACTAGTTGGCTCCTGAAAGGAGCCTCCGATGCCAGCGCCTGTATCTGCTAACGGGGAGCACAACAAATGACATATTCACTCTCAGCCATCATAGGCCGCACTCTGGTTGGTTCCGCTTTGATGGGAACGGCCATGTTTGCCGGACATGTCTACGCACAGAGCACGGCAACCATCAAGGTCGCGAGTTATTTTGCGGAAGACCACCCGCAAAACGTGGCTATTCGTGAGGAATTCAAACCGTATGTCGAGAGCCACTCCGACATGCAAGTCAAAATCTATCCGAACAGTTCGCTCGGTGATGAGCGGCAATACACCAATGGGGTCAGAACCGGCAGTATCGAAATGGCGATTGCCGGCATGGGGCTGCAGACAGCCAAGCCGCAAATCGGTTTCCCCGAGTGGCCGTTCCTGTTCGAAGACTATGATCAAGCACAGTCGATGCTGAATGGCCCTGTCGGCGAGAAGATCGATCCCTATTTTCGTGAGCTGGGTGTAGAGCCCTTGGCGTGGACGGCGAATGGCTTTCGCGTTTTCTCGAGCAAAGAAAAAATCGAAAGCATGGAGGATTTCGACGGCTTTAAACTAAGAATGCCGAATTTGGAGCTGTACGTGAAAGTGGGTCAGGCATTAGGCGCCAATGTGCAAACCATGGGGATGTCCGAAGTCTACCCGGCGCTCGAACAGGGGGTGATCGACGGACAGGATAATCCCCTGGCCACGCTTTATCGCTCGGGGTGGTACGAGGTGCAGAACCACGTGCTGGAAAGCCGGCACATGTTCAGCCCCAACGTGTACCTGATGAACCAGCAGTTTTACGACAACCTGAGCGATGACGAGAAAGACGTCATCCAGGAAGCCTCTCGTCAATCCATGGAGATGGAGTGGCAGCTGATGCGCGAATCCGCCTCAGAGATCAAGCAAGAGCTCGAGAAGGCTGGCCTGGAAGTGACGGAGCCGAGCCAGGCACTTTACGATGAAATGGTGAAAGCCGTTCAGCCGATCTATGACGACTTTTACAGTCAGTACGACTGGGCTGAAGACATGGTGAAGATGGTACGTGAAGGCTCCTGAGGCTCGTCATACGCATGCCATGCGAACTCCTGGAGTTCGCATGGCAAAACCGAGTGGACAAGAGGTGGTTTCATGTCGATGACGGCCTTGTTCGGTTTCTTGAAAACATCCATCAGGCTGGCCATTGCCGTGGCCCTGGTGCTGATGGTGGGGTTTGTCTTTACCAATGTCGTGCTCCGCTATGCCTTCGACAGCGGACTGACATGGTCCAGTGAGGTGGCGCGATACCTCTTCGTATGGGTCGTGTTCCTGGGCTCCATCCTCGCCGTGGTGGAACATAGCCACCTGGGCGTGGATATCCTGGTGCGCCATATTCCCGGCTGGCTTCAGAAGCTGCTGTTCCTGCTGACGACGGCCCTGACCGTGGCGGTGATGACGCTCGTGGTCAAAGGACTGCTGGTCCTGATCGAACTGAACGTGGGGATTACCGGGCCCGCCACCGATATTCCCATCAACAATTACTACTATGCCGGCATGATCGCGGCCATTCTGATGTCCGCAGTGATGGCGTACCAGGCGTTGAGCTTCGTCCTGACCGGCCGCAATGGCCCCACATGGGCATACGATCATGACCAGGAGTCGGTGTCATGATGGTCGTCGTCTTTCTCGCCGTGCTGTTCTCGTTGATGTTGATCGGCATGCCGATCGCCTTTGCCATGCTCAGCTCCGCCGTGGTGATGATGTGGACTCAGGACATGTTCAATGTCACGACATTGGCCGAGCATTTCATCACCGGGGCCAATAGTTTTGCCTTGATGGCCATTCCCTTTTTCATCCTGACCGGCGAGATCATGAATGCCGGGGGCGTTTCCAAGCGCATCGTCGACTTTGCCTCGTCACTGGTGGGCCATGTGAAAGGCGGCCTGGGCTATGTCGCCATCGTGGCCGGCGTGATCTTTGCTGGGTTATCCGGCTCCGCCGTTGCCGATACCGCAGCGCTGGGCTCGATCCTCATTCCCATGATGGTGGCACAAGGCTACGAGAAAAAGCGCTCGACTGCCCTAGTGGCGTCCGTCGGCATCGTGGGCACCGTGATTCCGCCGAGCATTCCCTTGATTCTTTACGGGGTCGTGGGCGGCGTCTCGATTACCGGGTTGTTCATGGGTGGCATCGTGCCCGGAATTCTCATGGCGATCGGCATGACGTTCACTTGGTGGCTGGTTGCTCGAAAAGCCGATACACAGAGACTCGAGCGTGCAAGTTGGCAGGCGCGCTTCCGAAGTTTCAAACGTGCCTTTTGGGCCTTGCTATTGCCCCTCATCATTATTGTCGGGCTGCGTGGTGGCGTGTTTACACCGACCGAGGCGGGCGTTGTTGCAGCGGTATATGCTTTCGTTATCAGTCTCTTCTACAGAGAAATCCGCCTGACGCAGATTTTCGATGTGCTCACCAATACCGCCAAGACGACGGCCATCGTGATGCTGATTGCCTCGGCCGCCATTGTCACGGCATATGCAATCACGGTAGCGCAGGTTCCCACCCAGATCGCGGCAGGGCTCACGAGTATTACGGATAGCCCGACACTGATGCTCTTGATCATCATGGTCATACTGCTGCTGTTCGGCTGCGTGATGGATATGACGCCCGCCGTGCTGATTTTCGCGCCCGTGCTTATCCCAGTGGTCGAGCAGCTCGGTATCGATCCCATCTACTTCGGTGTTGTGATGATCATCAACCTCTCCATCGGCTTGATCACACCGCCGGTGGGCACGGTGCTCTATGTGGGCTGCAGCATCAGCCGAATCAGCATCATCGACATTTCGCGTGGCATATGGCCGATGCTGCTGATGTACGTGGCGATCCTGTTTGCACTGATTCTCTTCCCCGAGATCGTGACCTATCCCTTAAGTATTCTGCACAACGGTTGAATGATGGAGCTGACATGAAAAGAAGCATGCCACGTAGACGGCGCTACGATCAGGCACTGAGCATCGCGGAACTTGCCGAGATCGCACGCCGACGGCTTCCGAACTTCGTCTATGAATACATTCATGGTGGCGCCGACGACGAAGTCAGCCTGCTGAACAATCGAGCCGTCTTCAATCGCTACCGGTTCACGCCCAAGACGTTGACCGATGTCAGTCAGCGGGATCTCAGCCGAGACCTGTTGGGCCACCGGATGAGCATGCCGGTCGTGATCGGACCGACGGGGTTCAACGGCATGATTACACAGGATGGAGATTCCAAGTTGGCTCGCGCTGCGGCGGACCGGGGCATTCCGTTCACGCTGAGCAATGCCTCGACCGAGCCGCTGGAGGAGATCGCCAAGGTCCCCGGTGGATGGCCATGGATGCAGATCTACTTCTATCGCGACCATGACTACGTAGAGAAGTTGGTAAACCGTTGCCGTGAGTCAGGTTACGACACCATCGTCGTGACCACGGACAGCGCCATCTACGGCAACCGGGAATGGGACACGCGCAATTACGCGCGTCCCTTCGTGCTCAATTGGCGTAACAAGCTGCATGTGTTGAGCAGACCGCGCTGGATGAAGGACGTGCTGTATCCGCATGGCGTGCCGACCTTCAAGAACCTGGGTGATCTGTTGCCGCCCGAGGATTCCTCCGTGCAGGGCGCGGCTGCCGAGATAGGCAAGCATTTGATGCCCTCCCTGAACTGGGAGGACATTCGCTGGCTGCGGGATAACTGGTCCGGTAATTTGCTGATCAAGGGCATCCTGTCGGCGGAAGAAGCCCGCACGGCGGTGGAATACGGTATCGATGGCATCGTGTTGTCCAACCATGGCGGACGCCAACTGGACAGCTCTGTCTCGCCGATGGAGATCCTCCCCGACGTCAAGGTGGCCGTGGGTGATGCGCTCACCATCTTGCTGGACGGTGGCTTCAGGCGCGGCAGCGATATTCTCAAGGCGGTACTCCTGGGAGCAGACGCGGTGCTGCTCGGCCGAACGACGCTCTACGGGCTCGGCGCAGGCGGCCAGGCGGGCGTCGATCATGCACTTTGCTTACTGTACAAGGAGATGGACCGCACCCTGGGGCTCCTCGGGTGTAACGACCTGCAGGAACTCGACCACTCGTTGATACGCGATGCGTGCGCGCTGCCAACGGTTAGCTCCGTATAGGGCGGAAGGGTAGGATGGGCGGTAACCGAGCGTCATGGGCCGCGTTAACCAGGAGTCAAAAGCATGATGAAAGGGGTGCAGGAACGGTCGTCGAGTGATCGTGCCTATAGCGATATACGCGACAAGATCATTACCACCGTACTGAAACCCGGTGAAAGGATTCATGAAAAAGCGCTGTCGGAAGAGTTCGGCATCAGTCGCACGCCGATTCGCGAAGCCCTGATGCGGCTGCGCTACGACGGTTTCGTCGATATCTTCGCCCAGCGCGGCACGTTCGTGACGCCTATCCGACTCGAGGTGGTCAAGGCGGCTCATTACACCCGTTCGGTATTGGAATGCGCTTTGATACGCGATGCCGCCGCTCAATGCAGCGACCGCGATGCTCAAGATTTATACGACAATCTTGAGCATCAGCGGCTAGTGTATCGGCAAGGGCAATACTACAAGATCGAAACCCTCGACGAAGAGCTTCATCAAAAGATTGCCGATATCGCTGGGCGACCATCAGTGTGGCAAATCATTTATCACGTTCAGCTGCATATCAATCGAGTCCGGATGCTTTTTCTCAACGAAGAACGCGTGCCCGCGATCGTCGAGGAACACACGCGGATTATTGATGCCATCGCCAAGAGCGCCCCCGACGCTGCGGAAAGCGCTATGAAAACGCATTTGCAGTACATGGATGAGAACATCCAGAAGCTGGCCGAAAGTTATTCGGAATATCTTTCTTGATTGGCCGTGCCCCAGGCGTATTACACAGGCGCTGCCTTTGACAGCTATTCATGGATAGTTGCAAAGGAGCATGGCCGGTGATGCTGAGGAAAGAAGGGCGAGTCGCGTTGATTGAGGTGGATGTCGCAACGAAGACAATGACCCGTATGTAGGTACTTACCATGGCTGCGAATTCCAACAACAAGTGTCATTCGCCATGGTCTATACCGCTGCTATCGTGCTGAGCCTCATCGGCTACTTCATCATCGGCAACCTGGCCGGCCGCCGGGTCAAGGATCTCGATGACTACCTGGTCGCTGGGCGTAATGCCCCCACGCTGATGATTCTCGGCACCTTGGTTGCCAGCTACCTGAGTACCAGCGCCTTCCTGGGCGAGACCGGTTTCGCCTACGATGGCTACCCCTTTGTCATGCTGATCTTCGCCGCCATCAGCACCTCGGGCTGTCTACTCGGTGCGCTGGTGTTCGGCCGCTATCTGCGTCGCAGCGGGGCGTTGACGGTGCCTGAGTTCTTCGGCAAGCGCTTTGCCTCGAAGCGCGTGCAGATGATCGCCGGGCTCACCACCGTCTTTGGCTTGGGTGCCTACCTGCTAGGCGTGATGCAGGGCGCGGGCATCATGTTCGAGGAACTCACCGGGCTGCCCTATTGGGCTGGGTTGGTGCTGGTGTGGCTCACCTACACGGGTTTCATTCTCTACTCTGGTTCTCAGGGCGTGGTGCTGACCGACACCGTGATGTTCGTGATTTTCTCTGTCGCCGCGGTGGGCGGCTCGCTCTATATCATCAGCGACCTTGGGGGCTGGTCGGGGGTGATCGAGGGATTGCTGACGCAGTCCGACAAGCCCGGCATCGCGCTGTGGCACGGCGTGATCGAAGGTGAGGGCGCGACCTTCTCCTCGCCCGGTGAAGCGCTCATCTGGGGGCTGACGCTGGGACTAGTGTGGGCCACGGTGCTGGCGGCCAGCCCCTGGCAGTCGAGCCGCTATCTGATGGCGCGCAATGAGCACGTCGTGATGCGTTCGGCGATGCTCACCGCGGTGGTGCTGGCGATCTTCTATGCGCTGATGATGATGACCGGCGCAGCGATCAACCTCTATGACCCGACGCTCGACGGCGAGCGTGCCATGGTGTGGGCGGCACTCAACGTACTGCCGAGCTGGCTCGGCGTCATTATCCTTACCGGCGTGTTTGCTGCCGGGCTCTCCTCGTGCTCGACCTTTCTATCGATCATCGGTTTCAGCCTTGCCCACGATATCCTGCCGTCTTCGCGCAGCGAGCGTAGTGCCATGCGGGCGAGCCGTATCGGTGTTCTGGCGGCCGGGTTGGTGGCACTGCTGCTGGCGCTCTTCCAACCGCCGGCGGTGATGGCGGTGGTGTGGTTTGCTGCCACGTTGTTCGCCTCCTCCTGGGGGCCGGTGGCGCTGATGAGTATCTGGAGCCGTCGGATTACCGCTGCCGGTGCCGGCTGGGGCCTAGGGGTCGGCTTCGTCGGCAACTTGATCCTGTCGCTGATGAAGCAGGCCGACTGGATCTCGCTACCCGTCTATCTCCACCCGGTTCTGCTGAGTACTATCGTGGCGCTGGCGGCGATCGTAATTGCTTCCAGGTTGACCCGCGTCAGCCAGGCCGAGAGTGAGTACCGTGCCTTCCTGCATCGCAGCCCGGTGGAGAACGAGCGCAGTTGGGCGGCTGTCAGCCGCCGGGTAGCCGTGGCGACCATGCTTACCGGCGTCGTGGTGGGGGCCTTTTTGTGGTGGCAGTACGCCGATTCGCTGGCGGCGCTGGCCGGACGCTTTGCTGTAGCCGATAGCGTAGTGACGGGCGCCTACCTGCTGGCGACGGGGTGCGGCGTCATGCTGGTAATCGCCGGCGCCGTGGGCTTTTGGCTGGTAAGAGCACGCAGTGCAGATGCCGGTAGCGTCCGCATGGCGAACTCCTGAGTGGTTCTCTTGGCGCTGGTGATCGAGCTTCATCGCCAGCGCTAGTCCGTCACCGGTCTTGTCAGCATTCCTACCATCGTTTTGTGCACCCGCCATCATGCAGGCCAGATCCCTCCTGAATAACGTAGGCTCAGCCAGCCCTTGTGCGATTTCCGTTCTCGGAGTTGTTGTCTGAGTCTCTGATAGCCGGCGGTTGGGTATAAACGTCGTGTAGCGTGACCGAGAAGCTGAAGATGACGTTTAGCATCACTCCGTGGGTATGTCGGTGGCTGACCAAGTGTTCGCCATGGGTGACTTTCGTCTACATGAGACCTTTGGTGTATTGCCTCTCCCGAACTGAGTCTCTAGCTTGTTGTATGATGTATGACGTTACATGAGACAGGATTGATTCATTCGGTTCGAGCTACAGGATCAGACCTGAAGTGATGGGTTTTGAATATTGCGATTTGGTTTGCATCTCTACCGACTGAACGAGATGAAATCGAATGCAGTAAAGGTGCTTCGGCTGGAGGCATGTGGCAAGACGATGAGCTCAGAAAGGGGGAAATAATGAAGCTGCAAAAAACACTTTTGGGAATGGCTTGCATGGCAACGTTTGCTGCCAGTACTGCTCAGGCCGATTTTCCGAATCGCGATATTCGTGTCATCGTCCCTGCGGCTGCCGGCGGCGGCACTGACGCCATCGTGCGCAAAATCTCAAATCTTGCGGAAGATTCCGTACCGGTCTCGATGTACGTGGAAAACGTCGCAGGCGGCATGACAGCTACCGGCTTGCTTCAATTGATGGATGCGCGTCCGGATGGTTACACGATTGCGGCTATTACGTATGACAGCATCATCACGATCCCCTGGAAGGATATGCTGCCCGGCTTCGACATGGATCGCATGAAGATGATCGCTCGCATCACCCAAGAGGCCGATGCGATTACCGTGGCGGAGGATGCGCCTTATCAATCATTGAGCGATTTGATTGCAGCCGCTAAGGAAAATCCCGGCAGTATCCGTGTCGGCATCCAGAACATGGGGGCCAGAACGCACCTGACGCTGCTGCAGCTCCAGGAGCAGACAGGCGCCGACTTCAAGATCGTTTCCTACGATAACAGTGCCGCCACTCAGAAAGAGGCACTTCTCAACGGCGAGGTCGATGCGGTCGTTACTAGCCTGGGCGATCTCGCACCCTTGATCGAGTCTGGTCAGGCACGTGGCCTGGTCGAGTTCTCCGACACGCAGAACGAAGGTTTTCCTAATGTTCCGCCTGTAACGGAAACCGACACCGGATTGGATCTGCAAATGGGGAGCTTCATTACACTGGTGGCCCCTGAACGTACTCCTGACGATGTAATTGAGACACTGGAAGCGACCTATAACGAAGCTTACGAGAGTGACGAGTTCCAGCAATGGTTGACGCAAATCGGCGTGACGCCTGCCTGGTTGGGTTCCGACGATGTGACGCAATGGTCGCACGATACTCAACAGCGGCTCTTCGAGACCATGGATGATCTGGTCGAAAAGGGCGTGTTGGAAAAGTAAAAGTCCAATACGAGCTCATGCTGTCGCTGCGCCGTGCACATTGCATGGCGCAGCGGTTTTCCAACAGGTTCTGATATGTCCCCCAAACGGTTTTCCCTAGGCGGCGGGTTCTACGTTCCGGCAGTGCTGGCGATTATCACGCTTGCCTATCTGTTGTCAGCGATACAACTTGGTCCCCCGATGAAAGAGGGCAACATGACGCCTTCTTTCTTTCCTATAACGACAGCACTGATCATGCTGATCGCCCTGGTGTGCGTGATGGCACAAGAGGTTCGTCGAGCTCGCAGCAAGCATGGCGAGGAATCCGGCGAAGGTGATGGGGGCGGCGCTTCAGATGAGGATCAGGTGAGCAAAAGCATTGGTGGAATTTCGCTTGGCGCCATCAGCGTTGTTCTTCTTACAGCTTTATATCTGCTGGCCTTTGATTTGATCGGATATTTCGTATCGACATTCCTCTACGTGTTGATGCTGATGTTTCAGTTCGGTAGCGGTTCCGTGCAGAAGTGGCCGATGAAGCTGGTCGCCACGCTGATCATCACCGGAGCCGGATTCTTGCTGTTCGACGTCTTTTTCCAGGTTCGTCTGCCGACCCTGTGGAGTCAATGATCATGGAATCGCTATATGGACTGTTGGGTGGGTTTTCTGCCCTGGCCAATCCCGAAACGCTTCTCTATATGGTAGGCGGCTTCCTGATCGGCACGCTGTTCGGAGCAGTGCCGGGACTGACGTCAGTGCTAGCTATCGCGCTGTTGCTTCCCCTGACCTATAGCCTCGATGTCACCACGGCACTGGTGGCATGTGCCAGTATCTTCATGGCGGGCATGTGCAGCGGCAGCATCACGGCGACGACCATCAATATTCCTGGCGCGCCTTCGTCGATGATGACGGCATTGGAAGGCTATCCGATGCAGCAGCGCGGCGAAGGTGCCAAGGCATTGGGCCATGCCGCGCTCGGGTCGATGATCGGGGGTTCTGTGGGGGCTCTGCTGTTGATGGTACTGTCTCCCCTGGCCGCCGATGTCGCCTTGCTTATTCGCACGCCCGGCAAGTTTTCCCTGATCGCCTTCGCACTCATCGTGATCATCATCTCCCAGCGCGGATCGGTCACGAAGGGAATGATTGCCACCCTGCTCGGTGTCATGGTGGCTACTATTGGCATCGATGTAGTGCAACCGGTCGCGCGTTTCACCTTCGATAGCAGCGTGTTGGTTCAGGGGATTGATATGATGCCGCTGATCATTGGCACGTTCGCCATCAGCGAGCTGCTGATTCAAGCCGACAGCCGCAGTACTCGCACCGTGGACCCCAGCAAGCTGCAGGCCGCGAAGGTGCGTCGGCGCGACTTCATTCCGCCGCTGTCGGAAGTCCGGGAAATTGGCATTCTGCGCTATCTGAAGAGTGCGCTTATCGGCTACTCGGTCGGTATCCTGCCCGGCGCTGGCGGCTCGATGGCGGCTTTCGTCTCCTACGCAGAATCCATGCGTTCTTCGAAGCACCCGGAGCGATATGGCAAAGGGAATCCTGAAGGCATCGCATCTGCCGAATGCGCCAACAACTCCATGTGTGGCGGTGCTTTCGTCCCTATGCTCACCTTCGGGATTCCTGGCGATCCAACGACAGCCATCGTTCTCGGCGTGCTGGTGATCAATGGCCTGCAGCCTGGGCCTCAGTTCATGACCCAGCAGCTCGATCTGATCGCGCCGATGTTTGCCTCGCTGTTCGTTAGTGCCCTGATTCTGGTGCCTCTGACGCTCTTCCTGCTGGGGCCGTACTTCCTGAAGATCGTGTCGATTCGTCGCGACTTTCTCTACTCGAGCATCGCTGTGGTGGCGCTGGTGGGCAGCTATGTCGCGACCTACTCGACTTTCCAGATGGCCCTGGCGCTGGTGTTCGGCGTGCTGGCCTACTTCCTGCGCAAGCAGAAATATCCTACTGTCTGTCTGCTGCTGGGCTTCGTGCTCGGGCCGAGCCTGGAGGAATACTGTCGTCGCGCACTGTCGATCAATGACGGCAGCCCACTGGTCTTCCTGACCAGCCCGGATAGTCTGTTCTTCATCGCCCTGACAGCCGTCTTCTTCTACTTCATGGTGATTCGCAAGCCTGGGGAAAAAACGCTCAACACGACGTCTGGCTAAACCGCTGCCGAATGAAAACGCCGCAATCGTTATTTCTGGCGATTGCGGCGTTTTTGTATGCGTCGTTCGCACTGGAACGGCTGGCGGCAGCAGCTGGCGCTCAGGTTCCTGTCATGTGCAGTATATGGATCAAAACATCCAGAAGCTGGCCGAAAGCTACTCGGAAGATCTATCTTGAGGGGCTGTGCCCATAAGTCCGCAAATGACATATGGGCTTTCCTGGAGATTCACTACGACTCGTCGATTTTCCAGGCCTGCTTCAGCCGTGCCACGGTATGATCCCATTTTGGCGTCGTCGGCTTGCAGACGGTGTTCTGGTTGCCGAACAGACCAACTTCGCTGAACGCCCGGGAAGTTGGGAGCGAGGCCACCCAACGTACCGGTACGAGATATTCCGCAGCTTCCTCGTCATCGGCATCGATAGCTCGGTACAGATGCGGATAATCGTTGGCCGTCGTGATGTCCTGAAGTCGTGTACTGCCTTGATCTGTCTGCACCCTGAACTGATCGGCGCGGCAACGCTCGCCGGTCACTTCGGCTACGCCCACATAGCCAGTCTTGGGGATGTTGACCCAGACGCGGTCACCTTCGGACAGCATGGCGAGCGTTTTCGAGTACCAGGCCGCGCCGCCGCCGGCGATAAAGCCATAGTGGCGTGCCAGCTCCCAAGGGCGATTATCCCCGAAAGAGGCATAGAACTCGCCGTTCCATGGCTCCTTGCGTGTCTTACGAGTCGCTGGCTGGATTGGTTCGTCCGGGTCGATCATCCAGGCTCGACTCAGATAGCGGTTGCCCTGGTCTTCAAAAGAGGCGAAGAACATGGCGTTGATCGAGAGTTGAGCGTACTCGTTGAGGTAGTTGATGATCCGCTCGCTGCTGGCGTCGAGCTGAGTCGCCACGACCACCAACTGATGGTTCTCGTTGACCGTGACGCTATCCAGGGGAATGCCGAACTTGGCCTCGAAGGCGTCCTCGAGCGTCGTGTGAGGGCGCTGATAGCGCTCGGCGAAGGCCTGGTAGATCTCGATCAACTGGTAGTCGGCCAGCGTGACTACCCAGGAGGCATAGTCGATGGCCTGGGCCACCACATCGCGGGGCGTCTTGTCGCGCTTGAGCTCGATGATGATCATCGTGCCATTGGCGTCGATGGCCAGCAGGTCGATCAGCTTGTCGAAGCCGGTGCGCACCTGTCGCCCGATCAACAGCCAGTCCTGATTGAGGATCGAGACATCCTGCATGATTTGCTCTTCCAGCTGCCCCTCGTCGGCGAGTCCCATGGGCCGCAGCTTCTGCGGCTGCTCACCTGTACTGCCTGCCAGCTTCCAGATTCCTTGCTCGATCGCCATGTTAGCTCACTTATTCTAATTGGCTATATAAAACCCTTTGCACGCGTAGAAGGTAGCAATTAAGATACGCTTCAACACGGCCCCTATCGGTGCGACTGCTCGGCAGTAGCGCTGCTTAGGGGTTTTTTATTGCCGTTCTTTCCATTTCCAATCATGCCAGCCATCAATGATGCCCATTCCCTTGAGGTTAAGCCCGGTCGGCGTCAGGTCTGGAAAGCTAACCAATAGCTCGCTTAGACGCTGCCACCAAGTAGAGGTAGGGTTTGTCGTCATCAGCAAATGCTGAACGATGCAGAACAGTAGAAATGGGCGCGCCTGGACATGAGAGTCCTGCCAGGCGTGCTCGAAAAGCGGCACTTCTACCTGCGCGGGTTTTCGAGGCTGGTCGGCCATGTTCCGGTTCCAGAGACGGCTGTGATGTGCACAAACGTTGCGCAGATAATTAAGGCTGCGCAGCCAGGAAGCGAAGACACGACCGTTGCTGATTCCGTATCGAGCGGCGATGGCGTCCTGCTCGCGCTCGCGCATGCCACCAAACAGATGCGATAGCGTTCCGAAATCCCAAATCTCGCTAGCAATCCAGATCGGTACGGGCAAGCCATATTTCTTCTTGTGATGCTCGATGAAGGTCTCCTTCGAGCGATTGATCAGCCTCGCCTGGTTTTCCTGCCATTTATGCAGCGGCGTCAGTCCGGTTTTCTGATCGATTTTTTGGGCGAATTCATCGTGCAGCAGGGAAGGGTTCAGGTAGGCGTATGGATCCAACCGCCCCAGCGTATGCGCAATATCCACCCGCAGCCCGACCTCGATACGCTCAAGCCCGTC
The DNA here is from genome assembly GCF_029889785.1 of Chromohalobacter sp. 48-RD10. NCBI lineage: Bacteria > Pseudomonadati > Pseudomonadota > Gammaproteobacteria > Oceanospirillales > Halomonadaceae > Chromohalobacter > Chromohalobacter sp. 48-RD10. Next base: position 502,013 of record NZ_JARANX010000001.1, on the reverse strand, counting down.
CAGTGCCAGCAGACGCAGGCGCTTATCGAACACGTAGAGGTCTACGGCTTGCTGGAAGGTGGCGCCAGGCTTGAACGTATCCAGCATCAGGTGGTCCGTTCTGCCTTTCTTGAGCATGGGCTTGCCGTTTTTGCTCAACGGAGAACATGCCCCCGAGCGCTCGCGAAAAGCATACCAATAACCGCTCAGGCGGTAGTAGCCGATCCGCTGCAAGTGGGCCAGAGCCCGCTGCTCATCGGTTATTGTCAGGCCTCGGTCTTTAAGCTGTTGTAGCTGTTCAAGGTAACTGAGCCAAGGTTTGTCGTAAGCCATCAGGACACCGCCTTTTCCACTACCGTTTCAGCGAGCTGGGCGCGGGTCTCGCCGGCCTCGCCTAGGCGGGCTTTGAGCTGGTCGCATAGAGCCATCAGTTCGTCGACTTTTTGAACGATACGGGATTGCTCTTCAATCGGAGGTAAGTAAACAGTATACGACCAAAGTTTCTCTGAAACTAACTTGCAAGTACCATGACTAGAGCGGTCTACAAGTTCGATCAGCTTGGGTTTCTCCGCTTGTAAGTACAAGAGAAGATAAAGGGTGATTTCCTCCGGCGGGACCAAGGCTTTCATGTCTTGGTTGATCGTGACTTCACGCCCACTGATCGCTACCGGGAAAGAGTGAGCCAAAATCATGCCTCGAACAACCATTAAAAGGCTATTTTTTGGCACTTTTTTCAATGTTGTCTGTTGCAGCGCCTGTTCTGTGACTTTTTTTTGAGAATCTTGGATGACAGAGAGTTTCATGTCTTTTGGAGAAACCCAAGGGATATTTCCCTCCCAAAATCCTGCATTGGACTTGGTTGGTGTAGATCCACCAAGAATTTCCCCAAGATTACCCAAAGTAACTTCAGTCCATCCAGAAAGAAAATCAGATTTTCCTTCGATACCATATCGGTTCAGAAGATGAATCGCTGGCTCATCATCAGGATCCTGCTCCACCAGTCGCCCCATCACTGCCAGCTGGAGGATGGTCTGCTTGAGTTTGTCGATGCTGGCCTCAGAAGTGAAGAGGGTATCGAAGTGCTCGGCCACGCGGGCCCAATTCTCGGCTAGCTCGGCAGCATCGGCGGAGCGGGTGAGGGCATCGAGCAGGGTGTCGACCAGCACTTCTTGGGCGTCTAGCTGATCGCCGACTTGCTTCTCCAGCCGGTCGCAGAGAGCCATTAGCTCGTTGACTTTGGCCACGATGCGATGTTGTTCATCAATGCACGGTGTGGCAACTGGTATAGATGACAGTCGAGCTTGATTCAGCTTAGGAACGGTCATCCCGGTGATATACTGGTTTAAGTCGGCGGCAGCTAGGAAATAAACTAGGTATTCATCGGCGATAGCTTTCCTGTTTGGCCTTAAAACATGGGCGTGATTGTTTACCCAGGTCTTGCCTGAAATCGGAAAGGCTGTTCCTTCTCCCTTGTCCCACTTGGCACCGTCCTCACCGACTAGTACCAATGGTTCGTCAAATAGGTAGTCGTCAACATAGTCTACAATGCCAGAAGCACCATAATATGGATATAGGCCATCTTTTCGTGCCGATTTTGTTATGGGCTTACGCTGGCTATCGAGGTTTTTAGCTATTTCACCTAGCCTTGTCCACGTCCAGCTCCTCGGTATATTGAAAGGCTGCTCATCTGGCGCAATCTCGCCTGATACCGTTTGGCGTCCCCTTGTTTTAGGCGGCGTATGGTTTTTTCGGAGCCTGAGAAGTAATTCACTGAAAGAAGTATCTTCAGGAGATTGAGGGGCAAGCTTGCCGCGCACGGCGAGCTCCAGAATAAGCTCGCGCAGCTTTTTGATGCCGGTCAGCTCGATTTTCCCGTTCTTACCCGATGTGCCACGCCCGGTACCGCTCTTGTGGGTAACAGCGCTGGTCCAGAGGTCGAGGTGGTCGGTGATCAGCTTATGTGCACTCATGCCTGGCCTTCCGTATCTCGGGTGAGGGCGGTACCGAGGATGGCCTTGAGCTGGTCGCGGAGTTCTTGAATTTCCGCCTGCTGTTGGGCGTACTGCTCAAGCAGCTCGTCCGGGTCGTGGCTGACTTCTTCGCCTTGCCAGGGGTTCTTGATATCCAGGTTATAGTTTCGCGCCTTGATCTCGTCGATGCCGATCTTCCAGGCCTGCTCCGTTTCCTGGCGGCTAGCGAAGCCGTCGGCTTCGTCGCCCCACCAGTCGATCTCGGTCGCGAACTCCTCGAAGCGCATTGGGCGCGTCTTGTTGTAGTTCTTGTAGCCTTCGGGATAGGGGTGTTCGTAGTACCAGATGTTCTCGGTGGGCTGGCCTTTGGTGAAGAACAGCAGGTTGGTCTTGATTCCGGTATACGGGTTGAACACGCCATTGGGCAGGCGAACGATGGTGTGCAAGTTGCACTCGTTCAGCAGCTTTTCCTTAAGCCGGGTTTTCATGCCCTCCCCGAACAGAAAGCCGTCCGGCAGCACCACGGCGGCGCGGCCGCCGGGTTTCAGCAGGCGGATGAATAGCGTCATGAACAGGTCGGCGGTCTCGCGGGTGCGGAATTCCGCCGGGAAGTTGCTCTCGATGCCGTCTTCCTCGGTGCCGCCGAACGGTGGGTTGGCGACGATGACATTGACCCGCTCACCCGGCCCCCAGTCCCGGTAGGGGCGGTTCAGCGTGTTGTCATGGCGAATCTGGCTGGGTACCTCGATGCCGTGCAGGATCATGTTGGTGGTAGCCAACAAGTGAGGCAGTGGCTTCTTCTCCCAACCATAGAGGCTGTATTGCAGCGCCTGCTCGTCGGCGGGCGTCTGCACGTAATGCTTGCGCTTGTGCTCGATGGCACAGGTGAGAAAGCCGCCGGTACCACAGGCGGGGTCCATTACGCTCTCGGCAAGCTTGGGATCGACGCGATTGACCATGAACTCCGTCACGGCGCGCGGGGTGTAGAATTCCCCGGCGTTGCCGGCGCTCTGCAGATCCTTGAGGATCTGCTCGTACATGTCGCCGAAGGCATGCCGCTGCTGGGAGGCGTTGAAGTCGATGCCGTCCTGGATGCGGTTGATCACCTGGCGCAGCAGATGGCCGGACTTCATGTAGTTGTAGGCATCTTCGAACACGCTGCGTATCACGGCGGCGCGGGCATCGCTCCCGGCATCCAATTGCTGCAAACCGGGGAAGAGGGTGTTGTCGATAAAGTCCTTCAACGCCTCGCCGGTGATGCCCTCCGGATTGGCGGCCCAATTACTCCAGCGTAAATGCTCGGGAATGGGGCTCACGTAGTCGTCGTAGACCACTTCCCATTCCTGTTCGCGGTCATCGTAGATCTTCAGAAACAGCATCCAGACCAGCTGGCCGATGCGCTGGGCATCGCCGTCGACACCGACGTCCTTGCGCATGATGTCTTGAATGCTCTTGATGGTACTGCTGATGCTCATGGGAATCCCGTTTCAATAACCAGAAGCGCGCCAGCGGAGCCGCTGGCGCGCAGAATGCGACGTATTGTACCTAGCCCGGTCAGACGGCTGTAGCGGCATCGGCGTAGAGTGTTTCTTCGAGCTCCCGCACGGCCTCGCGATAGCCTGCTTTGCCGCCGAAGGCCTGGGTCAACTCCACCGTGGTGCCAAGCCGGTCCAGCGGCGTCACCTGCAGCACCTTGGTGTCTTCGATGGTGGCTACGCCGCTATCGGCGTATTTGTCGAGCAGGGCATCCAGTACGGCGCGCGCCTGGCCCTCATAGCGCGCGAAGTAATCCGACTGGCGCGCCTTGGCCGCGCGCTGGCGGCGAGTCAACGCGGGGTGGCCGTAGACGATGTGCACGATGGCATCGAAGGGATCCGGCGTATCACCAAGGGTCTTCTCGACTTCGCTGGTGAGCTCTTCCCAGAACACGCCTTGACCGGCCAACTCATCCAGCACGGCCTGCTTGCGTTCGCTGGCTTCCCAGCGGCGCAGAAAGTCTTTCAGGGTGGCGTAGTGGGCGCGCACCGTCCTGCGGGTGTAGTCGGTAAGCTCTTCGGTGATCAGCTTGCCATCCGGTCCCAGGTACTGCACACGACGCCCGATGACGGCCACGCTGACATCATTGACCACATATTTGCTTGGAGGCTCGCCAAGGCCGTCCGTGCCGTCGTCGCCATCACCCAGTGGCGGATCATAAGGATCTGACGTTGATTTGCCGTCCGGTGAATCGCTGCCGTCCTCCGGGGCGTCGTCTTCGCCCTCGTCTTCAGAAGCATCGTCATCGGGCAGCAGCGGATCGCCGTCGCTGGGCACATAGACCTGCTCGGGCTCGCCATCGAAGGCGGGGTCGGCGAACAACTCCGTTGCCTTGCGGAAGTCGAGAATGGTGAACCAGAACTTGTCGTGCTCGGCGTCGATGCGCGTGCCGCGCCCGATGATCTGCTTGAACTCGGTCATTGACTGAATGCGCTGGTCGAGCACGATCAACTTGCAGGTCTTGGCGTCGACACCGGTGGTCATCAGCTTGCTGGTCACCGCGATGACGGGGTAGGGCTCCTCGGGATCGGTAAAATGGTCCAGCTCGGCCTTACCCTCGAGCTCGTCCCCAGTGATGCGCATCACGTACTTGCGGTTCTTCGCGACCTGCTTCGGGTTGAGGTTGACCAGCGCCTGGCGCATTCGCTCGGCATGGTCGATGTTCTCGCAGAACACAATGGTCTTCTGCATCGGGTCGGTCTGGGCCAGATAATCGGTGATGGTCCGCGCGACCAGCTCGGTGCGCTGGGTCAGGATCAGGTTGCGGTCGAAGTCGCGCAGATTGTAGATGCGATCCTCGATCAGCTCGCCGTGGATATCGGTTTGACCATCGCTGGGGCGCCAGCCTTGCAGGTCGCGGTCCAGGTCGACCCGAATCACCTTGTAGGGCGCCAGGTAGCCGTCGTCGATGCCCTGCTTGAGCGAGTAGGTGTAGATGGGCTCGCCGAAGTAGTGGATGTTGGAAACCTCGGTGGTTTCCTTGGGCGTCGCGGTCAGCCCGATATGGGTAGCGCCGCTGAAGTAGTCCAGGATGGCGCGCCAGGCGGAGTCTTCGGCGGCACTGCCTCGGTGGCACTCGTCGATTACGACCAGATCGAAGAAGTCCGGCGAGAACTGCTTGTAGATGTTCTGTTCTTCTTCGCTGCCGGTAACGGCTTGGTACAGCGAGAGGTAGATCTCGTGTGATTTCTCGATCTGGCGCTTGGTGATCTTGGTCATCGCCTGGCCAAAGGGCTTGAAATCGCCTCTCTTGGTTTGGTCAACCAGGGCGTTGCGGTCGGCGAGGAACAAGATGCGCTGCTTGCGGCCGGCCTTCCATAGCCGCCAGATCAACTGGAAAGCGGTGTAAGTCTTACCGGTGCCTGTGGCCATTACCAGCAGCAGACGATTCTGCCCTTTGGCGATGGCCTCAACCGTGCGATTGATAGCCACCGCTTGGTAGTAACGGGGTGCACGGCCGCTGCCGTCATTGAAGAAGGGCTGTTCGATGACTGGGCGCGTCTCTTCATTTAGGCCTTTCCAGCGGCGATACCCGTGCCAGAGGGTATCCGGCCCCGGTAGTTGATCAAGCGCCAGCTCGGTCTCGGCCTGATCGAACACCAGACGGTGCGGGTCGCTGAACAGAAAGCCGCTGCCATTGGAGCTGATGGCGAAAGGCACATCGAGCTTTTCCGCGTAGGCCTGCGCCTGTTGCATGCCATGGGCCAGGCTATGGCTGGCATCCTTGGCCTCGATGACAGCGATGGGCTGGTTCTTCTGAAAACACAGCACGTAGTCCGCTCGACGTGGGTGTGAGCGGTGATGCATGCGGCCCCGCACGATGATGCGGCCGTCACTGACCGGGTACTCTTCGCGAACCTGGGTATGAAGATTCCACCCCGCCTGCTGGATGGCCGGTGTGATGAACTTGGTACAGATATCCCGTTCGCTGAAAGCTTGCTTGGTCATAGCGGCTTCCCTGCTGCGTTCATAGATTACTTATAAATTTTTACGCTAGGTTACGTGAAACTGAGCAGATACGCATGGTGCGTGGGCATCACTCTCAAGGGGCATTCGTCTAGTGCCTGTATGGGCCGGCTGCTTGGAGAAGGCAGGACCTACGTCAGCGAGGTGGACGCCGGCAAGCCCATGATTTCGAGAAGCAACGCCTCGCTGGGGAAGGTGGTCACCGACGCTGTACTCGATAGCATGAGCGATCATGAGAGCACAGTGTGTTGTTGTGGTGAATGAGGAAAGCAGAACGGCAATTTGGGCGGATTCAAACTCCAAGCGCAACACTATTGGTGTGTTGAAGGTTCGGACACCGACTTCTTGAGAATTTCCGCATACACTTCCAATGGCGTCTTCGCATCCAAGGCCTCTCGAGGCCTCGTGTTGAGTGAATCTGCCATCTCGTCGAGTTCCTCTTGGGTGTAAACCGATAGATCTGTGCCCTTGGGTAGATACTGTCGAAGCAGGCCGTTGGTATCCTCATTCGACCCTCGCTGCCATGGGCTGTGTGGATCGGCGAAGTAGATGGCCGTCCCTGTGCGCTGTGTGATTGTCGCATGCTTGACCATCTCGCTCCCCTGGTCATAGGTCATCGACAGCCGCAAAGCGCGTGGCACACGGTTCAGCTTGTCACTAAAGCCGACCACGGCGTCCGTTGCCGTGGTGCTATCCATTTTGACCAGGATCAGGAACCGTGTCGTACGTTCTACCAAGGTCCACACAGCAGATCGATTGCTGGCTCCCATGATGAGGTCTCCTTCCCAATGCCCCGGCATGAGTCGATCTTCGATCTCGGGTGGCCGAAGATGAATACTGACCAGGTCTGGGATCTGATGGCGGCGATCCTTACCACGACTACGTGGACGTCTCTTCCCCTTGCCCTGCCGAAGGCAAGCAATGAGCTCCTTTTTCAGCGAGCCTCGTGGCATCACATAGAGCGCGTTGTAGATAGATTCGTGTGAGACTTGGCGTGTCGCGTCATCTGGGTACATACGCTTCCGTGTGAGGGCGATTTGCTTGGGCGACCAGTACTTACGTAACAGATAGGTCACCAGGTCGCATAATGGTGTCCCAGGACGCAGCTTTGATGGTCGCCGTGGTAGACGCCGCGACAGTGTTGCTCTGAAGCCCGCGAGGCTAGCGTCGTCGCCTGGTTGCGTGGGTACCGTATGTCGAGCCAGCCCCCGAGAAATGGTACTGACAGCGCGCCCAAGGTGCTGTGCGATGGCACGTATCGAGTAAGCGCCACGCATCAGCATGATAGTGGCACGTTCTTCAGCGGTAAGGTGGCAGTAGCAATGAGTCATGGGGATAACGTACCTGATGGTTCAGGTGTTGCACTTGTTCATTGAGTCCGCCGAGTGCCTGCCGAGTCGCGGTGGGCGTGATCCGTGGAGGTCGACATGAAAGCGCTTGTCTATGAGGGAGTGGGGCAGCGGGCCTGGAAGGAGAGGGAGCGGCCCGCAATCGAGCAACCCACGGATGCCGTCGTGTGGGTGACGCATACCACCATTTGCGGCACCGACCTGCACATCCTCAAGGGCGATGTGCCGGCGGTGACGTCGGGCCGTACTCTGGGGCATGAGGGTATCGGGGTGATCGAGGAGGTCGGCGGGGGCGTCAGTGGCCTCGCGGTCCTGATCTCTTGCATCACGTCGTGCGGGCACTGCGATTACTTTAAGCAGGACATGTATGCGCATTGCCGCGATGACGGGTGGATTCTCGGTCATACGATCGATGGTACCCAGGCCGAGATCGTGCGCATTCCGCATGCCGCCAACAACAGCATCGGCGAGCGGCCTGGTCAGCGCTACGCCATCTCATTCGCTGCCTACGCCATATCGTCGGACGCATCCAGTACCCGAAGAACGCAAACCAAGCCAGGCATTGACGAAGAGGGTCAGCAGGATCAACGAACCGCCGAAGAGGGTGGCGTGTGGAGGTTGTTCACCCAGCCACCACCAGGCCCATAAAGTGCCCAGCAAGGTTTCCACCAGATAGAAAAGAGCCACCTCCGTCGAAGGCAGATAACGGGTCGCACTATTGATCAATGCAGTGGCCAGTGGCATCTGCAATAGCCCCATCAGGGCGAGAACGCCATAGCTTTGCGGGGCGAGTGCCAGTGGCGTCGCCATCGGCAAGGCCACCACTGCCGATATACCTCCGCCGATGGCAATAGGCGGAATCCTGTCGAGATGGGGATGACGGCGTAACAGGGTCAGGTTGCCGCCGATAGCCGTCGCCGCAATCAGCGCATAGATATCGCCGACAAACCCTTCTCCACTGAGGGAGCCAAAGAAGACCAGTAGCATCCCTAACATGGCCAACGCGATTGCTAACCAGGTGCGCAACGCCACTGGCTCAAGCAGGAAACACCGCGTGAAAAAGGCAGCAAAAAGCGGTGCGGCACTCAGGATGACGACGACATTCGCCACTTTGGTGTTCATGACAGCGAGCACGAACAGGCAGGACGTCACGGCCAACAGTAGCGCGGAAGCCAACGACTTTCCGAGGTTACCGCGCAAGGTCGCCAACCGACGTCCTCTCAGACATAGCAAGCCGAGCGATAACCCCATCAGGCCGCCTCGCCAGAAGATGATGTTCCAGCCGTCGGTAGCTGCCAGGCGAACCAGCAGGCTGTCGATGCTTAAGACGGTAACGCCGATGGTGACTAGGAGCAGGCCGCGCCCGTGATCGTTAAACGAGTAAGACATCCAGTGTGCTCCCGGTCGTGGAGATAACATGCTCATCTGATAGGCGGCATGCTAATACAGCCAACAACTAGTCGGTATCGAAATCACCCATCCAATCCGGTACAGGTGGTGGAAGACGCAAGAAGTCGTTGGTGTAGTGCCTGCTATGGTATTTGCCGGAGTCTATGGGACTGTTCTTGTCACGCCGCGTCTAAAGGTTCGCGCGACACGGGCAAGGGCGAAGCCTGTACTTCACGTGGTCTGTCTGTCCCCAGTGTCCTCTATTGTGTGAGAGGCCGTGTCGAGACTCTGGCGAGCCCTAGGGAGCAAAGGGTGATGAAAGTGCTTACCCATGAGGGCGCGGAGTTACGGATTGGAAGGAGAGGGCGCAATCCTTGGCGACGCGAGGCATCAAAAAGGGGCCCGCAGGCCCCTTCCGTTTCTCGGCATGCCGGAGAACGGTTACTGCGCGGTGATGGTCTTGGTGACCAGCTCACCGTCCATCTTGATGGGGCCGTCTTTCTTGGCGCCGAGGGTGTACTCGAACACGCCGGGCTCCATGCCGCCTTCTTCGCTGTGGACCATCAGCATCAGGTGATCGCCGGCACTGACGTCTTCAGTCAGCAGCGCGGTGACGTCCATGTTTTCGCCTTCCTTGAGCGGGGCGTGACCGACCACGGGGCCTGGCTTCATGCTCTCGTCGGTGCGGTGGACCACCAGCCAGCCGTTGCTGTCCGCCGTGACCTTTTCCGCGGTGACCGTGCCGCCGGAGACGGACTGATCGTCGGCCCAGACCTGTGGGTGCATGTCACCGTGCATTTCCGCCTGGGCCAGAGAGGCGCCGGCGAGCAGGGTGGCGGATACGAATGCGCTTGCCATGAATTTGGTCATCATCATTCTCTCCTTGAGTTCCGAGCACGCCCCATCGTTGCGAAGTAGTTGGATGGGCGTGCTTCTAGTTACGAGGAGAGCGCGCACAAGGTTTCACCTCGGTGCGAAAAAAATCACAGGTGTTGCGATGTCGCTTCCCGATCGGTGGGATAGAGGTAGCCGTGAATCGCGCGGCCCGTCGGCTGGCCGGTGGGAGAGCCGCCCGGGGGCTCGATGCTGATGCCGAAGGTGGCCTGCTTGAGTAGATCGGAGTCGTAGTCGCTGAGGGCGTCGGCCGGCAGGCTCAAGTCGTCGTTCAACACGCCCACCGAGCGGGGCTTGGGCCCGAGCGAGTCGGCCTTGATCCATAGCTGGTAGGTGCGGTCCGGTAGCGGCTTGGCCGTCACCGGTCGTACGTCGAGCCGGCGGCTGTCGAGGTCGACGGAAAGCATGAAGGCGGGCTGCTGGTCGTCCTGCTGGAATACGGCCACGAAGGGTGGTTCTTCCGGCGATTCACCGAGGGGCGGGAGCAGAAGCACGGCTAGCACCAGCGCCGCGGCCGTCGCCAGGGCGGTGCTTCCGCGCCAGAATCCCAGGCGGCGGCGCAGTACGATTAGCTGCGCTGTACCGCTTGCGTCGGCTTCCGGCTCAGGTTTTGTTCGAGAAGTCGTCTCGAGCTCGTCGAGGCGACGCTCGATCCTTGCCAGCAGGTCCGGCCCCGGAGCGACCGTCCGGACTTCGTCACCGAGCGGGGCGAGACGGGCTTCCCAGGCGTGAATGCGCGCGTCCAGGTCGGTGTCGTGCTCTCGCCGTTGTGCCACCTCGGCGCGTTCGTCGGCCTCGAGGGTGCCTAGCACGTATTCGGCAGCCAGCATGTCGATATCGTCGTGATCGGTCATGGTGCCAGACATCCCTTGAGTTGCTTCAAGGCTCGATGGAGCCAGGTCTTGACGGTATTCACCGGTTGTTCGAAATACGTCGCCAGGTCAGCGCGTGACCAGCCGTCCAGATACGCAAGGCGCACCATGTCCTGCCGGTCAGTCTCGAGCTCCTCCAGGCAGGCGTGCAACCGCCGGGCGTCCTGCTCATATTCGATGTGTTCGCGGGCACTGGGCGTGTCGGCGGCCATGTGCGACAGCGACTCTTCCGACTCGTGTGGCGCTCGGGGCTGGCGGCGCAGCTCGTCGATGGCGGCATGGCGGGCGATGGCCACCATCCAGGCAATCGGCGAGGCTCGCTCGGCTTCGAATTGTGTCGCTTTCTGCCAGATCGTGACATACGCTTCCTGGACGACGTCGTCCGTCCGCCCCTGTTCCTTCAAGATACGTAGCACCGTGCCGTAGAGTTTCGCCGAGGTGGCCTCGTAGAGTTGGGCGAAGGCCCGGCGGTCACTCTGGGTGACACGTAGGAGCAGGTCGTGCAGGCGGTCTCCGGACGCGGAGGACGTGGACGAGCTGTTGTCTTGCGGGGTCGCGGAGAGCCTGGAGGCATTGGACATACCACATTCCCTGTTGTCGTCGTTGGGCATGCTGCCAGCGGTGCGTCTTGCATCGGCGCCAACGCGAGGCAGTGTGCAAAACCCCCGACGCTATTACAAGCAAGGGCTGTGCGACTCTTGATCGAGGTGGTGTAGGCCCGGCTCCATAGCCGGCAGGCTCAGTGGGTACGGGGGTGCCTCACGCTCTGCCTTAAAGTTTACGCGTAATGTGTCGATACGTATGGCATAGGGCATCGGTTCCATGCTCCTTCCCGTTCGAATCCTATCCTAAACGAGATCGTTTCCATGTTGTCTTGCTTGCCCATGTGCTACCACGTGGCGGGCGGTGCCGTATCGGCGTCGTTGCCTTTTGCATGTTTCCCCAACGAGCCGTCACGGCGGGAGGTGTGAGCATGCATTTCAAGTCGATTCGCACCCTGGTCGCGACGCTCGTCGGGGCTTGCATCGTGGTGCTGGTGGTGGCCTTGGTCGGCTATGCGACCTTTGCTAATTCTCGCTCGGCGGAGGTCGTCGACCAACAGACCCGTGAGTTGCTCGAGCAGAACATCGAACAGCGTCTGGATGCCGTGGCCTCGACCCAGGCCGAGCGGATCAAGACCCGCCTGAATCAGGCACTGGGTCAGGCGCGTAACCTGGCCTCGCTCAATGAGCTGATGGGCGAGGATGAGGGCGTCTCGCTGACCCGCGAGGAGCTGTCGAACGTCGTCCGTGACACGGTGGCGGAAAACTCCGATCTGTTGGATGCTTTCATCGGTTGGGAGCCCAACGCCTTCGGTAATGACAGCGATTACACGGGCCGTGAAGACGCAGGCTATGGCTCCAATGGCCGCTTCATGCCGTGGTGGTATCGCACCGAGGATGGTGATATCGAGGTGCTGCCTCTCGGCGAGACAATGGAAAGCGAGACGCTTCAGGACAGCGGCGTGCGCGAGGGCGAATACTATCTATGCCCACGCGAGACCCAGGCGCCCTGTGTCATCGATCCCGCGCCGTACGATTACAACGGCAAGACCTTAATGGTGACCTCGTTCAACGTGCCGGTAATGGTCGATGGCGAGTTCCGGGGCAGCGCTGGTGTCGATCTGTCGGTAGACTTTATCCAGACCCTGTTGAATGAGGCTAATCGGACGCTATTTAACGGTGCCGGAGAAATGGCGCTGATCGCGCCGCGCGGTGGCGTGACCGCCTATACCGGGCATGGCGAGACGGCGGGCAAGCAAGCCGAGGCTGTCTTCGATGAGGCCATTAGCGCGAAGCTGGAGCGTGTCAGCGCGGGCGATCCGGTACGCGACGCTTCGGGCGAGATGATCGAGCTGTACTGGCCGTTCCAACTGATGGAAGGCAGCGAGCCGTGGAAGGTGATGATTCGTCTACCGGCCGATGTGGTCATGGCGGGTGCCGATAACCTTCAGGCGGCTCTCGAGGATCAGCGCCAGGCCGATATGATGGGCATGATCGCGGTGGGTGCGGTCATCGCGATGCTGGGGTTGGTGGTGAGTTGGTTGCTGGGCGGCAGCCTGTCGCGGCCGTTGCGCCAATTGGCCGGGCGCATGCGCGATATCGCCTCCGGCGGCGGCGACCTGACCCAGCGTTTGCCGGTGCGCGGGCGTAACGAGATCGCCGAGCTGGCCACGCAATTCAACGCCTTCGCCGACAAGATGAACGATGTGCTGCTGGATGTCCGCGACAGCAGCGATTCGGTCCGAGTGGCGTCCTCGGAGATCGCCTCGGCGAGCCAGGATCTCGCCGGCCGCACGGATACTACTGCCTCCAGCTTGCAGGAAACCTCGGCTTCGATGGAGGAATTGACCAGTACCGTCTCGCATACTGCGGACTCGGCGAGTCAGGCCAGCGCCCTGGCCGAATCGGCCAGTCAGTCAGCGACGCGCGGTGGCGAGGTCGTTGGAGACGTGGTCAAGACCATGGACGAGATCGAAACGGCTTCGCAGCAAGTCGCCGAGATCGTCACCACCATGGATGGCATCGCCTTCCAGACCAATCTGCTGGCCCTGAACGCTTCCGTGGAGGCGGCGCGTGCCGGCGAGGAAGGGCGTGGCTTCGCAGTGGTCGCCAGCGAGGTGCGCCAGCTCGCCACGCGCAGTGCCGAGGCGGCGCGTGAGATCAAGTCGTTGATCGACAATGCTTCGAGCAAGACTCAGAGCGGTGCCGAACTGGCGCGTAGCGCAGGCACGGCGATGAATGAGATCGTCGATGGCGTGACGCGCGTCACGGATGTGCTCAACGAGATCAGCGCCGCGACCAGCGAGCAGCGTGACGGCATCGGCCAGGTCAACGTGGCGGTTACCGATCTGGACAACATGACGCAGCAGAACGCCGCCATGGTCGAGGAAAGCGCCACTGCCGCCGCCGAACTCAAGGCCCAGTCACAGCGCCTCGCCGAGACCGTCGGCGCCTTCACCCTGCGCGAGCGTGACCAGGGTGCGAGCGAACCCGCGGCCTTGCCGAGTGCTTCCCGCACGAGCTGACGCATCACGACAATATGCCACGACCAGAAACCGCCGGATCGACCGGCGGTTTTTTGTGGTTCGGTTGGGTGGCTGTGCTTGGGCGAGCGATAAGCGCTCTAGATGATCAGCAGTTGCTTGGTACTTGAAACATGTTGGTATTTAAAACATGGGCTTAAAGAGTCTGCCAGGGAGATGTCTGGGGTTCTGCGAGGACCTCGTCGATGATCGTTAGTGCTTGCGCTAGCGATTCACGGTCGACGGGCGGCCCTAGACACAGCCGTAGAGCTTGAGGCGCTGGTTCGCTTCCCATGCAGAATGGCTCTGGGGTGGAGACCTTGACGCCACGTCGTGCTAGCAGGATCTGCAACTCGCTGCTGCGCCGCCCTGACGGCAGTGGTAACCATACTATCGACGACCCCTCGTGGCTTAGCGGTTCATAGGCGGCCAAGTGCTCCAGCACTAGTTCGCGGCGGGCGGCAAGCTCATCGATCTGCCAATGCAATAGTGCTCGACTGCCGGGATCCTCCATCCAATGGCAGGCCGCTTCCACCATCAGGGGGGGCGTCATCCAGCTCTGGGCGCGGATCGCCGTTCCGAGGCGTTCCAGGAGGCGTTCTGGCACTGTAAGACTGCCAATGCGTAGCCCACCGGTCAGTACCTTGGAGGTGCTGAAGATATGCAACGTGCGTTCCGGGGCCAGCGTGACGAGCGGCGTGCCACGGTTGGCTAAAGGCAGGTATTGCACGGCGTCTTCAATCAGCCAGATGTCGTGCTCGCGCGCCAAGGCCACCAGCTGCTCGCGGCGTGTTTCATCGAGCTGGGCCCCTGTCGGATTGTTGAGGTCTGGAGTGGTGTAGAGAACACGCGGTGGTTGTCGAGCGCACAACCGGGCGAGGGCATCGACGTCCAGGCCGTTGGCGTCCATTGGCACTGCCATCAATCGTAGATGGGCCTGCTGGGCGGCGGAGATGAACCCTGGATACGTAAGGGCATCCCCCGCCACCAGGTCACCTGGTTGGGAGAGTACCTGCAGGGCGAGCTGGATGCCGTGCTGACCACCTTGCGTAATCACCAGCCGACTCGGGTCGTCGGGGAAACCGAGACTACCTTGCCAGGCGGCGATTCGCGCCCGCTGAGTCTCGTTACCGGCCTCAGGTTGATATTCCGTGGCGACCTGGAGGGCGCCGGGTGAGGCGGTGATGTGCTCGAGCGCGCGTTGCAGGCCTTGGGCTCTTGATGGGTGGGGCGGCGGCAGACTCATGCCCATGTCGATCATGCCTCGATCGAGAGGCTCACCGGCGCGGAAGCTGGTAGGAGATTCCTCAATCGATTGGCGCACATAGGTACCGCTGCCAACTCGAGAGTCTAACCAGCCCTGGTGGTGGGCCGTGGCGTAGGCGCGGGTGATGGTACCGATGGTGACGCCTAGTCTATCGGCCAACTGGCGCTGGGGCGGTAGCTTATCACCGGGGGTGAGTTCGCCAAGTTCAATTCCCTTGGCAATGGCCTCGGCGATACGCCGGTAGCGTGGGCCGCCTTCAGGCAGCTCGGGTGTCCAAATTGTCATGGTGACAATAAAACCTTTGACGCCTTTATTGTACCCATTATGCTCGAAATAGTCGGTGAATTGAAACCAGTTATGAAAAATTGTAGGGGTACAATTAAGATGGAAACCTTGGCTCTCCTCGGGCCTGCCGCCCTGTTCATGATCGCTATGACCATCACGCCAGGCCCCAACAACATGATGCTCACCGCGTCTGGGGCCAATTACGGCTTTCGACGTACCTTGCCGCATCTATTGGGTATCATAGGTGGCTGCTTTTTGTTGTTTTCGTCGTTGGCCCTGGGGTTGGGTGTCGTATTCGAGCGTTTCCCGCTGGTGCAGACGTTGCTGCGCGTCATCGGCAGCCTCTATCTCCTGTATCTGGCCTGGGGGATTGCAACGGCGCCGCCACCCTCCTTCGATGCGAGCGAAGGACGACCGCTCAGCTTTTGGCAAGCAGCCGCCTTCCAATTCGCCAATCCCAAGGCTTGGGTAATGGGATTGACGTTAATGGCGAGTTTCCTGCCCGAGGACGGCAACACCGTCGTCAATGCGCTCGTATTGGCGGGTTTCGCTGAACTCGTGGGATTTCCTTGCATAGCGCTTTGGGCGGGCTTTGGCACGGCCATTGGCCGCTGGCTCAAGGGGCCACGCGCCTGGAGAGTGTTCAATGGGACCATGGGGGCGCTCACTGCCGCCTGCGTGATCTTCATCCTCGGTTGAAGACTAAGCAACTCACCGGTCACTTTGCCGAGCGACGCACACGCACGCTGATGCGTGGTTTGAGTGTGCCTCAGCCGAAAACCGCCGGTTTCTCACGTAGGGAGAAAGGCGCGCGCCGTGACGATAAACGTTGCGTTACGACGCGCGCCGCCCCACAATGCGCCGCAGCGGAAGGGGAGTATTCCCGACGCGGGCCGCCCGGCCCGTCAGTTCGCGTTGTCATCGTCAGCACGGGCGCAACGCCCCGGTGACAGCGGCTCGGCACTCATGCCGAGCGGGAGAGACCTTCGGCAACGTTGACCGTTGACCGGAGGTAGACCTATGTACGTCCCCCTGTGGGTATGGCTGGCCACTGTGGCTGGCATCATTGCGCTGTTCGTTTTCGATTTCGTCTCTCATGTCCGTAAGCCGCACGAACCGAGCTTCAAGGAATCGGCCGCGTGGTCGTGCGTGTATATCGCCTTGGCCATAGTATTCGGCGCAGGGCTCTGGTGGGTGTGGGGCGCACAGCACGGCGCGGAATATTTTGCCGGCTTCATCACCGAGAAAAGCTTATCGGTGGATAATCTGTTCGTGTTCGTGATCATCATGAGCAAGTTCGCGGTGCCGCGTATCCATCAGCAGAAAGCGCTGTTGATCGGTATCGTCATCGCCCTGGTCATGCGCGGGGTCTTCATTGCCGTGGGCGCGGCGGCAATCCATCAGTTCAGTTGGGTGTTCTATATCTTCGGCGCCTTCCTGCTATGGACGGCCTACAAGTTGGGTAAGGAAAGCTTCGAAGACAGTGATGAAGAAGAGGAATACCGCCCGAATCTGGCGGTGCGTCTGGCGCAGCGCTGGCTGCCTATCACCAAGGAGTATCACGGCCAACGCCTGATCACGAAGGTCGATGGCAAGCGCCTGGTGACGCCGCTTTTCATGGTGATTGTGGCGTTGGGTTTCACCGATCTTGTGTTCGCGCTGGATTCCATTCCCGCCATCTATGGATTGACGCGTGAGCCGTATATCGTCTTCACGGCTAACGCTTTCGCGTTGCTGGGATTGTTGCAGCTTTACTTCCTGCTGGGAGGCTTGCTGTCACGCCTGGTCTATCTGGGGCTTGGGCTGTCGGTGATCCTGGGCTTCATCGGCGTCAAACTGGTTCTCGAGGCGCTGCACGAGAATACGCTGCCGTTCATCAACGGTGGTCATCCCATCGAAGCGATTCCCGAGATTCCCATCTGGCTGTCGATGACCATCATCATTGGCACGCTGGTGGTCACTGGCGTGGCGAGCTTGCTCAAGGACCGCCGTGACCGGGCCCGTGCTTAACGCTACCGCTTTTGCCTGACACCGCCTATAGCTACCGCTTTTGCCTGACACCGCCTATAACAGAAAGGCGGCGTCAGGTGTCGTCGTACCCATATAGGGTATGCAGTAAGCCGCGCAGCTCGTCCATCGAGCGCGCGGACGTGTCCTGGGGTGGTTGCATGCCGCGTTGGAATCCGT
This sequence comes from Chromohalobacter sp. 48-RD10, assembly GCF_029889785.1. Lineage (NCBI taxonomy): Bacteria > Pseudomonadati > Pseudomonadota > Gammaproteobacteria > Oceanospirillales > Halomonadaceae > Chromohalobacter > Chromohalobacter sp. 48-RD10. The sequence continues at coordinate 484,755 of NZ_JARANX010000001.1, read as the reverse complement.
GCTCGAGTAGCGGTTCGATCAGTGCGCGATCGCCACTGATGATGTGCACGGGGACCTCGCGGCTGGGCGTAACACCTAGCATACCTGGTGCGGCCTGATGATCGCCGAGCAGGATCAGTAGGGTCTCGTCGTTCACGTAACGCTCGGCGTATTCCCTCGCGACCGACAGCGAATAGGCCAGCGCCGGGCCGTAGCGTTGCCGCATGCCGGCGTTGTCTCCCCAAAGCTCGAGGAAGTCGCTGCCTTCGCCTTCCCAACGCGTGAAGGCTTGGCCGTCGTCGAGGTCGTCCCAGGGCAGCGGTTCGATCACCGGTACCCAGGGCGCGTGGCTGCTAATCAGAGCCAGCTCGGCGAACAGCGGCTCACTATGCTCGCGGCGTACCTGGCGCAGGCGATGCCAGACGAACTGATCGGGTATCGTCACCCAGCCCAGGCGCGGGCCGCGATAGTCGAGCCGTGCGTCGTCGTGAATCTCGTCGTAACCGAGTCGCCGTCCTGCCGGCCAGTCGCGATAGATCGCCGGCATCATGGCGACGCTGGTATGCCCTGTACGCTCCAAGTCGTCGATCAAGGTGGCTCGAGGGCTTTCGAGGAAGAGGTCGTAGCGCAATGTGGAGTCGACCCATAATCCGCTGAGCACGCTGGCATGCGCCAGTCGTGACTGCCCGCCAAGCGTGGGCGATACGAGCCGGCCGCTGGCCACGCTGAGTCCGGCTTGTGCGAAGGCCTCGGCCATGGCATCGAGTCGGGCGTTCACCGGCCCGGCAAAAGGCTCACGTTCGAGCGCGGCCATGCCATAGGATTCCACGAACGCCAGAATAACGTCGTGCCCTTCAAGTTCGGGCAAGGGCTGACCGCCCGGCGCATCGAGCGGGGATTCACGTGTCGACAGGCGTGCGTCGAAATCGCGCAGCGAGGCGCGGGTCTCGTAGGTGCGGGTGGCCTGGTCGGTGAGCAGCGTGATGCCGGGTGTGCCGACGGGGGCCGCGTCGCGCCACAAGCCGAGCAGCGCCAGCCCCGCGCCGAGTATCAGCGTGCCCCAGGCACAGCGGCGAGGTGCGCCGTGGCGCGGTAGGCTCGCCAGCAGATGCCCCAAGCCCAGGCCGATGGCCAGCAGCGCCAGGAGCGTCGCGGTCACCAGTGCGATACTGATCGGTAGGCCTAGGTTGTCGCGCAACAACTCCAGCAGGATCGGTACCTGCGAGGGATCGAGATAGAGGTTGAGTGGCCGGCCCTGGATCTCCTGGGTGATCGTATCGCCCAGCGCACAGGCCAGTGCCAGCACGATCAGCGCGGCACTGACGTATGCCAAAAGTCGGCGCGACAGGCGCTGCCGAGGCCATAGGCTCAGCACGCCGACCAGAATCAGGCCCTCCAGCGCCAGCCAGGGCATGGCGGCGACGCCCAGGCGAGGGATCGCCGTGGCGATGAGTGCGGCATTGACGAGTAGCAGTGTCAGCCACCAGCGAACCATGAGCTTTCCTTGTCTGCATAGATCAAAAAGTATCTAAGGCCATTCCCACAAATAACTTCCAGGAATATTCGTGGTTCGTCACAATGCGGGCATCGTATCTCTTGTTAGGACACTGGCGGTATGCCATTCGATGCTTGGCTGACGCTGGCCATTGTGGCGGCGTCTTTTCTGTTGATGGCGACGAGTCGCCTCGGCCCGGACGTGATCCTCATGGGCGCGGTGATCGCGCTGTTCGGTGCCGGCGTCATTAACGCCGACGAAGCCCTGGCGGGGTTTTCCAACACCGGCCTTTTCACCGTGGCCTTCATGTACATTCTCGTCGCCAGCATACGCGAGACGGGCGGCATTGACCTTCTCATCCGCTACGTGCTGGGGCGTCCACGCCATGAGCTGGGCGCTCAGGCGCGGTTGCTGCTTCCTGTCTCGGCGACCAGCGCCTTCCTCAACAACACGCCGGTGGTGGCGACGTTTCTGCCGGCGGTGCTGAGCTGGAGTCGGCGTCTGCGTTTGCCGGCGCACCGCTTGCTGATGCCGCTGAGCTTCGCCTCGATTCTGGGCGGCACCTGTTCGTTGCTTGGCACCAGTACCAACCTGGTGGTCGATGGCCTGCTGCGCGATCGCTATCCCGAGCAGGCGCTGCATCTGTTCGATATCGCGTGGATCGGCGTGCCCGTGGCGCTTGTCGGTCTGGCCTATCTAATGTTGGTGGGGCGCTGGTTGTTGCCTAAGCGCCGCACAGCGACGGATGTCTTCGAGAATCCGCGCGAGTACACCATCGAGATGCAGGTCGACCCACAAGGTCCCATCGTCGACAAGAGCGTTGAAGAAGCTGGGCTTCGCCACCTCGATGGATTGTTTCTAGTCGAGATCGAGCGCGAGGGCAACATCGTTTCGGTAGTGGGGCGCGGCGAGCGTCTCAAGGCCAATGACCGGCTGGTGTTTGCGGGGACCACGGAAGCGGCGGTGGAATTGCAACAGATTCGCGGTCTGCGGCCTACCGGGCAGGGGCAGTCGAGCCTCAAGAAATCCTTCGCCGAACGGCGACTGGTCGAGGCGGTGGTGTCCGAGCAATGCCAGTTTTTGGGGCGACGGCTGCGCGAGGGGCATTTTCGTACCTTCTACGGTGCCTCGGTGCTGGCAGTTTGTCGCCATGGTGAGCGGGTTTCCGGCAACCTTGGCCAGATTCAGCTACAGCCGGCGGATGTGCTGCTCATGGAAGTACGCCCCGCGTTCATCGAGCGCCACCGTCAGTCGCGAGATTTCCTGCTGATCAGCGAGCTCAACGGCCAGGCACGCCCACACCACGAGCGTGCTTGGGTGGCGTGGTCGATCATGCTGGGCGTGGTGGCCCTGGCGGCATTCGGCGTGTTGAGCCTGCTCAAGGCGGCGATGCTCGGTGCCGCCTTGGCGCTGATGACCGGCTGCTGCACGATCAGTGCCGCGCGGCGGGGGCTGGATACGCAGGTGTTGCTGACCATCGCGGCTTCCTTCGGCGTGGGGGCGGCGATGGAAAGCTCTGGCGCCGCCTCGACCCTGGCCCAAGGCGCCCTGACGTTGGCCGACGGCAATCCGTATCTGTTGCTGATCGGTGCCTATCTGGTGGTGGCGCTGCTCACCGAGATCGTAACCAACAACGCGGCGGCGGTGATCAGTTTTCCCATCGTCACCGGCGCCGCGCAGCAACTGGGCGTGGATATCATGCCGTTCGTGATCGTGGTGATGTTCGCCGCCTCGGCGAGTTTTCTGACTCCCATCGGCTATCAGACTAACTTGATGGTCTATGGACCTGGCGGGTATCGATTCAGCGATTATCTGCGCGTGGGCGGAGGGCTGAGTGTGCTGGTCGGCGTGATGACGTTGGTACTAACCCCGCTGATCTGGCCGTTCTAGAACGGGGGCGTCGTGCCCCATGAATATGGACAGCCGGGAACGTTTTGCACATCCTGAGCCTTTGTGTCTTCGAATGCTTTTCAAGGAGCCGAGCCGATGGCCGAATCTTCGCCACTGATCATCGAACCCCAACACCGTGCCGCCGATGCGACGGTGATTCTGTTGCATGGGCTGGGCGCCGATGGTCACGATTTCGAGCCGCTGGTGCCGGCGTTACCTCTGGCGGATGATCTGGCGGTGCGCTTCATTCTGCCGCATGCACCGCGCTTGGCGGTGACGGTAAACGGCGGCATGGAGATGCCGGCGTGGTATGACATCCTCGACATGAATCTCGGTCGGCGCATCGACGAGGCTCAGCTCAAGACCTCGGCGGATAGAATGCATGCGTTGATCGGTGCCGAGATCGCCAAGGGTATCGACAGTCGCCGCATTGTCGTCGCTGGGTTCTCGCAGGGCGGCGCGGTGGCCTACCACGCGGCATTGACGTATCCTCAGCCGCTGGCGGGTCTGCTGGCGCTGTCGACCTATTTCGCCACGGCCGAATCGATCCAGCTCAGCGAGGCCAATCGCGCGCTGCCCATCGAGGTGCATCACGGCAGCTTTGACCCGATGGTGCCTGAAACCCTGGGCCACGAGGGCGCCGAACGGGCCGAGGCGCTGGGCTATGCGGTCAACTACCGTACCTATCCCATGCAGCATGCGCTGTGTCCTGAACAGATTGGCGACATTGGCCACTGGCTGAACGCGCGGCTAGGCGTAAAGAGGGCATGATGCAGACCATGGAAGAATCTGAGCCTAGCGATGGCGTGCGCCTTTCTACACCTGCCGCGAAGCGCAATCGTGAACCTATTCTGACGCTGCTGCGCAAGGTGCTACCCGCCTCGGGGCGTGTGTTGGAGATCGCCAGTGGCAGCGGCGAGCATAGCGTGTATTTCGCCGAGCATCTCCCCGCACTCACCTGGCAGCCCAGCGACCCGGGCGAACGCGCCCGGCGCTCCATCGCCGCCTGGCAGCGTCACGCGGCACTTGCCAACCTGCACTTACCCCTGGCGCTGGACGTAACGCAGCCCTGGCCGGATGACGCCGATGAGCCGTCCGCCATACTGTGCATCAACATGCTGCATATCTCGCCCTGGGCGGCGACCCAGGCGCTGCTGCGCGAGGCAGGGCGTCGCTTGCCCGAAGATGGCGTGCTGGTCGTCTATGGCCCCTTCATGCGCGGTGGCGAACATACCGCCTCGAGCAATGCGGCCTTCGATGCCGATCTGCGCCAGCGCGACCCAGTCTGGGGCATTCGTGCGCTGGAAGATGTCGAGGACGAGGCCCGGCTAAACGGGCTTGCGTTGCAACGTGTCGATGAACTGCCGGCGAACAATCTGGGCGTGGTCTTTCTGCGGCGCTAACGTGGGTTGGTAGAGTGCGCTTGATTTCTCCGCCCTGGCCCCAAACACTGTGGATAGGCACATGGATAGATAGACACATGGATCGCGAGGGTCACGGTGCGGCGGTTGCTCTGCCACCGCAGGATCATGGAGGAAAGGCGATGAACGAAGATTTTTCCGTCGAGTTGCGTTTACCCAAGGGATGCCCGAATTGCGGTAGTCATAAGGTGACAGTCTCCCAGGCGCAACAACCTGACGATATCGTGTTCTGTAGCTCGTGCAGTACCGAAGTCTGCGATTATCAGACTGCCAGGCAGATGCTCGACGAAATGCCGCGCAGCGAAAATGAGAAGCTCATCGAGGACGTGGTCAACAACCGCAAGCCGTCCTCTACCGAAGAGTAGATCCGCCGAGATGCTGCGTGATCCCTAGCTCGCCCAAGAGGTTGTACAAGAGTAGCTGTAACGTCAGTGACAAAGAGCGCGCCCCGGCCATCGGCCGGGGCGTATTCGTTCAAGGATGAAATCGCAGGGGAAACACGTCGCGAGACGCGATGTCAGAGCAGTTCCTCCGCGGCGAGGGCGAGGCGTGAGCGTTCGACGCTTTTCAGCGCCACGTGGCCGGCATGCGGCCAGTCGCGGAAGCGCTCCACGGCGTAGGCCATGCCGCAGGTGTTGGCGGTGAGGTAGGGCGTATCGATCTGCCCGACGTTACCCAGCAGTACCAGCTTGGTATTGCGCCCCGCCCGCGTGATCAGTGCCTTGAGCTGCTTGGGCGTGAAATTCTGTGCCTCGTCGATGATCAGGAAGGTGTCGCTCAGGGTGCGCCCGCGCATGAAACTCGGCGCGCGGATCTGCACGCGTGAGCCGATTAGCTGGCGGGTGGCACCGTCGCTCCAGCTCGAGCTGCCGTGTTGTTCGTCGCGTAGCAGGTTGTCCATGTTGTCATGGAAGGCGCCCATCCAGGGCGACATCTTCTCTTCCTCGGAGCCGGGGAGGAAGCCGATGTCCTCGCCCATGGGAATCGGCGCGCGAGTGAAGACGATGCGTTCGAAAAGCTTGGTGTCCAGGGTTTGCTGGAACGCTGCCGCCAGGGTCATGTAGGTCTTGCCAGTCCCGGCGTTGCCGGCGATGGTGACCAGGTCGATCTCAGGGTCCATCAGCAGGTTGAGGGTGAAGTTCTGGCGGCTGTCGTGGGCGTGTACGCCCCACACACCGTCGTGATGGCGGTAGTTGGTCAGCAGTTGCAGCGTGGCGCGGTGCGGCGCGAGCGAGCGTACGATGGCCTCGAAACCGGCGCCGTTGTCGCTGTCCGATACCAGCATGCCGACGTGCCAGTCCTTGGGTAGCTCGCCGGCGAGGTGATAGAAGGTGCCGTCTTCCGTGCGCTCGACATCGACCTCGACGTTGAGCCGGTCCCACAGTCCTTGGCCTTCCGCACCGGCCTCGGCGTAAACCTTGGCGCCCTCGATCATGGCGTCGAGATCGTCGAAAGCGCGGTCGTTGAGGTAATCCTCCACGGGGACGTTCAGCGCCGCCGCCTTGACGCGCAGGTTGATGTCCTTGGTAACCAGGATCACCGACGCGTCGGGACGTTCGTCACGCAGGCGGCAGGTTTCGGCGAGCAGACGGTTATCGGGAGAATCGACTAATGGGTCGAGCGTCTTGAGGTCGGTGTAGCACAGGAAACGCAGGCGGCCGCTGGGGCCGTGGCTCACGGGTAGCGGAATGCCCTCTTGAATTTGCTCAGGGGTAAAACGGGAGGTCAGGTCGGACAGGGTGCGGCTGATTTGCCGCGCGGTCTGGGCTATTTCACGAATCCCATTCTTGTGCTTGTCGAGCTCTTCCAGCACCGTCATGGGGATGACGACATCATGTTCCTCGAAGTGGTACAGGGCTGTGGGGTCATGGATCAGGACATTGGTATCCAGTACGTAGAGCCGGGTTACTTTCTTGTCGAGTCTCACCATCGGGGGAAGCACTCCTTGGTTAACGGCTTCTCCGACCCTGACAGGATGGCGTTGCGCCTCCGTGGCGCCCGACACCCCGGCAGCGTCGCCTGCAAAACAGTCCGGTCAAGGTGGGGGCGGGCATTCTCCTTCTGTGGGTTACATGACTTAAGCATGGTAGAGCGACAAAAAATTGCAATTTTGTGCGTGTGCTTAGACCGAGCGCGTATCTCTTGCCACGTTGCCTGACGGGGCGTATTAACGCCTTGGCGAGCGGCGGGGCTGATCAAGAGCCGAGCTTCGGGGCTGATGAAGCGACGAGGCCATGATCGGAGGATGTGCCGTGCTTCTCGATCAGTTCGCAAGGTCTTCATGCCCTCCACGCGGACAATGGAATAGAGCTCTTGGCGGGTGTGCGCGAAGTGCTCGCACAGCGCTTGGTCCGATACGGGGCCGGTGGTATGCAGTTGCCATCAGGTTGGTGCTCAGGTGATCCGCAAGGCGATTCGCGGTGGCGATACCGATGTCGATGCGCTGGGCGCGCCTGGCCTGCGGGACCCAGTGCGGTTCCTGCATTCCCGAACTCAAGTCATTGTTCGAAGAGGCGGTGGCGCATGCTGGGATGATAAGGCGCTGGAAACGGCCTGATACATTCATCGCAAGCGTGAGTGCCTTGCTGGCTCGGCTGGCGCGGGGGGAAATCGGTGGTGCGTCTCAAGGGCGGCGATCCGGGCATTTGCGGGCGCATGGGGGAAGAACTTGCGGTACTGGCCGAGGCGGGGCGGCCCACCGAGATCGTTCCCGGGATTACCGCTGCCCTCGCCGTGTTTGATCGCCGTGGGCAGCGTGGTGCAGATGCCAAAGAGGTGCGGTGGAGTGAGTTGGCTATGGCATAAGGCGTGAGCAGAGGCCAGGTATCTGCATGCAGACACTGCCGCTTGAGGCCCCTAAACGAAAAACGACCGCCTCGAAAGGCGGCCGCGCGACGCTAGCCAAGCGTCATTTATTGCGCTGGTTGAGGCTTGTCGGGGTCAGCGCCCACTAAGCAGTTGACGGTTTCACCGCCCTGATCATTGATATGCTCGTCTTTGGGGCGGCGCTCACCTGTCACTAGATGACTATAAGCTGCCAGACTATCCACTAGGGTAGCTCCCAAGTGCATAGCATCGCTGGCACGCGTATTGGAGTAGAACGTCAATAGCGACTTGGCCTGCTCGCGCTTACCTTGCTCGATGAGCGTGCGAGCGGACTCCTCGACCCACTGGATGTCATCGAAACTCTTCTGCTCGAATCCCTTGAGCATGCGTTGCACGGTGGGACGGAAGGTTTTCGGGTCTTCGCACATGTAGTACATGACCTGCTTGAAGCGACGCCCCGCGAAGTCGCTCGCTTCTTGCATGGCATAATCGGGATTGATGAAGTGAGAACCTGCCCCCTTGGTCAGATAGCGATGCTGCGCAAAGGAAGAAGGGACCTGCTGAACGCCTAGCCACCACGGAATATAAGGCGCGGCGACCGAGCCAGTCGGCGCCACCCACATGCGCACCATATCTGGATCACGGCCTTTTTCCAGAGAGACTACCTGACCATAACCCGCCTCGTCGTCGGAGATACGATGATCTCGTACCCGAGCGATCATGTCCTGCTCGGAGACAGGTGCCATGTCACGCGTAGCCTTCTCCAATTTAGCCTGGCTCATGTACTTGTAGCCACCGGTGCGTGCTTGGGTATCCTGACGTCCGTAGACGTCGAAGACATTGAAGGGCTCATCGCCTTGTGCGTCGAACCAGCCTTTATCCTCCGCGTAGGATACGAGGTTATCAGACCCCATGTAGTCGTCGTTGTCCTGGAAGTCTTTCGGAAAATCCTCAATATAACCGGGATACAGAACCCGCACATCATCCGGCCCTAAGCGCTCAGCCGCCCATAGCCCCTGACTGCCGGGCAATTCCCAGACCACCCAAGCCTCACTGGGGTCCGCGATCAAATGAGTATTGCCACCGTAGGTGGCATAGCCATACGTATCGATCAGGTCGCCGATCAGCTCTACCCCTTCACGTGCAGTTTTGGCCCGTTCCAGTACCAGGCGAGCCAGGTCGCTGTATTGGACGCCTTTTTGCGGCGTCTCGGTAGCGTCGATAAGCTCCTCGCGGCCCGTGGCCCATACGTCGCGTACTGCCACTTGGTGCTCATTGACGCCGCCGTTAGTCAGCGGCGCGGGAAAGCCCTCATAGTCCGAATAAGACATCGAAAGGTAGCGGTAAGTATGCTCGACTTGAAGAATTTCGATCAGCTCGCCGGGAATCCAGGCGTCCTCGGTTACCCCGACGTCGATTTTTTTCTCGGAATCATGATCGGCGGCGGACACGATTTCCAGCCAATGGCTCGATACCTCCTCTCCGGTGCCGCCTACTAAGACATTGCCACTTTCTGTCAGGTTCTTTCCAACATAGAAGGCATGACTTGCCCATGCGGAAGAGCAGGTGCCGAGCAGCGCCAGGACCACTACTGTGGTGAGTGTTTGCCGTTTCATAGGTTTGTCCTTGGTACTCCCTGATGAATGGGTATTAAGCAGGTTATCGATAATATTATAAAATCCAATTTTTTATAATTTATAATTGTAAATTATAAATATTGGCTGGTAAAGGAATGTACTTTCACGCGACCGTTTGGAATTTGATAATAAACTGAACAGGGTCGATGATTTCCTTTTTCGGTCTCGCCCCTATTTGATTTGACCTCGAAACCGTTCGGCCTCGGCGATCAGCCAGTCGATGAAGTGCTGGATGGCGGGTGGGGCTTGGCCGGTGGCGGGAAGGATCAGGTCGTAGGTGAACGGCGAGTCGATTACGTGGCGCTCGCCGAAAGGGCAAACCAGCACGCCGCTGGCGAGGCGCGCCAGACCGGCATCGACATCCTCGGCCAGCAGATGGCCGGCTTCACTGACGCGCATGCCGTTGGCATGACGCTCGAACAGCGCCGCGCCCAACCGATCCTCGAGTTGCTTGACCTGGCGGCTGACCGCGCCAGGCGTAACGCCGAGGTGCTTGGCCGCCGTCTTGAAGCTGCCGGCGCGCGCGGCCTCCGAAAAGGCGCGTAGCGCGTTGAGGGGCAGTCGTTCGATCTTCATGAGTTGAGTTTTCCTGAGCCTGAGGGGGTAGATTAATCGTTTGGATCGCAGCGCCGCAAATGCTCCACTGAGTCTCGATTCAATGGAGGTTGCGATCATGACCAAATCTTTTTCGGGCACCGTGACGGCTCGTCCCAGCATGACATCGACTCACGCGCGGCATGATCTCGACATGACCGCTGGCGTGGCGATGACCGGTTTTTGTGTGGCGCTTGGGTTGCAGCAGGTCGCCATCAAGGCCGTGGCCGACGATATCCCGCCGCTGGGTCAGATCGTCGTGCGGTCCTTGCTGGCGGGGCTATTGGTGCTCGTCATTGCGCGCTGGAGAGGCATCCGGTTGGCGGATTTCCGTGCGCGCCTGGGTGCGGGTGTGCTGGTCGGCCTGGGCTTTGCAGGCGAGTTCGCCTTCGTCGCCTGGGGACTCAACTACACTCTGGCGTCGCACATGTCGGTGTTTCTTTACACGGCGCCGGTGTTCGCGGCACTGGGGCTGCATCTCTGGGTGCCGGGCGAGCAATTGGTGCGCTCGCAATGGTGGGGCATCGGCGTGGCGTTTCTAGGCATGCTCATCGCCATGGCGCCCTCGGCGTCGCTTGGCGGAGATGCCGGTGCGATCCTGCTGGGCGATGCCCTGGGCTTGCTGGCGGGGCTTTCTTGGGCCGCGACCACGCTGATGGTGCGCCGCTCTTCACTCTCCGAGGCGCCGCCACTTCAGACGCTGACCTATCAGCTATTGACCGCAGGCGTGCTGTTGTTGCCTATCACACTGTGGTTGGGCGATTGGCAAGATGCTGCGTTCAGTGGCATGGCGGTGGCCAGCTTGAGCTTCCAGACACTGATCATTTCGTTCGGCGCCTTGCTTTTGTGGTTCGCCTTGCTGCGCCGTTACTGGGCCTCGCAACTCGGCGTGTTTTCGTTCTTGTCACCGATATTCGGGGTGTTGTTCGGGGCCGTGCTGCTCGACGAACCCTTGTCTTGGAATTTCGTGCTCGGCGGTGTGGCGATTCTAGTGGGCATCGTGCTGGTCAGTCGCAAGGCTTGAGGGGCGTTACCTGGATCAGACGTTCCAGCTCCTCAAGATAGCTTTCCAGTACCAGGCTCCATGACCCCGCATGTGCGGGGGCATCGCTCTCCCTTAGCTGTCGGCACTGCCTTGGAACTGCGCAAAGACCTCGTCGCCGGTCAAACGTGGCGTGTCGTTGGCGAAATCGTAGAAGCTCGGCTTTTCATCGATGAAGATCTGCTGAGCGATCGTCCAGGGCTCGCCGGCATCAATGAGGCCGAGGGGAAAGGCGTAGTGCTGGCCATTGGCGAGACGGTAGAAAAGGTGCGTACCGCACTGCCGGCAGAAGCCGCGTTCGGCCCAGTCTGAAGACGCATAAACGCTGATGTTTTCCTCGCCTTCGAGAGTCATGGGCTCGTCGCTTTCGATGGCAAGCATCGGGCCGCCACTCCAGGTCTGGCACATGCGGCAGTGGCAGATGCTCACGCCGTAACCGGCAAGCGACACGTGAAGGCTGACGGCACCGCACAGGCAGGTGCCTTGGCTTTCATTAGGGGCTGACATGAGCGACTCCTTTTTTGAGTGATGATTGTGTCGTCGGCACGAGATGATGCCGTAACCAGTCGATGGCTTCGATCAGTTCGGCGGTAGCCGCCTTGACGCGATCCAATCGGCAGGAAGCACGCGCCCACCATCGAATAGGCCTTGTTGCCGATATAGCCCGCCGATTTTCAACAAGGCATGTGGCGTGAGCCTCATTTCATTGCAGTGAAAGGACTAGTGTGGTCGATGTCAGGAGAGATCCAAAATACGCGTCGCAAAAAAAGTCCCCAAGAAGGGGACTAGGGGAGCACGCCAGCTCACTCGGTTCATCGCTGCAAGGCAACGACGCTAAAAAGGGGGAAGAAGGCGCCGGATTCGATGGTTGGCGTTCTTCGTGTCTTATAGGTTGCGAAGTGCGTGCCATTTTTTTGATTTTACTTTAAAGACAGCATGTTATCGTTTCTGGCCGTAAGAGCGGCGTGCAGTGCCGAACCAAAACCGGAAACTGATGCCCCAAGACGGGCAAAATTTCCGCGGCGGTGCACCATGGGTGTGCCTAGATCACCGAGAGAAGCCCACCGTCCACGTAAATGATCTGGCCGTTGACGAAATTCGAGGCGGGAGCGGCGAGATAGACCACGGTGCCGACCAGGTCGTCCGGGGCTCCCCAGCGCCGTGCGGGTGTCCGGTTGATGATCCAGTCATTGAATTCAGGTTTGTCGACGAGGGGTTGGGTCATCTCGGTAATCATGTAGCCGGGGCCAATGGCGTTGGCTTGAATGCCGTGCTCGGCCCATTCCGCGGCCATCGACTGCGTGATCATACGTACGCCGCCCTTGGCGGCGGTATAGGCACCGACCGTGGGACGTGCCACTGAGCTCATCAGCGAACCGATATTGACGATCTTGCCTCCTTGGCCTCGGGCGATCATCTGCCTGGCAACGTGACGCCCCATCAGGAAGGTGCTGCTCAGGTTGGTGTCGAGTACCTTTTGCCATTCCTCGTGGGGTGTATCGACGAGCGGCTTGCGCAGCTGGATACCGGCATTGTTGACCAGGATGTCGATATCGATGCCTTGAGCGCCCAAGTCGGCAAGTGTTTGCTCGATGGCGGTTTCGTCAGTGACATCGAACGACGCGGTGCGCACGTCGTGATGTTCCTCTATGAGCGCTTGCTGGGCACGCTGCAACTTTTCGGTATTGCGTCCATGCAAGATCACCTTGGCACCGGCGTCCGCCAGCCCCTTGGCCATGGCATAGCCGAGACCGCCGGACGAGCCGGTAATCAGCGCCGTTTTGCCGGTGAGGTCGAATAACGTCATTGCGTATCATCTCCTTGTCTTGAATGCCATCTCTAGTCTAATCCGAAAAGACTGGCGCTGACGTCGTCACGAAAGTCGGGCAGGCACTTACGAAATGGCCCGCCGAGAGGCGGGCCATAGGGGCGGCGACGCTGAGCGGACTTACAGATTGGCGAGAATCGTTTCGGCGCTGCTTTTCTCGACGCCTTTTTCATCGACCCCCAGGTAGCTGACCACACCATCGTCGACGATCATGGCGTAACGCTGGCTGCGCGTTCCCATACCGGCGCCGCTGGCGTCTTTCTCCATGCCGATGGCGCGAGTGAAGTCGGCGTGGCCATCGGCGATCATGGTAATCGCCTGAGCGTTTTGATCTTGCTGCCAAGCGCCGAGGACGAAAGCGTCGTTGACGGCCAGACAGGCGATGGTATCCACTCCCTTGGCGAGAATGTCATCGGCGTTGATCACGAAGCCCGGCATATGGGTGTTGGAGCACCCCGGCGTAAAGGCGCCGGGTACCGCGAAGAGTACCACGCGCTTGCCGGCGAAGAACTCGCCGGTATCGAAGTCTTCTGGGCCGTTGGCACCGTTGGTCTTGAGGGTGACGCTGGGTAGCTTGTCGCCTTGTGCGATGGTCATGACGTACTCCTTTCCTTCAGGTGTTCGATCCTGGCCGCTTACAGTGCGCCATCGGGTCGGTATATCGCAACCCATAGGCGCTTGAGCCATGAATTCGAAGGCAGTTCAGCGTGCGGCTGGCATCGACGTGGGGTTGCATTACCGCCTGCACCGACGATGCTGGCGACGGCACCAAGGGCTTTCTTGTTGATAAAGGGGACGACCCCAAAGTGGCACCTTCGGCCATTTGAGTGAAAAGGCTGAAGACCAGCATGATGCCGATAGCTAATCATCATCACCGGCAGTGAGCCTAGGCATAATAACCAGGTGTAGGCCTTGCGAGGGCCGATCTTGTCGGCTTTGTTGTGGATTTCCATGGCTCATCCTCTAGCGTTGGAGTAGCGGAGATCGAACGCGACGTCGGCGATCTTCATCATGAAGGGCCGGGTCCTGGGGGCCGACGCACTACCTTGGAGCACATGGGGCAACTGGGCCGCCGCTTTCCCAAGCCGATGCTCATGCTTACCGAGGAAGAAAACGCCGAACTTGACGCGCGAAGCGGCCGATGATCTTGGTCTCAATTATTCGCTCGTCGATGCCAAGAGCGAAGGTGAGCATGCGACCGAATGGTCGCTGGCAGGGCGGCGTGGCGACATCGCCATGGGGGCGACCAGCTGCTGGACGGCGGGCGTTTTCGGGCCGCGGAAACGATTGAGAAGGATGAAATGCAAACCGCCCCACTGTTGGGTGGGGCGGTTTGCCGAATCAGGCACAGTGGGCAGATGCTTCAGCCTTCGTCACCGGGTTCCTGATCGAGATGTACGCTGGCGATAGCCGGTGTGTCGCTGTCACTTTCCAGCTTGGCGAGTAACGGCTTGGCTTCCTTCTGGAATGCTGCCAATGCCTTGCCTTCCAAGCTCTGGTTTTCGGGCAACTTGACGCGCATGGCGTCCACGGAACGGTTGTTGACCATTACCTCGTAGTGCAAGTGTGGACCCGTGCTACCGCCCGTGTTGCCGGACAAGGCGATTTTTTGACCTATCTCGACGCGATCACCCTCGGAGACGAGACGCTTGGAGAGGTGCATGTAGCGCGTCTTGTAGCCGTTGTCGTGGCGGATGACCAGATAATTGCCGGCGCCGCCCGCCTGATAGGCGGACTTGATGACGCGACCGGCTGCTGGCGAGTCGACGGCGGTACCGGCACGCATGGCAAAGTCCGTGCCGCGGTGCGGGCTGATGCGTCCGGTGATCGGATGCTTGCGCCGCAAGTTGAACGGCGAGCTTATGCGATAATGCCCTTCGAACGGATACCGGTTGAAAGCTGGGTCGAGGCCTTGTCCATCGGGCGTATAGAACTGGTCGTCGGCGTTATTGCGTACGACGGTCAGGTCCATGCGCTCGCCTTGATACTGAGCAGCGAGAATCCGTGAGTCGACGCTTTCGCCTTCCAGCATGTCGGATTCGACGAGTACCTGGAAATGATCGCCGGCACGCGTATTGTGGCGGAAATCCAATTTCTTTGAGAGCAGGCTTGTCAATTGTGCGACCTCGGAGCGGGAGAGCCCTGTGGATTCCGCCGAGAGGGTGAAGCTTCCGTTGACCGTGCCGGCAAAGAGACGTTGAGACGGCTCGGTGGCCTTGATGATGTCGGAAACGTCGAACTCGTCCTGGGGAGAATCGCGTTCGATGACATAGCCTTCACGTGCATTTTTCATGACACGTAGCGCCAGGAGGTCGCCGTTCTGATTGAGCTTGTAATCGAACGAGCGTCCGACACGCCAGTGCGTCAAGGCACTCTTGTCGGGAACGCTATCCAGGATATGCATGACATCACTGTATCCCAGTCCCAGCGTACGTTCCGCCGTCACGGCGAAGGTGTCGCCTTTCTGTACCGTATAGGTTTCCCATTCCGGCACGAATTCCTGTTGTGTGGCGATCTCGCGTTCAAGATCGGGAGAGCCATCCTCGTCGTGCAATTCCGTCGGGTCGATGGAAAAGTCTTCGTAGGATGTTCCACCCAAGGCTTCATCGTCGAGTTCATCCCCAGAAAGCAGTCCTGGCAACTGCATGGCCGTGTGAAGAGCCTCGGCGCCGAGGTAAGGACGAGAGGATTGGGTATCGAACGCCGATGCGTCAGATACGTTGTTGTCTGTTGCATGCGCCTTGTCGATGAAGTCGACATCGACGATTTCCTGTGCCTTGAGTTCACTCAGCGGAATATCGCGAGTGGTGACAGTCTCCAGGGTGGCGAGGGCATTGTCTGCAAGCGAAGGCGACGAACGAGAATCGTCGTCGTTTTGGGTGATCTGCTGGGTAGTTGAATGGCCACCATTGGCGTCGATGACGGTAACGATTTTGTGCGTGCCCAGCACGGTCACCATGGTGGCGACCGGTAACAAGATTAATTTATGAGTGCGGGGCAGCGAATGAAGAATCCGCAACATGATAACTAGAAGCCGTATACGTGAACGTTAAATAGATAAAAGGCATTGGAACGATAACTCATGCTAAATGAAATGCCTATCCTGTTCATGCATACAGCATGGGCAAGCCGGTAACAGCAGCTTGCCACATAGGATATGCGTGGCTATGTAGGTAATCTTTTACCGGTGCCACAATTTGTACAATAGCTGCATAATTTTAGTCGGTCAAGCTGCCGTCTCGGTAGGCCTGCATGGCGGCCTCGAGCTCGTTGCGTGAGTTCATCACGAAAGGTCCGTAGTGAGCGATAGGCTCGCGATGTGGTGTGCCACGCAAGAGCAGGGCGCCGGCCTTGCCGTCCGCTTCCAACGTAAGTGCGTCGCCTGCCTCGAGCACTGCGAGATGACCCGCATTTACCGTTTGATTGCCAATCTTCACCGTTCCCAGGTAGGCATATACCAGCAGGGTTTCGTCACCGAGGTGCGTCAGCGACAAGGTGCCCGATTCGAGCCGTACGTCGGCGACACCGGAACCACCAGCCAGGGCATCGAGGGGGCCATCGATACTGGATGTGGCGCTTTGCCAGCGGCCGCCGAGGGCGATCAAACGACTCTCCTGTCCCTCGAGGTACGGCATTTCCAGTGCGCGGATATCACGATAAGTGGCCGGGCTCAGCTTGTCGCGTGCAGGTAGATTGATCCACAGCTGAAAGGCGTGAAGACCTTGGCTGTCGGTCAGCGGCATTTCGGAATGGATCATCCCGCGTCCGGTGTGCATCCATTGCGCATCGCCGGCATGAATGGTGCTGCTGTGACCCAGGTGGTCTTCGTGTGTCAGCCCTCCATGAATGACATAAGTGAGCGTCTGCATGCCTCGGTGAGGGTGTGGCGGAAAGCCCCCGATATAGTCATCGGGCTGATCGGACCCCAGCTCGTCGAGCATGAGAAAAGGATCGAGCCCACCCTCGAAGTCGTGGAGGCGCTTGATCTTGACGCCATCGCCGTCTTGGCTTGGGTGACTGGAGCGAATGTGTTTGATCTGGCGGTCAGCTTGCATTGTGTGTGTCATGGTGAACCCTCTCGATGATCATGACTGGCATTCTAGTTCGTATTTTTCGAAAATTAATCGCATATTTTTGCTCCTAACCTTCGGGATAATCGAATGGTCAATGTCACGTTAGCGCAATGGCGAATGCTTGCCGCCGTGGTCGATCATGGCGGGTTCGCGCGTGCTGCCGAGGCCGTGCACAAGAGTCCCTCCACGCTCAATCATGCGGTGCATAAGCTTGAAGAGCAGTTAGGTGTGCAGGTACTGGAACCCGTGGGACGTCAGGTACGCCTGACCGAGGCGGGCGATATGTTGCTACGCCGTGCCCGGCAACTGCTGGAAAGCGCCGATGCCTTGGAAGATGTCGCCGGACGCTTGGGGGAGGGGCTCGAAGCCGAGGTGGTGATCGCCGTCGATCAGCTTTTCCCGCCGGATGCCTTGGCGCATGCGTTGGACAGCGTCTCGCGCCACTATCCCCATGTTCGCGTGCAGTTGCATGAAACCGTGCTCAATGGCGGTGTCGAGATGCTTTACGATGGACGCGCCGACCTGGTGGTGTCGGGCATCGCCGCCCAGGGATTTCTGGGCGAGCCATTGGTCAATGTGGAGTTTCTGGCCGTCTCGCATCCCGAACATCCTCTACAGCATCTGGGACGTGAACTCGACCTGCGCGATCTGGAGCAGCATCGTCAACTGGTGGTGCGCGATTCGGCGCTACGTCAGTCGATGGACGCCGGGTGGCTCAAGGCTGAGCAGCGCTGGACATTGAGTCACCTGGTGACATCGGTCGACATGCTGTGCCGCGGATTGGGGTTCGCCTGGATGCCGACGACCCGCATTCGCGAGGCATTGCGTATGGGAGCGCTTGTCCCCTTGCCTCTGGCGCTCGGGGGGCGTCGCGAAACGCCGATGCAGTTGATTTTCCGCGACCGGGATCGCGCCGGGCCGGCTACGCGGGCGCTGGCGGCAGCGCTGCACGACGCCGTGAGCGATTGCTGCGATGAACATTCGATAGAAACGAACGGTTAGGCCGTTTTAATACGCTTGAGCGCCGAATCAATCGTTCTATGCTGAGCGGCATCGAGGGTGGCCAGCTGCCGGCCGTCCGCTCAATAAGCGTCAGGATCAGTGTAGGAGTAAAGGTATGGGACTGTTGATCGAAGGTCGTTGGTACGACCAGTGGTATGACACCAAGAAGCACGGCGGCGAATTCGTTCGCGAGTCCGCTCAATTGCGTGACTGGGTGACGCCGGACGGGGCATCGGGACCGCAAGGGCAGCCGGGTATCGAAGCCGAGGTAGGACGCTTTCATCTGTACGTGTCGCTGGCCTGCCCGTGGGCGCATCGCACCCTGATCATGCGCAAGCTCAAAGGGCTCGAGGGTTTGGTAGGTGTATCCCATACCAGTCCGCTGATGCTGGAGCAGGGCTGGTCCTACGCCATCGACGAGGGCTCGAGTGGCGATCCGCTCAATGGCGTCGACTACCACCACCAGCTTTATACGCTGACCGAGACGCATTATACCGGGCGCGTGACGGTGCCGGCGCTGTGGGACAAGCGTGAAGGGCGTATCGTCAACAACGAGTCCGCCGATCTGGTGCGCATGCTGGGTGGGGCATTCGATGATTTGACCGGCAACCGGTTGGATCTTTATCCAGAGGATCTCCGCGAGACCATCGATACCGTCAACGCCGACGTCTACGATCACATCAACAACGGCGTTTACAAGGCCGGCTTCGCCACCCAACAGGCGGTCTACGAGAAACACGTCACGGTGTTGTTCGAAGCGCTCGGGCGGCTCGAGTCACGGCTCGATACGCAGCGTTATCTCGCCGGCGAGTGGTTGACCGAGGCGGACATCCGGCTGTTCACCACGTTGATCCGCTTCGACGCTGTCTATCACGGACACTTCAAGTGCAACCTGCGGCGTATCGAGGACTATCCCAATCTGTCGAATTATCTGCGCGAGCTCTATCAATGGCCAGGCATTGCCGAGACGGTGAATTTCGATCACATCAAGCGCCACTACTATTACAGCCATGAGACCATCAACCCGACGCGTATCGTTCCCAAGGGGCCGGTACTGGCGCTGGAACGCCCGCATGACCGCGAGCGGTTGCCGGGGCGGGGCATTCGTGGTGCTTAGGGCCGTGGCGCTTAGGTCGATGTATCAGCGTCGCTTCCGGGTACGTGTCAGCCAGCGATCGAGCGCATTGGCGAAGGTGCGGCGTTCGGCGTCGCCATAGGGTTTGGGGCCGCCGGTATGCTCGCCGCTGGCGCGCAGGGTTTCCATGAAGTCACGCATCTGTACCTGGGCGCGAATACTGTCCCGGGTCAGCGTTTCGCCACGATTGGTGATGACCTCGGCCTCGCGCGCCAACGCGGCCTCCGCCAGAGGCAGGTCGGCGGTGACGACGAGATCGCCCGGCGCCACTCGGTCGACGATGGCGTCGTCGGCGGCATCGAAGCCACCGGGGACGGCCAGCGCGCTGACCCAGGCCGAGGGCGGCAAGGGCAAGCGGTGATTGGCGACGAAGCGTGTCGGCGTTTGGGTGCGCTCGGCGGCACGCACGATGACTTCGCGGGCATGACGTGGACAGGCGTCGGCGTCAATCCATAACGTCGGCATGGGGAGAATTCCTCGATAAGCGAATAGGGCTTGATGAACGAATAAGATTGGGCAAAGCCATTGGTCGATGGTAGTATGCCATTTCCTCGCATGTGTTGACCCCTCCATCCTGTATTCGTCCCTGTGCGATGTGCCTTCCACCTAGCGTGGATAGAGCCTTAAGGACGTTTCTGCGCAAGGCGCATTGCCCGCTCGCTTCGAGCCGGCCGTGAGAGCGCTTGCCGCATCGATGGCGCGCCACGACGCGTAAGGTCGCCACAGCTGCCGCGTATGCGGCAGGACGCAGGTGCTGCGACCGGCGCCTTTTGTTTCGATGCCCCAGGCCGAGCGGCCGATGGGCAATGAAGGTGCCTTGAATTTTTCCGCCGGTTCGCTCCGGCTATCCAAGGTGTGACATGACCACGACCCCCGCTGCCTCGTCGACTTTCGCCGAGCTTTCGCTGCCGTCTGTTCTTCTTTCTACACTCGAATCACTGGGATATGAAACGCCCTCATTGATTCAGTCTAAAACCATTCCCGCGCTGCTTGACGGGCGCGATGTGCTGGGCCAGGCCCAGACCGGTACCGGCAAGACCGCTGCCTTTGCCTTGCCGCTGTTGTCGCGTCTTGACCTCAAGCGTCGTGAGCCGCAAGTGCTGGTGCTTGCGCCGACGCGTGAGTTGGCACAGCAGGTTGCCGCTTCTTTCGTCCAGTACGGCCGTGATCTCAAGGGGCTTGAGGTTCTCAGCCTATGCGGTGGTCAAGAGTACCGCGAACAGCTCAGCGGTTTGCGCCGTGGTGCCCAGGTCATCGTGGGCACGCCGGGACGCGTGATCGACCACCTCAATCGTGGCAGCCTCAAACTCGACGGCCTCAATGCGTTAGTGCTCGACGAGGCTGACGAAATGCTGCGCATGGGCTTCATCGATGACGTCAAGCGTGTGGTCTCCGAGACGCCGAAAGAAGCGCAGCGCGTATTTTTCTCCGCGACCCTGCCCAATGAAATCTCGCGCATCGTCGATCAGTACCTGGTCGATCCGCTCAGGATCATGATCGAGACCAAGACCAAGACGGCCGAAGGCATCGAGCAGCGGTTGGTTCGTATCGAAGGTGGCGCCAAGCTGGAGGCGCTATCGCGCTTACTCGAGGTCGAGCCGGTGGACGCTGCTATCGCCTTCGTGCGCACACGTGCCTCCTGCACCACGCTGGTCGAGCAATTGTTGGCGCGTGGCGTGAACGCGGCGGCGCTGTCCGGCGACCTGGATCAAAGCCTGCGCGAGCGGACCGTCGATCGCCTCAGGCGTGGCAAGGTCGATGTCCTCATCGCCACCGACGTTGCCGCGCGCGGTCTCGACGTGCCGCGTATCACGCACGTTTTCAACTACGACCTGCCGCAAGACGGCGAGGCGTATACTCACCGCATCGGGCGGACGGGGCGCGCTGGACGCAAGGGCGTGGCGATTACCTTCGCCGGTGGCCGCGAGCAGCGTCGCGTACGTGATATGGAGCGTGTGACCGGTCAAACGATGCAGGAAGTCGAGCTGCCCGATGAGTCTGTCATCCGTGCCCATCGCGACAAACTGTTTCGTGAGCGCGTGCTGAAGACGCTGGAGCAGGACAGCGACTATCAGCGTGAGCTGATTGAAGGCTTGGCCGACGACGGTTATGACCCCGTGGATCTGGCGTGTGCCATGGCCAGCATGGCGCGTTCCGGCGAGGCCCCCATTGGTCGCTTGCCGAAGCCGGGCGAACGTCGTCCCGCCCGTCAGGGAGGGGGGCGCAACGAAAAGCCCAATCGTCGTGATCGTGGACCGAGCGCTGGCATGACGCGTTACCGCGTGTCGGTGGGCCACAAGGATGGCGTCAAGCCCGGCCAGCTGGTGGGTGCATTGGCCAATGAAGGCGGCATCGACGGTGGCAAGATCGGCCGTATCGACATCCGCAATGCCTTCTCTATGGTTGAATTGCCGAGTACGCTGCCGGCCGCTGTGCTGTCGCGCATCGGCCAGGCGCGTGTCGCCGGTCGTCCGCTGGAGATTGCCGAGGATCGCGGCGGTGATCAGGAGCGCGCCCCGCGGCGTCAACGTGAAGGCGGAGACGCTCCTCAGCGGAATCGTTCGCAGGCGTGATCTAGCCGTTAATGGCTCACGCGCGCCGCTCGTTATCTGACGAGCGGCCATTAAAAACGCCCCATGGCAATGTTGCTGCCATGGGGCGTTTGCGTTGGTGATGGCCCTCGTCCCGGAGGACTCAGGCGCATCAGGAGGAGATGCTTATCCCTCGCGCTGGCCGTCGACGAGACGCTTCAGGCCGAGGCCGTTCGCTTCCTTGAGTGCCTTGGGAAGCAGCGAATCGGAGAGATTCTGATAGCACACCGGACGCAGGAAGCGGAAGATCGCGGCGCTACCCACGGAGGTGGTGCGTGAATCGGTCGTGGCCGGGAAGGGGCCGCCGTGAACCATGGCATGGCAGACCTCGACACCGGTCGGCCAGCCGTTGGCCATGAGGCGACCCGCCTTGCGTTCCAACGTGGGTAGCAGCTGTGCTGCGTCTTGGGTATCGCCTTCGTCCATCTGCAGGGTGACTGTCAGTTGGCCTTCCAGTGCTTCGGCCACGCGCTTCATCTCGTCCATGTCGTTGCAGATGACGACTAGAGAGGTGGCGCCGAAGACTTCTTCCTGCAGCGATTCATCGGCCAGCACATCGGCGCCTTGCGTGGTGAAGAGGCCAGCCTGGCACTGGTTCTCGCCTTCCCCGGCAAGGCCGCGGCCTACTTCGTTCACCTTGGCGTTGCCCGCCAGCTTGGCGACGCTCTGCTCGTAGGCCGAATGAATTTCAGGCGTCAACATGGTATTCGCAGGCGTGTCCTTGAGCGCCTTGCCAGCTTCCTCGATGAAGCTATCCAGTGCCGGGCTCTTTAGACCGATCAACAGGCCGGGGTTAGTGCAGAACTGGCCTGCGCCCATGTTGAGCGAACCGACAAAGGCTTGGGCTAGGTCGGTGCCGCGTGCCTCAAGTGCTTTGGGCATCAGGAAAACGGGGTTGATGCTGCTCATCTCGGCGTAGACCGGAATCGGCTCGGGACGCGATTGCGCGGCTTGTTGCAGCGCCAGACCACCCTTGCGCGAGCCGGTGAAACCGACTGCCTTGATGTTGGGATGCTTGACCAGCGAGGTACCCACGTCGTAACCGGCATCGAAGAGCATGGAGAATACGCCTTCAGGCATATTGCACTTTTTGGCGGCGCTTTGGATGGCGCGCGCCACCAGCTCGGAGGTGCCGGGATGCGCCGAGTGTGCCTTGACGATTACCGGGCAACCCGATGCCAATGCGGATGCGGTGTCACCACCGGCCACGGAGAAAGCTAGTGGGAAGTTGCTGGCGCCGAATACCGTGACCGGTCCCAGCGGAATGTGGCGCTGGCGAAGATCTGGGCGTGGCATGGGTGTGCGTTCCGGCAGCGCCGGATCGACGCGGACATCGAGCCATTCGCCAGCACGCACGACACCCGCGAAAAGGCGCAGCTGGTTGCAGGTACGTCCACGCTCACCTTCGAGACGTGCGACCGGGAGGCCACTTTCGCTCATGGCACGTTCGATCAAGCCACCGCCCAGATGTTCGATTTCCTCGGCGATGGTTTCCAGAAACTTGGCCCGCTCCTCCAGTGAGGTTTCCCGATATAAATCGAAGGCATCCCAGGCGAGCTGACAGGCGCGCTCGACCTGGTTGTTATCGGCACTGGGAAACTCGGGTGGAAGAGTCTCCCCATTGGCGGGGTCTACCGCCTGGAAACTAGTGCCGGGGCCGGCTGCGATGTCTTGTCCGATGATCTGTTTGCCTTCCAATATCATGCTTGCCTCCTGGCATTGATGGGCATATATGAGACATGGCGACGCTGAGCGATAGAGTCAAGGGGCGTTGCCTCGCACCGATGTTGCAGCGTGATCCTTGGCATCGCTTGCGCCTTTCATGTCATCGAGAGTGCTGTTTTGGATGGATGTCATGGCCGGGCGCAAAGCGTCGGGAGCGACGTCTTCGAGCGCCCCGTCCACGGTGTTGAAACGACGATCGTCAAGCGTCGGGGCGCTGGTGTACGAGGTAGTTCAGCAGGGCACCACTACCGAACTGCCAGGGCCGAATGCGGTCGCTGGTGTCGACGCGATTGACCAGTGCCCCGAGCGTGGGCGTGGCAATGGTCACGACGTCTTCGAGGTGGTGAGTGAAACCGCTACCTTGGGTATCGCGATCCTGTGTGGGGGCGAATAATGTCCCCAGGAACAGCATGAAGCCGTCCGGATACTGGTGATGCGCCCCCAGTGTCTGGGCGACGAGATCGAGCGGGTCGCGACTGATCTGATTCATCGAGCTCACCGCGTCCAGGTGAAAGCCATCCTCGCCTCTGACATCCAGCGTTACCTCCAGGGCGCGGACACTGTCGATGTCGAAGTCGTCATCGAACAGGCGCACGAAGGGGCCGATGGCGCAAGAGGCGTTGTTGTCCTTGGCCTTGCCCAGCAACAGGGCACTTCGCCCTTCGACATCGCGCAGATTGACGTCGTTGCCGAGCGTGGCGCCGCGTACCTGGCCGCGCGAGTCTACCGCCAGCACGACCTCGGGCTCGGGGTTGTTCCACTTAGAGGCCGGGTGAATACCGACCCGGTGCCCCAGGCCGACCGCCGACATGGGTTGCGATTTGGTGAACACCTCGGCGTCGGGACCGATGCCGACTTCCAGGTATTGCGACCAGACGTCGAGCTCCACCAGCTTGGCCTTGAGGGCCTCGGCCTCGGCGGATCCCGGCGTCAGCCGGGAAAGGTCGTCGCCGATCAGCGAGGTAACGGTCTCGCGCAATGTCGTGGCTTTCTGGCTATCGCCGCGCGCTTGCTCCTCGATCACTCGTTCCAGCATCGATGACGCAAAGGTTACCCCGCAGGCCTTGATTGCTTGCAGATCGCAGGGCGCCAGAAGGTGCCAGGTGGCGGGGTCGCCCTCGGCATCGAGCGAGGCCTCCAGGCAATCGCTGACCGTGAGAAGCGGTGCATCCGGCGCCTGGGCGATGCGTGTTGATAGATCGTCGAATTCCAATAGGCCGCTGAACGTGGGGGCCAGTGCGCTGATATCGTGCAGCATGCCGTCACGCACGGTGACCAGGCGGGGGCCTTGTGCATCGGGATCCCACACGCGTCCGATCAAGCTATCGTTGCCGGCATCCTGTGGGAGAAACGAGTGAAATTCATTCATGGGGGCGCCCTTGGATTCGTCGCATCAGACGGTAAATGTTGAACATAGTGATTACATGTTCAACATAGACTTTGGTATACCCCTTGCAATCTACCCTAAGCACTCGGGCTGCTGGTATGGGGGGTGATCGACACAGTCATCTCGATGTTCGTTAGATAAAAGTGGATTTTAATCAGTATCCTGACAACTCGTGTCGGCATTGCCCCCAAGTCTTGATGACTCTTCCTGAAGAGGATGGGAAAGGCTCGATATTATTTTTGATATTTTTTTTTACATCAAAGAAGGTCTTTTTTGACATTATTCGGTTATTGAAAGGGGCGTTTATGGTGTTGGCAACGCTAATGCGAATGCCATGAGAAGGAGCCCCTGATGAGTCAGTCCCCCCGCCGACTGCGCAGTGCCGAGTGGTTCGGCACTGCCGACAAGAACGGCTTCATGTATCGCAGCTGGATGAAGAACCAGGGCATTCCCGACCACGAATTCCAGGGTAAGCCGATCGTCGGTATCTGTAATACCTGGTCGGAGCTCACCCCTTGCAACGCTCATTTCCGCAAGCTCGCCGAACACGTCAAGAAAGGGGTGCTCGAGGCGGGCGGTTACCCGGTTGAATTTCCGGTGTTCTCCAACGGTGAGTCCAACCTGCGTCCCACTGCGATGTTCACCCGCAATTTGGCGAGCATGGATGTCGAGGAGGCGATTCGCGGCAACCCGCTCGATGCGGTGATTTTGCTGACCGGCTGCGACAAGACCACCCCGGCGCTGCTGATGGGCGCGGCGAGCTGCGATATTCCCACTCTCGTGGTCACTGGCGGCCCGATGCTCAATGGCAAGCACGAGGGCAAGGACATCGGCTCGGGCACCGTGGTGTGGAAGCTCTCCGAAGATGTGAAAGCCGGCAAGATCTCGATCCATGACTTCATGGCCGCCGAGGCGGGCATGTCACGCTCCGCCGGTACCTGCAACACCATGGGGACCGCCTCGACCATGGCCTGCATGGCCGAATCTCTGGGCGCCTCGTTGCCCCACAATGCGGCGATTCCGGCGGTGGATTCGCGCCGCTATGTACTGGCGCATCTCTCCGGTAATCGTATCGTCGAGATGGTCCACGAGGATCTCAAACTCTCCAGGGTGCTGACCAAACAAGCCTTCGAGAACGCTATTCGCACCAACGCGGCCATCGGCGGTTCGACCAATGCGGTCATTCATTTGCAAGCCATCGCCGGACGCATCGGGGTCGACCTGACGCTGGACGATTGGACGCGTATCGGGCGTGGCACGCCGACCATCGTCGATCTGCAGCCCTCGGGGCGCTATCTGATGGAAGAATTCTACTATGCGGGTGGCCTGCCTGCCGTATTGCGCCGCCTCGGCGAGGCTGACCGGCTGCCGCACAAGGATGTTCTGACCATCAACGGCAAGACGTTGTGGGAGAACGTCGAGGATGCGCCGCTCTACAACGACGCCGTGATTCGTTCTCTCGACACGCCGTTGCGCGAGGATGGCGGTATGTGCGTGATGCGCGGCAATCTCGCGCCCAATGGTGCCGTCCTCAAGCCCTCTGCGGCGACTCCCGAGTTGATGACGCACCGTGGCCGTGCCGTGGTTTTCGAGAATTTCGATGACTACAAGGCGCGCATCAACGATCCCGATCTCGATGTCACCGCCGACGATATCCTGGTGATGAAGAACTGCGGGCCGCGCGGCTATCATGGCATGGCAGAGGTCGGCAACATGGGATTGCCGTCCAAGCTTCTCGAGCAAGGCGTCACCGATATGGTGCGGATCTCCGATGCCCGCATGAGCGGCACCGCCTACGGTACCGTGGTACTGCATGTGGCGCCGGAAGCCGCTGCCGGGGGGCCGCTCGCGGCGGTTCGTGATGGCGACTTGATCGCCCTCGATGCCTATGCCGGCACGTTGCATCTGGAGATCGACGATGTCGAGCTTGCTGCGCGCCTGGCCGAGGCCGACCCTACCGCCGAGTCGACCCGAATCGCTAGCACCGGCGGCTATCGCCAGCTCTACATCGAGCATGTGCTACAAGCCGATCAAGGCTGCGACTTCGACTTCCTGGTGGGATGCCGTGGTGCCGAAGTGCCGCGTCACTCGCACTGAGGACTAACGATAAACGGCGAGTATGAAAAACGAGAAGGCGGCTCATTGAGTCGCCTTCTTGCGTTGCGGCGTTGTTCGGGGCGGGGAAGCAGAGTCTCTACACCTATCGGAGTATGTTGAACATACTCGCAATATGTTTGACTTACATAGGAGCCGATTGTTCTTTCGAGAGGAGATAACCTGATGTCCGCCGACAATCGCCGCATGACCCCCGATCAACTGCGCTCGCGCTGGTGGTTCGACAACCCTGAGCATCCGGGGACCACTGCGCTGTGCATCGAGCGCTACATGAATTACGGCCTGACGCTGGAGGAGCTCAAGAGCGGCAAGCCGATCATCGGCATCGCCCAGTCGGGCTCCGACTTGACGCCTTGCAATCGTCATCACATCGATCTGGTGAAACGCGTCAAGGATGGCATCCGCGCCGCTGGGGGCGTGCCGTTCGAGTTTCCTCTGCATCCCATCCATGAAAATGTGCGTCGGCCGACGGCAGCGCTGGATCGCAACTTGGCGTATCTGGGCTTGGTGGAAGTCCTGCATGGTTACCCGCTGGATGGCGTGGTGCTGACCACCGGCTGTGACAAGACCACGCCCGCCTGCCTGATGGCGGCGGCGACCGCCAATATTCCGGCGGTCGTGCTCTCCGGCGGGCCGATGCTCAATGGTTGGCGCGGCACTCAGGAGCGCGTGGGCTCGGGCACCATCATCTGGGAACTGCGCAAGCGTCTCGCGGCGGGGGATATCGGCTACGAGGAATTCTTGTCCCGCGCCACCGATTCGGCGCCTTCCGTGGGCCACTGCAACACCATGGGCACCGCCTCGACGATGAATTCCATGGCCGAAGCATTGGGCATGAGCCTGCCCGGTTCGGCGATGATTCCGGCGCCCTACAAGGAGCGCTCGATGGTCGCCTACAAGACCGGAACGCGCATCGTCGACATGGTGTGGGAAGACCTGCGTCCGCTGGATATCATTACCCGCGAGGCCTGTGAAAATGCCATCGTGGTGTGTTCGGCGCTGGGCGGTTCTTCCAATGCGCCGGTGCATATCAATGCCATTGCGCGTCACGCGGGGCTCGAGCTGACCAACGACGATTGGCAGCGCCTCGGGCATGAGATTCCGCTACTAGCCAACGTGATGCCGGCAGGGATCTATCTTTCCGAGGAGTTCCACCGAGCCGGTGGCGTGCCCGCGGTGCTCAGCGAACTGATCAAGGTTGGGCGTCTGCACGGCGATGTGCCCACGGTCAACGGCAAGACATTGGCGGAAAATACGGCCGGGCGTGAAACGCTGGACGACGATATCATTCGCCGCTACGACAACCCGCTGGTGGAAGAGGCCGGCTTCATCAACCTCAAGGGCAATCTGTTCGATTCGGCGTTGATGAAGACCAGCGTGATTGCCAACGACTTCCGGCGGCGTTTCCTGAGCCAGGCCGATGACCTGGATGCCTTCGAAGGCAAGGTGGCGGTATTCGACGGCTCCGAGGATTATCATGCGCGTATCGACGATCCGTCGCTCGAGATCGACGAGAACACCATCTTGATCATGCGCGGTGCCGGGCCGATCGGCCATCCGGGGAGTGCCGAGGTCGTCAACATGCAGCCGCCGGAGGCGCTGATCCGTCAAGGCATCGAATCGCTGCCGTGCATTGGCGACGGTCGTCAGTCGGGGACCTCGGGCTCGCCCTCGATCCTCAACGCGGCCCCCGAAGCGGCGGTGGGCGGCGGCCTGGCGCTGCTGGAAACGGGCGACCGGATTCGTATCGATCTCAAGCGTGGCGAAGCCAATCTGCTGCTCGATGACGCCGAGCTGACGAAACGTCGTCAGGCGCTAGAATCACGCGGCGGTTACATCTATCCGGTGGATCAGACGCCTTGGCAGGAGATTCAGCGCGGCATGGTCGAGCAGCTCGATCATGGCATGACGCTGGGCCCCGCCACCAAGTATCGCGATGTCGCCCGCCAGAGCCCGCCTCGCGACAATCACTGAGTCTTCACTACCCCGTACTCACTGCTAAGAACTTATTGCTAAGGACTTTGGCCACTGAACCGGGCGTCGCCATGCGACGCCCGGTTGGCTTTGCGGGAGACAGGATTGGGCGCGTGTCAGGTTTCGGACAACAGCTCGGCGCTATATCCAAGCGGTGTGTCGGGGATCTCCAGCCCCAAGGCGCTGGCGGTGCCGGCAAGTACGGCCTGCGAGGCGCGAAACGCATCGCGTGGCCGGCGTGCGCGAATACTTTCCATCAGTGACCGGTGGCGTTCCAGACTCTCCGCCGGGTCGCTGGCGCTGACGTTCGAGGTCTCGATCAACAGCAATATCGAGGGTCGCAGAATGTGCGAAAGCTGTGACCAGACGATGTTGTGTGTGGCCTTGAAGATCGCCACATGGAAGGCGATGTCATAGTCGCTATGCAGGCGGCCGTCACGGTTGACAGTGGTATCGTCGAGGTCACTGCCCATGCCGTTGAAGGCTTCCTCGATGGCAACCAGGTCATGCGCCGTCGCGTGCTTGGCGGCGGTCATGGCGACATAGGGCTCCACGTCCAGGCGAAAGGCCAGAATCTCGCGCTGTACACCGGGATTGGGCGCCGCATAGCGGGTCATCCACTCGGTGACTTGAGCATCGAGAATGTTCCACTCCGGATACTCACGGACCTTCGAGCCGTGCCCTGAGATGCGTTCGATGATCCCGGCATCGACCAACTGGCGCAGATCGCTGCGCACCGCCGAGCGATTGAGGGCGAAGCGCTCGCACAGGTCGACTTCGCGCGGTACGAAATCTCCCGGCTGATATGTGCCGGAGAAGATCTCCTTTGCCAGCGCCTCGGCGACGCAAGGGCGTTTTCTGGATGGGGATTGCTTGCTCTTCACGTGACATCGTTCCGAATCATTTCGTTCACGCTGGCATATGTCGAACATTTCGACAAGGCGCCGATGGTTGGTGGCCATGCGCTGCGTGCCGCTCGTCGGGCGATGTTCGTTCGATACGCCGAAGCTAGCTGGATGAAGCTAGCTGGAGGCCGTCAGACGCTCCCCAAGCGCGGCCATGAAGGCATCGGCGGCCTCGAGCTGGGCGACGTCCAGATATTCGTCGGGTTGGTGCGCCTGAGCGATGCTGCCGGGGCCGCAAATGACCGTGGGCAGGCCGGCGCGTTGGAACTGACCGGCCTCGGTGGCATAGGCCACGGCTTCGTTGTTGGTAGCGCCCAGCAATGCATGACAGAACTCAAGTGCCGTCTGGTTATCCCGGTCGGCCAGGGCGGGTACGGTCTCGGTCAGGTGGTCGGTGTGGATGTCGATCTGCGGTGCGCGTGGGCGCAATTCATTCATCAGCGTTTCGGCGTAGTGCTGCAAGCGCTCGAACAAGGCTTCGAAACCGTCCGTCGGCAGATGACGGATCTCCCAGTCGAAATGACACTCGCGAGCCATGATGTTGATCGCCGTGCCGCCTTGGATCTTGCCCACATGCAGGCTGGAGTGGGGCACGTTGAAGAGTGGATCGACACGGCCCTCCGCGACCAGCTCCGCCATGATGTCCTCGATGCGCGTCACCAGGCGGGCCGCCACATGCACGGCGGACACGCCCTGACGTACCTGACTGGAATGCGCCTCGCGGCCGGTCACCGTGGTACGCAGATTGGTGATGCCTTTCTGGGCCACCACCGGCGCCATTAGCGTAGGCTCGCCGACGATCACCGCCGCCGGCGTCGGCGTATCGGCCATCAGGCGCTCGATCAAGCGCGGCGCGCCCAGGCAGCCGACTTCCTCGTCGTAGGAAAACGCCAGGTAGATGGGGCGCTGCAAGTCGAGCGTTTGCCACTGCGGTACCTGTGCCAGTGCGCTGGCGATGAAGCCTTTCATGTCGCAGCTACCGCGGCCGTAGAGGCGGCCATCGTCCTTGCCGGTCAGCGTGAAGGGATCGCTGCTCCAGGGCTGGCCGTCTACGGGTACTACGTCGGTATGCCCGGATAGCACCACACCGCCCGCCACCTCGGGGCCGATGCGAGCCAGCAGGTTGGCCTTGCTGCCGTCATCGTTGGCGATACGAGTACACGGCACGTCATGCTCGGCAAGGTAGGCCTCGATGAAGGCAATCAATTCCAGGTTGGAGTGTCGCGATACGGTATCGAAGCCAATCAGGCGTTCGAGCAGGGCAGTGGTGTTGGACATGGTGGCCTCCCCGGAGGATGTTTTGCGCCAGCCTAGCACGCCGATGTCGCGTCACGTCACTTTGACGGTGGCGCGAGCGTACGCCATCTTGAGAGCGTCCATACATCCAGTCAGGAGAGTACCCACGTGAGCAAGATTCTCGTCCTTTATTACTCCAGTTACGGGCACATCGAGACACTGGCCAATGCCGTCGCCGAAGGCGCACGCGGCGTGGCCGGTACCCAAGTGGATCTGTATCGCGTGGCCGAACTCGTGCCCGCTGACGTCGCCGAAAAATCCGGCTACAAGGCAGACAGCACTGCCGCCGTGCTGGATGATCCCGGTCTTCTGGCCGATTACGACGCGATTCTCGTCGGCACGCCCACGCGCTTTGGCAACATGGCCTCGCAGATGCGCAATTTCTGGGACACGACGGGCGGTCTCTGGGCGCAAGGCAAATTGATCGGCAAGCTGGGCGGCGCCTTCACTTCCACCGCCAGCCAGCACGGTGGGCAGGAAACCACGCTGACCTCGATTCACACCACCCTGCTTCACCACGGCATGGCGATCGTCGGCGTACCGTATTCCTGTGCGGCGCTGAGCGAGCTCGAGGAAGTCTCCGGTGGCACGCCCTACGGCGCGACGACCATCGCCGGTGGTGACGGCAGCCGCCAACCCAGCGAAAATGAGCTCACCATCGCCCGCTTCCAAGGCCAGCATACCGCCGAAATGGCCGCCAAGCTCGCCGGCTGAGCGCCGTTCGAAGCGCTTCGAAAGACGCCAAAACGCCGTGCCTTCGGGCGCGGCGTTTTAGTGTCAGGGATAGGTACACGAAGTGCGTTTTTTGGACACGTCGCCTAGGTATTTACCCCGTCCTACTAAGGGGCAGGCGTTTTCTGTCCGTTCAGTGCCCGGATAGCGGCGACGGTGTCATCGATGGCGTCAGGATCGAGTATGAGACCGATGTGGTCGATTAGCGGATATGGTGTCGCTCGGCTCAGTGACTCGGATACCGCTTTCGTTGCCGACAGAGTCGTCGATGGCAAAATAGTACGCAATGCCTGGCTATCGAGAGCTGATCTCGCAATGCTGTGCTATGAGAAGTGAGCCGACATGTTCACGCCATCGCCACTTCGTTATGATGTGTACACGAAACGCCATTTTATCGACACGTCGTCGAAACATGTCGATGCTATCGACATAAGCGGGTGACGTGTCGATTTTAAAGAGAAAAATGAACATGAGCTGGCGCCCCGACGAACCTCACAACACGTTGCCTACGCTACCGCCAGCGGAGGAGCTGGAGACATCGGCAGTGCTTAAAGCCTGCATTCCCGCCCGTACGGCCCTGGCAGAGCTGAAACAGGCGGGAGAACTGCTGCCCAATCAGGGGGTATTGATCAACCTGCTGCCCTTGTTGGAAGCGCGTGACAGTTCCGAGATCGAGAACATCGTCACCACCACCGATCGGCTCTTCCAATTCGCCCAAGAAGATACACATGCCGACCCGGCCACCAAGGAAGCTCTGCGCTATCGCACAGCGCTGAGTAGTGGCTATCGCGAGCTGGCCCAGCGACCGCTATGCACCAACACGGCGGTGGAAATCTGCAGTACTATCAAAGGCGCCGACATGAATATCCGTCGCGTACCGGGTACCACTCTGGCTAATCAGGCCAGCGGTGAGGTTATTTACACTCCTCCCATGGGAAAAGAAGCCTTGCGGGAGATGCTGGCGAACTGGGAGTGCTACTTACACGAGGAAGATGGCGTCGATCCGCTGATCAAGATGGCCGTAGCCCATTATCAGTTTGAAGCGATTCACCCCTTCACCGATGGCAACGGGCGCACCGGCCGGATACTGAACATACTTTATCTAATCGAGCAGCAACTGCTCTCGCTTCCGATCCTGTACCTGAGTCGCTATATCGTGCTCAACAAGGCTGACTACTACCGCCTTTTGCTGTCGGTAACGCGCGAAGGGCGGTGGCAGGATTGGCTGCTTTATATGCTCAAGGCCGTGGAATACACGGCACGCTGGACTACCGACAAGATTGCGGCGACGCGGGAGTTGATCGAAGAGACAACGCGTTATATCCAGTGCGAACTTCCAGGCGTCTACAGTCATGAGCTAGTGCAGGTCATCTTCGAGCAGCCCTATTGCCGTATCGGCAACTTGGTGGAACGCGATATCGCCAAACGCCAGACGGCCTCTATCTATCTACAGCAGCTCTGCGAGATCGGGGTACTGCAAGAGATTCGAGCAGGCCGAGAGAAGCTTTTCGTTCACCCCAAGCTGGTCAGGCTGATGACCGAAGATGGCAACGAGGTGGCGCCGTATCCGGCAACATGATGGGCCCACAAAAGAAATGACTAAATACTTGAATACAGGACTATCAGGGGATATATGCCCAGTTTCCATACTCGTTCGTTGTGCGAAGCGCTGTTGGGCGTCGCGGGGATCTGGCTTCTGGTAAGGACCCTTTCGAACCAGGCCACGTCTCTCTATATCGCCTGGTCCAGTTCGTCGATGGCTCAAGAAGCAGAAGCAACGAATATGCTCGCCATCCAGGGCGTGCATTTCTTCGTCAGTGCATTGTTGGGAGCGGTGCTTATCCTGGCGCGCAAGCCGATCAGTCGATGGTTAACACCGCATGAAGCCGCAGTCTCAGCCTCGTCGGCGACTCTGATTGCCGTGGGGGCTGCCATTATTGGTATCGGTTATCTAGCAGCAGGGCTGAACACGCTGGGAACGCATTATGCGCGGCTGGAAACGCTGGGTACTGTCAGCCCTGAAAGGCTCTGGCGTGGCGGCCTCTCCATCGCTATCGGGATCATGTTGTTTGCCAGTTCCGTCGGTATCGGCCGCCTCTGGTTGCGGTTTCGGGCCTTATGATGCTGAGCCAAGGACGGCGGAGGCGGCCGTCCTGTATTTCCTGGAAGCTCATATTTCCTAGAGGCTCATATTCACTAGGTGCTCACCAACCGCGCTCGACTGGTGCCATTACCTAACGGTTCGACCTGGATCTGCACCGGGATGCGTTCGTGCATTTCCTGTACATGCGAGATCACGCCGACGCGGCGCCCTAGCGCTTGCAGGCCGTCGAGGGCATCCATGGCGAGTGCCAGGGATTGCGGGTCGAGGCTGCCGAAGCCTTCGTCGATGAACAGCGATTCGATGACGAGTTCGCCGGAAGCCATGGAAGCGAGCCCTAGTGCCAGCGCCAGCGAGACGAGAAAGGTTTCGCCACCGGAAAGCGAATGCACCGAGCGGTGCTCGTCTCCCATGTCGCGGTCCTCCACCAGCAGGCCCAGCTCGCTGCCGCCGCGGATCAGCTTGTAACGGCGACTCAGACCCGTCAGGTGCGCGTTGGCGTGCTCCAGCAGTTGCTCCAGATTGTAAGCCTGCGCGATGCGTCGGAAGACCTTGCCGTCGGCGGAGCCGATCAGCTCGCTGATGCGGCCCCAGCGACGGTACTCGGCGCGCGCGGCATCGAGTTCGGCTTGTCCCTCGCGCTGGCGCTGACGCTTGCGGTCGTCGTCACGCAGGGTGTGCAGGGCATCATCGCGCTGCGTTTGGGCGGCGTCAAGCCGGTGCGCCAAGGCGTCACGCGCGGTGTCTAACGCCTCTCGGCGCTGGTCGATCCGGGCGTCGACCGTCTCGCTCAAGAGGGTGTCCGGGGTGGCGTCGTGCTCGGTCAACGCCTGCTCGCGGCGATGATCGATGAGGGCCTGGCGGCGCTCAGTGAGGGCGGCAGCGGTCTGCTGGCGGGCCTGCTCGGCCTGGGTCAATTCCCGTTCTCGACGATCGGCGGCGTCGTCGGTTTCGGCCAGTAGTCGCTGCAGAGTGGCGTCGTCCAGGTCGGGATGCGCTTGGCGCCAGGCATCCAGCTCACGAGTGAGGGTGTCGATTTCCTGCTTGAGCCTGGCGAGTTGCTCGGTCTCGTAGTGCGACTGCTGGGCGAGCCGCTGGGTTTCCCGCTCACTGTCATGGCATTGGGCAAGCGCCGTATCCAGGGCCTGGCGCGCGGCGCTCTGATGCGTATCGAGCTGCTGCTGCCAGGCATCCGGCGAGGCGTGTTCGCCGAGCAGGGTCTTGAGCCGGGCGGCGATATCGTCGCGCTCGCGGCGTAGCGGAGGCAGGCGCGCGTCGAGTTCTTCGAGTTCCTTGTCGAGGCGGGTGCGCTGGGCGTCGAATTGCGCCAGTGTCAGCTCGCTTTGGCGCAATGCCTCGTCGAGCGGTGCCAACTCGGCCTCGGCGTGGGCAAGGGCCTGAAGCGTCTTTTCATGTTGCGCGCGCTGGGCGTCGCTTGTCTGGCGTTGCTCGGTTAGCCAGGCATCACGCCGGTCATGATCGATGGTAGCTAGCTCGGTGTATAGCGGATGTTCGTCGAGTGCCTGGTGCGCCTCTTGGTGGCGCTTATCGGCATCCGCAGCGTCCTGGCGTTGCTGCGTGAGCGAGGCGTCAAGCGCCCGGTACTGGCCCAGCAGTTCGTCGCGTTGTTGCTGGGCGTGATCGCGTTGCTGCTGGGCATCCGTCAACTGGCGGTCTTCTTCCGCTTGCTGTGCGGCAAGCTGGGCGGCTTCGGGCGTCTGTGGCGGCTGGTGGCGCCAGGGATGCTCGAGCCCCCCGCACACCGGGCAGGGCTGGCCTTCCTCGAGGGCGTCGCGCAGGTGCGTGACACTCTCGCTACGCACTGCACGACCGCGTTCGACGAATTCCAGCACGCTGCGATAGTGGCGCTCGTGCTCATCGAGGCGCTGGCGGGCGGCCTGGCCTTGGGTGATCAATGCTTCGAGACGCTTTGCGTCCTGCGTCAGGCGCTCATTGAGGGTGCGCTGGGCGTGCTCGGTACGACAGACGGTCTGCCAGCGACTTTGCAGCTCGCCGAGTGCCAGGTGACGTCGAGCGGCATGATCATGCGCGCGCTGAACGGCCTGGCGGGCGTCCTCCACGCGGGCATGTTCACCCATCAATTGGCGCAGGGTGGCCTGCCAGTCATCGCGCTGCCGGCGCTGGCGTTGCTGTGTCTCGTGGGCTTGCTGATGGCGCGTGGTCAGCGCCTGCGCTTCGCGGCGCTGTGCGGCGTGCGTGTTGTCGAGCTCGGCCAGCTGATGCTCGCGCGTCGCCAGTTGCTGTGCCTGCTCGCGCGCCTGGTGCAGTTGAGGCTCGGCGGTGCGGCGTGCCGTGTCGGCGTCTTGAAGGGTCTTTTCGGCAGTGGCATGTGCCTGTTTAGCCTGTTGCTGTGTGGTCTCGGCCTTTGTCAGAGCCTCGCGCGTGTCGGCATGAGTCGTCTCGAGACGTGTGATCTCGCCGGGCAATTCGGCCTGGCGTGCCAGACGATGACGTTGAGGCGCGATCAGGCGCTGCCAGTCACGGTCGGCACGGGCCGAGGCCAGCGTCTGCCAATGCGCCTCGGCAGCGCGATGTTCATGCTGCCCTTGGGCGTGAGAGTCTTGCAGTCTGGTATCCGTGGCATGCCAGTGCGCCTGTGTCTCCAGGCGCTTGGTATGGCGCTGCACGGTATCGAGCTCGGCTTGGGCGGCCTCGGCGGTCTTTTCGAGCGCGGCGCGTGCCTCGGCCTCGGCGGGCAGGTCGTCGGCGAGCTTGGCGTCCAGCGCATCAACGGCTTTCTTGGCTTGGCTGGCGCGGCGATAGGCGGCGATCGAGATCTCGGAGTACTCGGCGGTGCCGGTGAGACGCTCGAGTAGGTCGCTGCGCTCGTTGTCGTCGGCCTTGAGGAAGGCGGCGAATTCGCTCTGGGCCAGTAGCACGGCGCGGGTGAATTGCTCGAAGCTGAGCCCCAGACACTCGGGCAGCAGGCGGTCGAACTCGCGCTTCTGCGTGGTCAGCAGGCGGTCATCGTCCAGATCACGCAGCGACTGCTCGATCTTCTGCAATTTTCCGTCGGCTTTCTCGCGGGCGCGGCGCACGCCCCAGCGGGCGCGATAGCGGCGGCTGTCGCGGCCCAGGAAGTCGACCTCGGCATGGCCGCTGGCGGCACCTCGGCGGAGTAGAGTACGCGGGTCGGCCGTATTGAGGGTGGCGTCGCCCACGTCGGGCAGCGGGGCATTCTGACCGGGCGCCTGGCGCAACCGGGGCGTGCTGCCGTAGAGTGCCAGACACAAGGCATCGAGCAGCGTGCTCTTGCCGGCGCCGGTGGGGCCGGTGATGGCGAACAGGCCGGCCCCCGCGAGCGGCGCGGCGGTGAAGTCGAGTTCCAGCGGGCCGGGAATCGAGGCCAGGTTGGCCAGGCGCAGGGCGAGGATCTTCATGTCGATGTCTCCTCATCGTCGAGCACGTCCTGACGTAGCCGGTCGAAGTCGGCGAGCACGTCGTCGGCGGGTGGCTCGCCCCAGCGCGCTTGCCAGGTACGCTCGAACAGCTTGCGCGGACCGAGCGCTGCCAGGTCGATGCGAGCGGGCGCGTCCTCGGCGGCAACCCTTGGTAGGCGACGCTCCAGACGCAGCAGTCGCAGTTGTTTGCCGTCGAGCGCTGCGTCTACTCGGGCGCGTAGGTCGGGCATCGGGGCGTCTAGTTCGACGCGTATCTCCAGCCAGGGCCAGCGTTCTCTAGGGAGATCCCGCGTCTGATCTGTCGCTAGCTCGGGCGTATCCGCCAGGGCCTCCAGCTCGGCGAGCAC
This sequence comes from Chromohalobacter sp. 48-RD10, assembly GCF_029889785.1. Classification (NCBI taxonomy): domain Bacteria; kingdom Pseudomonadati; phylum Pseudomonadota; class Gammaproteobacteria; order Oceanospirillales; family Halomonadaceae; genus Chromohalobacter; species Chromohalobacter sp. 48-RD10. The sequence continues at coordinate 447,238 of NZ_JARANX010000001.1, read as the reverse complement.
GTCGTCGAGTGGCGCCGGGCCGAGTCGGTGCATGGCCACCGGACGCGGGACCGCCAGGCTCTCGACATCGCGCAAGGCTTCGCCGTCGAGCGTGACGTCGACGACCTGATGGGGGTAGTCCACCTCGCTGAAGTCCAGCGGCAACGGACTACCGCTGTAACGGATGCGTTGCTCGCCGACCTGCTGGGCGCGATGCAGGTGACCCAGCGCGACATAGGCGATGTCGGCGGGGAACAATGAGGCCGGGATCGATTCCTCGCCGCCGATGACGATGGGCCGCTCGCTGGCCTCGGAGACGGCGGCACCATGCAAGTGAGCATGACTCATGGCAATGAGGGCCTGACCGGGCGTGCGATGTTCGCGCGCTGCGTCGATGAGCTGTTGGTGAACGTGCGTAATGCCCGCGACATAGGTATTGCGTGAGGCGTCGGCGGTCTCGTCGACGCTCGGCGCTGAACCGCCGGTGACCTCGGCGGGACGCAGGAAGGGTAGCGCCAGGCACCAGGCGCGAATCTCGCCGTCGGCATCTGTCAACGGTACCAGCAGGCGCTCGGCGTCGAGTCGTCCGTCGTCGAGCCAACTCACCCGGCCCAGGGTGTGGGTATTGAGGCGCTGCATCAGCGGCGCGGGCAATTCGATACGGTTGCCGCTGTCGTGGTTGCCGGCGATCATGACGATCGTCAGTTGCGGCAAACGCTGATGCGCCTCGACGATGAAGTCGTAGAGCATCTCCTGGGCGCGCAACGATGGATTGACGACATCGAAGATATCGCCTGCGATGAGCAGGGCGTCCGGGCGTCGCGTTTCGAGGGTCGCCAACAGCCAGTCGAGAAACGCGCGTTGCTCGGTGTGGCGCTCTTGCCCGTGGAAGGTCTGACCGAGATGCCAGTCCGCTGTGTGGATGAGTTTCACGCAGATCTCCTATACCGGTCCTTCAGTTTACCGGTTGCAGGAGGGTGGCCCAATGGGGCCAGTGGTAAGGAGGGAAGGAAGGAACAAGGACAAGGAGGCGGTATGACACATCATGAAGACCTGCATGCCTGGACGCTGACCCCCGAGGAGGCCGTGGCACTGCAGCGTCGCTTGGCGCCGCGCGTCATCCGGCAGGGAAGGCCAGATGCGGTGACCTGCATCGCTGGCGTGGATATCGGCTTCGAGGATGGCGGCGAGACGACGCGAGCAGCGGTCGTGGTGCTCGAATGGCCGTCGTTGACGCTGCGCGAGTCGGTGGTGCACCGCGAGCCGACACGCATGCCGTATATTCCGGGGCTATTGTCGTTTCGCGAGATTCCCGCCGCCCTGGCCGCCTTTGCGCGGCTGGCGTCGTCCCCCGACCTTGTCATGGTCGATGGCCAGGGGATTGCCCACCCACGGCGTCTCGGCGTGGCCTCGCACCTGGGCTTGTGGCTCGATCTGCCGACGATCGGCGTGGCGAAGAAGGTGCTTTGCGGTCGTCACTGCGATGTGCCGGCCACGCGCGGTGAATGGACGCCGCTCAACGACCGTCGCCGCACCGAGGACCCCGCCGACGTCGAAACCGATGCCGAAGGACGCGTGGTCATCGGCGCAATGCTGCGTTCCCGCGAGAACGTCAAGCCGGTGATCGTCTCTCCTGGGCATCGGCTCGATCAGGCCACGGCGCTGGAGTGGACGAACGCTTGCCTGGGCAAGACCAAGCTGCCCGAGCCGACGCGGCTGGCGGATCGGCTGGCGTCGCGGCATGGTACGACCGCGACGCCCGGGCAGCTATCGCTTTAGGTAGAAGTGTCGGTGTCGTTGAGACGTTCGAGGCCGTTGAAAAGGGCTTTGTGAAAGCGCTCTGGCTGTTGAATGTGTGGCGAATGACCGAGATCGGGAAATTCGACCAACTCGGCGTCGGGAATCCGGTCGGCAGCTCGTTCGCCGAGCACTTCATAGTCGCCTAGTGTCTTCTGGAGCGCGTCGGAGGCGCGGCCCTTGCCGATGGCGGTGTTGTCTTGCTCGCCGATCAATAGCAGTGTCGGTACTTGGATCTTGTCGAATTCATGGATCACGGGCTGGGTGAAGACCATGTTGGACGTCAGTGTCTGGTTCCAGGCAACCCGGTCGCCACCGTCGCCGGCATACATGCCTGCCAGCATATTGACCCAACGGTCGTAGCGTGGCTCCCATTCGCCTACGTAGTAGGTCGATTTCTGGTACTGACGAATCGCCTCGGCCGTCTTCTGTTTTTCGGCGGCATAGGTCTCGTCGATGGATTGATAGGGCACGCCCATCGCTTTCCAGTCTTCTAGCCCGATCGGGTTGACCAGTACCAGTTGCTCGGTATCGTCGGGGTACATCAACGCGTAGCGACTTGCCAGCATGCCGCCCATGGAGTGACCCATGACGGTGACATCGTCCACGTCTAGATTTTCCAGCAGTGCGTGGGTGTTGGCAGCTAACTGATGGAAGCTGAACTGATACGCCTCGGGCTTGCTCGATTTACAGAAGCCGATCTGGTCCGGCGCAATAACGCGATATCCGGCATCGTTCAGACGTTCGATGGAGTCCTGCCAGGTGGCGGCGCAGAAATTCTTGCCGTGCATGAGCACCACGGTTTGGCCGTTGGGGTCTTCTGCGGGAACGTCTAGGTAGGCCATCTGCAGGTCTTGGCGTTGGGACGTGAAGCGAAAGCGCTCCACCGGGTAGGGATAGTCGAAGCCTTCGAGTTCGGCGCCGTAGTGCGGTGTCTCTTGATTGCTTTCCTCCGAGGTATCGGTTTCCTGTGCCGCCACGGCCATTGGGGTGCTGGCCAGAGCCGTTCCCAATGCCAGGCCGAAGGCCGGAAGCCAATGCGATTGCGAGGGCTGCGTACGAGATACTGCGCCTATCATAAGGACTCCTTCCAAATCGATGAAAGACAGAGTGCTTCGAACTTTCAGACGATATCAAGCGTAACGGGTTCTGTGGGTGCTGGAAAAGCGGCGTTCAACCGCGCGATGCTGGCATTGTCCAGCGTGAGCTGCATGGCGGCGGCATTGGCTTCGACGTGGGCGGGCTGCACGGCCTTGGGGATGGCGATGACGTCGCGTTGACCGGCGGGCGCGGGGCGAGTCGCCCAGGCCAGCAGTACCTGAGCGGGGCTGACGCCGAGCTCGTCGGCGATAGCGCGGACCTCGGGGTGGTCGAGCTCTTGCCCGCCCTGGGCCAAGGGGCAGTAGGCCATGGTCGGCAGGCCGTGTTGGCGCTGCCAGGGCAGCAAGCTGTGTTCGATGCCGCGCGAGCCGAGATGATAGAGCACCTGGTTGACAGTGCAGGCGTCGCCACCGGGCACGGCATGCAGGGCGTGCATATCATCGAGGTCGAAGTTGGAGACGCCGTAGCGTCGAATCTTGCCCTGGGCCTGCAGATGCTCGAACGCTTCCAGCGTTTCTTCCAAGGGCACGTTGCCGGGCCAGTGTAGTAGATATAGGTCCAGATGATCGGTGCCCAAGCGCTTCAGACTGCGCTCGCAGGCGGCGAAGGCGTCGTGACGGCCGGCATTCCACGGATAGACCTTGGAGACCACGAAGGCCTCGTCGCGCCGCCCGCGCAGGGCCTCGCCGACGATTTCCTCGGCGCCGCCGTCGGCGTACATCTCGGCGGTGTCTATCAGCGTCATGCCCAGGTCGAGACCGTATTGCAGGGCGTGGACTTCATCGCGACGCGGGGCGCGGTTCTCGCCCATATGCCAGCTTCCCTGGCCGATGGCGGGAAGCGTGACGGCGGATTCCCGGGCGGTAGCGGCGAGGGTGACGCCAGGTGTGTCGGGGGCGTGTGTTGTGTCGGAAGAAAAAGGCGTGGCCATGTGACTGCCTCTCTAGCGTGAGGAAATAGTATGGATGAATGCGGATGCCTTCAGGGTGCGCCGACACGGAGAGCACGACAAGTCCGTTATACTGACAGCCCTTTCTCGTTTCAGGATCGATTCACATGTCCGAGCGTCCCCTGGATGCCGATGTCATCGCCATGACCCGCGCCTGGGTAGCGAACTTCGTCGTGGCGCATGACGTCTGCCCTTTCGCCGGTCGCGAGGTGCGCCGTGACAGCCTGCGTTATGTCGTGGCGGATGGTGCTAACCCCGAACATCTTCTGCATGCCTTGATCGAGGAGTGTCATCGGCTGGACGCCGAGCCGGCGATCGAGACCACGCTGATGATCCTGCCGGAAGGGCTGGCCGACTTCGACGATTATCTGGATCTGCTGGGGGTCGCTGAGTCACTGCTCGAGGCGGAGGGTTATGCGGGGATTTACCAGTTGGCGAGCTTTCATCCCGACTATGTCTTTGAGAACGATGTCTTTGAGAACGACGCCTTTGAGAACGATGTCTTGGAGAACACTGACTTCGAGGGCAGCGCGGCCGACGATCCCGCCAATTATACCAATCGCTCGCCCTGGCCGATGTGGCATCTTCTGCGCGAGCGCAGTGTCGAGGCCGCCGTGGCGAATCATCCCGCGCCGGGGTCGATCCCCGAGGATAATGTCGCCGCCTTGCGTGAAATGGGTAGCGCTGCTCTGGCCGAGCAGTGGTCGGCGTGTCGTCGCGTGCGGGCGAGAGACTAATCACTGGCCCCTTGAAGTCCACGACATCACCCATATGGACTATGGTGTAGGGGCATGACGCCCACTCACGAAAGGAGGCACGAATGAGTATCGAGAAAACCGGTTCCGCCCATTGGCAAGGCAGTCTCAAGCGCGGCAATGGGACGGTCTCCACTCAGAGCGGTGCGCTCAAGGACAATCCCTATGGTTTCAACACGCGCTTCGAAGGCGAGCCAGGGACCAACCCTGAGGAATTGATCGCAGCATCCCATGCCAGTTGCTATTCGATGGCGCTGTCGATGATTCTGGGGGAAGCTGGACACGACCCCGACGATGTACGTACCGAAGCAACCGTGACGCTGGATCAGGACGACAGCGGCTTCAAGATCACCAAGGTGCACCTCGTTACCCGCGCCAAGGTACCGGGCATCGACCAGTCGGACTTCGATGAATCGGCCAACAAGGCCAAGGAAGGTTGCCCGATCTCGCGCGTGCTGAATGCCGAGATCACGCTGGATGCTACGCTCGAAAGCTGATCGGCATCGCTTCTTCGGGGCCGGCCTTGCGCCGGCCCTTTTATAGGCATTCCTCCCTTGGCGTCGTTGGTGCTTGACAACGTCGTCGATGCAGTCTTTCCGCGAATCTGTTAGCCTCCTACACGCTCGTCGGTCGGTACCTCCCGCCCTACTTGGGTATCGCGACGCTGGACTGATGTTCATATAACACGATCAACGATCATTCGACGGAAGACCTCATTCATCATGGCTACTTCGCAAGAGACCGATGCGGCCTCGTCGCGCCCGCTGAATCGCCGCGACGTCAAGGTGCTGTCGCTGTCCGCCTTGGGCGGTGCACTGGAGTTTTACGATTTCATCATCTTCGTGTATTTCGCGACGGTGGTGGGGCAGTTGTTCTTTCCCCCCGAGATGCCCGAATGGCTACGCCAGATCCAGACCTTCGGGATCTTTGCCGCCGGCTATCTGGCCCGTCCTTTGGGCGGCATCATCATGGCGCACTTCGGCGACCTGCTGGGGCGCAAGAAGATGTTCACCCTGTCGATCTTCCTGATGGCGGTACCCACGCTGTTGATCGGTTTGATGCCGACCTACGACACCTTGGGCTATGCGGCACCGCTGCTGCTGGTGACGTTGCGCATCCTGCAGGGGGCTGCGGTGGGCGGTGAAGTGCCCGGCGCCTGGGTTTTCGTCACCGAGCACGTCAAGCGTCGTCACGTGGGCTTCGCCTGCGGCACGCTATCCGCTGGCCTGGTGTCGGGAATTCTCATCGGCTCGCTGATGTCGGCGTTCATAAAGACCACCTACAGCGATGCGGAGTTGGCTGCGTACGCCTGGCGGATTCCGTTTCTGATCGGTGGCGTCTTCGGATTGGTGGCCGTGTACCTGCGCCGCTGGTTGCATGAGACGCCGGTGTTCGCCGAGATGCAGGAGAAGAAGGCGCTGGCCGAGGAGCTACCGGTCAAGAGTATCTTGCGCAACCACTTGCCGAGCGTCGTGCTGTCGATGGCCGTCACCTGGATTCTGACCGCCGCCATCGTGGTAGTGATCCTGATGACACCGAGCCTGCTCGAGACCCGTTACGCGCTGGATGCCTCGTTGGCCAATGTCTACGCCATTCTCGGTGTAGTGGTCGGTTGCCTGGCTTCGGGCTGGAGCGCTGATCGTATCGGCAGTGGGCCTACCATCGCGTTGTGGGGGGTGCTGCTGGCGATCAGCTATTGGGCGATGATGATCACTGTCGGCACGCATCCCGAGTGGCTGACGCCGCTTTACATACTATGTGGCTTTGCCGTGGGGATCGTCGGCGTGGTGCCGACGGTTGCCGTCAAGTCGTTCCCGGCCATGGTGCGCTTCACGGGGCTGTCGTTCTCGTACAATGTCGCCTATGCGATCTTTGGCGGTTTCACGCCGATCGTAGTGTCGATACTGATGGCCGTGCATCCCATGTTTCCGGCGGTCTACGTCGCCGCGCTGGGCGGGTTGGGCATCGTCATCGGACTCTATTTGATGCGTGCGCCGCGCGGTCGGCGGCTGGCCGTCATGGCCTCATGAGTCGTTGAGTAGTAGTGAACGAACGCCGTACGAAGACGCCCCGCCATCATGCGGGGCGTCTTCGTGTGGGAAGGTCATCGCGTGTAAAGAGATCAATGCGTGCGCGCGGCGTCGACGAGGCCACGAATCAGGCGCTGCTGGGGGCGATTGAAAATGAGGAATTCTGGATGCCACTGTACGCCGATCAGATAGGGGTATTCGGCAGCCTCGATGGCCTGGATCAGGCCGTCACGGTCGCGCGCCACCACGTGAAGGGTCTCGCCGAGCCGATCCACTGCCTGGTGATGAAGGCTATTGACGCGACAGCGCGAGACGTCGAGCAGGGTATGCAAGCGGCTCCCGATGGCGATGTCGACCTGCTTGCGAGGCAGCACAGTTCGCTGTCGGCGCACATGGTCGTAGGTGGTATAGATATCGCCGATCAGGGTGCCGCCGCAGTGTACGTTGATGATCTGCGCGCCTCGACAGATGCCCAGTACGGGCAACTGCTGGGGCAGAAAGCGCTCGAGCAGCGTGAGCTCCAACTGGTCCCGCGTCGGGTCGACGCGTACGTCGAGTCGCATTTCTCCGCCATAGAGCTGAGCGCCGATGTCGTCGCCACCGCCGATCATCAAGCCCGCCAGCCCGTCGGGAATCTCGCGCGAGGGCGATAGCCGCACCGGTTGACCGCCGGCACGCCATACGGCAAGCCGGTCGCATGCCCACGCCATGAAACTTTTGTTATCCGAGGTGGTGATGCCGATCAGCGGTCGTGAACTCATTTCTCGACCCAGCGTTTCAGTTTATCCCGCCATTGCCCCATCGTCGATTGCGTGTGATGGGCGCGATAAGCCTGCATCTGCGTGCGCAAGCTGTGCGGGTCGGCGGCTAGGCGCTCGACTGTTACCCAGCGGTTCCATTCCGTGACGCTGCCCCAGTCGAGCGTGTCGAGCTGGGCATTGGGCAGGCGAAAGTGAAAAGTAGGGCGCGGTTTGACCAGGTTTTCCTGGAGCAAGGGATGCGCGGCCTCGGGCGCGAGATGGGCGAACAAGGGGCACATGTCGAGTTCACGGTTACGGGTTGGGTTGTCGCGCAGATAATCGCTGATCAATTGTGCCTGCGTCGGCGCGTAATCGGGATCGAGCACCTTCAAGGCATAGGCCTTGGGGAAGGGATTGGTATGCGGCAATATCTCGCGGGTGATGTCGACCTGGATCTGATCGCGTAGCCAGGCGGCGAGGATGATATAGGCTTGCAGATGCGCGAGGACGCTCGGCGTATCGGTGGCGGGGACTTCGGGATTGAGATGCAGCCCGAAACCATAGAAGACGCTGGCATCGGTGCCTTCTGCGCCATGCCGCCGCAGGGCTTCGAAGAGCCGGTCGAATTCGCCCAGTTCCGACCATGGAACCGGTGGCGAGACGATCTCGGTGGGCACCAGGCCGGCGACCATCTCGCCGAGCCACTCGCGCGAGCGTTGATGGAACTCCACGCGCCATTCGCGCCCCACCGACGGGGCCTGACCGGGTACCATTCCGTTGGCTTTCATGACCGCTGCGTCGGGATGGACGTATTTGCTGTCCAGCTCGATGGTGAACTTGCCCCAGGGCGTGCCCTCGACACGCATGCGATGGGGGCTTTGTCGCACGATATCGCCACCGAAGCAGTCGGCGACCAGCCGCGCCGCGGTATCGGGCATGAGGCCGGCGAATTCGATCTCAACGCCGACCCGCCGTGGACGATCCTCGGCAGTGTTTGGATGGGGAGGCGGCAATGGCTGCACGGGGGCTCCTCGCGGAATGCGCGGTGCCGATGAATGAAAGGGCACATGAGCTCGATAGGTTAACATTGCCGATGGGCCAAGACGTAATCCGCGTCTTCATGGAGTGAGCCACGACTTCACTGCGAGGTCGAGGGGACGTGACGTGCGTTAAACCAATGCTTCATGACATCGGTGATGCGGCGCAAGTCGTTACTAGAAGTGATGTAGGCCGGCATGGTGTACAGCCAATGGCCGAAGGGACGTAGCCATACGCCCTGGCGTCGGGCGAACCCGGCTACGCCCTCGAGGGTTTCGGCATCGTGGACTTCGATCACCGCGGTGGCGCCCAGTACGCGCACGTCGGCCACGTCCGGGTGCGCGCGCAGCTCCGCATCGTCGAGCAGCTCCTCGCGCAGCACGTCGTTCAGCGCCTGAATACGGCCCAGGTAGTCGTCCTCCTCGAACACTGCCAGGCTCTCCAGCGCGACGCGACAGGCCAGCGGATTGCCCATGAAAGTGGGGCCGTGCATGAAGGCGTGCAGCTCGCTGTCGCCGATGAAGGCGTCGTGCACATGATCGGTGGCAAGCGTCGCGGCGTGGCCCAGGTAGCCGCCGGTGAGGCCCTTGGAGAGCACCATGATGTCCGGCGTCACGTCGGCGTGGTCGGCGGCGAACATCTTGCCGGTGCGGCCGAAGCCGGTGGCCACCTCGTCGAAGATCAGCAGCACATCGAATTCGTCGCACAGCGCGCGGGCGCCACGCAAATAGTGAGGCGAGGTCATGTTGAGCCCGCCGGCCGCTTGCAGCAGCGGCTCCATCAGCAGGGCGCCTATTTTCTCATGATGGGCCTCCAGCACGCCGCGCAGGGCGTCGAGGTCGGCTTGAACCTCATCCTCGCCGGCCTCGAAGCCGGCCGTGGGCGCCGGAGCGAAGTAATGCTGCGGCAGGAAACCCGCGAACAGCGAATGCATGCCTTCCTCGGGATCGCATACCGCCATGCAGCCGGCGGTATCGCCGTGGTAGGCCTTCATCAGCGTCAGCATGCGGTGCTTGGCCGGCTTGCCGCGCAGGTAGTGATACTGCACCGCCATCTTCATGGCCACTTCCATGCCCACCGAGCCGCTGTCGGAGAAGAACACGTGGTTCAACCCCTCGGGGGTGACGCGTACCAGCTCGCGAGCTAGGCGGTCGGCGGACTCGTGGGTCAGCCCGCCCAGCATCACGTGGCACAGCTCGTCGGCCTGGCGCTGGATGGCCTCGACCAGTCGCCGATGACGATAGCCGTGGATCATGCACCACCAGGAACAGGTGGCATCCAGCAAGGACTCGCCGGTCTCCAGAGTGAAGCGCGGTCCCTCGCCGCCGACCACCTTGGGTGACGGCGCCTGGGACTTGAGATGGGCATAGGGATGCCAGATCGGGGATGTCATCGTGTTTCCTTGTATATGAATCGCGTGTCGATGGCGTGGTTGTCCACTGACGCTGCCGATATTCACTCGTTGCCGGGCAGTGCCAGGTGATCGGCGGCGGATGCTGCTCGTGCCGCCGGCGTATCGGCGGTCAGGCGCGGCACGATCCCTAGGCAGGGCGCCTCCAGGCTGCGCTCTAGGGTTGCCAGGTTGTCGCGGTAGCAGGCCGCGTCAGTAGCGAAGTCGGAATCGATCAGATTGCCCACCCAGCCGACCAGTGGCAGGCCGTCGGCGCGAATCGCCTCGGCCGTGAGCCGGGCGTGGTTCAGGCAGCCGAGCTCGAGACCCACCACCAGGACCACCGGCAGTTCGAGGCGCACCGCCAGGCCGGCGAGATCCTCGATGTCATTGAGCGGCACACGCCAGCCGCCGGCGCCCTCGATCAGTGTCAGGTCGCGCTTCTCGGCCAGCGGTTCGGCGACGTGCGCGGCCAGAACATCGAGAGTCGGTGCCTCGCCGACACGCCGTGCGGCCAGATGCGGGGCAATGGCCGGTGAATAGGCATAGGGATTGATAGTGGCGTACGAGGTGATAGATTCGCTCTGGGCCTGGAGGGCCAGGGCGTCGATGTTACGCAGCCCGTCGGCGGTGGGCTCGCAGCCGGAGGCCACGGGCTTGAGCCCGAGAGTGGTCAGGCCGCGGCGGCGGGCCAGGGCCAGCAGGCCGCTGGCGATGAGGGTCTTGCCGGCGTCGGTGTCGGTGCCGGTGACGAAGTAGGCGGTCATCTCAGCGTTCCAGATCGAGCGTTAGAAGGTGATAAGAGACGGGTAGGCCGGCCTCGGTGCGAAGCGTCTCGAAGCGTCGGGCGGCGCAGGCCACGTCGGCGCGCGAGAGCCGAGCACCGTTGCGTGCTACCTGGGCACCGACGCCCTTGATGGAAGCCATCACGGCCGCGAAGTCGGGATAATGGAAGCGCTCGGTACGAGCCGTGACCTCGACGCGACGGAAGCCGGCGCCATGGGCAGCTCGGCGATGCCGGGCGGCGTCGTGGAAGTCGAGCAGGGCGACGGGTCGCGTCCAGGCGTGGCCGACCTCGGCCAGCGTGCCCGGCGCCAGGGTATTGATCAGCGCACGTCCTCCCGGCCTCAGGACCCGTCGGATTTCGTTAAGTACCCGGTCAATGTCCGGACACCATTGGATCGCCAGATTGGAGACGACGAGATCGAAGCTGGCGTCAGCGTGGGGCAACATGGCGGCGTCGCCGCATATCCAGCGAATCGCTTCAGGATGGCGTCGACGTGCCTCGTCGAGCATGCCCGCGGCAAGGTCCAGGCCGCTGACCGTACAGTCGGCGCCATAGTGCGTTGCCAGCGCAGCGGTCAGGTCGCCGGGGCCGCAGCCCAGATCCAGTACATCGCATGCGTGATCGGGCAGTTGCTCGAGCAGGCGCTTGCCCATGGCATGCTGGGCGGTGGCGCGGCGGGCGTAATGCGGTGCGGCACGCGAAAAGGCATGCGCGACCCGGGCGCGCCAGTCGCGATCCCGAGCATCGGTGTCCGCATCGAGGCTGTGGCATGGCAGTGCGGTCATGGCATCGCCTCCAGAGCGGCCCCGGCGAGTGACTGCGTCGGCGCTACGGTGATGGCGGCCAGCGCATGGACGAGTCGTTCCGGTTGGCTGATGAGCGGGCAGTGGCCGGCCTCGGGCAGACGGTAGTCGGCCCGCTCGCGCACCGCCGGGGCCAGCAGCGGGTCGGCCTCGCCGGCCAGCCGATGCACCGGGCAGGGTGGCGTGGCCAGGCGCTGGATATTGTCGATCTCCGCGAGCTGCGTGAGCCCCGCAGCCAGGGTGGCCGTGTCGGCGCTCACCTCGTCGCCGAGCAGAGCGCGTAGACGTCGATGCGCATTCCGGGGTGACGGCTCGCCGCCAAGTTGCCAGCGCAGAAAGTGGCTACGGGTAGCCTCCGGATTGCGCTGGAAGGCGTCGCGGAAGTTGGTCAAGTCGGCTGCGCTGACGCCTTGCGGATGGGTGAAACGCTCGCCGATCCCGAGCAACACCAGGGCGTGGGGCGGGGGCAGCCGGTCGATCAGGGCGCCGGCCAGCAGTCCGCCCAGCGACCAGCCGACCCAGACGGCGTTACTCGGCAGGTCATTGGCCATGGCATCGGCCAAGGACTCCAGCGAGACGGGATCGTCGAGCGCGGCGCGATCGCCGTAGCCGGGCCAGTCCGGCGTCTCGACGTCGACTTCCGGTGACCAGTGCCCGTCTAGCGCTTGCCAGAGGCGGGCGTCGCAGCCCCACCCGGAGAGCAGGACCAGGCGTTTTTCGGGTGTGGCAGTCATGCGCGCTCCTCCCGCTGGCAGGCGGCCAGCGCTTCGAGCAGAGCGTCGAGGGCCGTCGTCTCATGGGTGGCGGAGAGGGTGATGCGCAGGCGTGCCTGGCCACGAGGCACGGTGGGCGCACGGATGGCACCGACGCGCAATCCGGCCCGGGTCAGGCGCTCGGCCCAGCGCATGACGCGCGCGTTGTCCCCCAGCACGATAGGCTGGATGGGCGTCCGAGAGTTGGCCAGCGGCAAGCCGAGTGTGGCGGCCTCGCGGCGGAAGCGGCCGATGCGCTCAAACAGCCAGGTGCGGCGCTCGGGCTCGTCTTCGAGGATGTCCAGGGCGGCCAGGGTGGCCGCCGCCACGCCGGGCGGCTGGGCGGTGGTGTAGACGTAAGGACGGGCGAACTGAATCAGGTGATCGATCAGCGCCTCGTCACCGGCCACGAAGGCCCCGGCACTGCCCAGTGCCTTGCCGAGCGTGCCGACCAGTATCGGCACGTCGTCGACGCCGTGGGCGCGTCCCACGCAACCGTCGCCATGTTCGCCGAGCACGCCGAGACCATGGGCGTCGTCGATCATCAGCCAGGCTCCTTGGTGTCGGCAGGTGCTGGCGAGGCCGGCGATGTCGGCCGTATCGCCATCCATGCTGAATACGCCGTCGCTGACCACCAGCGTCGGCGTATCGCTCGGTGAGCGGGCGAGCAGGCGCTCGAGATCATCGAGGTCGCGATGGTGGAAGCGCCGCGAGGGCGCGCCGGCGAGCCGTGCACCGTCGATCAGCGAGGCGTGGTTCAGGCGGTCCTGGAAGACCGGGGTGTGGCGGTCGCATAGCGCCTGCAGGGTGCCCAGGTTGGCCATGTAACCGGTGGAGAACAGCAGGGCGTGGGGGCGGCCGGTCAGCGCGGCCAGGTGTCGCTCGAGTCGTTCGTGGATCTCGAGGTGCCCGGAGACCAGATGCGACGCCTTGGCGCCGGCACCCAGGCGTCTCGTGGCCTCGGTTTGAGCCTCGGCCAGACGCGGGTCGTCGGCCAGGCCCAGATAATCGTTGCCGGCGAAGTCGATGAAGGGCGCGACATCGCTAAGGGTGGAGCGTTGCCGCCAGCCATCGTGAGCACGGCGCTTTTCCTCAGCCTCCGCCAGCCGCTTTGTCCAGAGGTCTGCACGCGATAGCACGGCTCAGGCCCGGGCGGCGTCGTAGAAGAGGGCGTCGTCACGTTGGCGCTGAATGGCATGGGCCAGTGCGATCTCGTCTTGTTCATCGTCGCTGCGGGCGTCGGGCGCATCCGGGTCGATAGGTTCGGGATGCAGGCCGAGTTTGTCGAAAAGCGCCCGGTCGCGCTCCACCTGCGGGTTGCCGGTGGTCAGCAGGGTATCGCCGTAGAAGATCGAGTTGGCACCGGCGAGAAACGCCATGGCCTGAGTCGATTCGTCCATCTGCTCGCGGCCGGCAGACAGGCGCACGTGGCTTTTGGGCATCAGGATGCGAGCCACGGCGATGGCGCGAATGAACTCCAGCGGGTCCAGGTCTTCGACGTTTTCCATCGGCGTACCCGGCACCTTGACCAGCATGTTGATCGGCACCGATTCGGGGTGCGGCTCCAGGCGCGCCAGTTGTTGCAGCAGAGCCGCGCGGTCGCGTGGCGCCTCGCCCATGCCGAGAATCCCGCCCGAACAGACCTTCATGCCGGCATCACGGACGTTGGACAGGGTATCCAGACGGTCGGCGTAGGAACGGGTAGTGATGATCTCGCCGTAGTATTCCGGTGAGGTATCCAGATTGTGGTTGTAGTAGTCCAGGCCTGCTTCGGCCAATCGGCCCGCTTGGTGAGCGTCGACCATGCCCAACGTCATGCAGGTTTCCAGACCCAGGGCCTTGACCCGACCGACCATCTCCAGCACCACGTCCAGGTCGCGTTCCCGGGGACTGCGCCAGGCGGCGCCCATGCAAAAGCGGCTGGCCCCGGCATCCTTGGCCGCCTTGGCTTGCTCCACCACCTTCTCGACCTCGAGCAGCTTCTCCTTGCCGAGCCCGGTGTTGTAGTGCCCGGATTGCGGGCAGTACTTGCAGTCCTCGGGGCAGGCGCCGGTCTTGATCGACAGCAGGGTGGAGATCTGCACGGCATTGGGGTCGAAATATTCCCGGTGCACCTGCTGGGCACGAAACAGCAGGTCGTTGAAGGGCAGCGCGAACAGCGCTTCGATCTCTTCCAAAGACCAATCGTATCGAATGGCCGTCCGGGGCGTCGCGGAAGGATCGGCCCAAGCGTTGTCGTGTGACTGGGCAGGCATAATATATCCACTCTCTGTTAACTTGTTTAGTATTTAAAGTTAACAATTAGGGTACGAGTATGCGCCTATATGTCAACTTTTGGTTAGCGTAAAGTTGACTAGCGGCGGCGCCACGTTTTCTGGCGTGCGGAAGGTTCCAGATACGTTGGCTTCCTGCTCTTGCTGGGGCTCGGGGCCATCCACACGATGGTGTAAGATACTACTGGACGTTACCTCGACCGCCGGGAGCATCCATGTTCAGCGTCATACACGCCAATCATCTCGAGGACCTGGGAACCCTGGCGCTCGATGTCATTCGGCGCCATCGTCAACCGCCGCTAGTGCCGGAAACCTTTCTCGTGCAATCCAACGGTATGGCGCAGTGGTTGCGCCTGACGCTGGCCGAGGCCGACGGTATTGCTGCCTCGGTGGATTTTCCGCTGCCTTCGAGCTTCGTGTGGCGTGCCTACCGCGCGGTGCTCGGTGATGACATTCCCGAGCAATCGCCGTTCGACAAGACGCCGCTGGCCTGGCGCCTGATGGATCTGCTGGAGCGCTGTCTCGATCCGCAAGCCGTGCCGGACGACCCGAGCTGTTACGCGCCGCTTCGCGGTTACCTGCAGAGCGAGGCGCTGGAGGCCAGTCCCATGCCGGGCGCCGCATATGAGGCGCAAGAGCGGCGCCGTTGGCACCTGGCGGTGCGCCTCGCCGATCTCTTCGATCAATACCTGATCTATCGGCCCGAATGGATCGAGGCCTGGGAGCGTGGCGAGACCGCGCCTGAGGAATTGCCCGACGATCAGCGTTGGCAGCCGGCGTTGTGGCGGGCGCTGATCGAAGACGCTCCGGTACAGGCGCGCGAGCACCATCGCGCACGTCTGCACCGGCGTTTTCTCGACGCGGCCCGGCAGCTTCGCGAGCGGCCCCGCGATATGCCACCCCGGTTGTTCGTATTCGGGATCTCGGCGTTGCCGGCGCAGACGCTGGAGGCCTTGCACGCGCTTTCCGGCGTGGTCGATGTGTTTTTGATGATCGCCAACCCGTGTCGCCACTACTGGGGCGATATCGTTTCCGACCGCGATGCCATCAAGCGTGCCGGGCGGTTATCGGCCCAGGCACGCCATGAGCAGGAAACGCGCCATCCCGAGGCGCCGTGGTTGGCCGAGCTCGACGAGGAAGCCCTGCATCTGCACGCCAATCCACTGCTGGCGGGGTGGGGCACCCAGGGGCGTGATTTCATCGTCGGCCTTTATGAATTCGAGAGCGCGCGCGGCTTCGATCTGGAAACCGATGTCTTTCGTGACATGGCGCCCGCGCAGTCGCCGACGCTGTTGCAGCAGTTACAGCAGGACGTGCTCGAACTGGCGCACCCCGGCGAGCGCGCCCGACAGGAAGGCGAGCCGAGAACGCTCGCCGAGGACGACGGCTCCCTGGCCCTTGTCAGCGCTCACTCACCGCTACGCGAGGTGGAGATCCTCCACGATCGCTTGCTGGCGGCCTTCGAGGACGCTGAGGCGGCGGGCGAATCGCTGCGGCCTCGCGACATCGTGGTCATGGTGCCGGATATCGACCGCTATGCGCCCTGCATCGAGGCGGTTTTTGGCCAGTTGCCGCCGTCGCACGCTCGGCATATTCCCTTCACCATCGCCGACCAGGTGGCCAGCGAGGCGCACCCGTTGATGGTACTGGCTTTGCTGTTGCTCGACTTGCCCGAGCGCCGTCTGACGGTCAGCGAAGTGCTCGATGCTCTGGAAGTGCCCGCCTTTCGTGCTCGCTTCGCCATCGACGAGGCCGAGCTCGAACGGCTGCGCCAGTGGCTGGCCGGTAGTGGTGTGCGTTGGGGGCTGAGTGCCGAGCACCGTCGATCATTGGGATTCCCCGCGCTGGGCGAGAACAGCTGGCGTTTTGGGCTGTCGCGCATGCTGCTCGGCTACGCCGTGGGCGAACCGGATGCGAACGGCGCTCAGGGCGAAAGTGATGACTCACTGGGGCACTCGCCGCGCTGGGACTTCCAAGGTATCGTACCGTATGCCGAGGTGGGTGGGCTCGAGGCCGATCTCGCCGGGCGTGTGGCGGCGCTGCTCGATACCCTGGAAACGCAGCGTGCGGCCTTGAGCGAGCGATTGTCCCCCGAGGCATGGCTGGGACGTCTGCAGGCTTTGTTAGCCGCCTGCCTGAGCCCTACCACGGCAGAGGAGCACGATGTCATGGCACGCCTCGACGCGGCGCTGGGCCGCTGGTCGCAGCAATGCCGGCAGGCCGGTTTCGAGGCTCCGGTGGG
The DNA here is from genome assembly GCF_029889785.1 of Chromohalobacter sp. 48-RD10. NCBI lineage: Bacteria > Pseudomonadati > Pseudomonadota > Gammaproteobacteria > Oceanospirillales > Halomonadaceae > Chromohalobacter > Chromohalobacter sp. 48-RD10. The sequence continues at coordinate 430,602 of NZ_JARANX010000001.1, read as the reverse complement.
ACTCGGTGTGGTGCGCGATGCGCTGCGCGCCGAACTCGACGAAGGCGGCCTCGCGCAGCGCTTTCTGGCCGGCAAGGTCAACTTCGCGACGCTGATGCCGATGCGCGCGATTCCCTTTCGTCATGTCTATCTGCTGGGTATGAATGATGGCGACTATCCCCGCGTGCGCCAGCCCCAGGATTTCGATCTGATGGCGACGCGGCCGCGTTCCGGTGATCGTTCGCGTCGCGACGACGATCGTTATCTGATGCTCGAGGCCATGCTCTCGGCGCGCGAACGCCTGACGCTTTCCTGGGTAGGGCGCGACGTGCGCGACAATACCCCGCGTCCGCCGTCAGTGTTGATCGGCGAGTTGCTCGATACCCTCGAACAGGGCTGGGACGCGCCGGAGAGCGATGCCGCCGACCGCGCCACGCGCCTGGCGCAGCGCCTGATCGAGACACATCCGTTGCAGCCCTTCTCGCGACGCTACTTCGAGCGAGACGATCCGCGATTCACCTATGAGTCGAGCTGGGAGGCGCTGTATATGCCACTTGAGCGCGACGAATCCGTGCCGCCACATGCCGCTGCGGTGGTCGAATTGCCCAGCGAACCGCTCGGGTTGGGCGATCTACAACGCGTGCTGCGTCGCCCCTGGACGGTCTATCTCGGGCGCCTGGGCGTGCATTTTGCTGACGCCCATGTGCCCGACGAGGATAACGAGCCATTCGCGCTGGACGGCCTGGAAGATCACGATCTCAAGCGCGAGCTGCTCGAGGGCGCCCGGGATGGTGTGCCGCTTACCGCCGTCGCCGAGCGGCTGCGCATGGCCGGGCGCCTGCCCACGGCCGGTTTCGGCGAGGCGCTGATCGAACCGCGGCTGGCGCGCCTGTCGCGCCAGGTGGAAAGCTGGCGCCGCGAGGTGGCCGAGTGCGTCGCGTCGACGCCGCCGCTGGTGCGTCATGTCGCTGGTCATGAAGCTCTGGACGACAAAGAACTCACTCTGGAGGCGCGTCTGGACGGTCTTTTCGCCGCGCCTGAAGAGGCCTCGACGCCCTGGCGACTGGTGACGCTGGAGCCAGGCCACTACGGGCATCTGAAGGTCGAGGGCGAAGGCCCTTATCGCCACGTCGGCAAGTTGCATCGGTTGTATGCCGGTTATCTGCGCTGGCTGCTTGCCAATGCCACGTTGGAGGCGCCGTGTGCCTGGACGGCGATCTTCGAGGATCGCTGTCTGAGCCTCCCGGGGCTGGACAAGGCCAGCGCCGCAGGCGAACTCGATGGCCTGCTGGCGGCCTGGGCGCGTGCTTATCGAGCCCCGTGGCCGGCCATCGACGAGATCGCCAAGGAGGTCTGGAAGCGCCTGCCGCGTACTGACTGGGCGTCGTTGGCGTCAGGGGAGGCGCCGGATGCCGGTCTGCGCGAGGCGCTCATCGCACGTTATGAAACCGATGCTTTCGCCGGCCCGGCGGCGCTGCGTGCGAGTGACGGTGCACTGGGGCAATTGTGGCCCGATTTCGCCACCTTCGAGGCAGCGGGCGGCATCGCCGCCTCGCTCACCCAGTATGCGCCGCTAATGGACATGCTGGCGCGCATCGCCCAGCGGGTACACGGAGGTCGTTCATGACGTCGCCCAGCCATGCCACGGCACCGACCGTTCAGCCCTTGGTGCTCGAGACGCTGCCGTTGACCGGCCATCACCTGATCGAGGCCAGCGCGGGCACCGGCAAGACCTTCACCTTGGCGGCACTTTATGTGCGTCTGGTGCTCGGCCCGTTGCCCGGGCGTGAAGAGTATGATTTCCCGCGCCCGCTGTTGCCGCCGGAAATTCTCGTGGTGACCTTTACCGAAGCCGCCACCGCCGAGCTGCGTGGGCGCATTCGTGCACGTCTCAAGGAAGCCCGCGACTGGTTGCTGGCGCCGCAAGAGACGCGGGACGACAAGGTACTCGCGGCGCTGCTGGGGCCCTTGGTCGAGGCCGGTGACGATGCCCTGGCCGGTGCCGCCAAGCGCCTCGATCAGGCTGCGCGACTGATGGACGAAGCGGCGATCTTCACCATCCATGGCTTCTGCCAGCGCATGCTGACGCGCCACGCCTTCGATGCCGGCGCGCGTTTCGGCGCCGAGTTGCTGCAGGATGGCTCGGCCTTGTTGACGCGGGTCGTGGAGGACTATTGGCGCTGTCATTTCTATCCTCTCGCCGCGCACTGGCAACGTGAAATCCGTCGCCGCTGGGAGGGGCCTGAGGCGCTGAGTCGCGCTTTGACGCCGCTGCTCAAGGAGGGTCGGGCGCAGCCACTGTGGTGGGACGGCGAATATATTCAGGCGCCTGCCTCGTTGAGCGCGTTGCTGGAGAGTGCCGAGCGCTCGCTGGCCGCTCGCAGTGAACTGGAAGCCCGGCTGCGCCAGGCGTGGGATCGCGAGGCCATCGCGACCTGCCTGCAGGACGCTTTCGAGCGCGGCGCTCTCAACAAGCGCAGTTACAAGCCGGAAGAGCTCGAGACACGCCTGGCGGCATTCGAGCAGTGGCTGACGACACTCGAGGCGGGCGGCGATGACGACACGACCGATAGCCAGGGCCGCTTCTGGCTGAGTCAGGCCAAACTCGAAGGGGCCACCAAGAAGGGGCATGATGCGCCCACGCATGCCTTTTTCGCGCTGCTCGACGAGCTAGCCGAGACCGCGACGCCTTTCGAGCAACTGGTGCCGCAAGTGTTGGCCCATGCGCGTGACACGGTGGCGGCGATGTTCGCCGCCGAGAAGCGTCGCCAGGGCTGGTGGGAGTTCGGCGATCTGTTGTGCGATCTGGATGCCGCGCTCGACCCCGACGCGGCCCCGGAAGCCGCGCTGCGCCTTGCGGGACGCATTCGCCGAGCACTGCCGGTGGCGTTGATCGACGAGTTTCAGGATACCGATCCGCTGCAGTACCGCATCTTCTCGCGCATCTACCGGGCGCCCGAGGTGGAGACCACGACCACCTTGCTGATGATCGGCGACCCCAAGCAGGCGATCTACGCCTTTCGCGGTGCCGATATCGACACCTATCTGGCGGCGCGGCGCGAAACGCCGAGTCGCTTCACCCTGGCGCGCAACTTTCGCTCCAGCCACGCCATGGTCGAGTCGATCAATACGCTGTTCACGCGTCATCCCGAACCGTTCGGCAGCGACGAGATCCCTTTCGTCGAAGTCGCAGCCCAGGGCAAGTCGACGCGCCTGGTGGACGCCGATGGCAACGACATGGCGGCGCTCGGTGCCTGGTGGCCGGATGAGGAACGCCACACCAAGTCAGAATATCAGGCCCGCATGGCAAGCGCCGCGCGTGCCGAGACGCAGCGGATGCTCGAGGGCGGCGCCTATTTCGTTGATGACAACGGCGCTCGGCGTCCGGTGCGTCCCGCGGACATCGCGATTCTGGTGCGCAAGGGCGCTGAGGCGCTGGCGGTACGTCGCGCGCTGGCCGAGGGCGGCATTCGTAGCGTCTATCTCAGTGAGCGCACCAGCGTCTTCGATACCCCGTTGGCCTTCGAGCTGTTGCAGTTGTTCGAGGCGGTGGCGCAGCCGCGCCAGGATGCTCGCCTCAAGGCGGCGTTGGCGACGCGCCTGTTGTGCGATACGCCGGCGACGCTGGAAACGCTGCTCGCCGACGAGCTGGCGTGGGAACGCGAAGTCGAGCGTTTCGCCGACTATCATCGCCAATGGCAGCGGCGTGGCGTGCTGCCCATGCTGCGTGCGGTGATGCGCGACTTCCGGGTTGCCGAACGCCTGGGACAGCGCGATGACGGCGAGCGTGCGCTGACCGACCTGTTGCATCTGGGTGAGCTGGCGCAGACGGTGTCGGCCCGACTCGACGGCGAGCATGCGCTGTTGCGCTGGTGGCATCGCGCGCTCCTCGAAGGGGCGGCCGAGCTCGATGCCGAGGCGGTCAGTCAGCGGCTGGAAAGCGACGAGGAACTGGTCAAGGTCATTACCATCCACAAGGCCAAGGGCCTCGAGTATCCCATCGTGTTGTTGCCGTTCGTCTGCGATTACCGGCCGGCGACACCGGATCGCGGCACCGGCTTGCTCGAATGGCGCGATCCGCAAGAGGGCCGGATCTGGATGCATGGTGCCGACGACACGCAACTGGCGGCCGCCGAGCGGGCGCGACTGGACGAAGATGTGCGGCTGCTCTATGTCGCGCTCACGCGGGCCGCGCATGCCTGCCGACTGGGCGTTGCGCAACTGGGGCGCGGGCGTGGCGCGTCGAGCTGCCTGCACGAGACGGCGCTGGGCCGATTGCTGGGCTGCCAGGCCGATGATGACGGCCAGATGCTGCGCGAGCGCCTGGCGGCGGCGCTGAACGTCGAGGCGCTGCCCGAGCCACCCGCGCATCGCCTGCGCCTCGGCGACGACGCTCCGGAAATGGCGCCGGCGCGACGCTTTACCGGGGGCATCGACGACGACTGGTGGATCGCCTCGTATTCGGCGTTGATCGCCGACGCGCGTCTCGAGACCGGTGGGGGCGCACAGGCACTGCCCTGGGACGCCCCGGCGACGCTGGATGTCGAGGTCAGCCGTGAGCGCGATCCGGTACCGCGTCCCGCGGCGCGCACGTTGCGCGATTTTCCGCGCGGCCCGCGCCCGGGGACCTTTCTGCATGGCCTGCTGGAAGCGGTGGACTTCGACCGATTGAGCGAACCGGCTTATCGCGACGAATTGCAGCGTCTGGTCAGCACGCGCCTGCACCTCGGCGGCTTCGACGCCGAGTGGGCGCCGGTGTTGCTCGATTGGTTGTGCCAGGCGCTGCCGGCACCGTTCGCCGGCCACCAGGGCGCGGCGATCCGTCTCGATGGACTGGCCGCCTGGCGGGCAGAGCTGGAGTTCTGGCTGCCCGCCGAGGATGCCTGGAGTACGCCGCTCGATGCGCTGGTCTGCGCGCTGGAGCCCTTGCCGACGCCACGCCCCCGGCTGGCGCCGCGCAAGCTCAACGGTATGCTCAAGGGCTTCATCGATCTGGTGTTCGAGGCCGAAGACGGCCGCTGGTACGTCCTCGACTGGAAGTCCAATCATCTAGGCGACGCCCTGGCCGACTATCACCACGAGGCGCTGGCCGAGGCCATGGTTGCGCATCGCTACGACCTGCAGTACGTGTTGTACGTGCTGGCACTGCACCGCCTGCTGACGGCGCGTCTCGAAGATTACGATTACGATACCCACATGGGCGGGGCCTGTTACGTGTTCCTGCGCGGCTTCGATGGCACGCCGGATCATGGCGTCTTCCAGCGGTGCCCCGAACGGCGCTTGATCGAGGCCCTGGATGCCTGGCTCGCCGGCGACGCGGCGCCCGTCGAGGCGCTGCGTCGCGAACATGGCGTCGCAGCGCCTGAGACTACCCCGGGAGAGAATGCATGAGCGACGCGCAATATTCCTTGACCCTGGAGGCGACCCCGCCTTCGCGCGCGCGATTGTTCGAGAGCTTGGCATGGTGGGAGGCGCTGGGCTGGCTACGTGCGCTGGATACCCACTTCGTGCGCTTTCTCGCCGAGCACGACCTCGAGGCGCCGGCCGAGGTGCTGCTGGCGGCGGCGCTGACCAGCCATCAACTGGGACGTGGCCATGTTTGCCTGGCGCTGTCGCGTGCCTTGTCGGCGCCGCGCGACGTGCTTTCGCTGCCGCCGTTGGAAGAGAGCGCGCCGCAGGCTGAGGTGCCGCTTCCCGAGGATTTTCTGCAGGGGCTGGATAGTGCCACCTGGGCGGCGCGATTGGCCGCGTCGCCGTTGGTGGCGCCGCCTGGGCCGGGCACTACGCCGCTGGTGCTGGCGGGCGAACGCTTGTATCTACGCCGCTACTGGTCTGCCGAGCAGGCGGTGGCGGCGTATCTCGGCGAGCGGTTGGGGCGGCCCCTGCCGGTGGAGGCGTCGCTGGCCGAGCCTCTGGCGCGGCTGTTTGCCGCGAACGCCGCGCACGATGACACGCCGGATTGGCAGAAGGTGGCGTGCACGCTGGCGCTACGCAACCGGCTGACGATCATTTCCGGCGGCCCCGGCACCGGCAAGACCACGACCGTGACGCGGCTTTTGGCATTGCTTCAGACGCAGGCGCTGTCGTCGGCGGAGTCGAGCCACGGTCTGCGTATCCAGCTGGCCGCGCCCACTGGCAAGGCGGCAGCGCGCTTGTCCGAGTCGATTGCCGGTGCGGTGAAGGATCTCGACGTCGGCGATGACGTCAAGGCAGCCTTGCCACGCGAGGCGTTGACGCTGCACCGCTTGCTTGGCGCGCGTCCGGATACGCGGCGCTTTCGCCATCACGCTGGGCATCCGCTGAGTCTCGACCTGCTGGTGGTGGACGAAGCCTCGATGGTGGATCTGGAACTGATGGCCGCGTTGCTCGACGCCATGCCGGCCGAGGCGCGCCTGATTCTGCTCGGTGACAAGGATCAACTCGCCTCGGTGGAGGCTGGGTCGGTGCTTGGCGATCTCTGTGCCAATGCCCTGGATCAGGGCTATTCGCCTCACGCCTGTGACGTTCTCGAGCGGCTGGCGGGCATCGCGATGACGCCCGATGCTGCGTGCTCACCGCTGGCCGATCACGTGGTCATGCTGCGCAAGAGCTACCGTTTCGATGCACATAGCGGCATCGGCGTCCTGGCGGCGGCCACCAATGCCGGCGACATCGCCGCGTTTCGCCGCGCGTGGGACGCGGGTTACGCGGATATCAACTGGTTGGCGGCGGCGCGCGACCAGGCGGCCGTCGAGCGTGCCGCGCTGGCCGGCTATCGTGATCTCTACCGGCGTATTGCGGCAGGCGCCACGGCGACGGAGGTGCTGGAGCGGCTGGGGGATTTCCAGGTGCTGTGTGCGCTCAAACGTGGTCCCTGGGGCGTCGAAGGGCTCAACGCGCGTATCGCCACACGCCTGTGGGGCGAGGGCCTCATCGACGATCATCAGGGGTGGTACGCCGGGCGCCCGGTGATGGTGACACGCAATGACCCGCAACTGGGGCTCTATAACGGCGACATCGGTATCGTCCTGCCCGACCCCGAGGCGCAGCAGCATCTGCGGGTGTTCTTTGCGACCGCCGATGGTGCACGGGCGGTATTGCCTTCGCGTCTCGAGGCCTGCGAGACGGTGTTCGCGATGACGGTGCATAAATCGCAGGGCTCCGAGTTCGACCACGTGTTGTTCGTGCTGCCCGAGCATGACAACCCGATCCTGACCCGCGAGCTGGTGTATACCGGCATTACCCGCGCCAAGCGCCAGTTGACGCTGGCCGGTGGCGACGCGCGGGTCCTGGACAGCGCCTTGCATCGACGCGTGGTACGTGACAGTGGCTTCGCCGACTGGGTGGCGGCGCTGGAAAAGGAGGAGACATCATGAACGCTTCATCGCTTGAAAATGCCGCGCTCGGTGGCGTCGACTGGGCGTCGCTGAGCAGCCCCGAGCTGGCCCGGCGCGTAGGGCCGGAGAGCGTGGCGTTGTTGCCGTTGGGAGCCATCGAACAGCATGGCGCCCATCTGCCGCTTTCCACCGATGTGGATATCGCCGATGGCCTGGTCGCGGCGATGCGCGAACGTGTCGCGACATCCTTGGATTTGCTGATACTGCCCACGTTAGCGGTGGGTTCGAGCCTCGAGCATGGCGGCTTCGCCGGCACCTTGAGCCTGACGCCGGAGACGGCCATTGCGCATCTGGTGGATATCGGTGCCAGCGTGGCGCGTGCGGGGATTCGCCGCCTGGTGCTGTTCAATAGCCATGGCGGCAACAAGGCGGTGGTCGATCTGGCGGCACTCAAGTTGCGCGAGCGTCACGGCTTGCTGGTGGTCAAGGCGAATTACTTTCGCTTCACGCCGCCCGAAGACGCGCTGCCCGCCGAGGAGTTGCGCCATGGGTTGCATGGCGGCGCGCTGGAAACCGCGATGATGATGCATCTGGCGCCTCACAAGGTACGCTGGGCCGAGCTCGACGAGGCAGTCTCGTTAGGGGCGCATCAGGAACGCGCCGGTCGCACGTTACTCCCCGAGGGCGATGCCGGTTTCGCCTGGATGGCGCAAGACCTGCACCCCAGCGGCGCGGTGGGCAATGCGACCCTGGCCACGCCGGCCTTGGGGGAAAGGCTGGTCGCTCATTTCGCCGCGCGCCTGGCGAATGTGATCGAGGAGGCCGGCTGCTTCGATCTTGCCCAACTGCGCGAACGCTCACCACAGTGAGAGGCGCGCCGGTAGGGCGCGCGTCACCTCATTCGAGCGAACCGGAGGTATCGCGGTGCGCCGTGCGCCTGTCAGTGGCGTCGGGGCTTTCGAGAACGCCCTCCAGCCAGTGCCCGGCGCGTTCGGCCTTGGCGCTCAGGTAACGTCGATTGTACTCGTTGAGCTGGCCATAGCAGGCCTCGCGCCCCGCCACGTCGATGCCGCCGAGGCTCATGGCCGCGATCTTCTCGGGGTTGTTGGTCAGCAGTGCGATACGCGTGACGTCGAGCTCGGCCAGCATCTGCAACGCTGCCCGGTATTGCCGCTCGTCCTCGCCGAAACCCAGCACCTGGTCAGCATCGACGGTATCCAGCCCCGCATCCTGCAGGCCGTAGGCGCGTAGCTTGTTGGCCAGGCCGATGCCGCGCCCTTCCTGGGCGAGATACAACAAGATGCCGCCGCCACGCTCGCTAATGGCCGCCACGCTGGTGCGTAACTGCTCGCCGCAATCGCAGCGCAGGCTGCCGAACAGATCACCCGTCAGGCACGCCGAATGTAGCCGCACTGGCACGGCGTCCGCCCAGTCGGAGGGGGCGCCGACCAGCACCGCGAGATGCTCGCGCAGGCCGTCGCTTTCACGGAACAGTACGAAGCGGGCGTGTTCGGCATCGGCGAGGGGCACGTTGGCTTCGCTGATACGCTTGAGCGAAGTCGTATCGCCTTCGCCGTAGCGTTGCACGTCGTCGAGCGCCACACCGAGCAGGGTGCCGTCTTCGATGAGCGCGGCCAGGGACTCGCGCTGCGTCGCATCGACCCGGACGCTGAGCGCGGCAGGGACCAGCAGGCCGCGCCGCATCAGGCCCAGCGCGGCCGTTTCCGCCGCCGAGGCGGATTCGGGCGGATGGACGCCCGGAGGCTCGGCCGTGGCGGCCATGGCCCAGGCGACGACATCGCTGGCATGGTGATGTGTGCCGAGTGGCAGGCTTACCGCGTCGGCGTCACGGGGGGCAAGCGTGCCCAGTCGGGCGAGGCGATGCGTGGTGATCACCAGGCTGGGCGCATGGCCGGCCATATCGGCGAGCGCGGTCAGAGCGGTGTCGTCGATGCCTTCCAGTGGCTGGATCAAGACGTCGTCTTGTGGGGTACGCAGCACGACCGGCAGGCCGCGGCGCAAGTCGAAGATCGCACGTTCTACTTGTCTCATGAGCCTCTCCTTGGTTTTTGCGCGTCGTAATGCTTCGATGACGTGTCATGACACTTTCGTTGGCACACGGCACGGGAGACCGTATGAGTCCTGCGACACTCGATGTGGCGCTGGCCTGGCAAGGGATTTGCGAGGCTCGGCGCGAGGATTGGGACGGCCATGCGGCGTTGACGCTGGCAGCCGGCCGACTGCGTGTCTGGCGTGGCGGTGCCTGGCAGGCCGAGGATCCGGTCACGGCGGAGGCGACGGCACTGCTCGATAGTCTGCTGCCGAGCAGCGCCACGCCCGGGCGCTTCGTCATTGCGCAGCTGGGGCAGAGCCTCGATGGACGTATTGCCACGATCACCGGTGCCTCGCACTACGTCACCGGCGAGGCGAGTCGTGTGCATCTGCATCGCCTGCGCGCGCTGGTCGATGCCGTGGTGATCGGGGCGGGCACGGCCTGTGCCGACGATCCGCAACTCACCGTGCGGCATGTAACGGGGAGCAACCCGGTACGCGTGATTCTCGATCCCAACGGCCGCGTGCCCGCGGCTAGCGCTGTATTCCAGCGCGGCGATGCCCCGACGTTGCATATCACCCGGCATCCGTTGCCACGCGATGCCCTGGGCGCGCACGTCGAGTCGCTGGTGCCCGACGGCGCGGCCGATCTGACGCCGTCGGCGCTGCTCGACACCCTGGCGGCACGCGGGCTTCGCCGCGTGCTCATCGAGGGCGGCGGACAGACCGTGTCGCGGTTCCTGGCGGATGGCCAGCTCGATCGTTTGCATGTGGTCGTGGCGCCGCTGTTGATCGGTTCGGGGCGCCCGGCGGTGAGCCTGGCAGAAATCGAGACCCTCGACGCCGCCCTGCGTCCGCCGTGTCGTACCTTTGCGATGGGCGATGACACGCTGTTCGATCTGGCGCTGCGTTCCTGAGGCCGATTTTAACGCCGGATTGTCGAGTGCAGCTCTTTTGTAAATACCCTCTGCGTCATCGCGCATGGCAGTCTCCTCCACTCTTGCTCGTCAGCGGGGCGCTTGCTTGTGCATCACGGTCGCGATGCTGGCGACGCCGGTGGCAGAGCAGCCAGGCGCCTGGCAGGCTCGAGACCAGCACTACGACGCCGTAAATCAGCGAAATGGCCACGCCCTGGGCGGGATCGAGACCGGCGCCCATCCATACCAGCGCGGCGGCACTCTCACGTAGCCCCCAGCCGGCTACCGAGAGGGGAATCGCCATGACCATCAGCACCGGCGGAATCAACGGCAATAGCGTAGCGAAGTCGATATCAGCTCCCGCAGCGCGGGCGGCGATGGCATAGACGGCGATATAGCTCGCCACCACGCCCAGCGAACTGAGGCATTGCCAGAGCCACATGCGCGAGGCGACCAGGGCGGTGCCGAGGTCGTCCAGCGTGTTGCGCAGCCAGGCCGGAGGACGGCGATAACCCCAGATCCCCAACACGCTCAGCATGATGATTACTGTCGTTAGTGCACCAGGGGCATTCCCCAGCCGGGCAAGGCCACCGAGCATGCTATCGCGCAAGGTCGGCGAAGATAGCAGCCCCACGATGGCGATCACGGCCAGCATCAGTTGGCCGGAGAGGCGTTCGATGATCACCGCGCGCCACGCCCGTGGACGATCGCTGCTCGACCGGGCATGGCGCCAGGCCCGTGAGGCGTCGCCAATGACGCCGCCCGGTAGTACCTGGTTGAGGAAAGTGGCCATATAGTATTCCTCTACGGCACGACGCAGCGGTAGCGTCAGTCCCATACGGCGGGCGGTCAGGCGCCAGCGCCAGGCGGAGAGCACCACCTGGGGCACGCTGATGGCCAATGCCAGCAACAGCCAGCCTGGCGAGGGGGTAACGAAGGCGTCACGCAGCGCCCGCGTATCGAGTTGCCAGGCGAGCGCTCCGATCAGCACCAGGCTGACGCCCAGACGTGCAAGGGTTGCGTTAGCGGGACGCATGGTCTGGCTCCGGGGCGGCGAACAGGTCGCGGTGCCCGACGTGCAGGTCGAGATGCCCCCGGTAGAGGGCCTCCCGGCGGCGTTGCCACCAGCGTTCGATGCGCTGGCGATCGTGCGGGGCTTGCTCACGGGCGGCGGCGGCCCAGCCATCGATAAGGTTCAGTGCCAGCGGGCGCTGCGCTGGCGTCAGGCGCCAGGTGCTTTCAGCGTTGACGATGTGAAAGCCTCTGGCGGTGAAGGCTGCGATCAATGTCTGGGGCGCCGTGGTGCCCAGCGCAGGTCCGAGACCCTTATCGCGGCGTTGATGCGCGGCGAGTATCTCGAAGAGCCAGGCATCTTCGGCATCATTGACCGCCACGTCATCGGTCTGGAAACGAATATTGCCGTCCACGTTGAGCGTGATTAATGTCGCGGCGCGATGAGCCGCGCAGGCGTCGGCCAGGGCCTCGACCCAGGTGGCACTGACCAGGTCGCACAGCGCCGAGGCGCTGACGAGGTCGATACCGGCGAACCATGACGCGTCGAGCGCATGCAGGTCACGCTGGTATGTGGTCACGCGGAGGGGCGTTCCCGCATTATCGCGCAAGGAATGACAGCGCTCCACAGCATGGCCGAGCAGGGCATCGTCATGATCGAGCAGATGCCAGTGCTGAGGGCCGGGCAAGCGAGGCGCGAGATAGCGCACATTGGCGCCGCTACCACTGCCGAGATCGAGTAGTTGCCAGGGCACTTGGCGCTCACGCGTGGCAAGCCAGTCGACGGCGGCCTGCATGGGGGCCGTGGCGCGAGCATCGTGATCGGCCTGCTCGCGCTGCGCTAGCCAGGACTCGCTGAACGTGCCGGCGGTGTTCATTCGGCGCCTCGTTGCAAAGCGGTGGCAAAGGCTGCACCGACCTGTGACCAATCGCGCAGCGAGGCCCGGGCGCGCTCGGCGCCTTCGCGCCATGTCTGACGCTTGCTCGGGTCACCGAGCATCTCGCGCAGGGCGCCGGCGAGTGCAGCGATATCGCCGGCGGGCACCTTGAGGCCGGCATCGTCGGGCAGCGTATGGGCGAGCGCGCCGCCAGTGGTGGTGACCACGGGCAGGGCATGCGCCAAGGCTTCGCTGACGACCATGCCGTAGCCCTCGTAATGAGATGGCAGCACGAAGATGTCGCTGGCGTGATAGGCCTCGTCCAGCGCATCGGCGGGTCGCTCGCCGAGCAGGTGGATGCGTTCTTCCAGGCCGTGGGCGGCGATGCGTGCCTGGACATGCTCGACATGTGCCGGTGCGCGATCCAGACCACCGATGCAGTCGCATGTCCAGGGCAGGTCGGTCAGCGTGGTCAGCGCTTCGATGAGCACGTCATGCCCCTTGCGCGGAGTGACCGTGGCCACGCACAAAAGGCGTGGCACCTCAGTGTTGCCACGTGCTACCGGGGCGCGCTCCACGCCGGGTTCGACCACGTGCAAGCGCTCAGGACCGACCTGGAAATCCGCTAAACGCCGAGCGGTGAAAGGGCTGGTGACGATGACGTCGCGCACCGCCGACAGTGCGCGCGTTTCGCTGATCAGGAAGTGCTCGCGTTCGGCGTCGCCGAGGCCGGTTTCGTCGGCGAGCGGATGGTGAACCAGGGCGGTGAGCGTCAAACGCTGGGCGTGGGCCTCGAGAACGTCGGGCAACCCGCCCATCGCGAGTCCATCGATGATCACATGGGCGCCTGTGGGCCTGGCCGCCAAGGCGTTTTCCAGTGCCTTTTTCGCCGTGGCGTCGGGTTCGGGAAAACGCCCCTCGAGGCCGATGACCTCGACCGGCCAGCCGTGTTCGCGCAGGGCGGTGGCGATGCGCGCATCGTAGACGTAGCCGCCGGTCAACTGCGCCGGGTCGCCGGCGACGATCAGGGTCACGGGATGGCTCATATCGCGCCCTCGTAATTCGCCCAGGCAATATGCGATTCATGCAGCGTGACGCCGAGGGCCGTCAGGCCATGCCCGGTCTCGCCGAGCTCGCCCTGGCGGATGGCGTGGGCGAGGCGTTCGAAAATCACCTTGGCCATGAACTCGGTGGTCGTGTTGCGGCCCTGGAATTCGGGCACGTCGTCGAGGTTGTTGAAATTGAGATCGCCCAGAATGCGGGACAGCGTCTGGCTGGCCAGGCCGATATCGACGATGAGATCGTCGCGATCGAGCTCGGGGCGCTTGAAGGCGACATCGACCACGTAGGTGGCACCGTGCAAGCGTTGCGCGGGGCCGAAGACCTCGCCGTTGAAACTGTGCGCGATCATGAAATGGTCTCTAACCGTCAGGCTGAACATCCGTGTGACTCCTGTTGTATTGCCGACTATGTGTATTACCGGTTGTGCGTGTTAGTGGTTATGCGTGTAACACGGGCGCCACCGCCTGGCGATAGCGTCACGAATAGCGTATGCGATGACACAGTGCCGGGCGATCCGCGTCGCTCAGGCGTGCCAAGGTGGTGGGTAAGTCTTGAAAATCGCTTTCAGCGTCGATCAAGGCATCGAGGCGGGCGTCGCGCAGTAGCGTCAGAGCCAGTTGCAGGCGCTGGGCATGACTGCGTCGCGCGCGTCGCGCTGGCGAGACACCGCCGACCTGGCTGGCACGCAGCGTCAACCGCCGAGAGTGAAAAGCCTCGCCGAGGGGTAGTGTGACCTCGTCGCGTCCGAACCAGCTCAGTTCGATGATCTCCGCTTCGTATCCCGCCAGTGTCAGGGCGCTGCGTAGGCCGTGCGGATTGCCGCTAGCGTTGATCACGATGTCCTGTTCATCCTCGGCATCGTGTGGATGACGAAAGGGCAGGCCAAGCTCAGCGGCCAGCTCGGCCTTGCCGGCATCGATGTCGAGCAATTGAACGCGCACGCCAGCAGTCTGTTGGCACAACCAGGCGACCAGGCTACCGACCACGCCGGCGCCGATAACGCTGATTCGGTCGCCGACGCGTGGGGCGGCGTCCCACAAAGCGTTGACGGCGGTTTCCATGTTGGCCGCGAGGACCGCGCGTGTGGCGGGAAGATCCTCGGGTAGGGGAACGACGGCCTCGATGGGAACGATATAGCGTGTCTGGTGAGGATAGAGACAGAAGACCTCGCGGCCGCACCAGGCCTCCGGTCCCTCCTCGACCACGCCGACGTTGGCATAGCCATATTTGACCGGCCCCGGGAAATCCCCTTCCTGAAAAGGCGCACGCATGCGTGTATATTCGCTCTCCGGGATCTTGTCTTGAAAAACGAGGTTTTCGGTTCCGCGGCTGACGGCGCTGTAGCGTGTTCTGACCAACAGCTCATGCGTTTGGCGGGAGGGCAAGGCGTGCTGTTTGATCTCACCGTGCCCCGGTGCCTGTATCCAGAAAGCCTGGGCGTTCGCTGCGAGCATGGCAAATCTCCTTATTCACCTTGAGTATCGTCCATGACATCATTCATGTACAGGTATTGTACATATCTGCTTTTCTGTACCACTTTATTTCCAGTCGTGAGTGCCATCAGCGTAGTGAAAATAGCGCTGAGCATCGGTATCTCTGCCATAGTGAGACCAGAAAGTTTCGGAGAAAGGGCATGCGTTCCACCTCACCCCATATTACTGGTCGCAAGCCGTCCTTGGTGCATGGTTTGCCGGCGGTCCTTGAACTGCTGTTAGGTCTATGCCTTGTGGGAGTGCTGGTAGAGGCCGTGCAGTGGCACCTGACAGCACCCGTGGGGCTTGGCTGGTCGGTAGGGGGGGTATACTTGGGCATGGCGCTGATCATCCTCTGGGCATGGCCGGCGGCACGGCGCTGGTTGGGCTGGGCTAATCGCGTGACTCTGCTGCGGGGAGTGCTGATCGCATTGCTTGCCGGCAGTATGGCCTTTCCTGCTTTCATGCAGCGCCATGCACTGGAAATGGCAGGGCTGGCACTGTTGGCCTTGTGCCTGGATGGCCTTGATGGCTGGGTAGCCCGGCAGACGCAATCCGCCACTGCCTTCGGGGCCCGCTTCGATATGGAATTGGATGCCTTCTTCATCGCTGTACTGTGCTGCGCGCTCATCGTGCTCGACAAGCTCGGGGGGTGGGTGCTGGTAGTGGGCGCCATGCGTTACACCTTCGTAGCGGCGGGGTATGCATGGACATGGTTGCGTCGACCGTTGCCCCAGAGCCGGCGCCGCAAGCTGATATGTGTCTGGCAAGTCGCTAGTCTGTTGGTGGCGCTGCTGCCGTTCGTCTCCCCCCTCTGGGCCATGCTCTGTGTGGGTCTGGCGCTGGTATTACTGATGTACTCGTTTGCGAGTGATATCGCGTGGCTATATCGCCATCGACGCATGCGTATCTAAGGTGACGGTCTGGGAGAGGTCAGGGCCCTCCAGTGACGGCTAAAATAAGAATCGCTTGCATGACTTGGCCTCATGAGGCGCCATGGCGGGTATAAAGAATCCGCCATCTACGGTATAGGAACACGCATGGCTCGCGCTCCCTTCGAACTTGCCGGTACGCGTATTCCGCCCGGCAGCCGGGCACAGATCGATGTACCGGTGGCCAAGCTTTACACCCATGCACCGCTGCATATTCCCGTCGAGGTCGTTCATGGCCGTCAACCAGGACCGGTGCTGCTGGTGTGCGGGGCCATCCACGGTGACGAAATCAACGGCGTCGAGATCGTGCGTCGCATGCTTAGGCTGGCGTCGCTATCGCGCTTGCGGGGCACGTTGATCGCGGTGCCGATCGTCAATGTCTTCGGTTTCGTGCAGCAGACGCGTTACTTGCCCGACCGACGCGACTTGAATCGCTGCTTTCCGGGGAGTGAGGTCGGATCGCTGGGCTCGCGCGTCGCGTCGCTGTTTCGCGAGCAGATCGTCGACTTGGCGACACACATCGTCGATTTGCATACCGGGGCACTTCATCGCACTAATCTTCCGCAGGTGCGAGCACAGCTCCAGAATCGACCTGAGATCCAGGCCATGGCCGAGGCGCTTGGGGTGCCGGTGATTCTCAATGCCGAGTTGCGCGAGGGAAGTCTGCGGGAATATGCGCAGTCACGTGATGTGCCGGTGCTGACCTATGAAGCTGGCGAGGCGCTGCGTTTCGATGAGTGGGCGATCGCGCCGGGGGTAAGAGGTGTGCAGCGCGTGATGCGTTTGCTGGGCATGCTCCCCACCGATCGGCGTCGTCATGCGCCTGCAGTGGCGGAGGTCGCCAATGGCTCGAGTTGGGCTCGCTCGCCCAGCGACGGCATTCTGCGGCCTCGGACGCGGTTGGGCGCACGCGTTGCACGGGGCGATGTGCTGGGACGCGTTGCCGATCCGTTCGGTAATGCCGAGCAGGAAGTGCTCGCCAACGCCGATGGTATCGTCATTGGCATGAGCAATCTGCCGCTCGCCAATGAGGGCGAAGCACTGTTTCATGTGGCGCGCTTCGATGAAATCGAAGAGGCTGAGAACGCCGTTGAAACCTTCCACTCCGATTTCGAGACCCGCCAGGAGCTATAGCCTGGCCCACTGCGTCAGCTCAGGCGACGGCGTTTGCGGTGTCGAGCTCGCGCACCTTGGCCAATGCTTCGTCGAAAACCTCCAGCCCGGCACCGTGGCGATGGGCATTTTCCGACAGGTGACGCCGAAACTGACGCCCGCCGGGGCAGCCTTGGAACAGGCCGAGCAGGTGGCGGGTGACGTGGTTGAGCTTGGCCCCTTCTGCCAAGCGTTCGGCGATGTAGGGCCGGAAAGCACGCGCGGCCGCATGGCGGCTACTCACGGGCGAGGTGCCGCCGTAGATGGCGGCATCGATACCGGCCAGTCGCCAGGGATTCTGGTACGCCTCACGCCCGATCATCACGCTATCCACCTTCTCGAGCTGCGCTTGGCACTCGTCCAGCGTCTTGATACCGCCGTTGATGCCGATATGAAGGTCGGGATACTGCGCCTTGAGACGATGCACGCGTGGATAATTGAGCGGCGGCACGTCACGGTTTTCCTTGGGCGAGAGCCCCTCGAGCCAGGCCTTTCGGGCATGCACGATGAAGACCTCGCAGCCGGCATCAGCGACACGCTCGATGAAGTGCGCCAGGTCGGCGTCTTCGTCCTGTTCGTCGATGCCGATGCGGCACTTGACCGTGACCGGGATCGAAACTGCTGCTTGCATGGCACGGACCGCCGCCGCCACCTTGCCTGGGTGCTCCATGAGGCAGGCACCAATCAGGTTGTTCTGTACCCGATCGCTGGGACAACCGACGTTCAGATTGACTTCATCGTAGCCCCAGGTTTCGGCGATGGCGGCGCATTCCGCCAGTGCAGCAGGATCGCTGCCGCCTAGTTGTAGCGCCACCGGATGCTCCACGTCGCTATACCCGAGAAAGCGCTCGCGCGGAGAGCCATGCAGAATCGCCCCGGTCGTGACCATTTCGGTATACAGCAGCGCCTCACGCGTCAGTGTACGGGCAAACGCGCGGTAGTCGCGGGTCGTCCAATCCATCATCGGGGCGACGGAGAAAGTCCTATCCAGATTGCGGTGCTTGGTGCCAGTACTCATGCCGGTTGGAGCAGTTGCGTTATCACTCATAACTGTTCATATTTACAGTGTTTTGGTTAGGTTTTTCGAACCATGCTGGTACTCATTTGGTACTCGCAGTGCTTTCGATTCGGTACCTGGGAGGTTTACTTTGGCGACGATCAGGAAGCGCCGACGAAGGGAGAGCAGCGTCTCATATCTTGCTCAGGTCCGCATCGCTTGGGTCCGGATCGCCGACCTGACCAGCGAATAGCACATGGGTCCCGACATCTAATTGCCTTATTGACGTTTGCCTGCCTGCATGTCCGTTTTAATATCCATGGGGCCGCCGATTTCAGCTTGCTGAGTCTGCTTATCGTAGGCGCATAGTATTTGTAAGCGCTTCTTGGTGCCGCGCTCATGTCCGGTCAGGCGGGCAAGGCCGAAGTGTTTGGAGCCAAAGGGATCCACTGCAATCGTTTCGACATTGAAGCTGTCAGCTGCGGCGGCACGACATGTTTTTTCGACGTTGGCACGGAAGTCGCTCCAAGCTTCTTCGCTGGAGGCTGAGGCCATTGTCGACAAAAGGGGAATACCCACAGTTATGATCGCTAAAGCTACACGGCCATATTTTGCATACTGCATGATGTTCTCCAATATATAGGGTGCTTATGATTTCATAGTCTCTACTGTCAGGCTAGGGCTTAGACTGTCGAGGATAGCGATGCGCTGCATGGGGATCGACGGCGAGAGTCAAGGCGATGCCTGTTCTAGCCTTACTGGCGTATTGATACTTGAAGAGCAGTAGATCTTGTATTGATACTCTCTTACTTTCCGAGACATAACATTAAATTGGGGTTGTTTAATTCAGGTTATTTTGACTACTGAAATTCTTCTGCCACGCTGATCATGTCCGCCACGGAAGGGCGGAAAGCAAGGAAGCTAGGTAAAAAGGACACCTAGGTAAGCACGGAGGCACGGACAGGAAGTCCGTCATGACTGCAAGGAAATGCAGATTTGTACGGAAGCCCGGCCGGGATTGGTCGGGCTTTTTTGTATCAGGGCGATTGGTTGCGCTGATCTCTAAGCTCGCGTTGCGAGTCTTCCAAACGGCGCTGAGAGCGCTTGAGTTGACGCTCTTGCCGCTGGCGCTCGTCGAAACGCTCATCGCGGTGTTCGCTGCGGTTCAGCGACTGGCGACGTTCGATCGTGGTGGCGCGGTCGCTGCTGACGTCACGTTGCAGTTGATTGCGCTGTCGACTGTCGTTGAGCGAGTCGTGCTGGCCAGGGTCATCGGCCAGTACCGACCATGCCAGGGCGAACAGTGTCACCAGCAGAATGGCTTTTATCATGCGGCCTCCCGTTGATGAGGTATGCATTAGTATGGACCAAGATGTGATCCATTAAATCCCTGAGACGGTCAGAAAAGTCTGCCGGGTGGCGTCAATCGCTGTCGTCACGTTGTTTCCAGCGAGCCTGAAGGCGCCCCGCGATATGAAAGGGGAAGGGCTGGTTTGGATCGACAGTAGTGTGGTGCGCAGGATCGGCGATGCGCAACGTCTCGGGTTCAGGCTGGCTCAGATGCTGGATCGTGAGTGCATGCCGCCAGTCGATCAGGTAAAGCCCTTCCTGCCGGAATTGCGAGGTGGGAAGAATGGCAGCGATATCGCCTTCCTCGAGATAGGCGAATGTCTCGCCTGCGCCCGGCGTCACTAGGTAACATCCCCGAACGAGGGTATCGATGGCGGTGCCCGAGGTCGGGAGAGGGACCGCGAGCGTGTGAGCTTTCCACGGCACTGGAGGCATGGCATGTAGTGCCAATAGGGGGGCACTGCCGGGTGCGTCCTCGGTGATACGTTGAGAGGCCGTGGGTGTGGCGACGGCATTGCCATCTTCGAGTAGTCGTTCGAGTGAGCAATGCAGCGCGTTGGCCAGCGCGATGAGTCGCTCATGTCCGACCTGCTTGATGGTGCCGGATTCCCAATAGGAAATCGTGACGTCCGATACGCCGACACGTCTGGCCAAGGCGGCCTTGCTCAAGCCGGCGTATATCCTTAGCTGCTTGATTCGGGGTCCCAGTGCGTCCATGTAGACATCTCGCCATGAGGTTAACGCTTTAGCATATCCAGCCAATACCAAAGTATGTTTCGGGTTGGGGGTTATGACCAGAATGCAGTGCGCATGCCGGAACCGTGTTGCAGCATGGGGAAGGATAGAATGAGGAAGAAAAGAGCGCCGGCCGTTCCGGAGAACAGCCTGGTGGCGCAAAGAAAAGCTCGTTTCACTGAAGATGCCACACGGCACAGGACAGCCGAAGCTGCCTGACGCCGTTAGCGTGCGCGTGGCACTTTCGCTGAGAAAAGACCACGCGTGTCGGGAGCGAAACATCGCCTGCCCGAGCGCTGCCATTATAGGCAGTCGGCCTTTGCGTAATAAGAGGGTACAATCGAAAACTAGTGTTTCTAAATTGGAAACTGGTAGTCGGAGTATCTTCAACATGACGACACTGGATGCATTGCGTGTCTTCGTCGAGGTCGTTCGTGCGGGCAGTTTTACCGCCGCGGCGCGGCGTCTGAGTATCTCCAAGTCGTTGGCTTCCAAGCGTGTGGCTGCACTCGAGGATGAGTTAAGCGTCAGTCTACTCAATCGCTCGACGCGTTCGCTGCGCCTTACGGAAGCTGGACAGATCTATTACGAGCATGGGTTGCGGGTCATCGAGGAGTTGCAGACGGCGGAGGCGCAGGTCCAGTCGGTGACGTCGCAACCTCGGGGGCAACTCAAGGTCAGTGCCCAGGTGAGCTTCGGCTTTATGTACTTGGCAGAGCCGACCACCGCCTTCATGCGCCGCTATCCCGAGATGTCGGTGGAAATCCTGCTCGAGGATCAGCGATTCGAGCCCATCGACGACTCGGTGGACCTGGCCATTCGCATGGGGCCGATGCCGCCATCGAGCCTGGTATCGCGCCCGCTGTGCAAGGTGGTCTATGGCTTGTACGCCGCGCCGGATTACCTGGCCCGTGTCGGACGGCCGCTGCATCCCAAGGACATCGCCGAGTTCGATACAGTGTTCTACGGCAATTACGACCTAGGTGCTCACTGGCGCTTTTCGCTCAATGGACAGCCGCTGGATATAGAGCCCAATTCGCGTCTGGTAATCAATAATCTGCTGGGTGTGGTCGAAGCGGCAAAGGCGGGGTTTGGCTTGGCCTATCTGCCTACATTCGCGGCGCGCGCGGCAGTGGAGGAGGGGCAGCTGACCCCACTCTTGCAGCCGTATTGGAATGAGCACGGCAGCATGTTGGTGTTGTTTCGTTCGCGCAAATACCTGCCTGACAAGACTCGCGCCTACCTGGATTTCATTACGGAGTGGTTTCGCGAGCACCTGGCCTTGTGAAGAAGACGTCGACGGTGCTGATGCCGGGGAGGTGCATGCGTATAATGTCCCCCATCGTCAGTCACCAATGATCGGGAACTTCATGACCGTACGTACACGTATTGCGCCGTCGCCGACCGGCGATCCCCATGTCGGCACGGCCTATATCGCGCTGTTCAACCTATGTTTCGCGCGTCAGCACGGCGGGCAGTTCATCCTCCGTATCGAGGATACGGACCGGATGCGTTCGACGGCCGAGTCGGAGCAGATGATCCTCGACTCTCTGCGCTGGCTGGGGCTCGAATGGGATGAAGGTCCGGATATCGGTGGCCCTCATGGCCCGTATCGGCAGAGCGAGCGTGTCGACATCTATACGCAATATGCACAGCAGTTGCTCGACACCGGGCATGCGTTCAAGTGCTATCGGACCAGCGAGGAACTCGATGAGCTGCGTGAGACACGCAAGGCGGCGGGGCTGCACCTGGCGCTCAAGCCCGCCGACCTGGCGCTTAGCGATGGAGAAGTCGCGCGTCGCGAGCGCGAACAGTGGCCTTACGTGGTGCGCATGAAGGTACCCAGCGAGGGCAGTTGCATCGTCAGCGACATGCTGCGGGGTGAGATCGAAGTCGATTGGGCGCAGGTCGATGCCCAGATCCTGCTCAAGTCTGATGGCATGCCAACGTATCACCTTGCCAATGTCGTCGACGACCATCTGATGGGCATCACGCATGTCATGCGCGGTGAGGAGTGGATCAACTCGGCACCCAAGCACAAGCTGCTGTATGAGTACTTCGGTTGGTCGATGCCGACGCTGTGCCATATGCCATTGCTGCGCAACCCGGACAAGTCGAAGCTGTCCAAGCGCAAGAACCCGACCTCGATCAATTATTATCGGCACATGGGCTTTTTGCCGCAGGCGGTGACCAACTATTTGGGCCGCATGGGGTGGTCCATGCCCAACGACCGCGAGAAATTCACCCTCGAAGAGATGATGGCAAACTTCGATATCCAGCGTGTGTCGCTGGGGGGGCCGGTGTTCGATCTAGAGAAGCTCACTTGGCTCAATGGGGTCTATATCCGCGAGGATCTGGACGATGCTGCCTTGCTGCAGGCCCTGAGAGAGTGGGCCTTCAATGAAGAGTACGTCAGTCAAATTCTGCCGCAGGTACGTCCGCGAATCTCGACACTCTCCGATGTCATGCCGTTGGCCGGGCATTTCTTTTCGGGGGTGCCGCCGCTCGAGGCGTCCAGTTTCGAGGGCATTAAGCTCGAGAATGAGGACTTGCTCAAGTTACTGCAGTTTTTGACCTGGCGACTGGAAGGCGTTTCCAGTTGGCACAAGGAAGCCTTGCTCGACGAGGTCAAGTTCCTGGCCGAGGCGTTCAATATGAAGATGAAAGCGTTTCTGGCACCGGTCTTCATCGCCGTTACGGGGAGCGCGACTTCTACCTCGGTGCTGGATGCCATGGCGATTCTCGGTTCGGACATGACACGGGCACGCTTGCGCCATGCCATCGAGGTGCTGGGGGGTATCTCCAAGAAGCAGACCAAACGCTTCGAGAAGGAATATCGGGAGCTGTAAGCTCCCGGGCTTCGCCCGGAGCTGGAAGAGCGGCGCTGCGCGCCTGGAAGAGGGAAGAAAACTCCAGAGACTGTCTTCCTTCTTCCTTCTTCCTTCTTCCTTCTCAACAGCTATTGACGAATCTCGGCGTTATCAGTATTCTACGCACCGTCTTGAAGCGCGGGGCCTTAGCTCAGATGGGAGAGCGCAACACTGGCAGTGTTGAGGTCAGCGGTTCGATCCCGCTAGGCTCCACCAAGCATCAAGACAATGCGTCCCATTCGTCTAGTGGTCCAGGACACCGCCCTTTCACGGCGGTAACAGGGGTTCAAACCCCCTATGGGACGCCACCCTTGCCCACAGTAGTGGCGATATCAGAGACGCTGAAGCGTCTTTTTTTGTGTCTGCTTCTCGTTCGCCATTAGACGTTTTTATACGTTTTTCCCCTTGACACCTCCGGAATTTTGTCCACTGCCGTGTCGTAACCCTTTTCGTGTTGTGTATAACGCCGGATGAGGCCCCTCATGCTGCGCGCTATTGAAAAATATTCGATTTTTCAATCACTTATAGAAGGTTAAAAATTAACCGATTTGAGCGTAACCGCCTTGTCATGGTGTTCCTGGCGAACTACCGAAAGGTTTTGAACAGGTTTATCCACAGAAAGTGTGGAAAACGCCCAGCGGCGTCAGGGGCAGAAGAACAAGGCTGTGGGAGCGGGAGGTTTTAGGGGCGGGAAGACGCGGAGTCAAACGCAACGGACCGCCCTGAAGGCGGTCCGTGATGCTTGCGTGCAGTAACCTGTCCGGGAGTATCTCGGTTGGGTTGTGGCTAGCAAGTTACTTGGTTGGATAGTCCCGCTGGGAATGACCTATATAGAGCTGACGCGGGCGGCTGATGCGATAGCTGCCGCTGATCATCTCGTTCCAGTGGGAAGTCCAGCCAATCGTACGGGCCATGGCGAAGATGACGGTAAACATGTTGGTCGGAATGCCGATCGCCTTGAGGATGATGCCCGAATAGAAGTCGACGTTTGGATAGAGCTTACGCTCGATGAAATAGTCGTCTTCCAATGCGATCTGCTCGAGCCGCTTGGCGATCTTGAGCTGCGGGTCGTCAGCCATGCCGAGTTCGCCCAGCACCTCGTCGCAGGTTTCCTTCATGACTTTGGCGCGCGGGTCGAAATTGCGATAGACGCGGTGGCCAAAGCCCATCAGCTTGAACGGATCATCCTTGTCCTTGGCGCGGTCGATGAAACGCTGGATGTTCTCCTCGGACTCATCACCGATCTCATCGAGCATGTTGAGCACGGCTTCGTTGGCACCACCGTGAGCCGGACCCCATAGTGCGGCGATGCCGGCACTGATGCAGGCGAAGGGGTTGGCACCGGTCGAACCTGCTAGACGAACCGTCGAGGTGGAGGCGTTCTGTTCATGGTCGGCATGCAGCATGAAGATCCGGTCCATGGCCTTGGCGAAAACCGGGTTGACCACGTAGCTTTCACACGGGTTGCCGAACATCATGTAGAGGAAGTTCTCCGCGTAATCCAGGTCATTGCGCGGATAATTGAATGGCTGGCCTATGTTGTATTTGTGGCACATTGCGGCCAGGGTCGGCATCTTGGCGATCAGGCGAATCGCGCTGACGCGGCGCTCTTCTTCTTTGGTGATGTCCAGATTGTCGTGGTAGAAGGCGGCCAGGCCACCGACGACGCCGCACAGGATCGCCATCGGATGAGCGTCGCGACGGAAGCCCTTGAAGAAGTTGACGAGTTGTTCGTGGACCATGGTGTGATTTCTCACGGTGGCCGCGAAGTCGTCGTATTGTGCCTTGCTGGGGAGCTCTCCGAACAACAGTAGATAACAGAGTTCGACGTAATTGGAGTGCTCGGCGAGTTGGCCGATGGGGTAGCCGCGATGGAGAAGAACGCCTGCAGCACCATCGATGTAGGTGATGCCTGATTCGCAGGAGGCGGTGGCGACGAAGCCCGGGTCGTATGTGAACAGACCTTCACTGGTCAGGCCGCGGACGTCGATCACATCAGGCCCGACGGTGCCGGAGTAGACAGGGAACTCGATCGTCTTGTCCAACCCTTCTACCGTCAACTGCGCTTTCCTGTCAGCCATTATGGCCTCCTCTTTATACCTAAGTCTTTGTCTTGCTTGCCATGCCAGCGAAAATAATGCGCCTACTATAGAACCACGCGGTGGATTGTCAATTGGGCCTAGGGCGCCTGTGACCATGGCGCCGCCGCGCATGGTGTGTCCTGACGTGGCGATAGAAAGGGGGCGAGCAAGGTTTTCACCCGGAAGTGTTACCCTATTTGACGCGTCCATGCGGATGGCTGCAAGGGCTATCTCATTTGTCATGACATCCCCCGGTCCTTATAATCTTAACCCGCGCGACTGGCAGGAGCATGGCTTGGTCATGTAAGCCCTCGACCAAGGCCTCCCCCTCAAACCACCGCCCGCACCGGGTACAGCCCTAGCCGCTGGCGGGCCAAGAGAGTGTGATGAGCCGTGAATAGCAAAAGACCCGTAAACTTAGACCTGACGACTATAAAATTTCCACTTCCCGCATTGACCTCCATTGCCCACCGCATTACCGGTGTCATCCTCTTCGTGGGATTGATCTTCGGTTTCTGGGCCCTCGACGCGTCACTGTCGTCTCCCGAAGGATTCGAAGCAGTGCGTGACACCCTCGCCAACAACGTACTCGCCAAACTGATTGCTTGGGGATTGCTCTCGGCGCTGGGCTTCCACTTCGTGGCCGGCATCAAGCACCTGCTGATGGATGCAGGTATTGGCGTGGATCTCGAGGGCGGATATCGCAAGGCGCAGATCACGGTCGTGATCAGTGCCATCTTGGTGGTTCTGGCAGGAGTCTGGGTATGGTAACCAATATCACGAACCTCGGTCGTAGCGGCCTGTCCGATTGGCTGATCCAGCGAGTCTCGGCCATCATTCTGGCAGTCTATGCCGTATTCATGGTCCTGTATCTACTGTTCCATCCGGGGCTTGATTACGCCACGTGGAGCGGTCTCTTCTCGCAGACCTGGATGCGCATCTTTTCTCTGCTGGCCTTTATTTCCATCGCGGCGCACGCATGGGTCGGCTTGTGGACGGTGTCCACCGACTATCTCAAGCAGGCGGGTGCACGCTTTGCATTTCAAGCGGTCGTCATGCTGGCCATCTTTGTTTTTCTGGTGTGGGGCGTTCAAGTCCTTTGGGGAGCCTAATCCATGTCCAATATGCGTAGCCTGACATTCGACGCAATCATCATCGGTGGCGGTGGCTCCGGCCTGCGTACCGCGCTCGAGCTGGCCAAGTCCGGCAAGAAGACCGCGGTGCTTTCCAAGGTCTTTCCGACGCGCTCGCACACCGTCTCCGCCCAAGGCGGCATCACCTGCGCCATCGCCAGCGCCGATCCCAATGACGATTGGCGCTGGCACATGTACGACACCGTCAAGGGCGGTGACTATATCGCCGACCAGGATGCCACTGAGTACTTGTGTTCCGAAGGCCCCAAGGCGGTTTTCGAGCTAGAACACATGGGGTTGCCGTTCTCGCGTTTCGATAACGGCCGCATCTATCAGCGCCCCTTCGGCGGTCAGTCCAAGGACTTCGGCAAGGGCGGCCAGGCCGCGCGTACATGTGCCGCTGCCGACCGTACCGGCCATGCGCTGCTACATACGCTGTATCAGAACAACCTGAAAAATAACACCGTGTTTCTGAATGAATGGTATGCGGTGGACCTGGTGAAAAATGCCGATGGCGATGTAGTGGGCTGTATCGCCATGTGCATCGAAACCGGTGAACTCGTGCATATCAAGTCCAAGGCCACGGTGCTGGCGACCGGTGGCTCGGGCCGCATCTACGCGTCAACGACCAATGCGCTGACCAATACCGGCGATGGTATCGGCATGGCGCTTCGCGCTGGCTTCTCCATGCAGGATATGGAGATGTGGCAGTTCCACCCCACCGGTATTTACGGGGCCGGAGTCCTGGTCACCGAAGGCTGTCGTGGCGAGGGCGGCTATCTGATCAACAAGGATGGCGAGCGCTTCATGGAGCGCTACGCGCCGAACGCCAAGGATCTGGCCGGCCGCGATGTCGTGGCTCGCGCCATGGTCATGGAAATCCTTGAAGGGCGTGGTTGTGGCGAAAACGGTGACCACGTCATGCTCAAGCTCGATCACTTGGGTGAGGAGGTTCTGGGTAAGCGTCTGCCGGGTATCGTCGAGCTATCCAAGACCTTCGCCCATGTCGATCCCGCCACAGACCCGATTCCGGTCGTGCCGACGTGCCATTACATGATGGGTGGCGTGCCGACCAACGTCCACGGCCAGGCGATCATGCAGGACGCCGATGGCAACGATCAGATCGTCAACGGGCTGTTCGCCTGTGGCGAGGCGGCATGTGTGTCCGTGCACGGTGCCAACCGTCTGGGCGGCAATTCACTGCTAGACTTGGTGGTTTTCGGACGTGCCGCCGGCATGTTCATCGAAGAAGCGCTCAATGAGGGGGTCGATTACCTCGAGGCGGCTCAGTCCGATATCGACAGTGCCATGGCCCGCCTCAACCGCTGGGATGAATCGAGCGGTGGCGAGGCAATTCCTGAGCTGCGTGCAGAACTTCAGGAGGTCATGCAGAACGATTTCGGTGTTTTTCGCCAGGAAGACACCATGCAGGAGGGCGTCAAGAAACTGGCCGATCTCCGCGAGCGTATCGGTAATGCGCATCTGGCCGATAAATCCAATGCCTTCAACACCGCGCGTGTCGAAGCATTGGAGCTCGACAATCTGCTCGAGGTGGCGGAAGCCACGGCAATCTCCGCTTTGGACCGCAAGGAAAGCCGCGGCGCGCATTCGCGCTACGACTATCCGGATCGCGACGACGCCAATTGGCTCAAGCACTCCATGTACTTCCCGGTCGAGAAGCGGCTTGGGCAGCGTGACGTGAACTTTGCGCCAAAGACCGTCGAGACCTTCGAGCCGAAAATTCGCACCTACTAAGGGGTTGTCCAAGATGTCTATGCTTCAGATATCCATTTATCGCTACAACCCGGAAACCGACTCCGTGCCCTATATGCAGGAGTTCGAGCTGGACACGCAGGGCCGCGACATCATGGTTCTCAATGCACTTGAAATGATCAAGCAGCAGGATAGTTCCATGGCGTACCGGCGTAGCTGCCGCGAAGGGGTTTGCGGTTCCGATGGCATGAACATGAACGGCAAGAATGGCTTGGCTTGCGTCACGCCGTTGTCCGAGGTGATCAAGGACAACAAGCTGGTGCTGCGTCCACTGCCCGGTTTGCCGGTTATTCGTGATCTGGTGGTCGATATGGGGATGTTCTACAAGCAGTACGAGAGCATCCAGCCTTATCTGCAAAACGATACCGCTGCGCCGGCCACCGAGCGCTTGCAGTCACCGGAAGAGCGCGAAAAACTCGATGGGCTTTATGAGTGCATCCTGTGCGCCTGCTGCTCTACGGCTTGCCCCTCTTTCTGGTGGAATCCGGACAAGTTCGTGGGGCCAGCGGGCTTGCTACAGGCTTATCGCTTCCTTGCCGATTCGCGTGATACCGCAACGAGCGAGCGCCTGGCGCGGCTTGAGGATCCGTTTAGCCTGTTCCGGTGCCGTGGCATCATGAATTGCGTGGCGGTGTGTCCTAAAGGGCTCAATCCGACGCGTGCGATTGGCAAGATTCGTGAGATGTTACTGTCTAATGCCACTTAAATCGCGCCGCGTGGCTTGTTATCATTGGCAACAAGCTTCTTCCTGCGACATGCCGTCGCAGGAGGCCGGTCCAACGATCGCCGTTAGCCGGTGCCCTGCGCACCGGCTTTTGACGATAAGTGGACCCTAGCATCGCGTGTGACGCCAACCTGTTCCCGCAGGTCCCAAGTGACGCCGGCACGTCCGGGCGTGCCAGCGCCAAGAACACCCATCAGTGCATAGGGTGATTAAGAAATGCAAGAAGGCATAATGGAGTTGATGTGGCGCACTTCCCATGTCAGCGGCGGCAACGCCCACTACGTGGAAGCGCTCTACGAGCAATATCTCGTCGAGCCCTCTGAGGTTCCCGACGAATGGCGTAACTATTTCGATCAGTTACCTCGTCCGGAAGGCGCCCCCTCTCACGACGTTCCTCTCAGTCCGATTCGTGATCAGTTCTATCAGTTGGCGCAAAACCAGCGTGGCAAACCCGCCGCCGGTGTCGCCGACAGCAGCGAGAACAAGAAGCAGGTCAAGGTTCTCCAGCTGATCAACGCATACCGCTTTCGCGGCCATCAGCGTGCCGATATCGACCCGCTGGGGCTGCGCAGCCCGACGCCAATTCCTGATCTGGATCTTTCCTTCCATCAGCTGACCGACGCTGACATGGAGACGTCCTTCCAGACCGGCTCGCTGTTCCTGGGCAAGGATCAAGCCTCGCTCAAGGAAATCGTCGACGTCCTGGAGAAGACGTACTGCCGCAGCATTGGCTGCGAGTTCATGCATATCGTTGACACCGACGAAAAGCGTTGGCTGCAGCAACGCTTCGAATCGGTGCGCTCCAAGCCGGACTACAGCATCGATGTGCGCAAGCACATCCTCGAGCGTTTGACGGCTGCCGAGGGATTGGAAACTTATCTCGCGTCCAAGTACCCAGGCACCAAACGCTTCGGGCTGGAAGGCGGCGAGACGTTTATCCCGATGGTTGACGAAATCATCCAGCGCACTGGTAACTATGGCACCAAGGAAGTCGTTATCGGCATGGCGCACCGGGGTCGCCTCAACCTGCTGGTCAACTTGCTGGGCAAGAGTCCGTCGGAACTGATCGACGAGTTCGACGGCAAGAAAGTCATCCAGCAAGGCTCGGGGGATGTGAAGTACCACCAGGGCTTCAGTTCCAACGTCATGACCGAGGGTGGCGAGGTCCACTTGGCCTTGGCGTTCAACCCCTCGCATCTCGAGATCGTCACGCCGGTGGTCGAAGGGTCCGTGCGTGCCCGCCAGGACCGCCGCGAAGACGGCGAGGGTGCCAAGGTACTGCCGATCGTCGTTCATGGTGATGCCGCTCTCGCCGGCCAAGGCGTGGTCATGGAGACATTCCAGATGTCCCAGCTCCGTGGCTACAAGACCGGCGGTACCGTGCATATCGTCATTAACAACCAGGTCGGCTTCACCACATCACGAGCCGATGACGCACGTTCCACGGAATACTGCACCGATATCGCCAAGATGGTCCAGGCACCGATCTTCCACGTGAACGGCGACGATCCCGAGGCGGTGGTGCATGCCACCCAGGTGGCCGTCGATTATCGTTACCAGTTCAACAAGGACGTGGTGATCGATCTCGTCTGCTATCGCAAGCGCGGCCACAACGAGGCTGACGAGCCTTCCGGCACCCAGCCGCTGATGTACCAGAAGATCAAGTCGCACAAGAGTTCGCGTGAGCTTTATGTGGCGCGCTTGGTGCAAGAGGGCATGATCAGCGACGACGAAGCGGCCGCCATGGTCGAGAAGTATCGCGATGATCTTGTGGCAGGCAATCACGTTGCCAATGCGCTGGTCAAGGAGCCCAATACCGAGCTATTCGTCGACTGGACGCCTTATCTAGGGCACACGTGGACTGGTGATGCCGATACGTCGATCGACATGACGCGTATGCAGGCGCTTGCCGACAAAATGTGCGCAGTCCCCGAGGAAGTCGAGGTACAGCGCCAGGTGGCCAAGATCTACGAGGATCGCCGCAAGATGGCCGCTGGTGATCTGGCTATCAACTGGGGCTTCGGCGAGACGCTGGCGTATGCCACCTTGCTGGATGAAGGCCATCCGATACGCCTGACGGGCCAAGATACAGGACGCGGCACTTTCTCTCATCGTCATGCCGTCGTGCATAACCAGAAAGACGGTTCGACTTATGTGCCGCTGGAGTACATCAAGGAAGACCAGCCAAATTTCACCATCCGCGATTCTTTCCTTTCCGAGGAAGCGGCACTCGCGTTTGAGTACGGGTATTCCACGACCACACCCAAGGCCTTGATCATTTGGGAAGCCCAGTTCGGTGACTTCACCAATGGGGCACAGGTGGTGATCGACCAGTTCATTTCCTCCGGTGAGACCAAGTGGGGACGGCTTTGCGGGCTTACCATGCTGCTGCCGCACGGCTATGAAGGGCAGGGACCCGAGCACTCCTCGGCGCGTCTCGAGCGCTTCCTGCAACTGTGCGCCGAGCACAACATGCAGGTCTGCATGCCGACCACGCCGGCCCAGATATTCCACCTTCTGCGCCGACAGGTGATTCGTCCGCTGCGCAAGCCGCTGGTGATCATGTCACCGAAGAGCCTGCTGCGTCACAAGGAAGCAACCTCGACGCTGGAAGATCTGGCCAATGGCCGCTTCGAAATGGTGCTGCCGGATCAAGGCAAGCTCGACACGGAGAGTGTCAAGCGCGTGGTGTTGTGCTCGGGCAAGGTCTACTACGATCTGGTGAGCTATCGTGCCGAGAATGGCAACGACGATGTTGCGATCGTGCGTTTGGAACAGGTCTATCCTTTCCCCAAGGAAGAACTGTACGAGGTCTTCAAGACCTATTCGAACCTCGAACAGGTCGTTTGGTGTCAGGAAGAACCGCTCAACCAGGGCGCCTGGTATCAAAGCCAGCATCACATGCGTCTGGTGGCCGATATGGTGCAGGAAGGCTTGGGGCGCGATCTGAAGTTTGCGGGGCGTCCGGCATCTGCCGCACCGGCATCCGGCTACATGTCCGTCCATGTTGAACAGCAGCGTCAGCTGGTGGAAGACGCCATTACTGGCTGAGGCGTTCCATCGGGATCGAGAGAAAACACTAAGGAAACGACATGGCTACTGAGATCAAAGCGCCGAATTTCCCGGAATCCGTTGCCGAGGGCACCATCGCCACTTGGCACAAGAAGGTCGGTGATAGCGTTGAACGTGATGAGCTGATTGTCGAGATCGAGACGGACAAGGTCGTTCTCGAAGTCGTGGCACCGGACGCCGGTACCGTGACCGAAATCAAGGTGGAAGAAGGCGATACGTGCGATTCTGAGCAGGTGCTCGGAATGCTGGGCGCCGCGAGTGAAAGTGGCGGAGAAAAGCCTGCCGAGGACTCGAAAAAAGAGAAAAAAGAAGAGACCAGCGAGAAGCAGGACGCGGCAGCAGCCAAGTCCGACGATGCCAAGTCGGCGGCGTCTGGCAACCAGTATGACGTCAAGGCGCCCAGCTTCCCGGAATCCGTCCAGGAAGGGACCGTGGCCACCTGGCACAAGCAGGTCGGTGAAGCGGTGAAGCGTGACGATATCCTTGCGGACATCGAGACCGACAAGGTAGTGCTCGAAGTCGTCGCCCCGGCCAATGGCGCCCTCAGCGAGATCAAGGTGCAAGAAGGCGAGCAGGTCGAGTCCGAAGCGGTGCTCGCATTGTTCGCCGAAGGCGCCGGCGGTGATGCCGCGGGCGGTGAGGCTTCCGCATCTGGCGATACGGCGAGCGAGTCGAAAGACACCGGCAGTGATGAGAAGGTCGGTGACAAGATCCTTGCGCCGGCAGCACGCAAGCTGGTCGCCGAGCATGACCTGGATGCCAGTAAGATCGAAGGCACCGGCAAGGGCGGTCGCATCCTCAAGGAAGATGTCCAGAAGGCCGTCAAGGACAGTTCCGCCAAGAAGAGCGCCAAACCCGAGGGCGGCAAACCCGAGGGCGGCGACGTCAAGGCTGCCGCAGCGCCGGCACCCGCCGTCGAGGGTGATCGTCCAGAGCAACGCGTGCCGATGAGCCGTTTGCGCCAGACCATCGCCAAGCGTCTGGTGCAGGCACAGCAGACCGCCGCCATGCTGACCACCTATAACGAGGTGGACATGAGTGCGGTGATGAATCTGCGCAGTCAGTACAAGGAAACCTTCCTCAAGGCGCACGATACCAAGCTCGGTTTCATGGGCTTCTTCGTCAAGGCGTGTACCGAGGCGCTCAAGCGTTTCCCCGACGTGAACGCGTCGATCGATGGCAGCGATATCGTCTATCACGGCTATCAGGACATCGGTGTCGCCGTGTCCACGCCGCGTGGCCTGGTCGTACCGGTGCTGCGTGATACCGACAGCATGAAACTTGCCGATGTCGAGAAGAGCATCGTCGACTTCGGCGAGCGCGGTCGTGACGGCAAGATCGGCATCGAAGACATGCAGGGTGGCACCTTTACCATCACCAACGGCGGTATCTTCGGGTCGCTGCTGTCGACACCGATCATCAATCCGCCGCAGACAGCGATTCTGGGTATGCACAAGATCCAGGAGCGTCCGATGGCCGTCGACGGCAAGGTCGAGATTCGTCCGATGATGTATCTCGCTATCTCCTATGACCACCGCATGATTGACGGCAAGGACGCGGTGCAATTCCTGGTCACGATCAAGGAACTGCTCGAAGATCCCGCACGTTTCTTGCTCGACGTGTGATGGCTGTCGCCGAACAATGTGTTGCGACTAATTAACTGAATTCGAACAGGATGATTTCATGGCCGATAAATTCGATGTGATCGTTATTGGTGCCGGGCCTGGCGGGTACGTGGCGGCCATTCGCGCTGCTCAAATGGGCTTGAAGACCGCGTGCGTCGAGAAGTGGGTCAACAAGGAAGGCAAGACCGTTCACGGCGGTACTTGCCTGAACGTGGGCTGCATTCCTTCCAAGGCTTTGCTGGAAACCTCTCACAAGTTTGTCGAAGCCCGCGATCATTACGCGGAGATCGGCATCGAGGTGGGCGAGCCGACCCCCAACATCGCCAAGATGCAGGAGTTCAAGGAAAGCGTCATCGCCAAGAACGTGGGCGGCATCAGCGCGCTGTTCAAGGCCAACGGCGTCACGGCGCTGGAAGGCGCCGGTAAGGTCGTCTCCGACAAGCAGGTCGAAGTCACCGGTCAAGATGGCGAGACGGCCACCTATGATGCCGAGAACATCGTGATTGCTTCCGGCTCTGTGCCGGTCGATATCCCGCCGACGCCTTTGACCGAGGGCTTGATCGTCGATTCCAGCGGTGCGCTCGAGTTCGACGAGGTGCCCAAGCGTCTCGGTGTGATCGGTGCCGGTGTCATCGGCCTCGAATTGGGCAGTGTCTGGAATCGCCTGGGCAGTGAAGTCACGGTCCTCGAGGCGATGGACGCCTTCCTGCCGATGGTCGACCAGGACATTGCCAAGGAAGGCCAGAAGCTGTTCAAGAAGCAGGGCATGGACATCAAGATGGGGGCTCGCGTGACGGGCTCCGAGATCAAGGACAAGGAAGTCGTTGTCAAGTATTCCGACGCTAACGGCGAGCAGGAGCAGACCTTCGACAAGCTGATCGTGTGTGTGGGACGTCGTCCCTACACCGAGGGCATTCTCAGCGATGATGTCGGTATCAAGCTCGACGAGCATGGTTTCGTGTTCGTCGATGATCAGTGCCGCACCAACGTACCGGGTGTCTACGCCGTCGGTGACGTGGTACGTGGTCCAATGCTGGCGCACAAGGGGTCCGAAGAGGGGGTGATGGTCGCCGATATCATCGCCGGGCACAAAGCCGAGATGAATTACGACGCTATCCCCAGCGTGATCTATACCGCCCCGGAAATCGCCTGGGTTGGCATGAGCGAGCAGGACGCGAAAGACGCCGGCATCGAGGTCAAGACGGGCTCCTTCCCGTTCTCGGCCAACGGACGCGCGCTGGCCAACAATGCGTCGGAAGGCATGGCCAAGGTCATTGCCGATGCCGAAACCGACCGCGTTCTGGGATTGCATATCATCAGTCAACATGCCGGGGAGCTCATCGCGCAAGGCGTCATCGCCATGGAATTCGGCTCCAGCGCTGAAGACCTGGCATTGACTTGCTACGCGCATCCGAGCACCTCGGAAGCCGTGCACGAAGCGGCGTTGGCGGTGGATGGCCACGCCATTCATATGGCCAACCGCAAGAAGCGCAAATAAGCGTTTCGACGAGCGTTTCAGTGTAGAGACGCGTCGCTCCCGCTTAGGCGGGAGCGAACAGGGGTAGCGGTGGCCTGAGGCTGTAAAAGCTCGAGGCCATCGCTACCATTCGAGTCACATGCAACCAATGGCATGACACGATGAACCTTCACGAGTATCAGAGCAAACAGTTGTTTGCCGATTATGGTCTACCGGTGTCCAAGGGTTTCGCCGTGGATACCCCCGAAGAAGCTGCCGATGCGTGCAAGAAGATTGGCGGTGATAAGTGGGTCGTCAAGGCCCAGGTTCACGCAGGTGGCCGTGGCAAGGCGGGCGGCGTCAAGCTGGTCGAAAGCGTCGAGGATGCCAAGGCGTTCGCTGAAAAATGGCTGGGCGAGAACCTGGTGACCTTCCAGACCGATGAGAAGGGCCAACCGGTCACCAAGATCCTGGTCGAAGACTGCACCGATATCGCCAACGAGCTTTATCTGGGCGCCGTCGTCGATCGCGGCACGCGGCGTATCGTTTTCATGGCCTCCACCGAAGGCGGCGTGGAAATCGAGAAGGTCGCCGAAGAAACGCCCGAGAAGATTCTCAAGGCCGAAGTCGATCCGCTGGTCGGTGCTCAGCCGTACCAGGCGCGTGAACTGGCGTTCGACCTGGGTCTGGAAGGCGCACAGATCAAGCAGTTCACCAAGATCTTCCTGGGCCTGGCTAAGCTGTTCGAAGAAAAAGACCTCGCGCTGCTCGAGATCAACCCGCTGGTAATCAACAACAGCGGCGACCTGCACTGCCTGGATGCCAAGATCGGCCTCGATGGCAATGCGCTGTATCGTCATCCCGATCTGCAAGCCATGCGCGACCCGTCTCAGGAAGACGAACGTGAGGCGCACGCTCAGGCGTGGGAACTCAACTACGTCGCTCTGGAAGGCAATATCGGTTGCATGGTCAATGGCGCCGGCCTGGCCATGGGGACCATGGACATTATCAAGCTCAACGGCGGGCAGCCGGCCAACTTCCTGGACGTTGGCGGTGGTGCCACCGAAGAGCGCGTGGGCGAAGCCTTCAAGATCATCCTCTCCGACGATTCCGTGAAAGCCGTTCTGGTCAATATCTTCGGCGGCATCGTGCGTTGCGACATGATTGCCGAGGGCATCATCGGTGCCGTCGAGCAGGTCGGTGTCAACGTGCCGGTCGTGGTGCGTCTCGAAGGCAACAACGCCGAGCTGGGTGCCGAGAAATTGGCCTCCAGCGGACTGAACATCATCGCTGCTACCAGCTTGACCGACGCGGCCCAGCAGGTCGTCAAAGCAGCGGAGGGCAAGTAATGAGTATCCTGATCGACAAAAGCACCAAGGTCATCTGCCAAGGCTTCACCGGTGGCCAGGGGACCTTCCACTCCGAGCAGGCGATTGCCTACGGCACTCAGATGGTGGGTGGCGTGACGCCAGGCAAGGGTGGCCAGACGCACCTCGGCCTGCCGGTGTTCAACACTGTCAAGGAAGCCGTCGACACGACCGGTGCCGAAGCCTCCGTGATCTACGTGCCCGCGCCGTT
The DNA here is from genome assembly GCF_029889785.1 of Chromohalobacter sp. 48-RD10. Lineage (NCBI taxonomy): Bacteria > Pseudomonadati > Pseudomonadota > Gammaproteobacteria > Oceanospirillales > Halomonadaceae > Chromohalobacter > Chromohalobacter sp. 48-RD10. Next base: position 394,437 of record NZ_JARANX010000001.1, on the reverse strand, counting down.
CTGCAAGGATTCCATCCTTGAGGCCGCCAATGCCGGCATCAAGCTGATCGTGTGCATCACCGAGGGAATTCCGACCCTCGATATGCTCGACGTCAAGGCCAAGTGCGACGAGTTGGGCGTGTGCCTGATCGGGCCGAACTGCCCGGGGGTGATCACGCCGGGCGAGACCAAGATCGGCATCATGCCGGGGCATATCCACAAGTCCGGCAAGGTCGGCATCGTATCGCGCTCCGGCACCTTGACCTATGAAGCCGTCAAGCAGACCACCGATCATGGATTCGGCCAGTCCACTTGCGTGGGCATCGGCGGCGACCCGATCCCGGGATCCACCTTCATCGACATGCTCGAGATGTTCGAGAAGGACCCGCAGACCGAAGCCATCGTGATGATCGGCGAGATCGGCGGCACGGCGGAAGAAGAAGCCGCAGCATACGTCAAGGAGCATGTCTCAAAGCCGGTGGTCTCCTATATCGCCGGTGTAACGGCGCCTCCGGGCAAGCGCATGGGCCACGCCGGTGCCATCATCGCTGGTGGCAAGGGTACGGCGGACGAGAAGTTCACCGCGCTCGAGTCTGCAGGCGTCAAGACCGTGCGTTCGCTCGCCGAGATCGGCGATGCGCTGAAGGCAGCGACGGGTTGGTAAGTCGCCTCTAGGCCCGGCGGGTCATGGGTCGCCGGCCAGTGAGCATGACGAAGGGCATCCCTACGGGGATGCCCTTCGTCGTTTCAAGTGCTTTATGCAAACGGCCTGCGCTCGCTGCCTTTCTTGAAAACGCGACCGTTCGTAAAAACGTGCAAGTGACTACCGACGCCGGGATAGCAGTTTGACGAAAGCACGTCCCGCCAACGCCAAGAAGACCGGCGCACCAGCGATGAGGTAGAAGTAGTAGGTCACGAAGCGCCAGATGAGCACCGCTGCAGCGGCGCTTTGCTTGCCGATTAACGGCGCCAGCAAGGCAGTGGAGGTCAGTTCGGCACCGCCTGCGCCCCCAGGCAGAAAACTCAACTGTCCTGCCGCCATGGAGAGCATTTGTACCAGGAAGGTCCAAGCCCAATCGACATGGGCATCCAGGCCCTGCACGGCCAGATACAGGACGCTGTAACGCAGCATCCAGTGGGTGCAGCACAGGGCGAAGACCGACAACAAGGTCAGACGAGGCAGGCGTAGCGTCTCGATCAAGGCGTTACGGAAATGCAGCAGGCGGCGAGCGAACCCGAAGCGTGCCTTGCGGCGCACCTTGAACCGCTCGAGCCAGTTGCCGGTGACCTGGAGCAGGCGTCCATAGTGGCGTATGACCAGCCACAGCAGGATGAAGCCGCACACCAGCAGCAACGATGGCAAGCCCACCAGCCAGCCGAGGTTGAGATCGATGGCCTCGATGAGGACATAGAGCGCGACGCCTATCAGCGCGGAAAGAAAGAAGAGCAGGTCAGTCAACTGATCGACGGCGAAGATCGCCGAAGCCTGCGCGGGCCGAACGCCGCGTCGTGCCAGCAAGCCTAGGAGCGTCAGTAAGCCCCCGGTGCCGCCGGGGGTGGCGCAGATGGCAAACTCGGTAGACATCACGATGCCCACTGCGCGCGTCTGACCGAGGTGTCCGGCGCGTCCCGCCAGCAGCAAGCGAAGCCGCAAGGCATTGACGTTCCAGCAGATGACGATCAGCAGCAGCATAAACGCCAGTTGCTGCAAGGGAAATGAGGCGAGTTCACCGAAAAGTGCGCGCCCGCCGAATAACAGCGGGATACTGATGGCCGCCACCAACCCGATAAAAAGCAATATCACCAGGCGCTTCATGCGGCGTGCTGCTCCCTCCGGCGTTGCCCCGTCACCCAATCGTACTTGGTGATAGGGCGACGTCCTTCGTGGATCAGGCGCTCCAGAACCGCGAGCCAGTATGCCTGAACGCTGGCGTGGCGCATGTCCACGGGATGTAGTCCCAGGCGCAGCAGCGGTGCCTGGCGGCTACGCCAGCGCTGCGTTTCGCTGGCCAGGCGTGATAGGCCACGACGCCAGGCGCTACGGGCACTCCATACCAGCCCCGGCGCCTCGAGGCGCATGAAGCTGGGCAGCGTATACAGATGTTGCGGGTCGCTAGTGTAGCAAAAGTCGCGCTGGGCCAGTGCTCGCCGCGCCCCTTGGCTCATGAGCCAGGCTGGCGCCACGAAGCCGGTGAGTGGCCAGCCCTGTGATCGAAAGAGGTCGATGCCTTTGTCCAGGCGCTGTGCCGCCTCATCTTCGTCGAGAGCGTAGAACTCGCCTTCCCAGGTGTAAAAGCGCCGCATGAACCAGTCGCGAGGCGTGCGCGGCGCGGGCGCGTCGTCGCAATGATAATAACCGTGCAAGGCCAATTCATCGCCCATGGCTCGGCGGCGTTGCAAGTGCTCGAGGAAGACGCCGTCGCGGCGGCAGTCGCTGCGATGGTGAAAATCGGGTACCACCAGCCAGGTGATCGGGATCGGACCGTGTCGATGTGCCAGGGCGTCGACCCTGGCCAAGAAGTTGGTGTAGTCGGGCCAGGTTTCCGGCGCGACATCGTGCAGGACGAGGGAAAGGTGGCGATCAGCCATGCTGAAGGCCCTCCGTGTTGACGCGTTGTCCGGTCAATTCACGATAATGCTTCATCAGGCTGGAGACCACGATATCCCAATCGTGATGGCGTTCGACATGCAGGCGGGCACGACGCCCTTGTTCCTCGGGCGCATTGGCGCAGAGTTCGCGCACGGCGCGTGCCATATCGTCCGCCGAGTGGGGTTCACAAAGCAGTCCGCAGCCCAGGGGCACATTCTCGGCTAGGGCGCCGGCGCGTGCCGCGACGACTGGAATGCCACTTGCCATGGCTTCCAGGGCGATCAGACCGAACGTTTCTTGAGTACCGGCATGCAGCAGCATGTCGCTGCTGGCCAACCACTCGGCGACATCGGCGGTGGCCGTGTAGCGGCCGATGACGCTGACGTTGTCAGGAACGCGTTGCGGCATCTGCGGCCCGATCAACAGCAGGTGGTAGCCTTTTCCGAGGCGCCGTGCGGTTTCCAACAGAACCGGCAGGTTCTTCTCGCGCGAGCCGCGCCCTACGAAGATCAGCAGGCGCGTATTGTCGTCGAGGCCCAAGCGCTGGCGACAGGTATCTTGGCGGTGCTGGGGCGAGAAGGTCTGCAAGTCGACCCCCAACGATTGCAGGGCGACATTGTCGAGGCCAAGGCCATTAAGTCTATCGGCGATGACGCGACTCGGCGCGAGGACACGGTTGCAATGCCGGTAGAGGTTTTCGACATAGCGTTTGAGGGCAATGCGCGTCCAGTTCCCGAGACGGTTGCCGATCAGGCGAGGTAGGTCGGAGTGGTAAAATCCCACTATGGGGACGTCCAAGGTCCGGCCGGCATCAAGCGCGGCCCAAGCGGTGACGTAAGGATCGCCGGCCTCGATGAGATCCGGCGCCATCTGAATCAGTTCGCGCCGCCAGCCTTCTCGCCTCAGGGGAAAGCGATACCCTTGGCTGAAGGGGAGCGGTGGCGCGGGAATTTCATGGATGGACTCACTGACTACATGGCGGGTACCGGGAATCACTAGGCTGGATATCACGCCAGGCAGTGTCGCCAAGCGGTTGCGTTTGGCCTCGAGGTAGGTTCGTACTCCACCGCTGGCAGGTGCGTAAAACATCGTGATATCGGTGATATGCAAAGCGTGACTCCTTGAAACCTTCCCGGTTGGTTACGGAGTGACCGCTCGGGCCCTGACGGGCTTGTCGTAGGAATGTCACCGCGCTGTCATGAGATTACGCTGGCACATGCCATGCCTTGCGTCCACTTCTGGTGACGCAAGACATGGCCAGCTTCATGCGGCGGGACGTGCGACCAACGAGCGTGTCGCCTCGACGGCTTCGGCCAGTGCGACCTGAACGCTGTCGCCGAGCTTGTAGCGCGGCTGGCCCTCGATCTGGATACGGCCTTCCTTGTCGTCGATGGCGACCTTGTCGCGTTCACTGTGCATGAATGGTGCCGGAACGAACGCCGTGGCACCATTGGCGGAGAGCCGAACCCGCATGCCGCCACGGTTGATGGCGATGATCTCGGCGTCGAAAACTTCGCCTTTTTCGGCGGAGGGGCCGAGATAGCGCACGTAGAGCCAATCCTTGACGTCACGTTCCGCCATGCGATTCAGGCGCCGCCGCTCGGTGAGCTGCTCGGTCAATGCCTGGCTGGCCTCGGCGGGTGCGCTTTCGCCCTTGAGCACGCGCTTGATCAGGCGGTGATTGACCATGTCGCCGTACTTGCGGATGGGCGATGTCCAGGTGGCGTATGCCGGCAGTCCCAACCCGAAGTGCGGGCCAGGCTGGGCGGACATGTTGGTATAGCCTTGGAAACGGCGCAGGCGTGCGTCGAGCCAGGCGTCCTCGCGTGCTTCCAGGGCGCGGCGCAGCTCGCGGTAGCGCGAGAGTTCCAGCAACTGTTCGCGTTCCACGTTGATGTCTTGGGTGGCCAGGAACTCGATCGCCTGATCGGCCTTCTCGGGCTCGAACGCCTGATGCACGTTGAAGATGCCATGGCCCACGTGCGAAGCCAGCAGATCGGCGCAGCAGGCGTTGGCCGCGATCATCGACTCCTCGATCATGCGCTGAGCGGTACGGCGTTCCTCGATACGCACCGCTAGCACGTTGCCCGCGTCATCGACGTCGAAGGCATAATCGGGACGGTCCTTGAACACCAGCGTGTGTTCCTGGCGCCATGCGTTGCGGGCCTCGGTCATCGCGGCCAAGGCCTTGAGCTGCGTAGCCATGGCCTCGTCGGCAGGGGCCCAATCGCCTTGGCCTTCCAGCCAGTCGGAGATCTGGTCGTACACCAGACGTGCATGCGAACGGACATTGGCGGCGAAGAATCGATAGTCGCCTAGGGTGCCGTCGCGCTGGATGTCCAATGTACAGACCAGGGTCGGGCGCTCCTCGCCTTCCTTCAGCGAGCACAGCTCGTTGGCCAGTGTTTCCGGCAACATGGTGACGTTCTGGCCTGGCAGGTACACGGTGAAGGCGCGGGTCTGCGCTTCCAGATCGACCGGATCACCCTCACGGACGTATGCCGTAGGATCGGCGATCGCCACGCTGAGACGCCAGCCATCTTCGTGCGTCTCGATGTGCAGAGCGTCGTCCATGTCGCGGGTCTTTTCACCGTCGATGGTGAAAAAGGGCGTTGCAGTCCAGTCTTCGCGCTCGAGGCCTTCATCGTGCAGCGGCCACTGCTCGCCGAATTGCGGCGACGCCTGTTCCAGCGCATGGCGCGCCAGGGTCACGCGCCACGGCACGGCGGGGTTGTCGGCCTTGACTACGAGCTCGTCGACTTGGGCGAAGAACCCGCGGTCGTCGGGCTTGAGCGGGTGGCGCACCAAGTGTGCCACGACCCAGTCGCCGTCACCGAGCGTACTTTCGTCGAGCGAGTTCTTGAGGCGTGCGCGCAACTGGTTGCTGATCAACGGATGGTCGGGAACGACACTGAGGCGCCCATCGCGCTTGACCAGTCGCGCCACGAAACGCTCGAGTCCCGCTTCGAGGAGCGTATCGGGCTCGGCGGAGGTCTTGTCTCCCTCCTGCTTGACCAGCGCATCGACGCGGTCGCCATGCAGTACCTGCTTCATGGCGGGGGGCGGAACGAAATAGGAGGTGCCGTCCTCGGTTTCGATAAAGCCGAAACCGCGATCAGTGGCCTTGATCACCCCTTGAACACGCGGGGTGGTTTCACGAATCTGTTGCTTGAGCTGGGCAAGCGCGGAGTTGTTCTGCAGCATCGAGACACATTCGGTTGGGGGGAGTAAGTCGATACTATACGGGTTCGTGTATCCCTCGCCAACCAACGCCTGGCGGGGAAAAGCGGGGGATAAGCGCGATGTCCTGCCGAGCGCTGGATCAGCACAGCGCCTCATCAATCGCCGTATTGCCATCGAGCAGGGAAAACTCATGTTGGCGCAATTCTCGGTTGCGCATTACCTCGAGCAACGCATGCGCGACATTGGCACGTGAAATACGGTTGTCGTCGGCGTTGGCGATGTCGGTGGTGACGCGTTGCGTTGCGGTCTCATTGGTCAGTCGGCCCGGTTTGAGGATCACGTAAGGCACGCGCGACGCACGTAGATGCGCATCGGCGGCATGCTTGGCAGCCATGTAAGGGCGCAGCTTGGCCGGGGCCTCGAGCACCTTGTCGGCACGCATGGCGCTGAGCATGATGAAACGCCCGATCCCCAGCGATGCAGCCAGATCGACCGCGCTCAGCGCGCCATTTAGATCGATCATCAGCGTCTTGTCGGGGCCGGTATGGGGTCCCGATCCCGCCGCGAACACCACCTGATCGCAGCCATAGAAAGCATGGCGGAAATTGCTTTCCAGATCGGCAAGCACCGTTTCGATGCCTCGCGCCTGGAACCACGCCTGCTGCGACGTATCGCGAATCATCGCTCGAATCGGCACGTCGGCCTCATGCGCGAGTTCACAGAACTGGCGGCCGATCTGGCCGTTGGCACCGATCACTAGCGTCTTCATGGGGCTCTCCTCAGTATTGTCGATGACTATTGTATGCGGCTCTCGGTGCCGGTAATCAAGCCCGAGCGATGCTGTCGTCGACCAGCCTTGCCCTCTATTGCTCCATTCTTTTCCCTCTCTTCTCTCTTCCTTCTTATCTCTTCCGCCTCCCTCTTCACATTCTTCTTAGGCATAGATACCACTACAAGACCAATTGGTATTTGACTGGTATTAAAGAGGCTCTATATTGGTTACTCAGAATCCGAAATGAGAGACCGTTTTCATGGACCCACGCTTTGTTGAGATGACGCTGGATCCCGACTTGGCGACGCCGCTTTATCATCAGCTGGCGCGGCAATTGGGCGATGCCATCGAGGCGGGGGCCTGGCAGGCCGGTGAGGCTTTACCCTCAGAGCGCGCATTGGCCGAAATGCTGGAGGTTTCGCGTATCACCGCGCGCAAGGCCTTGGAACGACTCGCCGAGCAGGGTCTGATTCGGCGCACGCACGGTTCAGGCACGTTCATCGCGCCACGCTTCAATCAGCCACTGACGCGTCTGACGAGTTTTTCCGAGTTGCTGACGCAGCGTGGCTTTACGCCCCGCTCGCGATGGCTATCCCGCCAGTTGGGTATGCCGAGTACCGAAGAGGTCTTGCGTCTCGGGCTGCATGGTGGCACTCAGGTGGCGCGCCTCAAGCGTCTGCGCCTGGCCGACGACGTGGTGATGGCGGTCGAGGAAAGCTGCTTGCCCGAATCGATACTGTCCGATCCGGAAGGCGTCGGGCAGTCGCTCTACGCGACGCTGGAAGCGCGCGGCAAGACGGTGGAGCGCGCCCTGCAACATTTGACGGCCGTCAATGCCGACGCCGAACTCGCCACCTTGGCCGAAGTGCCCGAAGGCCATGCACTGCTCAAGGTCACTCGCCTTGGCTACCTCGCCGACGGCACACCGGCGGAACTCACCATCACTTACTGCCGCACCGACTATTACGACTTCATGGTCGAGCTTCACCGGGCTCGATAGAAGGTACCCTTATGCATTACGGCAACATTCTGACCCCCGAGGGCTGGCGCCTCGGCAAGATCCACTGGCGCGACGGACGTATCGCGCGCATTGACGGTACGCCGGTCGATCCGGCCGACAACGATGCGCCCTATATAGTGCCTGGCTTTATCGACCTGCACGTGCATGGCGGTGGCGGCGCCGACACCATGGAAGGCGGCGAGGCCGTGGCCACCCTGGCACGTACGCATGCGCGCTTCGGCACCACTAGCCTGCTGGCGACGACCATGACCGATACCGATGCCACGGTGCGCAGAGTGCTCGGCGAGATCGGTACTTTGATGGAACAGTCACTCGGTGAGGGTGCTCGGGTACTCGGCGTGCATCTTGAAGGTCCGTATCTCAATCCTGGCAAGCTCGGTGCCCAGCCGCCTTACGCACGGCCGGGTGATATCGCCGAGGTTGACGCGCTGTGCGCGTTGGCGCCGATTCGGCTGGTGACCCTGGCACCGGAACTCTCCGGGCATTACGCCTTGATTCGGCATTTGAGCGAGCGCGGCGTGCGCGTGCAACTCGGTCATACCCTGGGCACCTACGAACAGGGCGTGGCAGCGATGGAGCATGGCGCCTGCGGGTTTGCGCATCTCTACAATGCCATGACCGGCCTGCATCACCGCCACCCTGGCATGGCGGGTGTTGCCTTGGCGCATGCCGATTTCGCTGAGCTGATCCCCGACTTGTTGCACGTCCATCCCGGGGCGATTCGCGTCGCGCTGAGAAGCATTCCTCGCCTCTATGCGGTTACCGACTCGACCGCTGCCGCCGGCATGCCCGACGGTGAGTACCGGCTCGGCGAGCAGGCCGTGACTAAGTGTCTGGGCGGGGTGCGCCTCGCCGACGGCACGCTTGCCGGCAGCACCCTGACCATGGATCAGGCGCTGCGCAACTTGGTTGATATCGGCCTGTCGCTTGCCGAGGCCAGCGAACGCGTATCGCGCCATCCTGCCGATTTTCTTGGCCTGCATGATCGCGGCCGGCTGGCCGATGGTTGTCATGCCGACCTGGTCGTGCTCGACCGCGACCTGGGCGTCGACTGTGTCTATGTCGAGGGCCAGCACGTGGCCGGCGAGGATCCCGAAGACGCCCCAACGACGCGCCCAGGAGTTGAAACATGAGTTCGATGATGCTCAGCGAATCGCGCGATGCCCCTGAGCGTGTCGCCGCTCAATTGACCCACAACGCCCATCCGCTGATCGAACTCGGCGAGTGGCTGCGGCAATGCGATCCGCACGGTGTAGTCACCGTGGCGCGGGGTAGCTCCGACCATGCCGCCAGTTACTTCGCCTATCTATGCATGCAGAGCCGAGGGGTTCCGGTGGCTTCGTTGCCGCCATCGCTCACCACCTTGGCGCGGGCGCCGTGGAAGCTCGATGGCCAACTGGCGCTGGCGATCTCGCAGTCCGGCCAGAGCCCCGATTTGATCGAGACCCAAAAAGCGCTGGCCGCTGGCGGGGCGCAGACGCTGGCGCTGGTCAATACGCCGCGTTCGCCGCTGGGCGAAGTCAGCGATCGTGAGATTGCGCTGCATGCTGGTGAGGAGCGCAGCGTCGCCGCGACCAAGAGCTACCTGGCGACGCTATCCGCGTGTGCGCAATTGCTGGGTCACTGGCGTCAGGACCGCGCATTGCTCGCTGCTCTTGAAACGCTTCCCGAACGGTTGCGTGCCGCAGCAGCGCAAGATTGGTCACCAGCCATCGAGGCGCTGCGCGATGTCGACCAGTTGATGGTGGTCGGGCGCGGCGCCGGGTTGGCCGTCGCTCAGGAAGCGGCGCTCAAGTTCAAGGAAACCTGCGCCCTTCAGGCCGAACCGTTCAGCGGTGCCGAGGTCAAGCATGGCCCGATGGCGTTGATTGGCCCTGGTTATCCAGTGCTGGTGTTCGCCCCGCCAGGACCCGAGCAGGCTGGTCTGCTCGAACTTGCCGAATGGCTTGAAAGCGTCGGCGCACGAGTGCTGCTGGCCGCCGACGAAGGCGTTGCCCAGCGTGAACTGACACTCGTCGATGCCGGTCATGCGGCGCTGCAGCCGCTGTCGGTCATCCAGAGTTTCTACGTCATGGCCGCCCAACTGGCGGTGGCGCGTGGCAGCGACCCCGATCAACCACGTCATCTCAAGAAGGTGACCCGTACCCGCTGAGCGCTTTGCGATTCTCTTTTCTGACAACAACAACGCCGGAGGCAACATGGCTTCATCCTTAGACATCCAGGCACCGGTGGACGGCGTCCTCGTCACCCTCGATACGGTGCCCGACCCGGTCTTCGCCGAAGGCACACTCGGCGACGGCCTGGCCATCGATCCGCTGGGCGATACCTTGTGCGCGCCCTGCGACGGCGAGATCGTACACTGCGCACGTACCGCCCACGCGGTCACGCTGCGCAGTGCGGGCGGCGTCGAACTGCTCATTCATCTGGGGCTCGATACCGTCAATCTCGACGGCGCGGGGCTCGAACTGCTGGTCGAGGTAGGCCAGCGAGTCGAGGCCGGCGCGCCGTTGCTGCGTTTCGATGCTGACCGGATCGCCCAGCAGGCGATGAGCCTGATCACACCATTGATTATCGCCGAGCCGGCCGGTTGGCACCTGACACCTCCCGGCGCACAGCACAGCGACGAAGCGGTGCGCCAGGGCGAGGCGATCATGCGTCTTGAGGTGCCGACAGAGACGACCGGCGTGAATACACCCGCGGCATCGGGTCCTCAGGCCACCCGCGAGGTGACCATAGGCCTGGCGGCCGGTTTGCACGCGCGGCCTGCGGCCCGGTTGCGCGCTATCGCCCACGAACAGAATGTCGATCTCGAACTCGTCCACGACGAGACGCACGTCGATGCGCGGAGCCTGAGCCGGTTGATGAACATGGAATTGATGGATGGCGACCGTGTGACGCTGATCGCGCGTGGCGAACGCACCACGGCGGCGCTGGATGCCGCGGAACGTCTGCTGAGCGAAGCCGAGGCCGATGATCCCGCGCCCCGTGCTGCCGACGAGCCTGTTGCCGAGGTCGGAGCAGGGCAGTTGGCCGGGCTCGTCGCCAGCCAAGGGCTCGCGGTTGGGCCGCTGCATCATTATGTGGCGGCATTACCCACGGTACCGCAAGCCAGCGACGATCCGGCGCAAGAGCGAGCGGCGTTGGACGAGGCATTACAGAATGTCGGTCATTCGCTCAAGGCGGCGCTGGAGCAAGCCAAGCGCAGCGTACGACGCAGCGAGGCCGAGATCCTCGAGGCGCATCTGGCCTGGCTCGACGATCCGGCGCTGTATAATGCCGCCGAAGGCTACATCGACAACGGGCGCAGCGCCGGGCAGGCCTGGAGGGAGGCTCTCGATGACGAAGCGGCGCGCCTGCAGGCGACCGGTAATAAACTGCTGGCGGCGCGAGTTGCCGATCTGCGCGATCTACAGCGCCAAGTAATGGCGTGCTTGGGTTCGGCGCCGAGCGTCCCACGGGTGCCGGCCGACGCCATCGTCATCGCCGACGATCTGACGCCATCGGAATTGACGGCCTTGGCCGCTCAGCAACCGGCGGGTATCTGTCTGGTGGCGGGTGGTACTACGTCGCACGTGGCGATTCTCGCCCGTGCCCGGGGCCTGCCGTGCCTGGTGGCGATGGGCACTGCTCTGGAATCGGCTGAAGGGGAAATGGCGATTCTCGATGCCGAACGCGGCCTGCTCGAACCGCAGCCGGATAGCGCCAGCCTGGAAGCCATGCGCGAGCGTATCTCTGAGCGCGAGCAAGCCCAAGACGTCGCCCGCGAGGCGGCAAAAGAGGCGGCGACGACCCATGACGGGCGCACTATCGAGGTATGCGCTAACGTCGCCGGCGGTGCCGAGGCGTTTATCGCCGCTGAGGAGGGCGCCGACGGTATCGGCCTGCTGCGCAGTGAATTCCTGTTCCTCGATCGTGATAGCGCGCCGAGCGTCGACGAACAGCGTGATGAATATCAGGCCGCGCTCGATGCGCTGGGCGGCAAGCCAGTGATCGTACGTACGCTGGATATCGGCGCCGACAAGCAACTCAGCTACCTACCGCTGCCCAGCGTGGCTAATCCGGCGCTAGGCGTGCGCGGCATTCGTTTGTGGGTTAGTCAGGCCGACCTGTTGGACAGCCAACTGCGTGCCTTGCTGGCGCTCGAACCACTCGAGTCGCTGCGCATCATGCTGCCGATGGTCAGCGGCGTCGGAGAGTTGCGGGCGTTGCGCCAACGGCTTGAAACGCTGGCCGAGGAACTGGGCGTGAGTCGACTGCCGCAGCTCGGAGTGATGATCGAGGTGCCGTCAGCCGCATTATGTGCGGCCAGCCTCGCCGCCGAAGCCGATTTCCTATCGATCGGCACCAACGACCTGACGCAATACACGCTGGCCATGGATCGCGAGGACCCGGACCTGGCGGCGCAGCTCGACGTGCTTCATCCGGCGGTACTGCGACTGATCAAGATAACTATCGAAGGCGCTGCCGGACGCTGTCCGGTGGGAGTGTGCGGCGCTGCTGCCGGCGCTCCTATGGCATTGGCCGTGCTGGTGGCGCTGGGAATCGATGAACTCTCGGTGGAGCCAAGCCGCGTGCCGGCGGTCAAGGTTGCATTGCGCGACATCGACGCTGGTGCGCTCAACGAACAATTACCGGCATGGCTGGAACTGGACGACGGCACCGCGCTACGCGAGCGCGTCGAGGCGTGGCTGAATGCGCCGGTCGTGGCCTGACACCACCGCCATTCATGTAACGACATTCTGAACAACGACGTTCTGGCCAACAACAAGAGTGGGAGAAACGATCATGCGACTCGATATCATGGGCGGCCTGCAGAAGCTGGGGCGCTCGCTCATGCTGCCCATCGCGGTACTACCGGTTGCCGGTCTCTTACTGCGCCTGGGGCAGCCGGATCTGCTCGACATCGCCTTTCTCGCCAATGCCGGGGATGCGATTTTCGCCAATCTGGCGTTGATCTTCGCCATCGGCCTGGCGGTGGGCTTCGCCAACGACAGCAATGGCGCTGCCGGGTTGGCGGGCGTCGTCGGTTACCTGGTGCTCGATGCGGTCCTGCATACGCTCAACGAAGACATCAACATGGGCGTGTTGTCGGGCATCATCATCGGTACCTTGGCAGGCCTGCTTTATAACCGTTTCAAGGACATCAAGCTTCCCGACTACTTGGCATTCTTCGGCGGGCGGCGCTTCATTCCGATCGTCACCGGGCTTGCTGCGGTCATCCTGGGGATGATTTTCGGGGTGATCTGGCCGACGGTGCAGACCGGCATCGATACCCTCGGTCAGTGGCTGATCGAGGCCGGCGACCTGGGCCTGTTCGTCTACGGTGTGCTCAACCGCTTGCTGATCGTCACCGGGCTGCACCATGTCCTCAACAGCTTCGTATGGTTCGTGTTCGGCAGCTTCGATGGCGCGACCGGCGACCTCAATCGCTTCTTCGCCGGCGACCCCAGCGCGGGCAGTTTCATGGCGGGCTTTTTCCCGGTGATGATGTTCGGTCTACCGGCGGCGGCGCTGGCGATGTATCACGCCGCGCCCAAAGGGCGGCGTGCCCAGGTCGGCGGTTTGTTGCTGTCGCTGGCGTTGACCGCGTTTCTGACCGGGGTGACCGAGCCGATCGAGTTTACCTTCATGTTCCTGGCGCCGTTTTTGTACGTGCTGCATGCGATGCTCACCGGGCTTTCGATGGTGCTCATGGATTTGCTCAACGTTAAGCTGGGTTTCACCTTTTCGGCCGGTGCTTTCGACTATGCGCTTTCCTATGGGCTTTCGACCAACGGCTGGCTGATGGTCCCCGTGGGGCTTTGCTACTTCGCGTTGTATTACGGGGTGTTTCGCTGGGCGATCGTACGCTTCGATCTCCCCACGCCGGGGCGCGAGTCGGAAACCGCAGGTGCCACCAGCGCCCCGGCCGATCTCGGGGAGCGAGGCCCAGCGTTCGTGCATGCACTAGGCGGAGCCGCCAACCTGACCAGCGTGGGTGCGTGCACCACCCGTTTGCGACTGGTGCTTGACGATGACAACGCCATCGACGAACCGGCACTCAAGCAGCTCGGCGCGCGCGGCGTGCTGCACCTCCGTAGTGGCGGCTTGCAAGTGATCCTGGGGCCGATAGCCGATGGCGTCGCCGATGAGATTCGCGCTGCCATGGTTGCCGAAGGCGCCGCGCCCAGTGAAGCGCCAGTGGCCGGCGAGGGCAATGGCTCGGATGCAACCAGTGTGGTGCGGCTGAGTGCTGAACAGCTCGACCACTGGCTGGCCGCGCTCGGCGGACGTGGCAACGTACAGGAAGCCACCGCCGTGGCCATGACCCGACTACGACTACGCCTCGCCGATGCTGCGAATCTCGACGAAGCCGCGCTCAAGACACTCGGCGCGCAAGGCATTCAACGCATCGACGGCGGCCTGGTCCACGTACTGCTCGGCGAACGCGCCCCCGGCGTCGCCGCCAGCCTCGGGGATCGCTGAATCACTACGACGCGAACGTTTATCATGCTTGGTTGGGCAGTATGGTCCGTAGTAAAAGAATTAAGGTTCCAGAGAATTGGCGTTTCAAGCCGCGACGCAGACAAGAGATGCCCAACGAAATGCTGTAGTTGACCGTCCCAAGCGGGGCGGCAACTAAGTTGTAGCACTAAGCCACAGGAGTAAGACATGCCGCAGGCGTTGATTCTTTCCATGGCAGCACACGTCGCCCTTTCTGCCTTCCTGTATGTGCTGCTGACGGCTGCACGGGCTCCCGCCGTTTGGGGGATTGGGCACAGGTCAGACGGCACTAATCCATGGGCGGCTGTCGAGCCACGCATCAGTGCCAACTTGTCCAATCAATTCGAGTGGCCACTGGCGTTCCATGCCGCTTGCCTCATCTTGCTATATCTTCAGGTTAGCCCGGCCGCGTTTGCGCTTGCCTGGGTCTTCGTCGCGGGTCGTCTGCTGCATAGTGCAGTTCAAATTTTTACCCACAACGTCCGTCTCAGGGGAATCGTCTTCACCATCAACTTTCTGGCTGTGCTCGGCTTGTGGATCTTGGTGGTCATGGCCGCTGGCCGCTCACCAGTGGCCTAATTTAGACGTCACAGCGTTTCTTCCAGAAGAGTGGTTAGCCGCTTGTGATGCAGGTCATCGGCGGCGGCATCGTAGGAGGGGGCGTCCTTGGCGGTGAAGCCGTGGGCGGCGCCTTTGTAGAGTTCGGTGGTGAAGTGCACGCCGGCGGCGGCTAACGCTTCGTCCATGCAGGCGATCTGCTCGGGGGGTAGCAGTTCATCCTTGTCGGCGTGACCGAAATAGACGCGCCCTTGGATATTGCCGACCACATGCCTGGGGCTGTTCGGGTCGTCTGCCTCCGCGAGCCGGGCTGAGTGGAATCCAGCTGCAGCCGCGACACGACCGGCGTGTTCGGCCGCCATGCGCAGTGCGAAGGCGCCGGTCATGCAATAGCCGATCACGCCTATCTTGCCGTCCGCGAACTCGGCCTCGTTGTCGATGCAGTCCAGTAGGGCGATGAAGTCGCGGGATTGTGCCTCGGGCGTGAGGTGGCCGGCATACTCGACCAGGGTTGGGCGTACATCCGGATCACGGAAGGACTTGCCCTCCGGCACGAGAGACCCGCTCGCATCGCGGTAGTACACGTTGGGCATCAACACGGCATAGCCGTGATCGGCGATTCGCTGGGCTTTCTCGTGATAGCAGGGGCGCAGGCCACCGATATCGGTGAACAGCACCACGGCCGATAGAGGGCCGTCGGCGTTCCCGGGTGTGAAGATATGCGCGTCGATGGTGCCGTCGGCGGCGGGGACTTCGATAGTACGAGACATGAATAAGCTCCGGGTTGTCGATGGAGAATGTATGCCACCAGAGGCGAGTGTGATGATCAATTGGGCGACTGTAACGAAATTCGGTATCCAAGGTGGAGAGGATACGCTGTTCTTCACCAAGTCTAATCCAGACGGGGAGTCATCATGACGCTACGCGCTGTTTTAAGCGGTTTTGCCGGAGGAGTGGGGCTGGCAATGGCGGTCGGTTGGAGCGGTGGCGCGGCGCTCGCCGCGTCGTTTCCGGATGAGAAGTCACTGGACGGGAGTGAGGTCGTCTTGCAAGGGGCAGGCACCGCCAGTTATATGCTCTGGGATGTATATGACGCGGCGCTTTACGCACCGGCGGACGCTAGCCAGGATGCCATCATCAACGCCGAGATGCCGATGAGTCTGCTCCTCGAGTATCGGCGTGATGTGGACGTTGCGGATATCCGTAAGGCGACCTGGGCCACTCTGGAGGAGCAGTTTCAGGATAGTGCCCTCGAGGCGCTTCGTCCCAAGGTCGAGGCGATCCAGAATGCCATGATCAGTGTCACTGACGGTGATCGCTATAGGCTTGACTGGAACCCGGACGTGCCACGACTGAGTCTGAGCCTGAACGGTGATACGCTCTTCGAGTCGGACGACGGCGAGCTGGCTCGGGCTTATTTCGGCATCTGGCTGGCCGAACCACCGCTTTCGGACGAGCTGCGCGCCGCGTTGCTTTCGCGAACGGACTGACGAATCGGGGGCCTGGAGCCTACCGGACACGTAGGCGCCCACGCCCATGACGCCGCAGCGCCGCGCAGAGCATCGTTATGTTTGGCTTCAGTTAGTGGCCTGAAATCTGCCAGACTAGTCTTCTATAGACACTGACTTCACAAAGAGTGAGCGCAATGAGCGAGAAGAAGCAACCCTGGAACCGGCCAATGCAGGAACAGCAGTTCAAGCTAATGTGCGAGATCCTCGATGCACCCAGCCCGGTGGGGCTGGAGGGCGCAATGACCTATGGCGTGCTCAAGCCGCAGTTCGAGTCGTTCGCGCCCAGCGATTGGCATCTGCACCAGTATCAGGGCCATGCCGGCGTGGTGCTGGATACCCATCCTGGTCGCGACGACATGTTCAAGGTGATGCTGATTGGGCATGCCGACAAGATTCGCATGCAGGTGCGCTCGATCGGCGACGACGGCAAGATCTGGATCAATAGCGATTCCTTCCTGCCCACCGTGCTGATCGGCCACGAGGTCAAGCTGTTCAGCGAGGATCCGGAAAGTCCCGGCAACTACCGGGTGATCCAGGGCGGTACGGTGGAGGCGCTGGGCGCCATCCATTTCGCCGACCCGGCGGTGCGCTCGGGCGAACGGGGCATCAAGAAGGAGCAGCTCTATCTGGATCTGCAGATCCACGGCGAGAACAAGAAGCAGCAGGTCTTGAATCTCGGCGTGCGCCCCGGCGACTCGATCATCATGGATCGCCCCATCCGTCCCGGCTTCAGCCCCGACACCTTCTATGGCGCCTACCTGGACAACGGCCTGGGCTGCTTTGTCACCAGCGAGGTCGCACGGCTGATCGCCGAGGCGGGCGGCACTCGGCAGGTGCGTGTGCTGTTCGCCATCGCCAGCTACGAGGAGATCGGCCGCTTAGGTAGCCGGGTGCTGGCCGGGGAGCTCGAGCCGGACGTGCTGATCGGCGTCGACGTCAATCACGACTATGTGGCGGCGCCCGGCATCGGCGACCGACGCATGCAGCCGTTGGAAATGGGCAAGGGCTTCACCATGGCGGTGGGCGCGATCGCCAGCGAGCAGCTCAATCGGATCATCGAGAGCACCGCCAAGCAGCACGACATTCCCATGCAGCGAGACATGGTCGGCGCCGACACCGGCACCGACGGTATGGCCGGGGTGCTGGCGGCGGTGGATTGCGCTGCCACCTCGATCGGTTTTCCGATCCGCAACATGCACACCATCTCCGAGACCGGCAATACTCAGGACGTGCTCGCGGCGATCCATGCGCTGACCTACACCATTCAAGCGCTGGATGTCCTCGACGATCCGCATCAGGAGTTCCGTAATAACCATCCGCGTCTCGACCGAGCCACGCCGCTGGAACACCAGGGCTCGGCGAAGCCCGATGAAGATGACGAGAATAGCGCTCTCTAGGCATTTAACTGTTCAGCATCTATCCGCCATGCGCCGCACGACGAAAATGCTGAACAGTTGGGCGACTCAAGGACAAAGTACGTAATGATCGACCATACTGGCGTTGGAGTCGTCGATATCGCTCGTTCTGCCATGGGTCTGTCCTGCTGTGAGATGCACCTTGACCAACAGACATGGCGCTAACGCCAGTCCCCAACTCTAGACCGATATGCGGTAACCTTGGGAGGTCGCGAACCAACTGGGAAGCCGCATGCAGCCTCATCTGATTGTTACGGATCTGGATAACACCCTGCTCAATGCCGAGCACGATCTCGATGAGTTGACCATCGAGACCTTTCAGGCACTGGCCGCCGAGGGCCATCATCTGGCACTGGCCTCGGGGCGTCACTTTCACGATATCACCGCGTTTCGCCGTCGATTGGGCGTGCCCGCCTATATTTTGAGTACCAACGGCGCGCATCTTTATGCACCCGACGATCGCCTGATCGCTGAGCAGTGGGTGCCGGCCGAATTGGTACGGACGTTGATAGCGATGCCGCGCGATGCCGATATCCGGCTCAATCTTTATACCGGCGACGAGTGGTTGATCGATGCGTCGGCCCCCGAGTTGAAGGCCTTGCATGCGCATACGGGTTTTCATTATCGAGTCGCCAATCTCGAGGCCCATGATGGCAATGGGGTGGGCAAGGTGTTGTGCATCGGCGACCCTACGGCGCTGGCGTCGTTGGAGCAGAGCATCAACGAAGCGCTAGGGACGCGGCTGCACATAACCTATTCGATGTCCCATTCACTAGAGATCATGGCGGAAGGCGTCAACAAGGGCGCCACGCTGGAGCGTCTTTTGACGCATCTCGAGCTACCTGCAGCGCGCTGCCTGGCGTTCGGCGATAACCTCAATGACGCCGAGATGCTGGCATTGGCTGGCCATGGCTTCATCGTGGAAAACGCTCACCCCGAATTGGTGCGGCGCGTGCCTGACGCCGCACGCATCGGCCACCACCATCCTTATGGCGTTGCCTGTCAGTTGCGAGAGTTCTTCGCGCTAACGTGATGCGTCGTCCTTTGTTTCCAACTGACGCAGGCGTTGCCAGAGTTCGCGGCGCAGATCGGCGAGATGTGGGGCTTCGCCCTCGTCGAAGGGGATCGGGCGTGTCATGCGCAGCGTGCGCAGACCGAGCCGCGCGGTGAGAAGACCAGCGCCGAGCCCTTGGCCGGCGCGGGTGGAAAGCTTGCCGGCCACGTTCATCGAGAGCAGGTCCATCCCGGCATCCGTGGCGATCTCGCTGGCGCCGGCGAAGGCCATGTTGTAGAGCACCGCGCGGAACAGGCGCAGGCGGCTGGCGTAGCCCAGTTCCAGACCGTAGAGCGCGGCAAGACGGTCGATCAGGCCGATATTACGCCACGCCATCAAGGCCATGTCTATAAAGGTGACCGGGCTGACGGCGACCATGACGGCCGTTTCGCCGGACATGCGCGCGATCAGTCGGCGTGCTTGACGGTCGCGCGGGGCTAGAAGGTGGTGGGCGAGCAGGGTACGTATTTCCTGGGCGTCGTGGTGCGACTGATGCGCCGCTTGAAAAGCGCGCCAGTTGGGGTCGTCGTCACCGAGTTGCATCTGGCGTCGCAAGCGCTCGGCGAGCGTCTGCATGTCCTGGGGCGTGGCCTCTTCGGGGGCGTCGAGTTGGTCACGCAATTGGGTGTGCCGCTTCAGACGCCGCAGACGCCATAGCTCGCGCAAGAGCGCCACGCCACCCAAGCCCAGCGCCAATAGCCCCAGCGCGCTCCAGGCGCCTGCCAGCCAGTCTCCGCCCAGGGTGGCGGTATATAGATGACGCGCCACCTCCACACTGCCTAGCGCTATGGAACCGCCGAGCAGCGTCATCAGCCCCCAGCGACGCTTGCGGGGTTTGCCCAGGCTGGCTTCGAGTGGTATGTCCGGCGCGCTGTCCTGGACTGCGAGCGGTTGAGAAACGCTGTCCGGGTGAAAGCGCTCCCCCGGTTCGGGGGCGGCGGTAAAGTGGGGTGGCGGCTCAGGGTCGACGCGAAAACGTTGTCCGGGGCGCGGCTCGCTCATTTCAATTTATCTCCAATCAGCCAGTCGAGCGCTGCATCCATGCGCACATGCGGCAATTCGGGTGTGTCGCGATGTGGGGGCCGAAACGCCGTGAAATCGAATCCCTGGCGGGCCCAGAAGTCGCCCTCAGGCAAGCGGGGCGGCACGTCGCCGGGGAACAGCAGTACGTCTTCGCCTTCCAGGGTGGTACCACGTAGAGCGGCGCGGCGTTGACCGTCATTATCCACTTCGCGTGGCTCGGTGGCACGCACCGCCGCCAAGGACAGCGCTTTCACCGGTACGTCGGCATAGCGCAGGTCCTTGAGCGGCTCGGCGAGCAGTGCTTCGAGCAGCGCGACGACGTTGGGATGCTGTTCGGGCGTCACGTGGTCGGCCTTGGTCGCGGCGATGGCAAGACGATCGATGCGCGGCGAGAACAGTCGGCTCATCAGGGTGCGCTTGCCGTAGTCGAAGCTCCGCATCAGGGTGCTCAGCGCCCGGGAGAGATCCTCGAAGCGCTCTGGGCCGGCGTTGAGCGCGCCCAGCACATCGACCAGCACGATCTGACGGTCGAAGTGTCGGAAATGCTCGCGGTAGAACGGTTTGACCACGTGACGGCGGTAATGGTCGAAGCGTCGCGTCAGCGTCTTGTAGACGCTCGTCTCGGGCAAAGCCTCAAGCTCGGCACGATTGGCTTCGCTCACGCCGGGAAGCGGGAAAAACTGCAGTACCGGCGCATCTTCCAGGTCGCCCGGGAGCAGAAAGCGGCCCGGCTGCAGGTCGGCGAAACCGGCCTCGCGAGAGGCGCGCAACGCGTCGGCGTAATGCGCGGCGATCTCGGCGAGTTGGCTTTCGTCGGCGTCGTCGTCCGGGGCCAGAGCCTCGACAGCACGCAGCCAGGTCGCGGCGAGGCGTTGGCGCTCACTGCCCATGGCGGCTTGCTGCGCCTCGCTCCAACTCAGGAAGTCGTGCTCGAGCAGGGGCAGGTCGAGCAGCCATTCACCGGGGTAGTCGATCAAGTCGAGGGTGAGCGTCGCCGTATCACCCAGCAGCCCCCGAGCGCGGCGCGTGCGATGCTTGATGGTCAGACGTAGTTCACTGATACCTCGGGTGGGCGCCGGCCAGTGCGGTGGTGTGCCGTCGAGGGAGGTCATGGCGGCGTCGTAAGGAAAGCGGGGCACGCCGAGATCAGGCTGAGCGACTCGCTGGGCGCCCAAGAGGCGCCCCTCGCGGGCGGCGCGCAGCAAATCGAGACGTGCTTCCAGTCCCGCATGGCGCAACTGATGCACCAGCGAAGTCAGAAAGGCGGTCTTGCCGGCTTGGGAAAGTCCGGTGACGGCGAGACGCAATTGGCGGTCGCGGCCCCGCTCGATGAAATTGTGCAGTTCCTGGCTCAGGTGACGTCGCATGACGGTATCCGACTGAAGTTCTGTCTCGAATGTGCGGGTGAATCGTGCCCAAGGCAAGAGGCGATAGTTTTCTCAAATGCTAACAATTGTCATTATTGATGCGAATGGTCGTTATCGTGACGCCAAGATGGCGCTCGAAGGCGCGAAGTGATTGGTTCCCTTCACATCGAATCGATAGGGGACTAAAATGGTCCTCAATAGATGAATCGTGGAGTGAAGGCATGTTGAAGCTTTCCAGGCTAACCGACTACGCCGCCGTGGTGATGGCGCAGATCGCGCGTTATCCGGAACAGGCACATGCCGCTACCGAATTGGCGGATGCGGTGCAGTTGCCACACCCCACCGTCAGTAAGACGTTGAAAATGTTGGTGAGAGCCGGGCTTTTGGAATCGCGGCGTGGTTCGTTGGGCGGTTATCGGTTGGCGCGACCGGCGACCTCGATCACCACTTCCGACATCATCGGCGCCATTGAAGGGCCGGTGGCGATGACTGAGTGCAGCCACGCCGATGGTGACTGCGATCTAGTCGATACCTGTGGCGTCGCCGATAACTGGCAGCGTGTCTCGCTGGCGATTCGTACCTTGCTCGACAGCGTGACTCTGGCGCATCTGGCCCAGGAATCGCCGCTGAAACTGCCCGTCCAATTGCCCATACAGAGCGTGACCTTGGCGAGTCGCGCCGAGGTTTGATCACACGATATCGGGGCCGTGGCGCTGGCCACGAGCCGAGAGCATACCGCTCGGGAGGAGAGACACCATGGCAAGTCAGGAAATGGAAGAGCTTGTCAGTCGCGAATATACTCAAGGATTCGTGACCGACATCGAAAGCGATACCGTACCGCCGGGGTTGGATGAAAACACCATCGCCTTCATCTCGAACAAGAAGGGCGAGCCCGAGTGGATGCTCGAATGGCGCCTGGAGGCTTATCGTCAATGGTTGCAAATGACTACGCCTTCCTGGGCGCATCTTGACTATCCGCCTATCGATTATCAGGCGATCTCCTATTACAGCGCGCCCAAAAAGCAGGAAGACAAGCCGCAGAGCCTCGACGAGGTCGATCCCAAGCTCCTGGAAACCTACGAGAAGTTGGGGATTCCGCTGCACGAGCGTGCGGCGCTGGCCGGGGTCGCGGTGGATGCGGTGTTCGACTCCGTTTCCGTGACGACCACCTTCAAGGAGAAGCTGGCGGAAGCGGGTGTCATCTTCTGCTCGATTTCCGAGGCGATTCGTGAATATCCCGAGCTGGTGCGCCAGTACCTGGGCAGCGTCGTGCCTCAGGGTGATAACTACTTCGCCGCACTCAACTCGGCGGTGTTTACCGACGGTTCCTTCGTCTATGTGCCCGAAGGCGTCGAGTGCCCCATGGAGCTGTCCACCTATTTCCGCATCAACGCGGCGAATACCGGCCAGTTCGAGCGCACGCTGATCGTCTGCGACAAGCGCGCCCAGGTCTCCTATCTGGAAGGCTGCACGGCGCCGCAGCGTGACGAGAACCAGCTGCATGCGGCGGTGGTCGAGCTAGTGGCGCTGGAAGATGCCAACATCAAGTACTCGACGGTCCAGAACTGGTATCCCGGCGACGAGGACGGCAAGGGTGGCATCTACAACTTTGTCACCAAGCGCGGCGATTGCCGGGGCGACCGCTCCAAGATCAGTTGGACGCAGGTCGAGACCGGCTCGGCGATCACCTGGAAGTATCCGTCCTGCATGCTGCGTGGCAAGGATAGTGTTGGCGAGTTCTATTCCGTGGCGGTGACCAACGGCCGTCAGCAGGCCGATACCGGCACCAAGATGATTCATATCGGCGAAGGCACGCGCTCGACCATTATCTCCAAGGGTATCGCCGCCGGACGCAGCGATCAGGCGTATCGTGGCCTGGTCAAGGTCGGTCCGCGCGCCAAGAACGCGCGCAACTTCACGCAGTGCGATTCACTGTTGATCGGTGACCGCTGCGGCGCGCATACCTTCCCGTATCAAGAAATCGGCAACAACTCGGCGACCGTGGAGCATGAGGCGACCACCTCGAAGATCGGCGAGGATCAGTTGTTCTATTGCCAGGCGCGCGGCATTTCCGAAGAAGATGCCGTCAACATGATCGTCAACGGCTTCTGCAAGGACGTCTTCCAGGAGCTGCCGATGGAATTCGCAGTGGAAGCCGAGGCGCTTCTCAATGTGACGCTGGAAGGGGCAGTCGGGTAACGCGCCCGATATACCGTCAGACGCACAGACAAGGTCTCAACCCATGTATCGGAGTCGCCGGGCGACTCGAACGCAAGCAAGGTATCAAGATGCTCGAAGTCAAAGATCTGCACGTCACGGTGGAAGGTTCGGAAATCCTCAAGGGGCTGAACTTGACCGTCAATCCCGGCGAGGTTCATGCCTTGATGGGCCCCAACGGGGCGGGCAAGTCGACGCTGTCGGCAGTGGTCGCGGGCAAGGACGGTTACGAGGTGACCAGCGGCGAGGTGCTGTTCGAAGGCAAGAACCTGCTGGAAATGGAAATCGAAGAGCGTGCGCTGGCCGGCATTCTGCTGGGCTTCCAGTACCCCGTGGAAATTCCGGGCGTCAAGAATATCTACCTGCTCAAGGCGGCGCTCAACGCGCAGCGTGTCGCGCGTGGTGAAGAGGAAATTCCGGCGCCGGAATTCATGAAACTGGTTCGCGAGCAGTTGAGTTTCATGAAGATGGACGGCAGCTTCTTGCAGCGTGCAGTCAATGAGGGGTTCTCAGGCGGTGAGAAGAAGCGCAACGAGATCCTGCAGATGCTGGTATTGCAACCCAAGCTGGCGATGCTCGACGAGATCGACTCCGGGCTTGATATCGACGCCATGAAGGTGGTCGCCGAGGGTGTCAATTCGCTGCGCAGCGCGGACCGCGCGATCCTTATGGTGACGCATTATCAGCGTTTGCTCGAGCACATCGTGCCGGATCATGTCCATGTTCTGGTGGACGGTCGTATCGTCAAGTCCGGTGATAAGGATCTTGCCAACGAGCTTGAAGCACGCGGGTATGAATGGGTGCTGGAGGAGTCTGCAGCATGAGTGCAGCACACGCTTTTCTACAGCGGCTCGGCGAGCGAGTCGATGACGAGCCCACTTGGGTGGCGGCACGCCGCCAGGCCGGGGCAGAACGCTTCGAAGCCTTGGGATTTCCCACCAAGCGTGACGAGGCCTGGAAATATACCGATGTCAGACGCATCGCCGAGGGCGAATTTACGCTGGCCGATGACGCCGAACTCGACGAGGCGCGTTTCGCGGCACTCGACATGCCATTGGATGCCCATCGTCTGGTGTTCGTCGATGGCGTCTTTTCGGCGGCCTTATCCGACCTGACGGAGCTGCCCGAAGGTGTTTCCATCGAGCCCTTGACCACGGCGATGCGTACCAATCACGAGGCGATCGGCGGTGCCATCGGGCGCCTGGCGGGGGTCGACTTCTCGCCGTTCACCGCGCTCAACGTGGCGCTTTCCGAAGAAGGTGCGGTCGTGCGTATCGGTCAGGGCGTCGTCGTCGACAAACCGATCTATGTGGTCTTTGCCTCGCGCGCCAATGAATCGGCGCGGATGAGCCATCCTCGCGTGTTGGTAATGGCCGGAGCGCGTAGTCAGTCCACGGTGGTCGAGCATTACGCCGGCGAGGCGGGTGCGGCCAACTTCACCAACGTGGTCAGCGAAGTCATGCTCGAACGCGGCGCCATCGTCGATCACTACAAGTTGCAGGAAGCCTCGACCGAGGACCTGCACGTGGCGAGCATCCACGTCGAGCAGAGTCGCGATTCGCGCTTTACGTCGTTCAACTTGAACCTGGGCGGCGCGCTGGTGCGCACTGATTTGGTCACGGATCTCAACGCGCAAGGTGCAGAGACCAATTACAATGGCCTGTTCTTCGTTCAGGGCCGTCAACACGTCGACAATCACACCCTGGTCAGGCATAACGCGCCGAACACCTTCTCCGACGAGAACTACAAGGGCATTCTCAACGACCGTGCCCGGGGCGTGTTCAATGGCAAAGTGGTCGTCAAGCGTGATAGTCAACAGATCGAGGCGAATCAGAATAACGCCAACCTGCTTTTGTCCGATCGCGCCGAAATCGATACCAAGCCCGAACTGGAAATCTACGCCGACGACGTCAAGTGCTCGCACGGCGCGACGACCGGCCAGCTCGACGAGGAGGCCGTTTTTGCATTGCGTACGCGCGGCATCGACGAACAGATGGCGCGCGGTCTTCTGACGTTGGCGTTCGCTGGCGAGGTGATGGATCGGGTGCGCCTGCCGGTCATCGCCGAGCGTGTCGAGCGTGCGGTGGCAGGCAAATTGCCCGAGCGCTTCAATCTTGCGGATCTGGTAGAGGTTTCCGACGCGCTTGAGGAGGCCTGAGTCCATGAATGCCTTTGCCGAGACGATGCTGGATGTGGCGCGTGTGCGTAACGACTTCCCGGTCCTCGAACGGGAAGTCCACGGCAAGCCGTTGATCTATCTGGATAACGCGGCGACCAGTCAGACGCCGACGGCGGTCATCGATACGCTGGACGATTACTATCGGCGCTATAACGCCAACATCCATCGCGGGCTGCATACCCTGGCTGACGAGGCCACGGCAGCTTACGAGGGCACGCGCGAGAAAGTACGTGCCTGGCTGGGGGCGGCGTCGCATCGCGAGATCGTCTTCACGCGTGGCACCACCGAGGCGATTAATCTAGTCGCCAATAGCTGGGGGCGGGCCAACCTGCGCCCGGGTGACGAGATCATCGTCTCGTTGATGGAGCACCATTCGAATATCGTGCCTTGGCAAATGCTGGCCGAGGCGCTGGATGTCACGCTTCAGGTGATTCCGGTCGATGAGCGCGGTGTGCTCGACCAAGCGGCTTACCGAGACATGTTGGGCGAGCGTACGCGCCTGGTGTGCGTCAATCACGTCTCGAATGCGCTGGGCACCGTCAATCCGGTGGCGGAAATGGCGCGCGCAGCGCATGAGCATGGCGCATTGGTCCTGGTCGACGGTGCCCAGGCGGTGCCGCATCAGCGCGTGGATGTCCAGGCACTGGACGTAGATTTCTATGCGTTTTCGGGGCATAAGGCTTATGGTCCCACCGGCGTTGGCGCACTCTATGGCCGTGAGGCCTTGCTCGAGTCGATGCCGCCTTGGCAGGGCGGTGGCGAGATGATCAGTCGCGTGTCCTTCGAGAAGGGTACGGTGTACAGCGAAATTCCGCACAAGTTCGAAGCCGGCACACCGGCTATCGCGGAAGTGATCGCTCTGGGAGCGGCATTCGACTGGATAGCGGAGACCGGCATTGACCGGATGGCGGCGTGGGAGCATCACCTGCTCGAGCGTGCCACCGACAAGCTGAAGGAGGTCGATGGTCTGCGTATGATCGGCACGGCCCCGGACAAGGTGAGTGTGCTGTCGTTCGTGGTCGACGGAGCACATTCTCAAGATATCGGCCTGCTGATTGATCAACTTGGCGTGGCGATCCGTACCGGGCATCATTGCTCCCAGCCCGTACTCGCCAGCATGGGCCTCGACGCAACGTGTCGCGCCTCTGTGGCAGCTTACAATACGCCGGAAGAGGTCGATGCGTTCGTCGAAGCCTTACAGAAAGTCATCGCCATGGTGCGCTAACGGAGACGGCATGGATCAACTGCAAAGCCTCTACAAGGGGCAGGAAATGCCCTTGCAGCGCGATGTCGAGGCAATCTCGATTCCCTTTGGCAAAAGCGAGACCTTGACCGAGGACAGCATCGTCTCGGTGATGCAGGCCAAGGGCGGAACGGTCAGTGTCGGCTTCGAGGGACGCATGTTTCTGCTCGAGGGACATGACCTCGATGCCCTGGGGCTCGAGGCAGTATCGCGTGTGTCCCTGTCCGAGGGGGCCAGCGACGAGGAGCTCGAGGCCTTTATCTGGGCGCAGCTGCGGACCTGTTTCGACCCGGAGATTCCGGTCAATATCGTCGACCTGGGCCTGGTCTACGGATGCCGTATCGAGCATCTACTGAGTGGCGAGACCATGGTGACCATTCGCATGACCTTGACCGCGCCGGGATGTGGCATGGGCGAGGTGATCGCCGAAGATGCTCGACGCAAACTCCAGGGCGCGGTGCAAGTGTCCAAAGTGCATGTCGAGATCGTTTTCGATCCGCCCTGGAGCCGTGAGATGATGACAGAGGAGGCGAGGCTGGAACTGGGCATGTTCTAGGATGCGGCCTTCGTCGCTCTCTTTCTCATGGTGGGGCGTGACTGACGCCCCCTTATTCGTTGGAGATCCGCATGCCGCTAGAAAACGGTCGCCGGGGACTCATTCGGTGGGGATGGCGACTGCTCAAGTGGTGTCTTGTCGGCATGATCTTCATGTTCGCCGTGGTGGTGGCGCTCAACATCTGGGTGTTCGCCAAGACGGCTGGTCGTATTCATCACGATACGCTGGTGTGCGACGCCGAGCCGGTCGGGTTGGTCTTCGGTACCGCCGAGGGACTTCGTGGTGGCGGTCATAACCCCTATTTCGCCGCACGCATGGAAGCCGCAGCGCAATTGCTGCGCCTGGGGCGCGTCCAGCATCTTTTGCTGTCTGGTGACAATCGTACGCGCTATTACAACGAGCCCGTGTCGATGTGGCGCTCATTGCGTGCTCGTAACGTCGATAGTGACGATATGACGCTCGATTATGCCGGTTTCAGCACCTTCGACAGCGTGGTGCGGGCTCGTCGCGTCTTCGGGGCCGAGCACGTGCTGATGATCTCGCAGGCATGGCACTTGCCGCGTGCCTTGTTTATCGCTGATGCGGTCGGCTTGAAAGCGGAAGGGTGTGCCGTGCCGGATGGTCGAGTCGGGGGCGAGTGGCAGCTTTGGCTGCGCGAATGGCTAGCACGTGCAGCGACCGTCGGTGATATCTACCTGTGGGGAAGGGTACCTTACTTTCTCGGGCCGCCTGAAACGTTGCCTATCCGCAATAACGAGAAGTGATAGTGCCCGAGATCGGCATCAGCGCTTGTGCTGTGCGTTGAGCTCGCGGATCAACGCCCGACAATTCTTCCAGCAGCGTTCCAGCACCGGTTCCAGCGGGTCCGGTAGCGGATGGGTGAACGCCGTGCCCAGGGCCTGCATCAAGACGCGCTCCTGCTCGAGAAGCTCGCCGATAAGCACTTGGCTGTCGTTACCCACGAAACTCTTGATACGGCTCCACAGCCAGAGGTAGTCATCGCGCTCCACGTCGGCATCACGCGGTAAAATATCGAGATGTTCCTTGGCAAGTTTCTGCAGCTCGCGCATGGCCTGGCCACGCTCTTCGTAATGCGGTTTCAGCCGATCACGCAGCGCGGGGCGCAGGCGCTCGAAATTGTCCTGGAAATAATCGAGACTGTCGGCCAGCGCTTCCAGCACGCTGTCCATCGCCACTTGGCGATTATCGAGAAACATGGGCGGTCACCTCCTCCGGTGACGCAAATTGTGCGGGTGGAAACAGCGTTTTGCTACCCCGGCGGCAAGAAAATTTCCCCGTGTGGCACCGCGCACGGGGCATGTCTTGCTCAGCCCTTGGGTTTGGGAGGGGCCTTGCGTGGGGTGACACCATTTTTCGCGATGTAGTCGATGATCTGCCCGGCAATATCCTTGCCTGTGGCGGTTTCGATACCTTGCAAGCCCGGCGAAGAATTGACCTCCATGATCACGGGGCCGTGGTTGGAGCGTAGTAGGTCCACACCGGCGACGCGCAGGCCCATCGCCTTGGCAGCGCGGATGGCGGTGGAACGCTCTTCCGGGGTAATGCGTATGACGCTGGCGGTGCCGCCACGGTGAAGGTTGGAACGAAACTCACCTTCGAGCGCCTGACGCTTCATGGCGGCAACCACCTTGTCGCCGATCACCAGGCAGCGCACATCGGCGCCCTTGGCCTCCTTGATATACTCCTGGACCATGATATTAGCTTTCATGCCCATGAAGGCCTGGATGACCGATTCGGCGGCCTGGTTGGTTTCCGCCAGGACCACGCCGATGCCCTGGGTGCCCTCGAGCAACTTGATGACCAGTGGCGCGCCCTTGACCATGGTGATCAGATCCGGAATATCGTCCGGTGAATGGGCGAATCCGGTGACCGGCAGTCCTAGCCCCTTGCGTGACAGCAATTGCAGAGAGCGCAGCTTGTCGCGCGAGCGCGTGATCGATACTGAGTCGTTGAGCACATAGGTGCTCATCATCTCGAACTGGCGCAACACGGCGCAGCCGTAGAAGGTGACTGAAGCACCGATGCGCGGCACGATGGCGTCGAACGGCTCGATTTCCTCGCCCTTGTAGTGAATCGACGGCCGGTGTGAGGCGATGTTCATGTAGCAGCGCAGCGTGTCGACCACCCGGGCGGTGTGTCCGCGCGCCTCGGCAGCTTCGATCAGACGCCGCGTCGAGTACAGTCTGCGATTGCGTGAAAGAATGCCGATATGCATGGTCGTCTCCACTCGATAGCGATGCCGGCGGAATCAGGGCTCGCCGTGCAGGAAGGCCGCGCCGGACGCGACCAGAAGGCGGCGCAGCGCGCGCCGTCCAAGCAGCATGGGGTGGCGCATGCTACGCCGGTCGGTCAAGGTCAGTTCGATAGGATATTCGAGCCCCCCGAGTTGCATATGCGTTCGGATGACATGGCGCCATTGCTCGAACCCGTTGGAATTCCTGATCTTGCGGCGGTCGTACAGGGGGAGTTCCAGCGTATGCGATGGGGCGTCGGGACCGCCGCCGCGCGTAATGAAACGCACCCAAAGATGCCCTTGCCGCTCGAACGTCTCGATGTCTTCGGCGTGCAGTGCCGAGGTGCGCGCCCCCGTATCGATTTTAGCGCACAGCGTCAGGCCCAGCTCCGGCAGGGTGACCATTTCGCGCCGGCCGATGACTGCCTTGGCTTGGTAGGGCAGTGCTTTCATGCATCAACGATCCAGTTCGGCCAGGCGTAGGCCGATAGGGGAATCGGCATTCGCTTGGCGCAGCGTCATTAATACCGGTAGGCGCAAACGTGGCACAAGCGCCAGGTCACGTACCAGTGCGGTGAAGTTCGCTTGTGGCGTTTCCGCTAGTCGTGTGAGAAACCGCGGCAAGCGTTGCTCATCCTCAAGATGCATCCAGCCACGCGCGGCCATGGCGGCGAGTATATCGGGCCCGCAGGCTGCTGGATCATCGAGCAGCGTATCGTACCAGGTACCGACTCGTGAATCGCGACTGCCGCCCAGGGCACGAATCACCGCGCACACGGTTTCGAGATCCCCTGAGTGCGCCGCTTGTTCGGCGCGCTCGCGAAGCGGCTCTACGCATGCCGAGCCCAAGTCTCGATGCTCCATACAGTAGCAAAGTGGTTGCAGGACCTCGACGGGTAGCGTAGGGATGCGTTCGGCCAGGCGAGCTTCTTCCTCACGGTCGAGGCGGGCCACGAGATCGGCAATTCCTTGCAGGCCGAGCATTTGCCAGTCGACGCTGGTGTCGGCCTCGATCAGATAGGCGCGGACCAGGGCATGGTGCATGCTGGCCGGTAGGGCAAAGTCGCGGGCAGCTTGGGCATGCAACATGGCCTGTTGTATGAGCTCGGGAGTAAAGACCAAGGGATTATCGCGCATCAAGTTGTCGATGTGCGGTGCGTCGTCGCGCCCGACACTTTCCACCGTACGCCCGAGGGTTTCGATGAGGCGTTCGAGGAAGGCGTCGCGTGGTCCGGGGACCAGCATGCCTTGTTCATCCAGGGGCAGGGCCAAGAACCAGATCAGGGGTTCGCTTGTGGCATCGCTGCCCAGGCGGAACGCGCATGCCAGGCGTGCTTGGCCGTTCCAGGGCAAGGGCCAGGGGGCGGCTCCGGCTTCGAACTCGGTGAGCCGTGAGAATTCGAAAGGTGCGATGCGGCGCCCCATGTCGAAAAGGCGTACGTCCGCACCGGTACGTTGGAAAAATTCACTGAGCGTGGTGATCGACTGCATGCTGCCTCCGGGATCGAGGCCAGCACTGTAGCGTTCAAGGATGGCGCTGACCAGCCCCAAGTTGGTCAAAAAATAAACGCTTGCTGCCAAGCGGCGTCATCCATGGCCCAACGAAGATTGTCCCACGTTTATCCACAATCTCGTCCCAATGAACTGTGGGTAAACGGCCTTTTGGGGAGAAACCGTCTGCGCGGTGGTCAATCGCCTAGGGTGAACGCGATAATGGGGTAGTGTTCCACCCTTTTCAGGAGACGAGATGACGGCTCATGACGCCTTGATGAAGGCATTGGAAAACTTGGTCGCGTCATTACGCAGTGTCGACATGTGGCGAGTGGAAGAGCCAACTGCCGCGGCTTTCGCCAGCCAGCAGCCATTTTGCATCGATACCATGGCGATGCCGCAGTGGTTGCGCTACGTCTTTGTGGCGCGTCTCGAAACGCTGGCCGAGACTGGGTCACCGTTGCCGGCGTCCTGCGATGTCGCACCTGCAGTGGATACTTGGCTCAAGGAGGCATCGCCCAGCGTGCGTCGCGTGATCACTGAAGCTGTGGCCGAGGTCGACCGGATCGTCACCGAGGCGTGAGGTGCATGGTCAGACATGAAAACGCCGGGCAAAGAGCCCG
Organism: Chromohalobacter sp. 48-RD10; assembly: GCF_029889785.1. Classification (NCBI taxonomy): domain Bacteria; kingdom Pseudomonadati; phylum Pseudomonadota; class Gammaproteobacteria; order Oceanospirillales; family Halomonadaceae; genus Chromohalobacter; species Chromohalobacter sp. 48-RD10. The sequence goes on along the minus strand of NZ_JARANX010000001.1, from coordinate 362,918 downwards.
GCGTTTTATCAACGTACTGACGTGTACTGCTTAGAAGCGATAGCTAAGACCGCCACCCACTGTGACCGGATTCAGGTCGACAGAGCCTGCCGAGTTGCCATCGATATCGACGTCTGAATCCACATCGGTGTAGCTTGCGAAGCCATTGAAGGCCAGGTTCTCGGTCACGAACAGGTCGACACCCAGTTCACCGACGGCACCCCAGGAGTGGTCCATATCGGCGCTCTGGCCGTTGGCAAGGTTTTCGCTGGAAAACTTGGTGTAGTTGACGCCGGCACCGGCATAGGGCTGAACGCGCGAGTTAGTGCCACCCAGCGGATAGTATTGCAGCGTCAGATTGATCGGACGCTGCTCGAAGTCGCCATTGACCCCATTGGTCGAGAAATCGTGCTCGAACTTTTCGCTGGAGCTCAGAGCGACGCCCAGCTTGTCGTGAAAGAGGTAACCGACGCTACCCATGAAGCCATTTTCATCGTCGACATGGCTATCATCGATATCGCTTTTGGCGATATCGCCGCGCACGAAGAAGTCGCCTGCGTCATAGGCGAGAGCGGCTTGGGTACCGAAAGCGCAGGTGCTGGCCAGTACTACGGCAGAGAACAGTTTAGTCTTGGTCATGATTTAACTCCTTGGGTTCATCGCCATATCGAACGGCGTTTCCGAATCAACGCTTGTAGAATAGGAAACAGTGTTTCTTAAGTCAAGGAAAATTTTAAAACACTGTTTTTTTACGTCGAGAGAGTGTGATCTATCATGATGAGTGAGTTGAAGGGATGGATCTGACGACTGGTAGAGCACCGTCTCGTGTCGAGGGATGGCGACATTGAGTCTACGGTGGATCGTGGTGAGTTCAAAGTGGAGGTAACAATGAAACTATCATCGTCGACGGGAAAGGGAGTACAGGATGAAAGCCTCGGGGCTGATTGGCTGTTGTCCATCGTAGTGCCGGTCATGAACGAAGAGGACGCCATCCCGGGGTTTCTGCAAGCGGTTCGTGACGCTCTCGATGGCCATATTGCGCGCTGGGAAGTGCTTTTCATCGATGACGGATCGCAGGATGCGACCCTGAGCAGCTTGCGCCATGCGCATGAGCGAGACGCTCGCGTGCGCTATCTCTCGTTGACCCGTAACTTCGGCAAGGAGGCGGCGCTATCAGCGGGGCTCGCGCATGCTCGTGGCGATGCCATCGTGCCCATGGATGTCGACCTCCAGGATCCGCCAGAGGTGATCATCGAGTTCGTGCGCCTGTGGCGTGAGGAAGGTTATGACATGGTCTACGGTGTGCGCGGTACCCGTGAAGAGGACACTCATACCAAGCGTGCCACCGCCGGCTTGTTCTATCGTTTCTTCAACCGCATGGCGAACACGCCGATTCCGCATAATGCGGGGGATTTTCGGCTCATGGATCGGTGTGTGGTCGACGCCATCAACCGCTTGCCGGAACGCAGCCGGTTCATGAAGGGGTTATTCTCGTGGCCGGGGTATCGCACCACCGGGGTTTACTACGCACGCCCTTCCCGCGGGACGGGGCAGAGTAAATTCAACTACTGGAAACTGTGGAACTTCGCCCTGGACGGCGTGGTGAGTTTTTCCACCTGGCCGTTGCGGATCTGGTCCTACTTTGGGGCGGTGATCGCCTTGATTGCGTTTTTGTACATCGTGTTTCTGGTGGGGCGTGTGGTGCTATTTGGCAGTGATGTGCCCGGCTATGCGTCACTGATGACAGCAATCTTGTTTTTCGGCGGCATGCAATTGTTGTCGATAGGCGTGCTGGGGGAGTACGTGGGAAGGCTCTTCATCGAGGCCAAGCATCGACCGCTTTATCTAGTTGCCGAAGATAGTGAGACGCCGTACGCATCACGTCCTCGAAGTGGTCGCGAGTCATGAGTCGGCTCGTAGGGGAAGCGGGTACCGCTGCACGTTTCGGACTTGTTGGAGTAATGGCGACTGGCGCTCATCTTCTGGTGGCGGGGGTGCTGCTTGGCCTATGGCCGAATATGTCTGAATTCGTAGCGAATATCGTGGCGTTTCTAGTGGCTTTTCAGATATCGCTGATCGGGCATAGGCGTTTGACTTTCCGCCGTCGTGGCCGGGCAAGACGTTTCTTTCTGGTGGCGGCGTCGGGATTCATCCTCAACAATGGCGTGTTGGCCGCCTTGTTGGCGGTGACCCCGCTACATGGCTTTATCGCGGTGGCGATTGCGACATTGACGGTGCCAGTGTTGACGTATTTGGCGTCACGCTTCTGGGCGTTCGGCGCGTCACGCTGATATCGCTACGCTAACGCCGATTATCGCATCTTTCTCGGCGCTCAGTACCACTGCGACTGGTCATGAAAAAGGCTCCCGCAGGAGCCCTTTGATTACTCTGAGTGGATTAGCGTGCTCTGTCAGCGGGAGACTTGCTTATATTCCCCGGCATCTTTAGTCACATTGCTCGCTACCAGAATCGCAATGAAGGAAGCGATGAAGCCTGGAATGATCTCGTATACACCGGGACCTCCCATGAACGCTGCGTTCCAGCCCAGTTCAATCCAGATCATGACGGTGACGGCACCCACGACCATGCCTGCGATGGCGCCAGCGCCGTTCGTGCGCGACCACATCAGCGACAGGATGATCAATGGGCCGAACGCTGCACCGAAGCCTGCCCAGGCATTACTGACCAGCCCCAGGACCTGAGAGTTCGGATCGGATGCAATGAAGGCTGCCACCAGGCCAACCAATACGACACTGACCCGGCCGATGCCGACGCTTTCCTTCTCCGTTGCCTCTTTACGCAGGAACAAGCGGTAGAAGTCTTCAGTCAGTGATGAAGACGCCACCAGAAGCTGGCTGGAAACGGTGCTCATGATCGCTGCAAGCAGTGCGGCATAGAGGAAGCCGGTGATCAGCGGATGGAACAGCAGGTCCGCCAGGATGATGAAGATCGTTTCCGGATCCTCGACTTCCATACCATTGCGGATTGCATAGGCTCGGCCGAATACACCCAGAGAGACCGCACCGATCATGGAGATGAGCATCCAGCTCATACCGATGTTACGTGCAATAGGGACATCCTGGAGAGATCGAATGGCCATGAAGCGCACGATGATGTGTGGTTGCCCAAAGTAACCCAGCCCCCAGGCCACCGCAGACAGCCAACCGATGAAGGTCAGTCCATCCGTCCACGATAGGAGTGTGGGGTCGACGTCATTCAGGGTCTGAGTAGCTTGGGCGAAACCGCCGCCACCTTCGCCAAAGAGTACAACCATCGGCATGATCACCAATGCCAGCATCATGATGCAGCCCTGCACGAAGTCCGTCATGCTCACGGCCAAAAAGCCGCCGACAACCGTATAGGCAAGTACCACGCCCAGTGTGATGATGACCCCCACCGCGTAATCGCTCATGCCTCCGATGTTGATAACGCCGGAAAACGCGCTTTCGAACAATTTGCCGCCTGCCACCAGGCCTGAGGCCGTATACACCGCGAAGAAGACGACGATGACGATAGCGGATACCGTTCTCAGCGACATGGCTCGCGTCGGGAACCGATTGGCCAGGAAAGCGGGAATGGTGATCGCATTGCCATAGTGCACCGTCTGTTCACGAAGGCGAGGTGCGACCAGAAGCCAGTTGAAGAAGGCGCCCGCGAACAGGCCGATTCCAATCCAGGCAGAGCCCAGGCCGGAGGCAAACATTGCCCCGGGCAATCCCAGCAGCAACCAGCCACTCATATCCGAAGCGCCGGCCGACAGGGCCGCCACTTTGGGACTAAGCGTTCGCCCTCCCAACATGTAATCTTCGGATGTGGACGTCGATTTGCGCATGGCATAAAGACCGATACCGACCATGAGCGCAAAGTAAGCAAAGAGGCTTATCCAGACACCAATAGCCATAAAAACGTCTCCTGTTTTTAATTGTCTTAGTTATTGGGCCGGAGGTTGCTCCGGCAGGTTGTGGGTACGCATACGGGCCAGAACGCTGATGGCGAGCATCGTGAACAGGCAGAGCGCGAAGGTGGCGCCGATCGCGACGTTATTTCGATCATAAGGGAGTTCCCTTCGTTTATTGTTTGATGACGAGTAATGATCACTCGTCTCCCAGCGCGAGTAGCGACGCGTTACCGCCCAAGGCGGCGGTATTGATGGTACGGGTCTTCTCTGTGGCGAATCGCTGCAGATAATGCGGTCCACCTGCTTTGGGACCAGTGCCTGACAGGCCCTGGCCACCGAAAGGCTGAACGCCTACCACGGCGCCGATGATATTACGATTGACGTACACATTGCCCACTCGAATTTTCCGCGCTATTTCAGCGGCGAAGGATTCGTTGCGACTGTGAATGCCGAACGTCAGTCCATACCCTTTGGCGTTGATGGTATCGATGACCTGGTCGATCTCAGCGCTACGGTATCGGGCTATGTGTAATATCGGCCCGAATTGCTCGCTCTCCAGTGTGTCGATGCCTTCGATCTCGAACGCGGTCGGCGCAATGAAGTGGCCGTGTGCCGTGGTGTCTGCATCGGGAGTCGCCTCGGCCAACAGACGGCCTTCCTCCTTGAGGCGCACGATGTAATCGCTGAGCTGACGATGGGCGTCCTCGTCGATGACCGGGCCGACATCGGTACCCAGGTCGCGTGGATCGCCGATGTGCAACTCCGCCATGGCGCCCTTGAGTAGCGCGATGACGTGGTCGGCGACGTCTTCCTGGATATAGAGCACACGCAAGGCGCTGCAACGCTGGCCAGCGCTCTGGAAGGCCGAGGCCACCACGTCGGCGACGACCTGCTCGGGAAGCGCGGTGGAATCGACGATCATGGCGTTCAAGCCACCGGTTTCGGCGACCAGGGTCGGCAGCGCGGCACCTTCGCGGTCGGCGAGGGCACGGTTGATGGTTCGTGCGGTGTCCGTGCCACCGGTGAAGACGACGCCGGTGATGCGGGCGTCACCGGTCAGTACGCTGCCCACGGTGGGGCCGTCGCCGGGCAGCAATTGCACCACGTCGCGCGGCATGCCCGCCTCGTGGAGCAGTTCCACGACGCGGTGCGCGATCAGAGAGGTCTGCTCGGCCGGCTTGGCGAGCACCGGGTTGCCAGCGACGGCGGCGGCAACCATCTGGCCGCAGAAAATTGCCACCGGGAAATTCCACGGGCTGATGGCGGCGAATACGCCCTTGCCGGACAAGATCAGCTCGTTGGATTCACCGGTCGGGCCGGGCAGCGGGATCGGCGCGTCAAACATTTCGCGGGCCCGCATCGCATAGTAGCGGCAGAAGTCCACCGCTTCGCGAATCTCGTCGACGCCATCGGTGAGCAGCTTGCCGCCTTCGCGGGAGCACAGTGTCATCAGTTCGGCCAGATGCTCTTCCATCAAGTCGGCGAAGCGCTCGAGAGTCTGCGCACGCTCCTCGACCGGTGTATCGCACCAGCGAGGGAAGGCCGCCCAGGCGGCATCCACGGCGCGCTGGGCCTGTTCGCTCGTAGTCCATTGCACGCTGCCCACGCGCTGGCGGGTATCGTAAGGGCTGAGAACGTCATGCTGCTGCGCGGCCTCGTCTTCCACGTCGAAAGCCAGCAGCGGTTTGACGTGGTGTTCGCGCTCCATGAATGTCGCCATGCTGTCGATCAGCGGTTGGTATTGGCTGTTGATGTTCAAGTTGACGCCCTTGGAGTTCTTGCGTTTTTCCCCATAGATATCGCGTGGCAGCGGAATCCGTGGATTGGCATAAGTATCGTATTGCGCCAAGGTTTCTACCGGGTGCTCGCAGAGGCTTTCCACGGGCACGCCAGGATCGACCAACTGGTGCACGAAAGACGAATTGGCACCGTTTTCCAATAAGCGCCGCACGAGGTAGGGCAACAGGTCCTTATGCGCGCCTACCGGTGCGTAGATACGGCAGTAGGTGCCCTGTGGTGCGCGTTTGAGTGCGGCGTCATAGAGCGCTTCACCCATGCCATGCAGGCGCTGGAACTCGAAATGACGATCCCCCGCATTGGCGAGTTCCAGTATGGTGCTGATGGTGTGGGCGTTGTGTGTGGCGAACTGCGGGAAGATGCGTCCCCGAGTATTCTCGGAGAGCAGGAAATGCACGCAGGCCAGGTAGGTGACGTCGGTGCACGCCTTGCGCGTGAAGACAGGGTAGCCGTCGAGCCCTTGCTGTTGAGCCTCTTTGATTTCGGTATCCCAGTAGGCGCCCTTGACCAGACGTAGCGGAATTTCGTCGCCACACTGATCGGCGAGGCGATTGATGTAGTGCAGAACCGGCAAGACACGCTTGGAATAGGCCTGTACCACTAGCCCGAAGTGCCCCCAGCCGCGGCAGACATCGCTTTCGAACACGGCGCGGAAGACCTCCAGCGACAATTCCAGGCGGTCGGCTTCCTCGGCATCGATGGTGATGGCGACGTTGTTCTCGCGGGCTAGCGAGGCGAGCCGGCGGACACTGTCGGTAAGCTCTTCGAGGATCTGACGACGACGCCCGAATTCGTAACGCGGATGCAAGGCCGATAGCTTGATCGATACCGAGGGTGCTGGCGTCTTGGCGTCCAGCTTGCGGCTGGTAGCACCGACTCGTTCGATAGCCTGGGCGTAATCGTCGAAATAACGACCGGCGTCTGGCCGCGTGCGTGCGGCCTCGCCAAGCATGTCATATGAGTAGGTATAGCCCTTGTCGAACAGTGGCTGCGAGCGTTTCAGGGCCTCGTCGATGGTCCGCCCCAGCACGAACTGTTTGCCCATGATCTTCATCGCTTGATACATGGCGCGGCGAATTACCGGCTCGCCCATGCGGTTGACCATCTTGTTGATGAAGGTGGCGGGCTTGCCTTCGTGGGACTGGTCAAGCTGCAGAACGCGGCCGGTCATCAGCAATCCCCAGGTGGACGCGTTGACGAACCATGACTCGCTCTGGCCGACGTGCGCCTTCCAGTCGGCAGGCCCCAGCTTGTCTTCGATCAGGGCGTCGGCGGTGGCCTTGTCGGGAATTCGCAGCATGGCCTCGGCCAGACACATCAACATCAGGCCTTCATGAGTATCGAGACTGTATTCCTGCAGCAGTTCGTCGATGGAGTCGACCGCCGTATCCATCTCGCGGACTTCGCGCACCAGCTCGGCGGTTTGCGTGGCAATGCGCTTGAAGTCTTGCTCTTCGGTACGCAAGAACGCGACCAATTCGGCGACATAGGCATCTTCCTCGACGCTATAATAATCGCTGACGCGCGCGAACAGCGTGTCGAGATCGTCGTTCCAGGTGGCGGTTTCCAGCATGGTATTGGCATCTTGCATGTCATGACTCCGTGATGATCGGCGACGTAATAATGAAGGTGGGCGTGCGGAGTCGGCGCCGGTATCGGCGTCCTGATTATGTTGTATAGCGTCGACTTTAGAATGGGGCAGCGTGCTCGGTCTTGCCAATTTCCCGGATATTTGTGTCAAAAAACACGGCAGAAGAAGAAGTGGGCTTGAATTTTAGACCTTAGTCTATAATGGATGACGTGGTCATGACGGAGGCGTTGGCACTTCGGCGCCATTGCGAGGGAGACTGGCCATGATGGCGTCGAAAGGCATGCGACAAGGCGCTTTGATTGGCGAATCCCGTGCGTGCCGCGATTTCGCTGAGCGGTGCGCCGGCGGTTCGCAGTAAGGTGCTCGCGCGTTCGAGGCGGCGACGCAACAAGTATTGGTAAGGCGTCAGCCCCGTATGGCGCCGAAAGCGCTCGCCGAAGTGTGTCTCGCTCAGGCAGGCCAGGCGCGCCAGATCCTTGACCGTCACGCGCTCGGCGAGGTGGAGGTCGATGTAGCGATCGATGGTATCGAGATCCAGCGCGCGCCCATTATCGAGCATCGTCGGTGCGGCCAGGCGGGCATGCAGACAGCTCAAGAAGGTGGTAGCAAGCAATTCGCCGTCGGCATGGCGCGGCTGCGACATTTCCTGCACCACGAAGTTGAGATAATTGCGCAGGGGATCGTCGAGCGTGAAATAGCGTGGCGCATCGAACAGGCTGGCCAGTTCGCGATGGCTTCCGGTCAGCGAGGGCGAGTCATCCGGGAGGTCGAGGATCAACTGGCGGTTGTCACCGATACCTTCGTAATAGTGCACATGATTGATCGGGACGATGCAGCCCGACAAGGGGGCGATGGAACCGCCCAGTCCTTCGATCTCGAATTCGGCATGGCCGGCCAGGCCGATAACGATCTGATGGAAGGCATGGCCGTGATGTTTGACGGTGTTGTCGAGCGGCGTCAGACGAATGCTGCTGCTCATGGCGACTCTCCTGAGCTTCGCAGTGAGCTTACCATACACGCCCATGGCGCGTGAGGCGCAATTCTCAGGCCTCTAGTTCAGGCTTCTGCAGTGCCAGGCGCGCGCGCAAATGGTCGCGTATTGCCTCGAGTTCGTCGCGCCCGGCACGCGATAGCAGGCAGCCTCCCCGTGCGACTTGCCAGGGTCTACCGTGCTCCTCCATCACATGCTGCGCGCGGCGGCGAATGCTTTCGAGATAGGCATCGTGGCGAATCGGGTAATCGACCAGTGTATGCCACTCGGCCACACTGACGCGTTTGTCCAGCGTTTTGTCGAACAGCGTCAGCAGGTGCGCGGGCTCGGTCCGATAGCGGGGCGTACGGCTGAGCATCAGCATCGCCACGGTACCGACCAGGATCGTCAGGCAGACGGCGAAAACCAGTAAAAAAAGTAGCATGATGCGTTGAGGGGCCGAAACAAATGCGAAACCTTGATTCTAGCATGTGATCGCGGCACGACGCAGTGACGCGGCGACGGATGGCGTGTTCTGTCGTGCCATCCGTCGGTTGGTTACTTAACCAGGCCTAGTGTCTCCGATAGTTCACGGATGTCGTTGACCTGTTGCTCGACGAAACGCTGCATCTCTTCTCCGGACTTGTGAAAAGGCAACAGACCGTTGGCCTCCATGATGTCCTTCCACTGCGATGAGCCATAAAGTGTATCAAACGTGTCCGTCCAGTCTGCATAGGCCTTGTCGGAGGCTCCACCGGGAATGTAGAACCCCCGCCAGTTGGGTGCGACAACATCGATGCCTTGCTCGCGCGCGGTGGGGACATCGCTTAACTCACCGGGGAGGCGTTCTTCCGAGAAGACGGCTAGCAACCGCAGGTCGCCGTTTTCGACGAAGCTCATGGCCTCGGAAACATCACCGGTGAAGGCGTCGATGTGGCCACCCAGCAATTGTGTGATAGCGACAGAACCGGAATCGAAAGCCAGATACTTGATCTCGCGAAGGTTGCTGACGCCGGCTTTGCGTGCAGCCATTAACATCTTGAGATGGTCGAACCCACCCGTGATATCACCTCCCGAGAAGCTGACGCTATGTGGATCTTCTTCAAGTGCCTCGAGCAGATCGGTCAAGTCGTCATAGGGCGAATCGCTGGGGACAGCGATGATGCCGTAGTCAGCGCCAAGCGCGCTGACCCATCGCACTTGGTCGAGAGTGCCACCCGAATAGCGGTTCTGAGCCAGACGCGTGGTGGTGGCGGTGGAGGCTGCGACGATGAGGTTATCGTCGTTATTGCGCTTGGCACGCACATGGCTGAAACCCACACCGCCGCTGGCGCCGGGGACATTGATGGTTTGCATGCCGGTGGGAATCAAGTCGAGTTCTTGCAAGGCACGCGCCGTCGTACGGCAGGTAAAGTCCCAGCCACCGCCGGGCTTGGCGGGGGCAATACAATCGGTCTTGCCTTGAGGTGCGGCGTGAGTATCGAATGAGGCCAGCGCCAGGCTGCAAAGCATTGCCCCCAGCCATAAACGTGTTTCGCGTGAAAAAGTCGTCATGGTGTTTTCTTCTAAGTCGTGAGTGTCCAGCAGCGTGATTCTGCCTAAAAGTGCGCACACTCGCGAGTCGACCATCGGTGGGGGAAACAATGACACGAAAAAGGAAAGCGGGCTGGAATGAAATCGCAGAAAGGAGTGGAGCGGGCAACGAGGCGCGACCGGGCTGGCGCACCAGCTCGCGACCCTGAGGTCTGCCTGAACTTACGAAGAAGGAGTGGAGCGGGCAACGAGGCGCGACCGGGCTGGCGCACCAGCTCGCGACCCTGAGGTCTGCCTGAACTTACGAAGAAGGAGTGGAGCGGGCAACGAGGCTCGAACTCGCGACCCTCAGCGTGGGAAGCTGATGCTCTACCAACTGAGCTATGCCCGCTCGACGCAGGGATGTTAATCAAGCGAGCCAGGCTTGGCAAGCCTGACCATAGCAGCGCTCGATAAAAAAATGCGCGAGGAGAGGGAACTTTTGCTCGCAATATGGTCTGAGTTAAAGCAAGAAACGTGATTCCAGGCAGTCGCTAGGAAATGCGTTTTGAGCTTACTGTTCTCGATTGACCGCCGTGCCCTTTGTACGGCGGTTTTTTATGCGTTGGCGTCGGCCTTAGCAGCGGTTGCGCATTACCAACAGGGCGCCTAAAACCTCGCGACGGGTTACCAGGCCGATGACGTGTCCGTCATCGACGACGGGATATACCTTGGGGCGTTCGCCGCGCATGGACTCGGCCAGGTCGACGATGCTCTTGTCAGGCGTTACGGTCAGCACGACTTCGCGCATCAGTTCGCCGACCAAGGATGGCTGGCCGCAGTGATAGGCGCTATCGAGCAACTGGCCCAGCACATCCTGTTCCGAGATGAAGCCGATCAGGTGGTCTTGCGCATCGACGACTGGCGCACCGGGCAATCGGTGGCGAGCCAGACCGTCAGCGAGGACCGAGATCGAAGTGTTGGCGGTGACTCGGTAGCCATCGCCGATCATGATATCGCCGACTACGGTGGGGGATGAGCGCGTCATGGAAGGCCTCCTTAGCGTCGACGGGCAGGACCGGATAATAGCCCTGAGCCCTGTAGTCGAGAATAGCTCATTCTCACGGTGTCATTGCAGCGCGTGGAGATTGTGTAAACGATAAAGTGGCGGCGACTTGAAAGTCGGCCTCATGCCTTCAGTAAGATAGATAAGCTATAGTGACATCGTGAGAAAGTGACGCTGCGCGGAAGTAGCGCAAACCATTGGTACGAGACGTGATAGACAGGTTTCGGCTCTTCGGGAGGCAACATGAACGCACGCGATTACTTGGCCAAGCAGGGAATCGGCCTCGACAAGGAAGAGGACAAGCCCACCACCCTCGAGGAACAGGCTTGGGCAAGAGCCCGGGGCGCGGCAAGCCACCGCCCGCGCAGTGGTACTCCGCATGATTGGGAAGACTGGGAGCGTCACCATGACACGCTGGCCTCCGGCGCCGATGAGGTGCGCCAGAAAATCGATCCCGATGCACATTCGCATGCGCCGGGTGTCGAATATTGTGATCCTCGCGGAAAGCAATAGCCAGGCTATCTAGGCATCATGCCCTTGCGTATCATGCTAGGCGGTGAATACCACCAGTGTGGCGACCCACGCTACCTTGAAAGACTCTGAAAGGACGCATTCACAAGGAGAGGATGTATGGACATTATCCGCATAATTCTGGCTATTTTGCTGCCGCCCCTGGGGGTTTTCCTACAGGTCGGCTTCGGCCTGCATTTCTGGCTCAATATTCTGCTGACGTTGTTGGGGTATATTCCCGGCATCGTCCACGCTGTCTGGATCATCGCCACGCGCTGACAGGTGTGGCGCCGTCGAGATGGCGCCCATGCCTTATGGTCATCCTGAGCAACGAGCCCGCCTAGGCGGGCTCGTCTCGTTTGGGTAGTGCCTAGTATGAGGTGGCTGGTTAAAAGATATGGTAAAACTCAAACTATCGTTGACGTCGTTCTTGAGGATTCCATGCTGCGCAAGATTGCTCTGGCATTGTGCCTGGTCGTGATAAGCCCCGTGGCACTAGGGGTAAGCGTGGGCGCGCCGCAGGTCACCTCGTATCTCAATCAGCCCTTGCGCGCCGAACTGGCGCTGTCCGGTGTCGGCGATATCGATCCCCAGCGACTCAAGGTGCGTCTGGCGGATGACGGTGCCTTCGAAGCGGCGGGGATGGACGAGAGGGCACTAGAAATGCCGCTGAATGTCGCGCTATCGCGCGATACCACGCCGCCACGCATCACGATCAGCAGTCAGGCGTCGGTGGGGCGCGCCTATCTCGAATTATTGCTGGAGGTGTCATGGCCGCAAGGGCGTATCCAGCAGCCGGTGACATTGTTGCTCGATCCGCCTGGCTACGCCTTGTCGAGTTCTCCCGGTGCGTCGCAGACAACGCAGGATGATGCCTCGACATGGCAAGCCAATGCTTCGATGTCTTCTCGTGCGAACTCTCAGCCCCAGTCCGAGGCGCCACAGGGCGTTGTCGGGACGGGTCCCGAGGGGGCCGAGGCTTCACGTCCTGCATCGTCGGGCGCCACTTCATCGAGTCAGCGTACAGGAGAAGCCGATTCGCGGCGTGCGGCCGAGCTGGAGGCGGCACTGCAAGCGCTGCGCGTACGCGTAGCCTACGTCGAGCGGGAGCGTGATGCGCTGGCCGAGCGCCTTGAAGCACTCTCGATGCTACCGCCGGTCGATGTCACCGGCGTGGCAGCGTTGCTGGCACAGACGGCGTTCGATACCTCATCGGCGCCGTCCGTCGAGCAGGCAGCATCCATCAGCGACGAAACGCCTCCGAATGCTGCCCAGCGTGATGAAGCGTCGTCATCCTGGTTGGGGCCATTGCAGGCGGGGCTACTGATCGTACTGGCGGCATTGCTGGCGCTCTGGGGATGGCAGCGTTGGCGTACCGGCCGCGAAGCGACCTACCAGGATATGACGGCGCGGTTGGGGACGACGCAGTCCGCCGCCAAGACGCGCCCGATCTTGAGCGACGATGATGTACCCGAGACGGCCACCATCGACGAGGCCGACATTTATATCGCCTATGGTCGTTATACCCAGGCGCGCGAATGGCTGCAGGCGCGTCTGGCGGTACAGGAAAATGCCGAGTTACGTCTCAAATTGCTGTCGGTGTTGGGCGAGCTGGGTGAGCTCAATGTATTGGAGCGGGAGGCTGAGTGCTTTGCGTCGTCGGTCAGTGATGAAACGCATCGCGAGGTCGAGGCCTTGGTGACGCATTATCGTCAAGTCGTCGCCACGCAAGCCGCGAGTGTGTCGCATGAGTCGGTGGCGTCTTCCCCCGAGATGGATCCACTATTCGCAGGCGCCTCGGTGCCTGCCGACAGCGCCAAGTCCGAGACGCCCCATGATGAAACGGATGAGGAGGCGGTAACGCCTGCCGTACGCCCCGACGAGGAGGCCGCGCCGCTCGACTTCAACCCGCCCGAGGTTCCCGACGCGCCTGCACGACTGGATTATCAGTTGCCCGAGGTAGAGCCCTCCGCGGGGGCCGAGTCGCACGATGATTCAAGCGAGTCACCACATGATGTTGCGCATTGGGAGGTCGAGGAAGTGGCGTTCGAACCCTCGCATCTGGATAATGGGCGCGTCGATGGGGCGCCAAGACGCTGAAGTCAAGCTTCATGCCCAGCCTCCACTTGACATGCCCAAGACTCAACGTGACGGATATCGATGGCCTTCTTCGAATTCCAGGATGACTGCCAGCCGCTGGAAGGACGCATTGCACTCGGTGTCGAGTACGATGGCAGTGCGTACTGTGGCTGGCAGCGCCTCACACAAGCGCCTTCGGTGCAGGCAGCGCTGGAAGCGGCGCTTTCGAAGATTGCCAATACGCCGGTGCAAGCGCTGTGTAGCGGGCGCACCGATACTGGTGTGCATGCCACGCGCCAGGTGGTGCACTTCGATGCACCGGTGGCTCGTACGCAAAAAGCCTGGCTGTTCGGCACCAATGCCAAATTGCCGCGGGATATTGCGGTGCGCTGGGTGGTGCCGGTCGCCGATGATTTTCATGCGCGACTCTCGGCCTTGGCGCGGCGCTATCGTTACGTGATCTTCAATCAGCCATCGCGGCCGGTGCTCGAACGCGCCAATGTGACCTGGTGCCGTGAGCCGCTGGACGCCGAGCGCATGCATGCCGCCGCCCAAGCGTTGATCGGCGAGCACGATTTTTCGAGTTTCCGCGCCGCGGGTTGCCAGTCGAAAAGCGCCCATCGCCATGTGCATTTCATCGAGGTACGACGCTATGGACAGATGGTCGTCCTCGACATTCAGGCCAACGCGTTCTTGCATCACATGATCCGCAATATCGCCGGCGCGCTGATGGCCGTCGGACGCGGCGATCATCCGACGAACTATCCTGGCGAGCTGTTGGCGCTGCGTGATCGAACGCAGGGCAATGTCACGGCGCCGGGCTGCGGACTGCACTTCGTCGATGTGTACTACGATGAGCGCTTCGAATTGCCACAAGAGCCACTTGGCCCGAACATGCTGGCGTTCGTCGGGGAGTGGAGTGGCGAGCGCACGCTGCCGGATAGTGAGTGGGCGCGTGCGCGTCGCCAGCGCCGCGTCTATCCACCGCGTCGGGAGATGTCGTCATGAAGGCGCCGATGCAACGAACGCGTGTCAAGATCTGCGGCCTGACGCGTGAGGACGATATCCAGGCGGCAGTGGCGGCGGGTGCCGATGCGCTGGGCTTCGTGATGTGGCCTGGCAGTGCGCGGGCTATCGACGAAGCGCGCCTGGCGCAGCTATCGGCGTGCGTGCCGCCCTTCGTGACACGCGTAGGGTTGTTCGTCGACCAGCCGCCGGACGAGATTCGGCGTTGCGCGCGGCATCTTGATTTGGTGCAGTTGCATGGTGACGAGACCGCCGAGGCGTGTGCGCATCTGGATATCCCTTGGATCAAGGCCTTGCGCATGCGCGACGGACTCGACTTGCACGCCGAGGCGGCGCGCTATGCCGGCGCGCGCGGCCTGCTGCTGGATGCTTACCGTCCCGGCATGCCGGGAGGAACGGGCGAGACCTTTGACTGGTCGCGAATCCCCGCAAACCTGGCAAAACCTGTTATTCTCGCAGGAGGCTTGACGGCAACCAATGTTGCCGAAGCCATTCAGCGAGTGTGGCCCTACGCCGTCGATGTCTCGGGAGGCGTCGAGGCGGTCAAGGGCATCAAGGACTCCGCGCGCATCCGGGCATTTCTGTCCCAAGTGTCCCATACCCAAGCCCCATAGAGGTGTCATTCGTGACCAAGTTCAGCGACCTGACCCGACTGCCGGACGCCCAAGGCCATTTTGGCCCTTACGGTGGCCGGTTCGTCTCGGAGACTCTGAGCTTCGCCCTGGAAGAGTTGGAGAAGGTTTACATGAGCCTTCGTGACGATGCCGATTTCCAGGCCGATTTCGACCGTGATCTGGCCCATTACGTGGGCCGCCCGTCTCCGCTGTACCACGCTGAACGATGGTCCGAAAAGCTTGGTGGTGCGCAGATCTGGCTCAAGCGCGAAGATCTCAATCACACCGGCGCCCATAAGGTGAACAACACCATTGGCCAGGCGCTGCTCGCCAAGAAAAGCGGCAAGCCGCGTGTCATCGCCGAGACCGGTGCTGGTCAGCATGGCGTGGCCACCGCCACCGTGGCGGCACGACTAGGCCTCAAGTGCGAGATCTACATGGGGGCCGAGGACGTCGAGCGTCAGAAGCTCAACGTTTATCGCATGCGCCTTCTGGGGGCCGAGGTGCACCCGGTCGAGTCCGGGTCGCGAACCCTCAAGGACGCCATGAACGAGGCGCTGCGCGACTGGGTGACCAATGTCGACGATACCTTCTATATCATCGGCACCGTGGCGGGGCCGCATCCCTATCCCGCTATGGTGCGCGATTTCACCGCAGTGATCGGTCGCGAGGCGCGCAAGCAGAGCTTGGCACAAATTGGTCGCCTGCCCGATGCCCTGGTGGCCTGCGTAGGGGGCGGCTCCAATGCCATCGGCCTTTTCTATCCGTTCCTCGAGGACGAAGAAGTGGCCATGATGGGCGTCGAGGCCGGTGGCGACGGTGTCGAAACTGGGCGTCACGCCGCACCGTTGACTGGCAATGCCCCCAGCGGTGTGCTGCATGGCAATCGGACCTATCTGATGTCCGACGCGAGTGGCCAAGTATCGGAGACGCACTCGATTTCCGCCGGTCTCGACTATCCTGGAGTCGGCCCCGAGCACGCACTGTGGAAGGATGTGGGGCGCGTCAGCTACGTGGCCGCCAACGACGATGCAGTGCTCGAGGCGTTTCGCGAGTTGACCTGCATCGAGGGCATCATGCCCGCGTTGGAATCGGCTCATGCGCTGGCCCATGCCAAGGTGATGGCGGCCTCCATGCGCCCCGATCAGCACATCGTCGTCAATCTTTCCGGGCGTGGTGACAAGGATATTCACACGGTGGCCAAGCTCGACGGTCTGGAATTTTGAGCATGACTATGAATCGTATCGATCAACGTTTTGCGGCGCTCAAGACTCAGTCGCGCCGCGCCTTGATTCCGTATATCACCGCCGGTGACCCCGCGCCGCAGTATACCGTTGGCTTCATGCACGCCTGCGTCGAGGCGGGCGCCGATGTGCTGGAATTGGGCGTGCCATTTTCCGATCCCATGGCCGATGGCCCGGTGATCCAGAAAGCTTGCGCGCGCGCGCTCAAGCATGGGACGCGTCTGGCCGATGTGCTCGACATGGTTGCGTCGTTTCGCGAGACCGACCAGGTGACCCCGGTAGTGTTGATGGGATATCTCAATCCCATCGAGCGCATGGGCTACGAGGCGTTCGTACAGCGTGCGCGTGAGGTGGGCGTCGACGGCGTGCTGATGGTCGACATGCCGCCTGAGGAAGCCACGGCGATAGCGCCGCTGTTCACCGAGCACGGTTTGCAGTCGATCTTCCTGCTGGCCCCTACCACTTCGTCCTCCCGGGCCGCTACAATATGTGCGCACGGCGAAGGTTATTTGTACTATGTATCACTCAAGGGTGTGACTGGCGCCGCATCGCTGGATGTCGAGGCCGTGGCGCGACAGTTGGCGCCACTACGCGAGATGACCGATTTGCCGTTATGTGTCGGCTTCGGCATTCGCGATGGCGAGACCGCTGCGGCGGTCGGCCAGGTAGCCGATGGTGTCATCGTCGGTAGTGCACTGGTGTCGCGTATCGCCGAAAATGCGGAACGTCCCGAGGTCATACCGGCGGCGCTCAAGGCTGTGCTTGGCGACATGCGTGATGCGCTGGATCGCTGAGATGGTCATGCGGGCCCCTATTATTCGCTGTATTGGGCCACGGATGTGGCTCGATGCGTCAGACAAGCAACACGGAAGCGTCTCGGAACCATGAGCTGGCTAGACAAAATTGTGCCGTCGATGAGCCGTACCCAGCGAACCGATCGCCGGAAAAGCGTGCCGGATGGCCTGTGGCGTAAGTGCCCCAATTGCGAGGCGGTGCTCTATCTTCCCGAGTTGGAGCGCCATCAAAGCGTGTGCCCCAAGTGCGATCACCATCTGCGCCTGACGGCACGCAAACGACTCAACTGGTTTCTGGATACGGAAGGTCGCGAGGAGATCGCCACCGACCTGCAACCCAGCGATCGACTCAAGTTCCGCGACTCCAAAAAGTACAAGGATCGTTTGGCGGCGGCCCAGAAAGCTACCGACGAAAACGATGCCTTGATTGCCATGCGCGGTAAGCTCGATGGCTTACCGGTGGTTGCGGTGGCGTTTGAATTCAGCTTCATGGGTGGTTCCATGGGGGCCGTGGTAGGCGAGAAGTTCGTGCGTGCCGCGACCCAGGCGCTGGAAGAAGGCGTACCGCTGGTCTGCTTCGCCGCATCTGGCGGTGCCCGCATGCAGGAGGCGCTTTTCTCGTTGATGCAGATGGCCAAGACATCTGCAGTCTTGGAAAAGCTCAAGCAGGCGGGCGTGCCCTACATGTCGGTGTTGACCGACCCTGTCTTCGGCGGAGTGTCCGCGTCACTGGCGATGCTGGGTGATCTCAATATCGCCGAGCCCAATGCCTTGATCGGGTTCGCTGGGCCGCGTGTCATTGAGCAGACCGTGCGCGAGCAATTGCCGGAAGGCTTCCAGCGCAGCGAATTCCTGCTCGAGCACGGCACCGTGGACATGATCGTGCATCGTCATGATATGCGTGAGCAGTTGGGCGGCGTCATGCGTAAGCTGACGCATCAGCCGCGTCTCGGCCAGGATAATCAGGCCGACGAAACGCCGACCCAGAGCACATTGGACGAGTTCTCCCAGGCCGATCACTGAATGTCTGACACGACCACTCTGGAGGCTTGGCTGGTGCATCTAGAGCGCCAGCACCCCGTGTCCATTGATCTAGGGCTCGAGCGGGTCAACACGGTCGCCGTTCGCCTGGGGCTTACGACCACCGCATTGGCGGGGCGCGTCATTACCGTGGCCGGCACCAACGGCAAGGGCTCGACTGTTGCCATGCTTGATGCGCTGGCACGTGAAAATGGCTGGCGCTGCGCCGCTTATACATCACCGCATCTAAAGCGCTACAACGAACGCCTGTGCTTCGATGGCCAAGAGGTCGATGATGTCATCTTGGTCGAGGCCTTCGAGGCCGTCGAAGCGGCGCGCTTTGTGAGTGAAGAGATCAGCCTCACCTACTTCGAAGTCAGCACTTTGGCCGCCTTGTGGTTGATTATGCACCAGCAACCCGATGTCGCGTTGCTCGAAGTGGGACTGGGTGGTCGGTTGGACGCGGTCAACGTCATCGATCCGGACGTGGCTGTGGTGACCACCGTGGCTCAAGATCACGCCGCCTTTCTTGGCACTCATCTCGAAACCATCGGCCAGGAAAAAGCCGGCATCATGCGTCCGGGTCGCCCGGCGGTACTGGGTAGTACCGCCCTGCCGGCGAGTGTGCGCCAGCATGCCGAGAGCCTGGCGGCGCCGGTATTCGCGCTGGGCGAGCGATTCGACTGGCAAGCCACAACCGATGGCTGGCAGTGGCAGGGTGAAACCGCCACCGGTGAGGCCCTGGCTCTGCGTGCGCTCCCCGATCCGAACCTGCCGTTGGACAATGCCGCGACGGCATTGCAGGCACTGACGCTGGCCGGCATTTCCCTCGAGAGATCGGCATGCCAGCGAGCTTTTGGCCGAGCCGTACTGCCTGGGCGGCTGCAATGGCAGGGCCCCTGGTGTCTGGATGTCGGCCATAATCCGCATGCCGCTGCCTATGTCGCTACTTCCTTGGCGCAGCGTCCGCTGCGCGGGCGGCGCTTTTGTCTGCTGGGAATGTTGGCCGACAAGGATGCCAAGGGTGTGATCGAGGCGCTGGCGCCTCAGATCGATGCCTGGGTGCCGGTATCGTTGAGTGGTGATCGCGCGCGCGAAGCCGAGCAGCTGGCCGCCTGCCTGGAGACGTGCGGCGCTCAGGTATTGCATTGTGCCGCGTCACCGGATGCTGGCGTACGTTGGTTGCACACCAATATGAATAATGGCGACGAAGTGCTTGTTTGCGGCTCGTTCTGGACCGTCGCCGAGGCTTTGACCACCCTTGAATCACTCGGGGTCGTGGCGAGCCCAAGGAGTGTGTCATGAAATATGGAATGCGTGAGCGCATCAGTGGCGCGATCATCCTCGTCGCGTTGGCAGTGATTTTCCTGCCTATGCTGCTCGATGAGCCGACTCCGCGAAGCGAGCGTCCCGAACCGGTACTAACCATCGAGCAGCCGATTCCCGTGGATCAGCGCGATGTCGACTCTCCTGAGCCGCCCGTCAATCTCGAGGAAGACGCGGACAGTGACAGGGTCGTCGAGCCGGCGACCGGGTCCCAGCTCGGTCAATCCGACGCCGATGCTTCTTCGCCAACCGCGTCTTCGCCGTCAGCGGCGTCCAATGACGGCGCAGCATCCGGTGAGACGGGGTCTGGGAGCGATGACCCCATTGCCGCCATTGCCGAACAGTCTGCATCGTCGCAAGCGCAAGGGGATACCGGTGGGTCGCCATCGACGTCCGAGGTGCAAGAAGGCTGGGCGGTCCAGGTCGGTAGCTTCGGGGAACCGGACAATGCCACACGGCTCGTCGAAAAGCTCACGTCACAAGGGTTCGATGCCTATCAACGTCCGCGGGACAATGATTTGACGACGGTCTACGTCGGTCCGTTTGGAACCTCTGATGCAGGTGAGCGCGTACGCACCGAACTCAAGGAAGACGCCAATATCCAAGGGCTCTTGATTCGCGTGCGGGAGGAGTAATGACGCTGACCTGGCTCGACTGGGCCTTTCTGGCGGTATTGACCGTCTCCATGCTGGCCGGTTTCATGCGCGGCCTGGTGCGCGAAGCATTGGGGCTAGCGGCTTGGGTGGCAGCATTACTGGGCGCGCGGATGTTCGCCCCGGCAGTAGCCGAGATGATGGCGCCCTATATCGATCATCCCGAGATTCGCCTGGTGCTGGGCTTCGTGCTGGTCATTTTCGTTATCGTCATGCTGTGCGGATTCTTGATCCGTATGATCAACGCCGCTATCGAATGGGTCGGCATGGGGTTTTTCAACCGTGTCGCCGGTGCGACGTTCGGTGCTGCGCGAGGCGCCTTGATCCTGGTGCTGGCGACGGTCATCTTGACGTTGACGCCCTTGTCGGGGATCGCCGCATGGCAGGATGCGCAACTGCGTCCTGCCTTCGAGCAATTGCGCGACTGGTCGGTGGACCGTCTGGAGGCGTGGGAAATCGACACCTCGGGTGCCGAACGTGCCTTGCGTGACACGGGGCGCGAGGCGGCCGGCCAAGTATTGGAAACGTCGCCCGAGGCACCTGCATCGAACGCGTCATCTGAAACGCAGGCGCCCTGAAGGCGCCTTGATACATGACAGGCTTCAACCGCGAACGGCGTTCTTACATGCCGTTCGCTACTCTCATGGCAAGCGAGGAAAGGCACAATGTGCGGTATCGTGGGCCTCATGGCCAATCAGGCGGTCAATCAGTCGCTGTATGACGCGCTGACAGTGCTCCAACACCGTGGCCAGGATGCCGCCGGGATGATGACATGGCATGAGGGGCGCTTTCTGCTGCGCAAGAGCAATGGCCTGGTGCGTGATGTGTTCCATACGCGCCACATGACGCGCCTGCGCGGTAATATGGGCATTGGGCATATTCGTTACCCGACTGCCGGCTCGTCGAGCGAAGCGGAGTCGCAGCCATTTTATGTCAACTCGCCCTATGGCATTTCGCTGGCGCATAATGGCAATCTGACCAATTCCGAACAGCTCAAACGTGAGCTTTTCTTTTCCGATCTGCGCCACATCAATACCAGCTCCGACTCTGAAGTCCTGCTCAACGTGTTCGCGCACGAGCTGGGCAAGCAAGGGCACGATCTCTCCCCAGATGACATTTTCGATGCCGTACGTCGCGTTCATCGTCGCTGTCAGGGCGCTTATGCGGCGGTTGCGTTCATCAATGGCTTTGGCATGGTGGCGTTTCGTGATCCTCACGGGATTCGGCCGGTGGTCTACGGTACCCGCGACACGGAAGAAGGGCAGGAGGTGATGATTGCCTCTGAGTCGGTGGCGCTGGATGTCGGTGGCTTCGAGCTGTGTCGCGATCTGGCACCGGGCGAGGCGATCTTCATCGAAACCGAGGGCAATCGAGTGCACACCCAGCAGTGTGCTGACCGCCCACAGCTGACGCCGTGTATCTTTGAACATGTCTATCTGGCGCGCCCCGACTCGATCCTCGATGGCGCCTATGTCTATGGCACGCGCATGGAAATGGGGCGCAAGCTGGGCGATCGCATCCAGCGTGACTGGCCGGAACATGACATCGACGTAGTGATTCCGATCCCCGATACCTCGCGAACCTCGGCGCTGGAAATGGCGCAGCATCTGGGCGTGACGTACCGCGAAGGCTTCATGAAGAATCGCTATATCGGGCGGACCTTTATCATGCCGGGGCAGACGCAGCGCAAGAAATCGGTGCGTCAGAAGCTCAATGCCATCGACGTCGAGTTCGCCGGCAAGAACGTGCTACTGGTCGACGATTCCATCGTGCGCGGTACCACGTGTAAACAGATCATCCAGATGGCCCGTGAGGCAGGAGCGCGCAAGGTCTATTTCGCCTCCGCCGCGCCGCCGGTGCGTTATCCCAATGTTTACGGCATCGACATGCCGGTGGCATCGGAATTGATCGCACATGGCCGCAGTGAAGAGGAAGTCGGGGAGCTGATTGGCGCCGATCGTATCGTCTATCAGAAACTCGAGGACCTCAAGGCGGCATGTCGCGACGTCAATCCTTCGCTCGAGGAGTTCGATTGCTCGGTGTTCGATGGCGAGTACGTGACCGGCGATATCGATGCCGCCTATCTGGCCGATCTCGAGGCCGCGCGTAGCGACATGGCCAAACATCAGGACAATACGGTGCATGCCGTGGTCGACCTGCATAACGATGTCGAAGAAGACTGAGGAGGTGGGACATGCATGAGGATCATGACGACGCCTTCGCGCTCGACACGCTGGCGATCCGTGCCGGCCACGACCGCACGCACGAGCAGGAACATGGCGAGCCGATCTTCCCCACGTCGAGCTTCGTCTACGGCAGCGCCGCCGAGGCGGCGCGCAAGTTCTCCGGCGAAGAACCGGGCAACATCTATTCGCGTTTCACCAACCCCACGGTGCACACCTTCGAGAAACGCCTGGCGGCGCTTGAAGGCGGTGAGCGTTGCGTGGCGACCAGTTCCGGCATGGCGGCGATTCTCGCCACGGCGCTGGCGTTCTTGCAGGCCGGTGATGAAATCGTCGCCTCGCGTTCATTGTTTGGTTCCACGGTCAGCCTGTTCGACAAGTATCTCGGCAAGCTGGGGATCGTGACCCGCTACGTGGAACTGGGCGACCTGGATGCCTGGCAGGCCGCGATTACGCCGCAGACGCGCTTATTGTTCGCCGAGACGCCTTCCAATCCGCTGTCCGAGGTGGTGGATATCGCCGCATTGGCTGACTTGGCGCATCGCCATGACGCCTGGCTCGCCATCGACAACTGTTTTTTGACCCCGGTCTTGCAGCGTCCGCTCGACCTGGGCGCCGATCTGGTGATCCACTCGGCGACCAAGTACCTGGATGGTCAAGGGCGGGCCATCGGTGGTGCCGTGGTGGGGCCCGAGGAAATGCTCAAGGAATTGGTGGGCGTCGTGCGCACCTGTGGCCCGTGCATGAGTCCTTTCAATGCGTGGATCTTCCTCAAGGGGCTGGAAACGCTGGGGCTGCGCATGAAGGCGCATTGTGAGAATACTCTGGCCCTGGCGGAGTGGCTGGAGGTGCAGCCGGAAATCGCCCACGTGCATTACAGCGGTCTGGAAAGTCACCCGCAGCATGCGCTGGCCAAGCAGCAGCAACGCGGCTTCGGCGCCGTGCTGGGCGTTGAGGTGAAAGGCGGTCGCGACGGTGCCTGGGCACTCATCGATCATTCTCGCCTGATGTCGATCACCGGCAACCTGGGTGATGTGAAAACGACCGTCACGCATCCGGCGACGACGACCCACGCACGCTTGGGCGATGAGCAGAAGGTCGCTGCGGGGATTAGTGAAGGTTTGGTGCGCATCGCCGTGGGCCTGGAAGCGCTGGATGATCTCAAGCGCGATATCCGCCGCGGACTCGATACGCTTGGCTGAGCTGCATCCAGGTTTGTCGATTCACTAGGTAACGTCGTATGCATGACGCCTCGCCCCTTTTGGGGGCGAGGCGTTCTTCATGAGGCGTTCTTCATGGAGAGCGGTCGAGTTCCAGGCTATCGACGATGTGTCGGTAGCTATCGAACCGTGAAGCGAGAATATCGCCGCGTTCCACGGCTTCACGCAAGGCACATCCCGGCTCCTGGCGATGATGACAATCGCGGAAACGGCAGTGGCCCAGGTAGGGCTGAAATTCGATGAACCCGCGTTCCACGTCGCGCTCGTCAAGATGGCTGAGTCCGAATTCGCGAATGCCCGGCGAGTCGATCAGTTCGCCGCCCGCCGGTAGATGATAGAGCGTGGCCGTGGTCGTGGTGTGTGTGCCCTTGCGTGAATCTACCGAGAGTGCACCGACGCGCAGTTGCCTATCGGGCAGCAGGCGGTCGATCAAGGATGACTTGCCAACCCCGCTCTGGCCCACGAACACTGAGGTACGTTCGGTGAGACAGGCATGCAGGGTCTCGAGACCGTCCTCGCACTGCGTGGAGGCGCTGACCACGCGATATCCTAGCCCGCGATAGCGTGCCAGCAACGTGCGCAATTCACCGCCCTCGTCGGGCAGCAGATCGGTCTTGTTGAGCACCAGCACCGGGGCAATACTAGTGGCCTCGGCGGCGACGAGATAGCGATCGATGAGATTGGGGTGGGGAGCGGGCTCCACGGCGAAGACGATCAGGATCTGCGCGATATTGGCGGCCACGGGCTTGAGCTGGCCACGCGCGTCGGGACGCTCGAGCACGCTATGACGCGGCTGGCGCGCCACGACCACGCCACTGCCGTCGCTCGCTGTACGCCATACCACGTTGTCGCCGGTGACCAGGCCCTCGAGGTTGGCGCGCAGATGGCAACGGTGACGCTGAAGACCGCCGTGTTCGCCCTCGGCCTCCACTTCCAGCGTGCGTCCGAAATGTGCGGTGACACGTCCCAAGAGCTCAGGGCCATAATCGCCGGCCTCGAGTGCGGTGTCGTCGCGCTGGGTTCGGCGTTGGGCACGCTCGGCGCGCTGGGCTTGAATCTTTTCGACCCGCCAACGTTGCTGGCGGCTGAGTTTGCGTTTGCTCATGCGCTCTCGGGACAGGGTACAATGGCAGTCATTATAGCGTTCATAGCGCCATGCTGTCCCTAGGCCTGGGCTTAGGCAATGGCGCCCCGATGGAGACCCCTATGGCAAGTGACACACCGCAAGCTCCGCGTAACGACCTGCTGATCTGGATCGACCTGGAAATGACCGGGCTCGACCCTGCTCGTGAGCGCATCATCGAGGTGGCAACTTTGATCACCGATAGCGATCTGAACCTGATTGCCGAAGGGCCGGTGCTCGCGGTGCATCAGCCGGACAATCTGCTCGACGCGATGGACGAGTGGAATACACGCACGCATGGCGACTCGGGGCTGACGCAACGCGTCCGCGAGAGTCGCATCGATACCGCCGAGGCCGAGCGCCAGACGCTGGCGTTTCTCAAGGCGTATGTGACGCCCAACAGCTCACCCATGTGCGGCAACAGCGTGCACCAGGATCGTCGTTTCATGCGGCGGGAAATGCCCGAACTGGCCGAGTTCTTCCACTACCGCAATCTCGATGTGTCGACGCTCAAGGAACTGGCCAAACGCTGGAACCCGCAGGCCCTGGCAGGCTTCGAGAAGCACAATACGCACCAGGCGCTGGATGACATCCGCGAATCGCTGGCCGAGCTGGCGCATTATCGCAAGACATTTCTGCGCGTCTGAGCAGGCTGCTAGCTAGACCTCGACCTGACTGACGATCAATTGCTCGCGCTTTTGGCGCTGCTGCTCGAGTCCCCAGCGCACGTGTTCGCGGACCAGATCGGAAGGGTAGGCCAGGCGCGCACGCAAGGCGCCCTCGACGCGCTCGCTCCAGGGTGCGTTGCCCAGACCGACGGCCAGATTGCGCAGCCAGCGCTCATAGCCGATGCGACGAATCGCGCTACCTTCGGTGCGCATCAGGAACTCTTCCTCGCTCCAGGCGAAGAGTCGGATCAGTGAGGCGCGGTCGAGGTCATGGCGTGGCGCGAAGTCTTCTTCCTGCGAGGCGCGCGTGAAACTTGTAAAGGGACACACCAGTTGGCAGTCGTCGCAGCCGTAGACTCGGTTGCCCATCGCTTTGCGGTATTCTTCGGGAATCGAACCGGCGAGCTCGATGGTTAGATACGAGATGCAGCGCCGCGAGTCGATGACCTTGTCGTCGACAATGGCGCCTGTCGGACAAGCCGTCTGACAGCGTGAGCACTTCCCGCAATGCTCGCTCTCGAAGGGAGCGTCCATCGGTAGCGGCAGGTCGGTGTATAGCTCGCCGAGAAAGAACAGTGAACCGGCCTGGGGGTTGAGCAGCATGGCATTCTTGCCGAACCAGCCGAGGCCGGCTTTCTGCGCCAGGGCACGTTCCATGACCGGGGCCGAATCGACGAAGGCCCGGTAGCCGTACGCGCCGACTTCGTCCTCTATGTATTTGGCCAGGGTGGCTAGACGCTTACGAATCAGCTTGTGGTAATCGCGTCCCAGCGCATAGCGTGAAACATAGGCGCGCTCGGGTTGTCCGAGCACCTTGGTGGTTTCCACCTCGGGGGGCAGGTAGTCCATGCGCACGCTGATGACGCGCATGGTGCCGGGTATGAGTTCTTCAGGCCGCGTGCGCTTGTGGCCGTGTTTGGCCATGAAGTGCATTTCGCCGTGGTAGCCGGCCGCGAGCCAACGCTCGAGATAGCGCTCATGCGCCTCGAGGTCGGTGTCGGTGATGCCGACCTGCTGGAAGCCGAGTTCGCGTCCCCACGTATGGATGCGGTCGGCCAGCGCGGCGTAATCGATGGGCGAAGATGAGGACATGACGAGACCCTCGTGAAGCGAGGGCGCCACCCTAGCGCAATCGTTACGTGGAATAAATGCTTGTCGTCGGCGAGCAGGAGACAGGAGAGAGTCATGATAACGACATGCAGAGCGCCGCATCCCTTGTATGGTGCCGATCAGGTTCAGGCGCTGGACCGGCGCCTCATGGCCGAGGGGGTGGCTGGGTTCGAATTGATGCAGTGCGCCGCGCAGGCAGCTTATGCTGCCCTGCGCTCGCGCTGGCCGGAAGCGCATCGTTTGAGCATCTTGTGTGGCAGTGGCAATAACGCCGGCGATGGCTATGTGATGGCGGCGCTGGCGGCGGGCGACGGCCTCGACGTGCAGCTCATCGCCTTGCGCGATTCCGCGACGCTGAGCGGCGACGCGGCGCGTGCTTACGAAATGGCCTGGCAGGCGGGGCTGGATGTCATCGAATGGCGGCCCGAGACGGTGATCAACGGCGATGTTGTGATCGACGCGCTATTGGGAACCGGCGCGACCGGTGAGGTACGCGAACCGCTGCGTAGTGCCATCGAGACGCTCAATGCATCGCCACGTCCGGTACTAGCGGTGGATGTGCCTTCGGGGCTATCGGCACAGACCGGGAGTATCGGTGGTGTGGCGGTAAAAGCCAGTCTGACCGTCACCTTCATCGCCGATAAATTTGGCTTGCATACTGGCGCTAGCGCGGATCATGTCGGCGAGCTGCATGTCGAGACGCTTGGAATAACGCCTCAAGGACATGATGATCTCGTGCCACTGGGCGAGCTACAGGCGGCCGACATGCTGCAACAGGCTTTCCCGCCTCGGCCACGAGGTAGCCACAAGGGCGACTTGGGGCATGTGCTGATGATCGGCGGTAGCGCCGGTTTTGGGGGCGCGGCGTTGATGGCCAGCGAGGCCGCGCTGCGTAGCGGGGCGGGAAAGGTCAGTTTGGCGACCGATACCTCGCATGTTGCGGCAAGCCTGGTGCGCAGCCCGGAGGTCATGGCGCGTGGCGTGGAAAAGGCCGAAGATATCCGCGAGCTGCTCGACCAAGCCAATGCCTTGGTGGTCGGACCGGGTCTCGGGCGTCAGGCTTGGGGGCACGCACTGTGGCAAGCGGCGCTCGCCGCAGGCGTACCCAGCGTGCTCGACGCTGATGCACTCAACTGGTTGGCCGAAGAAGCGACCAAACGCCGAGATGACTGGGTACTGACCCCGCATCCCGGTGAAGCCGCACGTTTGCTGGGAGTGTCCGGCGCCGAGATTCAGGCCGACCGGCGTGCGGCGGCATTGGCGTTGCATGAGCGCTATGGCGGGAGTGTGGTGCTCAAAGGGGCGGGTACCCTGGTCGCCGACGTGAACGGCATCGCCGTGTGTCCGTACGGTAATCCCGGGATGGCGAGTGGCGGAATGGGCGATGTGCTCGCCGGGATCATCGGGGCGTTGTTGGCACAGGGCCATACATCGGGCGAAGCGGCGCGGCATGGTGTTCTGCTGCATGCCCTGGCCGCTGATGCGGCGGCGCAAGATGGGGGCGAGCGTGGTCTGGTTGCCACGGATCTGGCATCCTATGTGCGCGCGATTGCCAATCCACGCCCCTTTGATGCCCAGCGATAACGCGAGATACCACGAGAGATGCAACGCTTTCTGCCCAACGAAACAGCTCATGTCGCTTTCGGTGAAGCGCTAGGGCATGCCCTGAATGGTCACGGCCAAGTACACCTCGAGGGTGAGTTGGGTGCCGGCAAGACGACGCTGACGCGCGGCATCTTGCGTGCTTATGGCCACGAGGGGGCCGTCAAGAGCCCCACTTATACATTGGTAGAGCCATACATGCTGGACGGGCGTTGTCTCTATCATTTCGATCTCTACCGGTTGGGCGATCCCGAAGAGCTCGAATTCATGGGCGCACGCGATATGCTTGGTGAGGACGGCTTGAGCCTCATCGAATGGCCTTCCCGAGGCACTGGATGGCTGCCTCGGGCCGATCTCGTGGTACGCCTGGCCCTGGAAGGCGAAGGCCGCCACGTCACGCTCGAAGGGCTTACCTCGCATGGCCAGGCCGTCACCGCCGCACTAAACGCCACTCGTCAGGACAAGGAAGACGACGCTTGATGCCGTTTTATGAAAAGCCCTGGCAGACGCGATGCCATGTGAATGCCGTCCGGCATCTCATCAGCCTTGTCGTGCTGGTGATGCTCGCGATATGGCATGTGGTGCCTGCGCAGGCCGCCGACGTCGACAATATCCGTCTCTGGGCGGCGCCCGATCATGTGCGCGTGGTCTTCGATTTGTCCGACGAAGTGGAAAGCTCCGTGTTCAAGCTCGACGGTCCACGCCGACTGGTCGTTGATTTGAAAGATACGCAACTGGCCTTCGACCCGGACGATGTCGATCCGGGAGACAGTGCGATAGATGCGTTGCGCACCGGGAGGCGCAATGGCGATGACCTGCGTGTGGTCTTCGATCTCAATCGGAAGATAGAGCCCCACCACTTCTTGTTGCCGCCCACCGATCAGTATGGCTATCGCCTCGTGGTCGATCTCGACTACCCGGGCGAGGGCGCTCTGGACGAGCCCGTCGATCCCATTGCGGCCATGATCCGCGACCAGGAGATGGATGCCGAGCGAGAGCTGAGGCAGGCCGAGGCCGAAGGGAGGTCGCCCAGCGCGGCGTTGGCCAAGCGCGACAGCCAGGCGAAACCTCATCCCAAGCGCGATATCATCGTGGCCGTTGATCCCGGTCACGGGGGCGAGGACCCGGGCGCGACCGGGCCGAGCGGCACACGCGAGAAGGATGTCGTATTGGCCATTGCACGCAAGGTCAAGGCACACTTTGATGCCACGCCAGGCTTCAAGGCCTTCTTGACACGCGACAGCGATTACTATGTGGGCCTTCGCAAGAGGACGTTGCTGGCACGCGAGCAGAAAGCCGATTTCTTCGTCTCGGTGCACGCTGATGCCGTCAAGAGCCGAGGGCCCACTGGCAGCTCCGTCTATGCGTTGTCCAAGAATGGGGCTACCTCGGAGAGTGCGCGGTGGCTGGCCGAGACAGAAAACCGTTCCGACCTGATTGGCGGTGTCGATGGTAATCTCGATCTATCTGACAAGGACGAGGTGCTGCGCGGTGTATTGCTCGACTTGACCATGACCGCGACGATGAATGATTCACTAAGTGTCGGCGGACAGGTGCTCGATAAACTGGGGCGTATCAATCATCTGCATCGCTCGCAAGTCGAGCAGGCGGGCTTCGTGGTGCTAAAATCACCTGATATCCCGTCATTGCTGGTCGAAACCGGGTTTATCTCCAATCCAAGCGAAGAAAAGAAGCTGCGCTCGTCGGCGTTTCAAGAGCAGGTTGCGGATGCCATCGGCGATGGCATCATCGCGCATTTTCGCCACCATCCACCGCCCAGCAGCCTGTTGGCCTGGCAGCGTGACCAAGGGCGTGGCGGTGGGCCCGGCGAATATCGCGTGCAAAAGGGCGATACCTTGTCTCAGGTGGCGGCACGTCATGATGTGACGATGTTGGCTCTCAAGCGGGCCAATGATCTTAGCGGCGATATCCTGCGCGTGGGTCAAGTGTTGAAGATACCTCATTCGTGAGCGTGGACATGACGTGCCTCCTATGCGCGAGGCATAATGGTGATTATGACTGAATCCCGACGCATTCATATCCTTGACCCCCGGCTCTCCAACCAGATTGCGGCCGGCGAGGTCGTCGAGCGACCGGCTTCGGTATTGAAGGAGCTGGCCGAGAACGCCATCGATGCCGGCAGCCAGCGCATCGAAATTGATCTCGAGGCCGGCGGCGCTCGCTTGATTCGGGTGCGTGACGATGGGCGGGGCATCGCCGAGGAAGATCTACCGCTGGCGCTGTCGCGGCATGCCACCAGCAAAATCGCCTCACTGGACGATCTCGAAGGCGTGGATAGCCTCGGCTTTCGCGGCGAGGCACTGGCCTCGATCAGCTCGGTCTCGCGGCTCGAGTTGGTGTCCAATACGCAGGATGAGCCGAGCGAGGGCTGGCGCGTGGTCGCCGAAGGTCGCCAGATGGAGCCCCGGGTAAGTCCTGCGCCACATCCGCGTGGTAGCTCGGTCGTGGTGCGCGACCTGTTCTTCAACACCCCTGCGCGCCGCAAGTTTCTGCGTACCGAGAAGACAGAGTTCGGCCATGTCGAAGAGACGTTTCGGCGGCTGGTGCTATCACGCTACGATATCGCCTGGGTGCTGCGCCACAATCAGAAGGTCGTGCATCAGTTGCGAGCGGGCGATGAGCCGGCGGCGATGGAGAAGCGCGTCGGGGCGTTACTGGGTCGCAATTTCCTCGAGAATGCTTTGCACGTGGATATCGAGGCGACTGGTTTGCGCCTGTGGGGCTGGGTCGGGCTGCCGACGCATTCCCGGGCGCAGGCGGACCAGCAGTACTTCTTCGTCAATGGCCGCGTGGTGCGTGATCGTCTGGTCGCTCATGCCGTGCGTCAGGCCTATCGCGATGTGCTGTTTCACGGTCGTCACCCGGTTTTCGTGCTCTATCTGGAGCTCG
The DNA here is from genome assembly GCF_029889785.1 of Chromohalobacter sp. 48-RD10. Lineage (NCBI taxonomy): Bacteria > Pseudomonadati > Pseudomonadota > Gammaproteobacteria > Oceanospirillales > Halomonadaceae > Chromohalobacter > Chromohalobacter sp. 48-RD10. The sequence continues at coordinate 332,023 of NZ_JARANX010000001.1, read as the reverse complement.
ATCCGCACGTGGTCGATGTCAACGTGCATCCCACCAAGCATGAAGTCCGCTTTCGTGATGGGCGCTTGGTGCACGATTTCCTGTTTTCGAGCCTGCACCGTGCGCTGGCCGATGTTCGTCCCAACGAGGCCGCCTCGCCAGACGCGACTACTTCGCCAGGCGCGGTCACCGCGAGCGCTGGAGCCGAAGCGCCGGCATCGGGAGCATCGGCGGCTGCGGTCGACGAGCAGCCGCGCTGGCAACAGCAGGGCATGGCGCTCGGCGCCGATCAGGAACGTCCCGCGGCCCATCGCGTGCGCGAGTTCATGGCCGGTTACCAGGCACTGCATCCCGAGCATGAAGAACAGCTGCTGACGCCGCAGTCGCAGCGCACCGAGCCCGAGGTGCCGGCGACACATGAGCCCGACGTCCAGGCGCGGGTGATGCCCGAGGCCGATGCGACCCAAGCACCGCCATTGGGGTATGCGGTGGCGCAGTTGCATGGTGTCTATATCCTCTCGCAGACTGCACGTGGACTGGTCGTGGTCGACATGCATGCCGCGCACGAGCGCATTACCTACGAGCGCATGAAGCAGCAAGTGCATGGTGATGGGCAGGCCCTGGGGCAGTTGCAGACACAGCCGCTGTTGGTGCCGATATCGCTGGCGGTCAGCACGCGCGAGGTGGAAACCGCCGAGCGCGAGCATGAGACGTTCGAGCGCCTGGGCGTGGAGCTGGACGTCGCCGGTCCGGAAACACTCCTCGTGCGCCGGGTGCCTGTGCTGCTCGACGATGCCGATGTCGAATCGCTGATTCATGGCATGCTGGGTGATCTTGAGCGTTTCGGGCAGTCGGACAGAGTCGAAGCGCATATCAATGAATTGCTTGCTAGCATGTCTTGCCATGGCAGCGTGCGGGCCAATCGCCGGCTGACAGTGCCCGAGATGAATGCCTTGCTACGCGACATGGAACGTACTGAGCGTAGCGGGCAGTGCAATCATGGGCGACCGACCTGGACCGAGATGTCGATGCACGAGCTCGATAAGCTCTTCCTTCGTGGCCAGTAAGTGGTCATTGACCGTTTTCAGGATTTTCGATGAACGATACGCGGCCACTGGCCATCCTCTTGATGGGCCCGACGGCGGCCGGCAAGACCGATTCGGCCATCGCCTTGCGCGAGCGCCTGGGTGGCGAACTGATCAGTGTCGACTCGGCGATGATCTATCGCGGCATGGACATCGGTACCGCGAAACCTTCGGCGGAGGAGTTGGCGCGTGCACCGCATCGTCTGATCGACATTCGCGATCCCGCCGACACGTACTCCGCCGCTGAATTCCGCGAGGACGCCTTGGCTGAAATGCGCGACATCTCGTCGCAGGGGCGTATACCCATCCTCGTGGGTGGCACCATGATGTACATCAAGCGTTTGATCGATGGCGTAGCGGAACTGCCTGCTCGCGACGTTGCGTTGCGTGATGAGCTGGCCCTGCGTGCCGAGCGCGAAGGGCTGGAGGTGCTGCATGCAGAGCTCGCGCAGGTCGACCCGATTGCCGCAAGCGCTATCCACCCGCACAACCGGCAGCGCCTGTTGCGGGCGCTAGAGGTATATCGCCTCACCGGTCGGGCACTAGGCGAACTCTGGGCCGAGCAGCCCCGTGAAACCTTTCCCTGGCGTCTCGTGTCCATAGCGCTGGCGCCTACCGAACGCCGGGTGCTGCATGAACGTATCGCGCAGCGCTTCGAAGGCATGTTGGCGGGAGGTTTCCGCGAGGAAGTCGCCGCTCTCAGGGCGCGTGGCGATTTGCATCGCGGGTTCCCCGCAATTCGCTGTGTCGGCTACCGTCAGATGTGGGAGCATCTGGATGGCGAGACCGATGAGATCACGATGCGCGAACGAGGCATGGCAGCGACGCGGCAACTCGCCAAGCGCCAGTTGACCTGGCTGCGCAATTGGCAGGGCGTGCGGTGGGTCGATAGCGAGTCAAGCGATATTCACGAGCAGGTATTGAAAATCGTGCGCGGAAGCGGCACTTAGCGTAAGATGACCGGTCACGACAACGCCTGGCGAGTAGCGCCGCGAACGGCGGTGGCAACGCGAATGGCGGCTGTGACCCTTCGAAAACGACCATAAACCACAGCGAGAAGTTAGGGAGAGCAAAATGTCCAAAGGACAGTCCCTTCAAGATCCGTACTTGAACATTCTGCGCAAGGAGCGCATTCCGGTCTCCATCTTTTTGGTGAACGGTATTAAATTGCAGGGGCAGGTCGAGTCTTTCGATCAATTCGTCATCCTGCTGCGCAATACCGTCAGCCAGATGGTGTACAAGCACGCCATTTCCACTGTCGTGCCATCCCGCAGCGTGCGTCTTCCCGTCCAGGATCCGAATGCTCCGGCGGAAGAAGACGTTTGATCGAGAGGCGCTGATTGTTTTTCGAACGTCCCGACGCCGGTGAAACGGCGGTTCTCGTCCATGTGGATTTCCACGACGAACAGGAGCGTGAAGACCCGGGAGAATTCCTGGAGCTGGTGCGTTCCTCGGGTGTGACACCGGCGACCCTCATCGAGGGTAGCCGGCGTCGCCCCGATCCCAAGACATTTATCGGCAGCGGCAAGCTGGAGGAGATTCGCGAGATACGCGAACTGCACGGCGCCGAAGTCGTCATGTTCAACCATGCCTTGTCGCCTTCGCAGGAGCGCAATCTGGAGCGCGCCCTGAAAAGTCGCGTGCTGGATCGCATAGGTTTGATTCTGGATATATTCGCGCAACGCGCGCGTACGCATGAAGGTAAGCTTCAGGTCGAGTTGGCACAGCTGGAGTACATGTCGACGCGCCTGGTGCGTGGCTGGACCCACCTGGAGCGCCAGAGGGGCGGGATCGGATTGCGCGGCCCGGGGGAAACGCAGCTCGAGACCGACCGCCGCTTGTTGGGTGGGCGTATCAAGGCGATTCACAAGCGGTTGGAGAAAGTTCGCACACAGCGCGATCAGAATCGCCGTGCGCGGGCGCGTGCTGAGATCCCCAGCGTTTCCCTGGTGGGTTATACCAATGCCGGCAAGTCGACGCTTTTCAATGGCTTGACCCAGTCAGATGTGTACGCCGCCGACCAGCTTTTCGCCACGCTCGACCCGACGCTGCGTCGTATCGATGTAGAAGATGTCGGGCCGGTGGTCATGGCTGATACCGTGGGTTTCATCCGCCATCTGCCGCACAAGCTTGTGGAGGCATTCCGTGCCACCTTGCAAGAAGCGACAGAAGCCTCGTTGTTGGTACATATCATCGATGCGGCTGATCCGGATCGCGATTTCAACGCGGCGCAGGTCGATGAAGTGCTCGAAGAAATCGGGGCCTCCGAGGTGCCGCAGCTGCTGGTCATGAACAAGATCGACATATTGGACAGCGCCCCACGTCTTGAGCGTGACGGACACGGGCGTCCGCAGATCGTGTGGCTATCGGCGCGTGATGCACGTGGCTTTGAGTTGCTGCATCAAGCACTCGGCGAGCTGCTGGCTGGAGAGCTACTCGAGACGAGTCTGACGCTGGAGCCCGATCAGGGAAGATTGCGGGCATCGCTGCATGCGTTGAATGCCGTGCAGCAAGAACAATTTGACGAGCAGGGCCGAATCCTGCTGGATATCCGTCTGCCCAGACGCGATTTCTTTCAGTTGATGGCCCGTCTCGGCGAGAAGGCAGCACATTATTTGCCGCCGGGAGTCCTCGATCGCCCGGAATGGGAGCGCCATTGACAGTGCCCGTCACTGGTGTCCCTGGCGAGATGCATCGCAATCAATGCAGTGGAGAAAACGTATGGCTTGGAACGAGCCTGGTGGTGGAAATCAGCAAGACCCGTGGAGCGGCGGCGGTGGCCGTCGCGGCAGCGGTAACGGTGGGGGCAATGGTGGTAACAACCAAGGTCCACCGGATCTCGACGAGGTGCTGAAGAAGTTTCAGGACAAGCTTAGGCGCTTGATGGGTAAGCGCGGCAAGCGTGGCAGCGATGGCAACAACAGTGGATCGGGCGGCAAGGGGAATCCCTTCATACTGCCGGGTGTGCTGGTGATCATCGTATTGGTCATCTGGGCCGGGTCCGGCTTCTATGTGATCGATCAGTCTGAACGCGGTGTGGTGCTGCGCTTCGGCAAGTATCACGATACGGTGAATCCCGGTCTGCACTGGAGCCCGACTTTCGTCGATCAAGTGACGAGGGTGAACGTTACTGAGGTGCGTTCGTTCCGGCAGGATGCCTCGATGCTGACGAGCGACACCAATATCGTGACGGTGCGTCTCTCCGCTCAGTATCAGGTCGCCAATCCTCGCGATTATGTTCTGAACGTGCGTGATCCCGAACAGAGTCTGCACAACGCGCTCGACTCTACGTTGCGTCATGTCGTGGGTGCGAGTGGCATGCAGAACGTATTGACCAGTACCACTGAGGTCAAAGAAGTCAAACAGATTGATGAAGACGGTCAGGTGCCGGATATGCCGGAAACCGTGGAGGATCCCAGCGAATTGCCGGTGGTCACCATGACGCCGCCGGTCCCGGATTCTTTGCTCAGTGGTCGTGAGGAGCTTGGTCCCGAGGTTGCCAAGCGGCTTCAGGAATCGCTGGATGCCTATGGGCTAGGGTTACGTTTGCAGACCGTCAACTTGGAAAGCACTCAGGCACCGGAGCAGGTTCAAGATGCCGTGGATGACGTGATTCGCTCACGAGAAGATCGCCAGCGCTTGATCAACGAAGCTCGGGCCTACGAGAACGCTCTGCAGCCCCGCACCGAAGGGGAAGCGCAGCGCTTTATCGAGGAAGCCACTGGTTATCGTAATACCGTGGTATCGGATGCCGAAGGTGAGACCAGCCGCTTCCTGGCCGTATTGGGCGAATACCAGCAGGCGCCGGACGTGACACGTCAACGTCTCTACCTGGATACGGTGAGCGAGGTGTTGGGTAACAACCGCAAGGCATTGATCGATGTTGGTTCTCAGAACAACTCGATGATTTATCTACCGCTCGATCAGCTGGGTAAGCCTCGCGCCGACGGTAGTGGTAGCGGTAGCGACGCTGACTCGCCAGATATACGTGAACTTGAGTCGGTCTCCCAGCAGGTTCAAAACGAACCACTTTCTGGTAGCGACAATAGCAGTGGTCAGCGCCAGTCGAGCGGAATTTCGCGGGAGGGTCGTTAATCATGGTCAACAATCGTGCCTTGGGTATCGTCGCATTGCTGGCCGTAGGAGCCTGGATCGCCAGTTCCAGCCTGTATGTGGTGACGGAGAAACAGCGTGCCATCAAGTTACGCTTCGGTGAGGTAGTACAGGCCGATATCGAACCTGGCCTGCATGTGAAGTGGCCGGTGCTCAACACCGTGCGCTTCTTCGATGCGCGCGTGCAGATGCTGGAAAGCACCGAAAGTCGCTTCCTGACAGCACGTCGCAATGCCTTGATCGTCGACTCCTACGTCAAGTGGCAGGTCGTCGATCCCAGCCTGTATTATCAGTCCACACGAGGTGAGGTATCGCGTGCCGAGGACCTCATTGCACCGCGCGTCGATGAAAGCTTGCGCAATGCCTTCGGTAGCCGCGAAGTGGACAAGATCATCAGCGAAGAACGTAACGAGATGCTCGAGGAGCCTCAGAAGCAGTTGGATAAACGACTGCGCGAGGAAGTGGGCGTCTCGATATTGGATATTCGCCTCAAGCGTGTCGAACTGCCTCAGGAAGTTCAGCAGGCGGTTTTCCAGCGTATGCGCACCGAGCGTAATGCCGAAGCGCGTCAGTATCGCGCCCAGGGGCAGGAGCAGGCCGAGCGCATTCGCGCCCGCGCCGATCGTGAGCGTCAGGTGACGCTAGCTAACGCTCGCCAGAAGGCCGAGACACTGCGTGGTGAAGGCGATGCCAAGGCGGCAGAGATCTACGCCAATGCTTATCAGCAGGATGAAGACTTCTTTGAGTTCTATCGTTCCCTGCAGGCGTATCGGAACAGCTTCGACAAGGGCGACGATATGTTGTTGTTGAGCCCGGATAGCGAGTTCTTCCGTTATTTCCGGTCGCCGAACGGCGAGGCGAGTAGCAACGGCGAATAAGTCACGATCTGGCCTCCGGGGGAACTGCTGTTCGGGGTACATCCGTCCGGGGTACATCCGGAGGCCAAACGTGATAGACTCTTGACACCGGGCGTTGCCCGGTTTTTTTGTGGCCTGTCAGCGGATATGGATGCCTCTACGGCAATTCGCGACGGGTTCGGTATGCGACTCCGACATGACGTGTCAGCGTTCGTGTCGTCTCGCCCTCAGCCGACGATGCCAATACGCCACTCATTTCTGGCAGGACCGAAAAATGACCATCGCTGACCGCTGGCTGCTTCCCGACGGCATGGATGAAGTACTTCCGCCTCAGGCGACGCGCATGGAACAACTGCGTCGTGCGTTGCTCGATCTCTATGATCGCTGGGGCTATGACCTGGTGATTCCTCCGACGGTCGAGTTTCTCGATTCGCTTTTGACTGGCACGGGGACCGATCTCGATCTGCAGACGTTCAAGCTGACCGACCAGCTCTCCGGACGGATGATGGGCGCCAGCGCGGATGTGACGCCGCAGGTGGCGCGTATGGATGCGCATTCATTGAAGCGCAATGGGCCGGCACGACTTTGCTATTGCTCGACCGTGTTGCGTGCCAAGGCCGATCAACACCAGGGAGGGCGCAGCCCGACTCAGGTGGGGGTGGAGCTTTTCGGCCATGCGGGGTTGGATGCAGATATTGAGGTCTTGCGGCTGGCGCTCACGGGGCTGGAAGTCGCTGGGGCGGGCGAGACTCACCTGGCGCTCAGCCATATCGGTATCTATCGTGCCTTGGTGCACGCGTCGGCATTGAATGCGGAAAGCGAGTATGCGCTTTTCGAAGCCATCGAGCGCAAGGCCTTCAACGACGTCGATGCCTTGGTCGCGCGGGATGTGCGTGACCCCGCGCTGGCCGAGATGCTGCAAACATTGCCGCGTCTTTACGGGGGCCAGGAAATGCTTGACCAGGCCCGCGAGGTCTTTGCGGGGGCACCTCCTGCAGTCGCGGCGGCACTGGATGAGCTTCAGGCGTTGTGCCGTGCCGTCACGGACAATCATCCACAGGCCGAGGTGTATATCGACCTGGCCGAGTTACGCGGGTATCAATACCACACGGGGATGGTGTTTGCGGCTTATGTGCCGGGTTACGGTCAGGCTTTGGCCAAGGGTGGTCGCTACGACGACACAGGACGCGCCTTCGGTCGGGCGCGCCCGGCGACGGGGTTTTCCATGGATCTCAAGCTGTTGGCCTCGCTCACCGAGAGCGGCCCGCGCGGTGATGCCATCTGGGCGCCTGCCGATGATCGTGCCACGCTCACCCAGGCTGTTGCGCATCTGCGTGCCGCTGGTGAGCGCGTCATTCAGGCATTGCCAGGGCAGCGTGTGGGGCCTCGTGAACAGCGTTGTGATCGGCAGCTAGTGGAAACCAACGGCGAATGGCGGGTCGAACCGCTCGCGTAAATCGGCGGATCCTTTGATCGAGAGACGAAAGCAATGGGCAAGAACGTAGTCGTATTGGGCACCCAGTGGGGTGACGAAGGCAAGGGCAAGGTTGTCGACCTGTTGACGGAATCCGCCGCCACGGTGGTCCGCTTTCAGGGAGGACACAATGCCGGCCATACGCTTGTGATCGATGGCGAGAAAACCGTCCTGCACCTGATCCCCTCCGGGGTGTTGCGTGCCGATAAAACCTGTGTGATCGGCAATGGGGTAGTGCTTTCGCCGGAAGCGCTGATGGAAGAAATCCGCGAGCTGGAAGCCAAGGGCGTTCCGGCGCGTGAGCGCCTGCGTCTGTCGCCAGCCTGCCCGCTGATTCTGCCGTATCACGTGCGTCTCGATCAGGCGCGCGAAAAAGCGCGTGGTGTTGCCAAGATCGGCACGACCGGCCGAGGAATCGGGCCGGCCTACGAGGACAAGGTCGCGCGGCGTGGGCTGCGTCTCGGCGATATCCTGCACCGCGAGCGTTTCGCGTCGAAGCTGGGTGAGGTGCTCGACTACCACAATTTTGTGTTGACGCAGTATCACAACGAGCCACCGGTGGACTTTCAGCAGGTACTCGACCAGGCAATGGCAATGGCCGAGGAACTGCGCCCGATGGTCTGCGATACCGTGTCGCTGGTACATCGGATGCGTAAGGACGGCGACAATATCCTGTTCGAAGGGGCACAGGGGTCGTTGCTGGATATCGACCACGGCACTTACCCGTATGTGACCAGCTCCAATACCACGGCAGGCGGTACGGCGACGGGCTCGGGCGTAGGACCGCTATATCTTGATTACGTGCTGGGGATTACCAAGGCCTACACCACGCGTGTCGGGTCGGGGCCGTTTCCCACCGAGATCTTCGACGAATTCGGCCGCCACTTGGCGGAGAAAGGTCATGAGTTCGGTGCCACGACGGGCCGCGCGCGACGCTGTGGCTGGTTCGATGCCGTAGCGCTACGCCACGCGGTACAGATCAATTCGGTCTCCGGGCTCTGTCTGACCAAGCTAGATGTGCTCGATGGCCTGGAAAACATTCGGGTTTGCGTGGGGTATCGCAGCAAGGATGGCGCCACTATCGATAACCCCGTCGACTCCGAAGGCTATGAGGTCATCGAACCGCTTTATCAGGACCTACCCGGCTGGAGTGAGTCGACGTTGGGGATCAAGCGCATCGAGGACCTGCCCAATAATGCACGCGCTTATATCAGCTTTCTCGAGGAACAGACGGGAGTGCCGATCGATATCATTTCGACGGGGCCTGATCGCAACGAGACCATCGTGCTGCGCAACCCGTTCTCTGACTAGACCTGGGGCGTTGGTCAGCCTCATGTGAGTGGCGCTCGATCGGCTTCAATACCGATCGGGCGTTTTCATGACGGCGCTACGTTTTGGAGGATGCTGTTGTCCCTCGGCCATGAAAAGGCCCGCGCTCATCAATCAACGGCGCGGGCCTTTTGCGTGATGCCGGATCGTCTAGCCGGCAAATGCAGCATAGATGGCAATGACGCACAGGACGAGCACCAAGCCGACGGGCCAGGCGCCTTTCCAGGGCGTCAGATCGACTTCACCCGCATCCTGGTGCACCCACTTGGTTTCGCGTGGGCAGACCTTGCCGATGATCAGCATGATGGCGATCAGCAGCACGAAGACGCCTGCGACGAAATGGTACTGACTCGTGACGTCGAGAATCTTGTTGAAGGGCGGTATGAAATACCCTGCGGCTATCAACAAGCAGCCTGCGACCAAGACTATCTTGGCGGCAATCGCGGGAACGCGCTTGGTGAGCAGCCCCACTAGGACCACGGCCAGGATGGGAATGAAGTAAATGGCGTTCATCGTCTGCAAGTAGCCGAACAGGCTTTCCTGACCCGCGAGAAGCGGCGCGATGACCATGGCGGCAATGGCCATGATCCAGCCGAAGATCTTACCTGATTTAACCACCTGCGCTTCCGTTGCATCTTTCTTGATGACGCCTTTGTAGATGCCCAGGCTAAACAGCGTCGTGGTGCTGTTGAGCGCCGAGTTGAACGACGACAAGATGGCGCCGACCATCACGGCAGCGAAAAAGCCGGTCAGGTAAGGAGGCAGGACGTCGAATACCAGGTGGCCGTAGGCTTCATCGGCCTTGACGCCCTGGTCGGCATACATGTGGTACGCGATGATGCCCGGAAGTACGAGGTACAGAGGGCCGAGGAGCTTGAAGAAACCGGTCAACAGAACGCCTTTCTGGCCTTCGGCAAGGGTCTTGGCACCGAAGGTGCGCTGAATGATCTGCTGGTTGGTGGTCCAGTAGAACAGGTTGATCAGGAAGACGCCGGTGAAAAGCGTGGCGAACGGTACGGCCTGATCCTCGCGCCCCATCGAATTGAACATTTCGGGGTGTTGTTCGTTGAGGATATCCCAGCCGGCCAGGATGCCTCCGCCATCGCTGACGGCATTGAGCGCGAAGAACACGATCAAGAGACCGCCGATGAGAAGCCCGACCCCATTGAGTGTATCGGAGACGGCCACCGTCCGCAGCCCCCCGAAGAGCGCATACACGGCGCCGATCAGGCCCACGATCCATACGGTCGCCCACAGCAGGAAGCTGCTCGATTCGATGCCTGTCAGGCCCGGGAGGTCGAGCATACCTTGCAAGCCGATCGCCCCGGAGTACAGCACGATAGGAAGCAGGATCACCGCATAGGCGATCAGGAAGATGATGTTACAGATCAATTGCGTGCCGTGATCGAAGCGGATCTCCAGCAATTGCGGCACCGTTGCGATCCCGCTACGCAGGAAGCGGGGCAGAAAGAAGAGTGCCAGCAGCACCAGGGCAACGACCGCAACGACCTCCCATGCCATGACACTCAGGCCATCGGTGAAGGCGGAGCCGTTGAGCCCCACCATTTGTTCGGTGGAGAGGTTGGTCATCAACAGTGAGCCGGCGATCAGCGGAAAGGTCAGGCTACGGCCGGCCAAGAAATAGCCGCGGGTGCTGCGTAGGTCGTCTCGGCGCGTGATCAGCCAGGTGATCAGTGCGACGAGTCCCGTGAAGAACAAAAACGAGATCAGCGTCAGGGCATGCATGGAATGGGCATCCTTGGACTTTCATGGATCATGGCCGTGTCGAGTGAAGGCCGTCGACATGCACTTGGCATATCGTCAGTCTTCACGCGCACGGGCGCGTCGATAACATTACATCGTGAGGACGAATTTTAGCCGGCGAACAGTAAACTACCATCCTCCATTTGTCTGACATTGCTCAAGCAATGTCTGTGTAACTCGACTCATGAGTCGCGAGTCTCCTGGCGACAGGCTCCGTCCAGGGACACGAAGATTGCGTCTTGCCATTGGTACAGCGTGTACCAGCCACGTTCGAGAAGAGGCTCGAGGGCGGTGCAGTGGTTGGCGAAAGCGTCGCGCAGCGCCTGATCGCCATTGAACTCGTAACGTTGGGGTAAGCCTAGGCGGTAGAGGTTTTGATATCCCCACCAGTAGTCATTGTCGAGATAGCTTCCCATGAGCTTCTTGAGTACGGGGAATGCATGCACGGTGTTGTCGGCGCTGTTACTGAGCGGGAGAGTGCCGAAGACGACGAGGGGACCTTTCGCCTCGAGTCGTCGCAGGTCGTCGACCAGCTGGCGCGACACGCTTTCCTCGAACGCTTGCTGGCTGCCCTGAGCATTGCCATAGGCATAGGCGATTACCGTGGCGCCTCCCAGCACGAGAATGAGGATTGACACGCCTAAGCGGCGCCATCCGTAGTGCTCACAAGTAGCCACTGCACAGAACAGTGAGCCGGCGCACAAGGCGCCGAACCCGATGAAGGTGCGCGGACGCCAGAGAGGGTCTTCCAGCGCCGCCATGATACCCAGCGCGCCAAGCGGTAGCAGCAGCAAGATGACCAACATGAGCAAGAGCCGCCATGGACATGCAAGGGGGCGCTTGGCCTGTGCAGGACGGAGGGTGCCCAGGATCAGACCGGTCAGTGCGATCAGGGCCGTGGCTGATAGGCCCCATCCAGGCGCGCCAGCGAGTGTCCTGGCCGCATAGCGCCAGAAGGTCAGGGTGTTGTCCAAGATATGCATGGGCAATGTCGCTGGAGCGGCTATCTGGCTATGTGACAGGCTATAACCGCCAGCCAGCCACCAACCCGAGATTATCTTGTACCCTAGGAGCGTGACAGCGCCAGCGGCTAGTACGCCGGCATGGCGTCGCCATTGCAGCGTGCCATGAGTGGCCAGGTGGAGCAGCATATGAAACGCGAGTAATACGAAGTAAACGCTCACGGCCGCCTGGTAGAAGCATAGACTGGTGAATAAGCCGATGACTGATAGCATGATGCCCTTGCCTGGTGACGCTTTTAGGCCGACAGCGAGGGCTAGACCGGCGCAACTGACGGCAAGCGCCATGGGCAAAGCATCGAACTGATAGGAAAGGTTCTGCAAGAAGAAGGGTTGCAGCACCAACAGCATCATCGCAAGCCAGGCATGGCCGTCGCTAAATTCTACAAAGGCCTGACGTAGCGCAACGAGCATGGTCGCGACGCTGGCCAATCCCAGCCATAAAGGAAGTGGAGCCAGCTCGACGACACGCGAGCCCTGATTGAGCGCGAGCATGACGACATCGGCAAGAGGGCGCGCATTCGAGGTCCAGCCAGGTTCGCCATGCATGCTGCGCCAGATATCGTCGCGATAGAGGCGATCGGCGGCCACGATCGGATAAGTGGCCAGCACAAGACCAATGAAGGCTCCCATCCATTGCCAGCAATCGGGTCTCGACGTGCGTGAGGGAGTCGGAATTGACGGTAACGGCATCAGGTTCCCTTCGTTGGTGTGGAGAAAGCGTGGATGAACGCAATGTGACGACAACGCGGCTGGTGGGCTCCCTTCATGCCCTGCGTGATGCTAAGCTCTTGTATCGGGAGCATGGAGGTCTTCTCGTCTCATCAATCTGCGTCGCCTCTGAAACTTTCATCTGTGTTGGGTGTATTGCATACACTCTAGTGTGTTCAGCCGAAGAATGTGACGTAAAGGGGTGACTTGCCCCTGAAATGCCGCAAGGGAGTAGTAATGTGAGTGTACCGAATCGACATTTTTTGACGGCAATGTCCTCGCGTCGTTGTAAGCGCCCTCTCGCGGGCATGCTGGGCGTATGGTTAGCCTTCGCGGCGCAGGCGTGTTTTGCCTTTGGCTTCGAGGATGTGGTCAAGAAGGCCGAGCAACTTTCCGAGCAAGGGTACCAGTCACCGGGAACAAGCTTGCCGGAATCGCTGAGCAACCTGGAGTACTCGGACTACGCCAAGATTCACACCAAAGATGGTCACGCGCTGTGGGAAGACGACGACCTCCCCTTCAATCTTGCTTTCTTTCATGAGGGGATGCACTACGACACTTCCGTAAAGATACATACCGTGGTGGATGGTGAAGTGGAAGATATTTCCTTCAATCCTGACGACTTCGCTTACGGTGATCTGGATATTCCCGAGGAAGATCTCGAGGACCTCGGGTTTGCGGGATTCAAGGTTAACAATGCGCTCAATGACGCCGATCGCATGAATGAAGTCATGGCGTTTCAGGGGGCGAGTTATTTCCGAACCTTGGGGCGTGATCAGACCTATGGTGCTTCCGGTCGTGGTCTGGCGATCGACACGGCGTTACCCAGTGGTGAGGAATTTCCGGCGTTTCGTGAGTTCTGGGTCGTCAAGCCAAGCAACGATAGCCAGTATCTGACGATATTCGCATTGCTTGATTCGCCGAGCCTTGCCGGCGCTTATCGTTTCGTACTCCGCCCCGGGGAAGACACCGTCGTCGATGTGACATCGCAGCTTTTCATGCGTAACGCCGTGGAAAAACTGGGGGTCGCGCCTCTGACGAGTATGTACTTGTATGGCCCGGGACAGCCCACCGATTCACTCAATTATCGGCCGGCGATTCACGATTCCAATGGCCTGCTGGTGCATGATTCGGGTGGTGGCACCGACGCGAGCAAGGAAGAGTGGACCTGGCGCCCGCTCGCCAATCCCGACAAGTTGATGGTCGATGAGCAAGATGTCGATTCCCTCAAGGGTTTTGGACTGCTGCAGCGCAGTCACGACTTTCATGATTATGAAGATCTCAAAGATCGCTATGATCGTCGTCCAAGTGTGTGGATCGAGCCTCAAGGCGACTGGGGCAAGGGCCAGATCGAATTGATCCAGATACCCACGCCAGACGAGACCAACGATAATATCGTCACCTTGTGGAAGCCTGACGAAGCGCCGCAAGCGGGCGATGAACTCGACTTCAATTATCGCATGTACTGGACGACGCACGAGGCCAAGTTCCATAGCCCCGACTTATCTTGGGCTGACCAGACGCGTCGCTCGCAAGGCGAAGTACGTAAAGACAATTTGGTGCGTGAGACCGATGGTTCGCTAGCGTTCATCGTCGATTTCAAGGGGCCGGGGCTGGAATCGATCAAGGACGGTGCCAGCATGCAAGTCGATGCCTCCGTCGGAGACAACGGCGAACTGATCGAAAGCCGTGTCGTTCCCAATGAGGCCGAAAGTGGTTGGCGGATGTTCGTGCGCGTCAAGCGTAGCGATGACAGTCAACCCCTGGATATTCGTGCCTACCTGAAGGATGGGGATAAGCGGCTTTCGGAAACCTGGTATTACCGGCTCCCTGCTAATGGTTGATACACAAGTTGATACAGTGACTGGCGATTATCTCGAGTGCTTGGCACAGGAAACGGACTCCCGAGGCGCGCGCCGTGAGCTACTCGCTAGTCGCCTCGATGAACAAGGTCTGGAAGCCTTGCACTCGAGCCTCGGGGAACGCGAGGTCTCGGAGTATGACCCGGCGGCGATCTCGGTGGGCGCGCGCTTATCGCTGGCGTATAGCGCCCGTCCGCTGGCGCCGCCCACCGTGCTGACGACTGACGCGCAAGGCATCACGCGGCTTTGTACCACGCCGCCGATAACGCGCACGCCCCTTGCGCCGGAGTCATGGGCGACCAATCCATTCGTTCGCTATGCGCAACGCCTGCGGAAGTGGATCGATCGTGGCTTTCGGCGCCGGCATAAGGCCAAATCGGACGCTGCCTCGACACCGCGTTGGCAGAAAGTCGGCATGCTGCGACGCAGGATCTTGTTGATCCTGGTCGTGGGGCAAAGCCTGGTGGCGGCGGAATACATGCGCTCGGTGTTGCCCTATCAAGGCAAGCAGGCACTTGAAGTCGCCATTTTGGCGCTTTTCGTGCTGTTGTTTTGTTGGGTCTCGGCGGGATTCTGGACGGCCCTCATGGGGTTCTTCCAGCTTTTGCGCGGCCGCGATCGCTACGCGATCGATGCCCGTGACGTGCAGGAAGATGCGCCGATCGACGAAACGGCGCGCACGGCGCTGGTGGTGCCCATCTGCAATGAGGATGTGGCGCGGGTTTTTGCCGGTGTGCGGGCCACGCTCGAGTCGCTGCGCGATAGCGGCCAGGAACGCCACTTTGACCTGTTTATTCTGAGCGATACCTTCGATCCCGAACTGGCGATCGCAGAGACGCATGCCTGGCTGGCGTTGTGTCGTGAGCTGGATGCCTTCGACCGAGTCTTCTATCGACGCCGCCAGCGCCGCATGAAGCGCAAGAGCGGCAATATCGACGACTTCTGCCGCCGTTGGGGTGCCAATTACCGCTACATGGTGGTGTTGGATGCTGACAGCGTCATGAGTGGTGCTTGCTTGACGCGTCTGGTGCGGTTGATGGAAGCGCATCCCAAGGCAGGGATTATCCAGTCCGCGCCGCGTGCCTCCGGCCGTTTGAATCTCTATGCACGCATGCAGCAGTTCGCGACGCGTGTCTATGGACCGCTATTCACGGCGGGGTTGCATTTCTGGCAATTGGGCGAATCGCATTACTGGGGGCATAACGCGATCCTTCGCCTGGCTCCCTTCATGCGTCACTGCATGCTGGCGCCGCTGCCGGGAAAGGGGTCGCTTTCCGGGGAAATTCTGTCTCACGATTTCGTCGAAGCGGCGTTGATGCGCCGAGCGGAATGGGGGGTGTGGATCGCCTACAACCTGGATGGCAGTTACGAGGAAATGCCGCCCAACCTCCTCGACGAGCTCAATCGCGATCGTCGTTGGTGTCACGGTAACTTGATGAACTTTCGCCTGTTTCTGGCTAAAGGCATTCATCCCGTGCACCGTGCGGTCTTCCTAACCGGAGTGATGTCGTACATATCGGCGCCTCTGTGGTGCTTGTTCCTGATCTTGTCGACTGCCTTGCTGGCGGTGCATACGTTGAGTACGCCACAGTATTTCCCTGAGCCGGGCATGATGTTCCCTGTCTGGCCGCAATGGAATCCTACCATGGCGGTGGGCTTGTTCTCGGCCACGGCAACGTTGTTGTTCCTGCCCAAGGTTCTCAGCGTGATCCTGGTCATTGCGCAAGGGTCCAAGGAGTTCGGTGGCAGCTTGCGGCTATGTGCGGGCATGGTCTTGGAATCGCTGTTCTCCATGCTGATGGCGCCGGTGCGAATGCTCTTCCATACACGCTTCGTACTGACAGCGCTTCTGGGGCGCGCCATACAGTGGCGCTCTCCGTCGCGTGACAACAGCGATACGCCGTGGGGTGATGCTGTACGTCACCATGGCGTCCAGACGCTCATCGGGGCAGTGTGGGCCGTGGGCGTGTATTACATGGAGCCGACCTTTCTCTGGTGGCTGGCGCCCATCGTGGGTGCCTTGATGGTGTCGATCCCGGTTTCGGTGTTTTCCAGCCGCGTGTCGCTGGGGCGCTGGTGTCAGCATGCTCGCCTGTTTCGTATTCCCGAGGAGACGCATCCCCCGCGTGTGCTGCGGCGCATGGTGCGTCATCTGAAGCGCATGCGCGCCCAGCAGGCGGCGGCGCCGACCTTCGTGCAGGTGGTCGTCGATCCCATGGCCAATGCGCTAGGGTGTGCACTGGCCACGAGCCGACATGGCGCATCGGCGCTTCTGCGGCGGCGTCGAGAAGAACGGGTCAGGGCGGTCGTCACCGAAAATCCCATCAAGGTGAAGCCGGCGACCCAGTTGAACTTTCTCGATGATCCCGTGCTGCTGTCGATGCTGCATCACTGGGCATGGACATCGCCCGACGCACACCCGGACTGGCGCGAACTCGGTACGCCGACGCCTGTCTCATGGCGGGTGCCGGGATGAGACGAGGGACTACGCAGGTATCGTCGCCGGTCTAACTGCTATGCTGGAAACGGTATCTGTGAGTCGTCTTTCGTGTCGCGTCGCATTCAAGGAGAGAAGGAGATAAAGGAATGAGCATCATCTTGTGGTTGATCATCGGGGGTCTGGCTGGCTGGATTGCAGGCAAGATCATGCGCGGTGGCGGCTTCGGTATCCTCGGCAATATCGGTGTCGGCATTGTGGGCGCGGTGATCGGCGGTTTCCTCTTCAGTCTACTGGGACTTGCGCAGACCAATATCATCGGCTCGTTGATCATGGCCGTGATTGGTGCCGTGGTACTGCTGTGGGTCGTGGCCAAGCTTCGGAAATCCTAGCGCGTCGTGGATTACCGACGCCCTGAAAAGTGTCCGTTGAATATGGAAAACGAATGATTCCTTGCCCCGGCCCTTTGAGAGGTCGGGGCTTTTCGTGGGTATCGTGCCTTCGGGACTGCTGTGAGATGCGCGCTTATGGACAAGACACAACAGACGGGCCAGAAGGAACGTTTTATCGGCCTGGAGTGGTTACGCTTCGTGCTCGGGCTTTATATCGTGATCTTCCACACTCTGCATACTTACCCGTCGATCAGTGCCTGGTCGCATTACGTGACGGATATAGGCTTCTTCTCGACGAGTACGTTCTTCGTGTTGTCGGGCTTCTTGCTGACCCATGTGTACCTCGATGAGCGTCGCCAACTACGTGAGCCAGCGCGCAGCTTTTGGATCAAACGCTTCTCGAACTTGTATCCGATACATATCGGATCATTGGTGCTGGCGGTCAGCATGTCGGCCTTGATTGGATATTTGGCGATTTCACCGGAAGACGCCGGGATGTCGTGGCGTTTCGTTATCTACGACGTCAACAATGACCTTGGACAGGTGACCCCGGAGGCCCTGGAACATTTCATGGGCAACGGAGAGCTTGCGCTCAACCTAGTGCTCAATGTCGGGCTACTGCATGCCTGGAATCCTTATTACCTGACCTTCAATCCTCCGTCCTGGTCGATTTCGGCGCTGATGGGCTTTTATCTGGTCTTCCCGTGGATAGCGCCGCGCTTGTTTCGGCTCCGCCGCGTGGGACGGGCTTTGATCTTGAACAATCTGCTATACCTGATTCCCCCGTTGGTGGTCATCGCCGTGACCGACTTCGGTATGCCCGAAACGGGAATCATGCACCGCAATCCGCTGATTCGTTTGCCTGAGTTCGTGGCAGGGATACTACTGTGTGTATGGTATACCCGCTACCGCGCGGCAGGTGGCTGGCTGAGCGGCAGGCAGCGCCTGATGCTGGCGGCATTCGTGGCGAGTTGTGTCGTAGTGGCGGTCTGGTTGCTGGGCCAGGGGCATGCCTGGTATTACCTGCTGCATAATGGCTTGTTGCTACCCGCGCAGTTGGCATTGATTCTGCTGGCCACGCAATGGCGTATGCCTGAGAGTCGCCGTGTGCGTCGCTTGGCGAGCCGGCTGGGTGGGGCGTCGTTGCCGATGTTTGCGCTGCACGTCCCGCTGTTCGTGATCTTTACACGAATCGAGCGAGTGATTGCCGGCGAGCCGGCACTCTGCGTGAATGGATTTCGTGCCTGTTTCGATGCCGCCGGTGACAGCTCGCTGGTGTTCTATCCGCTGTTTCTCTTGCTGACGGTGCTGTTCTGCGTGATGTTTCAGGAGCAGTTTGTGTTGCGCGTTCGCAATGCAATGCAGCGTTGGTTGCTGCCGAGGCTGGTTTCGCCGCCGTCGCATACCGAGAAAGTGGCGCGCTGACGTTGCTGCTTGGCTCGAATACACTGGCCTTAACGACGAAGGGGCGCCATCGGTATGGCGCCCCTTCGTATCATGCTGGCACGCGCGAGTCGTTTACGCGTGGCTCAGTTCCTTTAGGCAGGCTTCGATGATGTCCAGGCCTTCCTGGAGTACATCGTCCTCGATGGTGACCGGCATCAAGAAGCGTAGGGTGTTGCCGTAGAGACCGCAGGACAGCAGAATCAGTCCTTTCTCGCGCGCCTTCTTGCAGAGTGCCCCGGTCAGCTCCGCATCCGGCGTGTGATTGGCCTTGTCGGCGACCACGTCGAAGGCGGCCATGGCCCCCAGGTGGCGGACATTGTCGACGCAGGCGAAGTCCTGTTGCCATTTGGCGAAGCGCTCACCCAGCTTGTCGCCCAGCGCCTGGCTCTTCTCGAGGATTTTCTCTTCCTCGAAGACTTCCAGTACCGCAAGGGTCGCGGCGCAGGAGACCGGGCTGCCGGTGTAGGTGCCGCCCAGCGAATTGCCGCCGGAGGCGTCCATGGCCTTGTCGGTGCCGACCACGGCGGAGATTGGCATGCCGTCGGCCATGCTCTTGGCCATGGTGATGATGTCGGGCTCGACGCCGCTGTGTTCGATGGCGAACAGCTTGCCGGTGCGTCCAAAGCCGGACTGTACCTCGTCGACTATCAGCAGAATACCGTGCTCGTCGCAGATCTCGCGGACTGCCTCGAGGAAGCTGGGCGAGGCTGCGTAGAAGCCGCCTTCACCGAGTACCGGCTCGAGCACGATGGCGGCAGTATCGCGGGGATTGGCATCGGTCTTGAGCGTCATCTTCAGGCCATTTAGCGCGTCTTCCTCGCTCACCCCGTGATAGGGCACCGGGTAGGGCGCACGGAAGACGTTACCCGGCATGCTACCGAAGTCGGTGGCGTAGGGTGCGACCTTGCCGTTCATGGCCATGGTCATGAAGGTCCGGCCATGATAGCCGCCGGTGAAGCAGATGACGTTGTCGCGTCCTGTCGCCGCGCGGGCCACCTTGACGGCGTTTTCCAGCGCCTCGGCGCCGGAATTGGCGAGCATGACCTTGCCGTGGCCGCGTACCGGGGTGAGCTGGCTGAGCTTCTCGGCGACCTTCACGTAGCCTTCATAGGGCATCACCGTCTGGCAGGTGTGCATCACCTTGTCGAGTTGGTCCTTGACCGCCTGCACCACCTTGGGATGACGGTGGCCGACGTTGAGCACGCCGATACCGCCGGCGAAGTCGATGATGCGATTGCCGTCGGCATCCCAGATCAAAGCGTTCTCGGCACGTTCGGCAAACTGGGTCGCCGGGCTCGCGGCGCCGCTGGCGACGTAACGTGTCTTGAGTTCATTGAGCTGTGCGTTGTTCATGCTTGCCTCCTTGTCAAAGTCCGCCCATGCAGACGTATTTTAGCTCGGTATATTCCTCGAGACCGTGGTGAGAGCCTTCGCGTCCCAGCCCGGACTCCTTGATGCCGCCGAAAGGCGCCAGCTCGGTCGATAGAAGCCCTTCGTTGATGGCAACCATGCCGTATTCGAGGCCCTCCATCACTTGCCATATACGCCGATAGTCGCGCGCATAGACGTAGGCGGCAAGGCCGAATTCGGTGGCGTTGGCCATGGCGATGGCTTGTGCCTCGTCGGTGAAACGAAAGACCGGCGCCACGGGGCCGAATGTCTCTTCGCGGGCGACATGCATGTCGTCGGTAACGTCGGCGAGCAGGGTCGGTTGGAAGAACGTACCGCCCAACGCGTGCGGTTTGCCGCCACATACCAAGCGTGCGCCCTTGGAGCGGGCATCGGCAATGTGTGCCTCGACCTTTTCGAGTGCGCTGGCGTTGATCAGGGGCCCTAGCGTTACATCTTCGTCGAGTCCGTTGCCGACCTGAAGCGCCTCGATACGCGCGGCAAACTTGGCGATGAACTCATCGTACACGCCATCCTGCACCAGAAAACGGTTGGTGCACACACAGGTCTGCCCGGAATTGCGGAATTTAGAGGCGATGGCGCCCTCCACGGCGGCATCCAGGTCGGCATCGTCGAAAACCACGAAGGGCGCATTGCCGCCCAGTTCCATGGAGGCTTTCTTGACCGTCTCCGCGCACTGCGTCAGCAAGCGCTTGCCGACCGCTGTCGAGCCCGTGAACGAGACCTTGCGCACGCGCGGATCGGTGGTTAGTACCTCGCCTATCTCGGCAGGTTTCTCGGCGGTAAGCACGTTGACGACGCCGGCGGGGAGCCCGGCATCCTCGGCGAGCTTGGCCAACGCCAGGGCGGTCAGCGGTGTGGCTTCTGCGGGCTTGATCACCACCGGGCAGCCGGCCGCCAAGGCCGGGGCACATTTACGGGTGATCATTGCCAGCGGGAAGTTCCAAGGCGTAATGGCGGCGACCACGCCGATTGGCTCGCGCATGACGAGAATGCGCTTGTCAGCGCCGTGGCTGGGCAAGGTCTCGCCCGCGATGCGCTTGGCTTCCTCGGCGTAGTATTCGATGAAGCTCGCCCCGTAGGCGACCTCGCCCCGCGATTCGGCGAGCGGCTTGCCTTGTTCCAGGGTCATGAGTTGCGCCAGTGCCTCGCGATGGGCCATGACACGCTCGAACCAGGCGCGCAACAAGGAGGCGCGCTCCTTGGCGGGGCGTCGCCGCCATTGCGGCCACGCGGCTTCGGCGGCGGCGATGGCATCGTGTGCCTCGCCGGCGCCCAGGTCGGGGACCTGCGCCAGGCATTCGCCCGTGGCCGGGTCGGTGACCGCGAAACGGTGCTCGCTATCGCGCCATTCGCCGCCGATGTAGGCGCGGTCGATCAGGATATTGGGTGTTGGCTGACTCATGGAAGCCTCCGGGTGAAGCGTGATTCAACGCCTATTGTTTGACGGTGTGTGCATTATTTAAAACACCTGACCCAGGTGGCGTCCAGCGATTTTTCGTATCTTGCCTGGGCAGGTTATCGCGCCTTGCGTATCGGCGACACCAGCCTCTTTCCGGTACACTATGGCGCCGTTGTATGAATGCCGAGTTCATGAGTGAGGTGCGTCTTGATCGATCCTCTTAACGCCTGGTGGGCACAGCAGTTGGTGCTGTGCGGCTGGGCGTTTGATCCCGAACCGTTGAGTGTGCCGCCCGAGACGGCGCAGGCACGCCTGGCGTTGTTGGACGTGCGCGAACGGGGAGAGCTTGGCTGGCGCTTGGCCGAAGCGTGCATGCCGGGGCAGGGCGAGGCCTTGCGCCAGCTACAGGCATTTGAACTGCTGGCGTTGTCGGGCGCTGCCGGCTGGCTGGACGCTCCCCGGGCTCACGCCTGGGCGGAGTGGATTGCCGCCGACATCCAGGCGCATCATGCCTCGCTGGACGCATGGCTGTCGGCGTTGCGTCACGAGCGAGGACAAATCGACTGGACCCACGACGATGACGGCTTTCTCGAGGCCTGCGAAGCCCTGTCGCAACTCGAGCGCGAAGCGGCTGGCGTCACTTGGGAGGCACTCGCCGAGTGGCTATCCGATCGGCCTCGCCAGCTACCGTGGCCGATCGATCAAAATAGTGGCGTATGGCGTCTGCGTGCGGTCTTCGCCCCCGTGCTGGACGCGACGTGCGATGCGCGCTTGGACTGGCCGGAGGTAGAGCGTTGGTTGGCCGATGTCTGGCGCATTGACGGGCGCGATGAATTGATTCGCATGCTGCTGTGGCTGGGCGGGCAAGGGCATCGTTATACATGGGATCTCGATGCCGCGCGTTTGACCCCCCAGGGTGGAAGTACTCGACGTCAGTGGTGGGAATCGCTCGGTGAGGCGAGTGACTATGGCCATGTGATGCTGACATTCCTCGACAGCGGAGAGCCCCTGGAATGGGCGGCGTGGGATTGGCTGCGGTTGGCGGATCTCGCCTATGCGGGCTGGAATGCGGGCTGGCTCGACGCGCAGGAAGCCGAAGCATTTGCCGCACACGCGGGCGATTTGCTGATGCGCCGGTATCGTGACTGGACGAGCGTGGCCAAGGCGTACCAGCGCGGGCGTAGCCTTTTCGAGGGGACCGATCGGCGTGCGGATTTCGCGCGTGACTGGGACGTCTTGTTGCGTTCACGGTCGAGCCCCTGGCAGGTGACGCTCGAGGCGCTGCTGGATGACGCCCAGCGCGAGGCTTCGCGGCAGGCGATACGCGGTTGGCGCGCGCCGGCGTGGCACTGGGTCCTGGCGTTGGCGGCGATGCGTGAACCCGATCTGTTGTATCGGCAGGGCATCGATCGCGCCCCAGATGCGCAGCAGCGCGACGAGGCGCGTCGTTATCTGCGTGACACGCTGGGTCTCGAACCTGCCATGGGCACGGCCGGTCTGGCCAGCCTGTGGCTGCCCGGGCAGGTGCATCATCTCAATCAACTGGCTGCCGATGCTGCCCACGGTGCATTGCCTGCGGCGACAACGCCCTTTGGGCACGCGATGTCGGAGGCCGTGCGGCTACGCAATGGCCTCAAGCACTGCACCCGTCATGCGGCGACGATTTTCATGGCGGAAAAATACGCCTTCTATCTGATGATGTGTGCCGACAGCGGTGATTACGACCGCCGCGAGCTCGAGACGTTGGCAGAGTCACTGCGCGGCGTGTTGAGCCGCTTTTATAATGGACCCAAGGCGCTGATCGAGGCGTGGGCGGCATGGGAGGCGGCGTTGCCCGAGGCGGAAGATCCGCCCCTGGTGGCGGAAATCCGTTGGCATCGCGATGACGCCGGAAGCCCCTTGCATTGGCTCGATTGGCACCATGCTACCTGGCTTGAGCCCGGCGAGCGCTTGTCGTTGCCACGCTTCACGGCTCTGGCATTGGTCGGGCCTCTCAATGCCCCTGTCTGGAGTGCTCCGGGCCCTGAAGTTGGCAGCGAGCGAGAGGCGCTGCGCGAATGGCTTGATAGTCACTATGGGTTGTTGTCGGCGGAGGCACTCAAGGAGTTCCTGAATTTCTTGATCGAGGCGGGAGATCGTCAGGAATATCAGATCAACTATGCGCCTTACACGCTCAATGCCGCGCGCTTGCGTGAGGAGGTCGCGATCATCGAGTCCGGCGAGTGCAGCGAGGATGATCGCAATCATCTACTGCGTCTGCGCCGCGTCGAGAGCAACGCCTCGGGATGCAACGAGTACGACATGGCCGCCTGGGATGTGGCGCAGGCCGTCGATCTCGCCATTGCCGGGCGACAGATGGACTGGCTGTCGGCGGTGGAGTTCGACACCCTGGTGGAGCGTGCCGCTCATTTGGCGCAATCGCACTATGCGAGTTGGTACGATTATGCCCGTGGGCTTTACGCGGGGTTTTCCTTCTTCATGGGCGAGACCGATGAGCGTGAGGCGTTCCTGCAGGGATTCGGCGAGGCACTGACCGCTTGGTTGACGGCCGCACCGCCGCTGGCCGGTAGCTGGGCGAGTCTTGATTTTCCGGGCTCAACCGCACGTCACTGGGCGCCTCTGCATATCGATACCTTGCCGGGCGATGCGCGGACGTTGCACTGATCGGGCAGGGCGTCGGGATGAAACATTTCGTATCCCGCTTTCGAGAGCTCTCGTCAAAAGGCGGGAGTTTCTCTATCATCGTATCGGTCTTGATGCCCTCCAGCGGGCACACGGCATGTTAACGAGTCGAGTCTAGGCCGCTCTGGCGGTGGCACCTGCGATGCGCGCCACCACCACAGCGACCCCCTCGCCAGGTAGTGCCTAGCAAGGTAGGGCGTCGTCTTGCATTCATGCAAGCGCCCCGAGGCATCCGCGAGGTTGAATACGTGTGATGAGGTCGCTTGGATGCTTCGAACCATGGCATTGGGATGGGTATTGGCTGCTCTGTTGGGTGGCTGTGCCACGCAAAGCCCGCAACATACCGCTCCACAATCGTCTTCCCTGTCCGCGGCCGCCAAGGCCGGTGAAGGCGCGCTCTCCGACGCGGGTCGTGAGTCTCCGTTGGCTACTTTTCGCGCCAGCGACGTTCAGCGGGCGCTGGTATCACCGGCGCGTATTCGTGAGGCACTACTATCCGAGCACCAGCGCTGGGTGGGGACACCGTATCGTCTCGGTGGGACCACGCAACGCGGCATCGATTGCTCGGCGTTGATGCAGCATGTCTACAGCGATGCGTTCCATCTCTCCCTACCGCGTACCACCGAGCAACAAATGCAAGAGGGGCGTCGGGTGCCGCGCAGCGATCTTGAAGCCGGCGACTTGGTCTTCTTCCATTCCCCCGGCCCGTACAACCATGTCGGCGTCTATGTCGACGACGGTTATTTTCTGCATGCTTCGACGTCACAGGGCGTCAAGTTGTCACGCCTCGACAATGTCTACTGGAATCGCCACTACTGGCAGTCACGGCGGCCCATGGACAGAACGCAGTTGGCGGCGCGTCTCGATCGCCAGCCCCACGAAGGATGAGCGGCTCGCAGGTGTCGGCATGCCAGGTCGAGAGGTTTCTCGTGTCTCGTTCGTATAATGTTGCGTCCGGCGAAATCATGATGCATTCATGGAGGACGTCATGATCGAACCGCGTACCCGTGCCTGGTGGCGCGCAACCCTGGCATTGTGCCTGGGCTCCTTCACCGTCTTCATCAACTTGTATGTCGCCCAGCCGCTGCTGCCGGCCATTCGCGAGAGTTTCGAGGTCTCGACGCTGGCGGCGGGCAGTGCGATTTCGGTCAGCATGTTGACGCTGGCATTGTCGCTGCTGTTCTACGGACCGCTTTCCGATGCCATCGGCCGAACCGCCATCATGCGTGTCACGCTGGTACTCGCCAGCGTTTGTACCTTGGTCATGGCATTTGCTCCCAACTTCGCGAGTCTACTGGCCCTGCGTGCTTTGCAAGGGTTCTTGCTGGGCGGTTTGCCTGCAGTGGCAATCGCTTGGATGGGTGATGAGTTCAACAAGCCGGCGCTGTTGCTGGCCGTCGGGCTCTATATCAGCGGTAACACGCTGGGGGGGATCGGTGGACGCGTCATCGGCGGTACGGTCGCTGAACATTGGGGATGGCATAGTAGCTTCGTGGCGATCGCGTGTCTGAGCCTGGCATGCACCTGGATATTCTGGCGCGCCTTGCCGCCTGCCCGACAGTTCCGCCCTTCGCCGTTGCGCGTGGGACAGGCCGCGCGGGATATGCAGGGGCATTTGCGCGATCCCCGGTTGATTGCCGCCTATCTTATCGGCGGGTTCAACTTTTTCATCTTCATCAATCAATACAGCTATGTGACGTTTCGGCTCAGCGAGGCGCCGTTTTCTCTCACCTCGCAATGGTTGGGCCTGATATTCCTGACCTATCTCGGTGGTACCGTGGGCTCGGCGCTGTCCGGGCGTATCGCGCAGCGCTTGTCGCAGCCGACATGCATGATGCTGGGTATCGGCATCCTGATGAGCGGCTCGCTACTTACGTTGATGCCTTCCTTGATCACGATCATCGCTGGTCTGACGATCAATGCCGTGGGATTCTTCCTGGCGCATTCGATGGCCTCGAGCTGGGTGGGGCGGCACGCACAGCGCGCGCGGGGCAGTGCGTCGTCGCTGTATCTGGTGTTCTACTATCTGGGCGCCAGCCTCGGTGGCTTCTATCTGGAGCCGTTCTGGGCGCGCTGGCAATGGAGCGGCGTGATCGCTGCCTCGCTGCTGGTGTTGCTGGGAACCTTCAGCGTGGCAGCTTGGTTGTGGCGTCGTGAGCGGTGGATGGTTGATATGCCAGAGGCGACCTGAGCGCGTACTTTCAAGGCTTGCCGGCGTCATCGCCCCACACGGTTTCGAGGCGGTCGTCACGGCCGCAACCGGCACGGTAGAAGCGGTAGCGCACGGGGTTTTTCTTGTAGAAATTTTGATGGTATTCCTCGGCGTCCCAGAAGGGCGCTTTCGCTTCGACGCGCGTCTTGACGTTGCGCTCGAAGCGCGTTTCAACGGCTTCCTTGGAGGCTTCGGCGAGGCGTCGCTGACGCTGGTCGAGGGGAAAGATGGCGCTACGGTATTGGCTACCGACATCGCAGAATTGGCGTCCCTCGGCGAAGGGATCGATATTGTGCCAGAACACGTCGAGCAGCGTGTCGTAGTCGACGACCTCGTCATCGTAGACGACCTTGACCGCCTCGGCATGGCCGGTATTGCCGCTGCTGACTTGTTCGTAGGTGGGGCGCTCGCTATCACCGCCGATGTAGCCGGAGGTTGTCGAGACGACGCCCTCGAGTTTGTCGTAAGGCGGCTCCATGCACCAGAAACAGCCACCGGCGAAGATGGCTTCGCGCTGCGCGGCATGGGCCTGGGAAATGGGAACGAATGCGAGCGTTGCGAGTAGTGCGAACGCGATCACTGGAAAGCGCATCGGGCGACTCCTGATTATCGGGTTATCATGTCATGCTGATGTGATTGATATACCGCAAGTCTACTTGAAAAATAGCGGGAGCCCACATGTTGGATAAATGGACGAACGCCTGGGTTGCGCCGGTACTTACGCGCTGCGCCGTTGGCTTGGGACGTCGCGGTGTGACGCCGACTCAACTGACGGTGGGCGGTTTTGCAATCGGCATGCTGGCGTTGCCGTTATTGGCCTATCAATCTTATGGCCTGGCCCTGGTGGCGATTGTCCTCAACCGCGTGTGTGATGGTCTGGACGGCGCCTTGGCGCGTCATCTGCAATGTCAAAGCGATGCCGGCGGATTTCTCGATATTGTCCTGGACTTCGTCTTCTATGCCGCCGTGGTAGTGGGATTCGCTCTGGCCGATCCGGGGCAAAATGCCTTGCCCGCCGCCTTTTTGCTCTTCGCGTTTATGGGGACCGGTGCGTCGTTTCTGGCCTTTGCGATTGCCGCGACACGCCATGGTTTGGAGCGGCCGCATTTTGAGCACAAAGCGTTTTACTACCTGGAGGGCTTGACCGAGGGTACCGAGACGATCATGGCCTTCGTCGTGTTCTGCTTGTGGCCGGCGTATTTCCCTTGGTGGGCGATCTTCTTCGCGTTGGTGTGTCTGCTCACGACAGCGATGCGTGTCGTGGGAGGCTATCGTGCCTTGGCCAAGGCTGAAGGAGCATCCGCAGGATGGTTCGAGAAAGGTACGGGGGCATCAAAAAGCGAACCACGGTAGGCAGGACGTAGACATGAAACGGGCGGCCCGCAGGCCGCCCGTTTTCACGTCAGGTGTTGCGAAGGAGCGTCTTAGTGCTCCTGTTCTTGCTCGCCTTCACCGTGCACGTGACCGTGTTCGGCTTCTTCCGCAGTCGCTTCACGCACTTCAGCGATCCCGACATCGAAATTCAGAGTCTGACCGGCCAACGGATGGTTGCCATCGACGGTGACAGTGTCGCCTTCGACTTGGGTGACCGTGACCATGAGCGGTCCACCCTGGGTCTGCGCTTGGAACTGCATGCCCGGTTGAATGTCATCGACACCCTGGAAGGCATCGCGCGGCACTTCTTGCATCAGGCCGGGCTGAGTTTCACCGTAGCCTTCTGCCGGCTCGACGGTGACTTTGAGGTTCTCGCCGCTCTGACGGCCTTCCAGTTCCTTTTCCAGCCCTGGAATGATGTTGCCCGCGCCGTGCAGGTAAGTCAGAGGATCGCGGCCTTCCGAGCTGTCCAGCACTTCACCCTCGTTATTGGTGAGGGTGTAGTGGAAGGAAACCACGGAATTCTGGGCAATCTGCATGTTGAAGACCTTTCTGGGTGTATGTCGCCATCCATGGTAACGCGCTCACCCAAGTGTGTCAGGGGCCTCTCGGGGTTTTCATATCCCTTTTGAGTTGCATGATGACACTTCAAGGTGCATCGGGAACGAATTTGTCGCCGAACGGTCTCTTGAGCAGCGTCCTGCGTCAGGGCGTCGCGCCGGTTGCGCGGTGCTGGGGGTGACGGTACCCTGCCGAGCTTGGTGCAATTGAAAGATTACCGACGTTGCCTATCAGGAGGCCAACATGACCGTAACGCTGATCTGGCTGATCGCTTTCGCCGTGATTCTTTTCCTGGCGCTGCGCGCGTGGGACGGTTCTCTCGGAAAGATGATCATGCGCCGCATTCCGGCGGCGTTGCAGCTGGGCGGTGACGATCGTTGGGTGTGGAGTATTGCCTTGGCCGTGTTGGGCGCCACTTTCATCGTCAACCCGATCTCGATGTTACTGACGTTGATTATCCTGGCGCTGTTTTACTGGATCGCCAAGCGCGTGGGGTGCTGGTTGATGCGCCGCGTCAAATTACACTGACGAAAAGCTGTTTTAGCTCGAGCAATGCCCCGCTGATGCGGGGCATTGTCGTTGAGGGCGTCACAGCCACAGCGAAAGTGTCAATGAGCCAAATTGGTCATTTTCGTCTTGGGCTTTGAACTCATCGGTTCGCCAGACGCTGGTGTAGGTGAGCTGCCAGCTGTCCCACGTCAAGGCGATACCGGCCAGCGCGTCGCTGACCCACTGACGGCTATCCACTGAATGGCTGTCCTCGAAGGTATTGCCATCCAGCAGCAGGTTATGAGCCATGAAGCGGCCCTCGAGGCTCGCGAACGCATACCAGCCGAACCCCTGATCGGGTTCGAAGTAGTTGCGCCCGCTTTGAGCGGGGGCGACGGCAGGCATACCGGCGCTATTGTGTAGATCATCGCCAATACGCAGGCCCACGCCACCTGCGGCATACGTATACAGGTTGCCGAGGGCAAAGCCGGCATTGGGGCCGTATTCCATGTCCAGATTGCCGAACGAGTCTTGCAGCCACCAACTGCGCTTGTAGGTCAGGTTGAGCACCGGTTCGTTATGAAGCTGGTGCGACCAGCCTTTGGGTTCGTCGCTACCGATCAGGTGATGAAAGTTCTTCTGGATGGCTTTTCCTCCCGATGCAGGCCCCACGATGCCGGCGTCGAAGTGGAGATCGTCCGCCTGGCGCCAGCCGCTGTACTGGCGGTCATCGAAGAGTGATACGCCAGCATAGAGCAGGCCCGCATAAGGTCGGTCGTTTTCGATGAGGTCCGAGCGGTCGATATCGTTGGGCGTGTAGATCTGCTGACCGGCACGATAAGCCACACCGTCGAGCTCTGCGCTTGACCAGCCGGGTACGGCGTCGGCGAGACGTCGCGTCCAGTGCGCTGCGTCGGGCGTGAATGACCAGTTTACTTCCAATCCATTGGTGTAATGTCCGTCTTCGCCGCTGGCGAAAAGATCATTCTCGCTCTTGATCGTCAGCATTCCGTCGGCCAGCACGGGACTTGAGAAGATCGCAAAGGCGAGGGTCGAAGCGAGGCAACCGAGCGTGCGTCCTGTGTTCATGAGGCTAGTTTCCCACATCCGTAGCGTATCACGCTACATACGATAGCGTATGTAAACAGGTTCGGACAGGAAAAATTAGCGTGCTTTCGATGGCTCATGCCATTACTGGCGGCATGAGCCTTGCGATCTCGACTCAGTAAGGCGCGACACTCAGATTGGCTCCACTGCCGACCATGCGCACTTGTTGTCCGACTTGCCAGTTGCGGTCAGCTTTCTGAACCACGACGACAGAATCGCCGCTATCGCGCCGGATTTCTATCTCCCAGGCCTGGGTACGATTGGCGGAATCTTCGACCTTGCTGCCGGCGACGCTACCGCCGATGGCGCCGACCGCCGCAGCGATGGTGCTTCCGGAGCCCCCGCCGACCTGGTTCCCGAGCAAGCCACCCAGTACGGCACCGCCTAGGCCACCCAAAACGCCTTCGTTCTGATCGCCAGCTTGAATCTGCACCGGACGCACTGACGTGATAGTGCCGTAAGTCACCGACTGCGCGGTTTCGGCTTGCCCGCTGCGATAGACATCGCCGGAATAAGGCGAGGTGTTGGCACAGCCGACGAGGGCCAATGACCCGATGAGTGCTAAAGGAAGTAGTACTTTCATGCGACCTCCGTTGCTTGTCATGCTGTTTTAAAACAGCGTTCCCAAACTATTCTAGCGCGTTGTGAAGATGCCGGCCAGTGCTGGCGACGAAGACGTGTCGCTGCGCTGCGTTAATCGTCTGGCTGCCGATAATGGTAGACGAGTCGCTCATCCTTGCGCGGTCCCGCGATATGCCATTCGAGTTGAAAGCCGTAAGGCTCGAAGGTAAGTCGAGCCTGGTAGGTATCGGCACCGCAGAGATGTGGTGACTTGCTGGTCAATGTGGTCGCCGAGTCGGCGACGAGATCGAATAGCCAGACCGCCGCGTCGGGGCCTCGGCGCTCGTGATAGAGCGCGATATGCTCAGGATGAAGGTCCCAGCGATAGACATTACGAAACGCTACTTTACGGGATTGGCCTTGAGGCAGGAAATGGCCTTGTTCGATGAAGCGCACCCAGTCGGTGTGTGTGTCGGGCGCCACTATTCCTTCACCTTGGCCGGACCAGGCCACCTCGGAGGTATGTCCTGAGTGAGACGTGAAACTCAGTCGGTGAATACTAGGCAAAAGGCGTGCCAGGCGTATAATGGCAGTCAACTTTTTAGATCCTCAGGTTAACTGTAAATGGGATATTTGATTGGCGTTACGACGCTCTGGGCATTTTCCTTCAGCCTGATCGGCGTCTACCTCTCCAGCCAGGTCGATAGTTATTTCGCGGTGCTGACCCGTATTGGGTTGGCGGCGCTGATCTTTCTGATCTGGCTACGTCCGCGACGTTTGCCGCTCGGGCACGCACTGGGATTGATGGCCATTGGCGCTGTACAGCTGGGGGCGATGTATATCGGTTTCTATCAGTCGTTTGCGTTGTTGAGCGTACCGGAAGTCTTACTGTTCACGATCTTCACACCACTCTACATCACCTTGATCGACGACATATTAAAGGGACACTTCACGCCATTCTATCTGCTCACCGCTGCGCTTGCCGTGCTCGGGGCGGCGGTTATCCGTTACGCCGACATCAGCGACGCCTATTGGGCCGGCTTCTTAGTGGTACAGAGTTCGAATCTATGCTTCGCCGTTGGGCAGGTCGCTTACCGTCATTTAGCGCCGCGCTTGCCTCAGGAGATAGCGCATCGCCATGTCTTCGGCTGGTTCTACCTGGGCGCGTTGTGCGTGGCGCTACCGGCGTTCTGGCTGTTCGGCGATGTCACAGCGTTGCCGACGACCTCGCTGCAGTGGGGCATTCTGGTATGGCTGGGTGTCGTCGCGTCGGGGCTTGGTTATTTCCTCTGGAACAAGGGGGCTTGTCGAGTCGATGCTGGAACGCTGGCGATCATGAACAATGCTCTGGTGCCCGCCGGGTTGATGGTCAATCTGCTGATCTGGAACCGCGACGCTGACGTACCGCGTCTGGTGTTGGGCGCGGGAATATTGCTGGCCTCGTTGCTGATCAATACCTGGTGGCGCCGGCGCCATCAGGCATCGCTCGGTATTGCGTGATAGCGTTGCGGCCGCCTGTTGGGCCAGGCGGCTCTAAACCCGGAGCACGTTTCGTGTTTTCATGGTGATGACGCCTTTCGTTCAGGATATCTTCATGAAACATTCTCTGTTATCGCGTTACGGTTTTTTCGCGGTGTGCTGTGTGATCACGCTGGTGACGACGCTCATGGCCATACAGTGGCATGGCGGATGGCTGGTGCCGCTGGTGAGTGGCGCGCTGGTGCTCGTGGGTATTGCCGATCTCTCGCAGCGCGGATATGCGGTACGTCGCAATTACCCCGTCATTGGCAACTTGCGTTATGTCTTTCAGGCATTACGCCCGGAGCTGCGTCAGTATCTCTTCGAGGCCGATACCGAGCAGTTGCCGTTTTCCCATGTGCAGCGTGGCCTAGTCTACCAGCGAGCGCGTCAGCATAACGATGCCAAGCCCTTCGGCACACTGCGCGATGTCTATGCCAATGCCTATGAGTACATCGGCCATTCGATGGAAACGGCGCCTGTGGCGGAGCCGGACGATTTCCGTCTGACCATCGGGAATGGCCAGTGCGCCCAACCTTATGAGATTTCGCTATTCAATATCTCGGCGATGAGCTTTGGTGCGCTGAGCGCCAATGCAATTCGTGCCCTCAACAAGGGCGCTTGGCTTGGACGCTTTGCACATGACACCGGGGAAGGGGGCATCAGTCCGTACCATCGCGAGCATGGCGGTGATCTGATCTGGGAACTAGGTAGCGGTTATTTCGGCTGCCGTACGCCGGAAGGCGAGTTCGACCCCAAGCGCTTCGCCGAGCAGGCCAGTGATGCGCAGGTCAAGATGATCGAGATCAAGCTCAGCCAGGGTGCCAAGCCCGGTCACGGTGGGCTGCTTCCGGCGGGCAAGATTACCCCGGAAATCGCCCAGACGCGGGAGATCCCCCAAGGCGAAGATTGTCTATCGCCGGCCAGCCATCCAGCATTCTCGACGCCGCTCGAGATGCTCGACTTCATTGCACAATTGCGTGAGCTGTCTGGTGGCAAGCCGGTGGGCTTCAAGCTGTGTCTCGGCCAGCCCTGGCAATTCATGGCCATCGTCAAGGCGATGCTCGAAACCGAGGTCGTGCCCGATTTCATCGTCGTCGATGGCAGTGAAGGGGGGACGGGCGCGGCCCCGGTGGAGTTTTCCGATCATCTGGGCGCGCCGCTGCGTGAAGGGCTCTTGTTCGTGCATAACACGCTGGTCGGCGTGGGACTGCGTGAGAAGATTTGCCTCGGAGCGAGCGGCAAGGTCATCAGTGCTTTCGATATCGCTCGGGTCATGGCCATGGGGGCCGATTGGGTCAATGCCGCACGCGGCTACATGTTTGCGCTGGGCTGCATACAATCGCAAAGTTGCCACACCAACCGCTGCCCGACGGGCGTGGCCACTCAGGATCCGCTACGTCAGAAGTCGTTGGTGGTCGGCGACAAGGCCGAGCAGGTGTATCACTTCCATCACAATACCCTGCATGCTATGGCGGAGATGATCGCGGCGGCGGGGCTGACGCGCCCCTGGCAGATCACCCCGGACCACCTCGTGCACCGGGTCTCGGAAAACGAAGTGAAGCTATTCTCTCATCTACATCCGTTTCTGGAGCCGGGCGAGTTGTTGCGCGATCCCAGTCAGCGCCCGTTCTATGGTCGTATCTGGCGCATGGCGCAGGCCAAGAGCTTCGCCCCCATGCAGTTGGCTGATGCGCCGAGTGGGGCGACGGCCGCGTAGAGGGCCTTTCAGCCGTCATGACGGTGCTGGTGCGGCTCGGGGGCGGTCTTGCCATGGGCGAAGGCGGTCAGGATCGTGCATTGCGTGGCCGCGTGCGGACCGCCGCAGCAGGCATCGGTCAGGTGGGCCAGCGCCTGGCGCATGTGATGCAGCTCCGCCAGGCGCGCATCGATGGCGGCAAGTTTGTCCTCGGCGACGCGCTTGACCTCCTCGCAAGTGTGCGCATCGGCGTCGACCTGCAGCGAGAGCAACTCGCGAATGTCGGCCAGGGTGAAGCCCAGGCGTTTGGCGCGCAGGATGAAATGCAGGCGCTCGAGGTTGTCCGCAGCGTAGTAGCGATAGCCGTTGTCGCCGCGTTGGGCATCCGGGAGCAATCCTTCCTTCTCGTAATAGCGCAGCGTGTCGACGCTGACGCCGCTACGCTCGGCCAGTTCTCCGATCCTCAACATGGTGGGACTTCCTCCCTGGGGTGGGGGTAATGGGTGGCAGTGGCAGGCGACGTGGCCAGTCATCGGGCACGATGAAAAAACGTCTCTGGGTGCCGTCGGGCGCTTGCAGATGATATTGCCGTGGCGTGCCGGTGTCCGTGAAGTGCGCCTCGAGCTCGGCTTCCAGTCTCTCCAACGTGCGATATGTCTCGCCTCCGGGTAGTGCGAGCCAATGCGGCT
The DNA here is from genome assembly GCF_029889785.1 of Chromohalobacter sp. 48-RD10. Lineage (NCBI taxonomy): Bacteria > Pseudomonadati > Pseudomonadota > Gammaproteobacteria > Oceanospirillales > Halomonadaceae > Chromohalobacter > Chromohalobacter sp. 48-RD10. Next base: position 297,851 of record NZ_JARANX010000001.1, on the reverse strand, counting down.
TGTGAAGCGGGGCGCCCATGGTTCCTGTCGGCAAGTGGTCACGCAGTATCGGCCAGTCTTGCCATGTCAGCCAATCGCCATGAGCGGCGGTGATACGTGCCGGATGCGGCGCCGCTAGCGTGACGGACCAAGGGTAAAACAGCATCCCGAGCATGGCTGCACGCTGTTGAAGTAAGCTTGGGTCGATGCCTAGCGAGTTCAAGCGTGCCATCGAGCGCGGGTGATGGGCCAGGGGCAACTGGTGATGCCGCGTATGGTAATGCTTGCGTGCCAATGAGTCGGCGCAGCCGGGGCCGATCCAGCGTGCCGGATGGCGTTCGTCGCCGGGTCCTTGGCGCAGGCCCAGATAATACTTGATGGCCAGTTCTAGATGGGTGTGGCGTCCCTGAGCATCGGCATAGATGACATCCAGCTCACCGAGGGTGCGGTTGGCCTCGTGAATCGCGATATTAGTGGCCAGTAGGCGTGTCGCTGGGGCGAGGTCGAGCAGGGCGTGCCAGAGACGCTCATGGTAATGCCCCAGACGTCGCGGAGGCGTTGCGCCGATATAAGGCACGAGCCGTTGCGGCTCGGCGTCGAACGCATGCAGCCAAGCCTTTCTGCACGCGGCGTCGCCAAGCCCGAGTGCCTCGAGGGTCGGCCGGCCCGGATAATCGCTTTCGATGATATCCGGAGCATGCAATAGCCAGGCGAGATCACGCACCCAAGGGTGATGAAGCGATGCCCACTCGTCTTCCAGCGCGGGCGTGGTAGCATCGAACAGTACTTGCGTCATGGGTGAGCCGCCAATTGGGTGCCCATCTTTAACTGATATGCTTTTTTCATGCCTATCTGAATCTGTACTCTTCATGATATCACCCTGACAATATCTCCAGTTGCAAGACAATGCGAACCCGTTGCTATTGCGCTTAGACAGGCATGGAGTGTTGTCGGAGGTGGGCATGAAGCTTTATCAACATCTGGCCGAAGCACTGGAGGCCTCTATTCTCTCCGGTGCGTTGCATGCTGGGGACCGTCTGCCTTCGATTCGCGCTGCCAGCATTAGCCGTAACGTCAGTCCCACCACTGTTTTCAAGGCTTATTATCTGCTGGAAGCCAAAGGACTTATCCGGGCACGTGATCGATCAGGTTTCTATGTCGTTGGACCGAAAGGCACCCGTCCGCCGGAAATCGAGATGACCAGCGCGCCTGACGAGCGTGTCTTCAATGTCGATGTCAGCGACCGTGTTCTCCAGGTGTTGGGCGCCACTATGCGCCGCGACCTAGTGCCTTTGGGGTCTGCGCTGCCGAGTCCTGAGCTCTACCCGATCCCGAGGCTGGCTCAGGTCATGGCATCTACACTACCCAAGCTGGATGTTTGGCATACAGTAGATGATTTGAGCCCCGGTAGTGCTCAACTGCGTCATGCTATTTCACTGCGCTATCACGCGGATGGTATGCAAATTCACGCGGATGACCTTGTAGTGACCAATGGCGCATTGGAAGCGCTCAATATCTGCCTGGGTGTCGTCACCCAGCCTGGGGACGCGGTTATTGTAGAGTCCCCTACCTTCTATGCGTCGCTCCAAGCTCTGGAGCGGTATCACTTACGGGCAATCGAGGTATCAACACACCCACGTGATGGTATTGATCTGGAGGCGATGGAACGAGCGATAAAGCGGCATAAGCCGGCGGCATGTTGGTTGATGACCAATTTCCAGAACCCGTTGGGTAGCCTGATGCCAGAAGACAAAAAACGTGATCTTGTCGCGCTATTGCAACGCTATGCGGTGCCGATGATCGAGGATGATGTCTATGGTGAGCTTTATTTCGATAGCCGCCGTCCGCTACCTGCCAAAGCCTTCGACCAAGAAGGCTTGATCATGCACTGCAGTTCGTTTTCCAAGAGTTTGGCTCCTGGCTGGCGTGTCGGTTGGGTGGCAGGAGGACGCTACACCCAACACATCATGCGCGACAAACTTTCACTTTCCTTATCGGCATCAGCGCCGGCTCAGGTAGCGCTATCGGCCTATCTGTCACGAAGTGGGTTTGATCGACATTTGCGAACACTTAGGCACCAGTTTGAATGGCAGCGTAACTGCATGCTGCACGCGATCACGAAGTATTTCCCTGATGGTACGCGGACAACATACCCCGCCGGAGGATACTTTTTATGGGTCGAGTTGCCGGAATGTGTGGATACTTCGCAGTTACACCAGATGGCGCTGGCCGAAGGTATTAGTATCGCGCCGGGCAGTATCTTTTCTTCGCACGAGTGTTTTCGACACTGCCTGCGTTTGAACTATGGCCATCCCTGGGATGAGCGCATGCAGACAGGCATGGAAATTCTTGGGCGCCTGATTGCCCGGCAGCTGGAATATGGGCCACTCGATAGATGAATTTCAGCAAGGAGAGATACCATGAGTAAAAAGCCGATGTCGCGTAAACGTAAAGCGATATTCAAATTCTTCGCAGCCATCATCGTGATCAACGTGATCGTGGGCATCGCCGGCATTGCCTTCATGATGCTCTATTACGGTGAGGTCGATCGGCAGGGGCAGGCGGCGTTGGTGACCTTCATGGTCTTGAATACGATCTTCGCCTCGCCCGTGGCCCTGTATCTCTACTGGTGGGAGTTGCACCCTGTACAGACGCCCGAGTCGGACCAGTACAACGACCCCAAGAAATGAGTGTCTGCCGCTAATGTCGCAAACGTCTGACCCAGCCACGGTTTGCTCCGCTGCTCGCCAGTCCGCATAATGACGGGCCGCGACGCCGGCAACGAGACGCTTCACATGCAGCCATTCAAGACCATTGGCCTGATCGGGCGATTGGGCAATCCCAACGCGGTAGAGACGCTCAAGCGGTTGCTCCGCTTTCTCGACGCTCGCCAACTCCATGTGATCGTCGAGGAACGCACCGCCACGGTCTTGCCCGATCATGGTTATCCCGAGGCGAGCCGTCGCCAACTGGGTGAGCGCTGTGACTTGGCGATCGTGGTTGGCGGTGATGGCAGTCTGTTGGGCGCCGCGCGGACGTTGTGCGACACGGGGACGCCGGTAGTGGGCATCAATCGGGGAAGGCTGGGCTTTCTCACCGATATCTCGCCGGATGAAGTCGAAGAGCGAATCGGCGAAGTGCTCGATGGGCACTTCGAGAGCGAGCGCCGCTTCCTGTTGGAGGCGGAAGTGTTTCGCGCCGGCGAACGGGTCGGCATGGCCTCGGGACTCAACGATGTCGTCATCCATCCCGGCAAGGCCGCGCGGATGATCGAATTCGAGCTGTTCATCGACGGCCAGTTCGTCTACAGCCAACGTAGCGATGGGTTGATCATCGCCACGCCGACCGGCTCCACCGCTTATGCCTTGTCGGGAGGCGGTCCGATCGTGCATCCCAGGCTCGAGGCCATCACGCTGGTGCCGATGTTTCCGCATACGTTGTCGAGCCGGCCGATCGTCATCGATGCGGCCAGCGAGATCACGGTGCATATCGGAGAAACCAACCACGCGTATCCGCATGTCAGTTGTGACGGCCAGACCCAGGTGGTTTCCAAGCCCGGTGACCGCCTGGTCGTGCGCCGCAAGCGAGAACGGCTGACGCTCCTTCATCCGCATGGGCACAACTATTTCGAGGCCTGTCGCACCAAGCTCGGCTGGAGCAGCCGGATGGGGGAGTGACATGACACTGGCTCGCAACGACCTCGATGGCTACGATTTGATCGGCGATGTGCATGGGTGTGGCGCCTCGCTGGCGGTGTTGCTGGAGAAGCTTGGCTATCGCTACCGAGAAGGCGTGTATCGTCATCCGCGTCGTCGAGTCATCTTTCTGGGCGATTTGATCGATCGCGGCCCGCGCATTCGACTGGCGCTGAATATCGCGCGTGACATGGTCGAGGCGGGCGAGGCGGATATCGTGATGGGCAATCACGAATACAATGCCCTGGCGTATAGTCGCCGGGCGCCGCTGGAATGGGCGGGAGAGTGGCTACGCGAGCATTCGCCGCGACACAATCGCGTCATCAATGAGACGCTGGCCCAGTTTCGCGATCATCCTCAGGAGTGGCAGTCACATCTGGACTGGTTCATGACGATGCCGTTGTGCCTCGAACGTGATGGACTACGGGCCGTGCATGCCTGCTGGGACCGCGACCTCATCACGCCATTTCTGGCGCAGTGTCCCGATGGTCGCATGAGCGAGGATTTCTTTTACGATTCGGCGTGCCCGGGAACATTCGCCTTTCGCGTCATGGATCGGCTGACGCGAGGTCCCTCACTGCCGCTTCCGGCGGGCTTGCGAATCCATTCCGGCGATGGTTTCACGCGCACCACCTTCCGTGCTCATTTCTGGGCACGTGAGCCGTTGACCTATGGCGATGTGGTCTTCCAGCCCGATAACCTTCCCGACGATCTCGAGAACCAGCCCTTGAGCGCTGAGGAGCGACAGCGACTGCCGTATTACGGACCGGAGGAGCCGCCGCTGTTCATTGGCCACTATTGGTGCGAGGGGGTTCCGGCGCTACCGGCGCCGAACATTGCCTGTCTCGATTACAGTGCCGTGAAATACGGGCGTCTGGTGGCCTATCGCTGGGAAGGTGAGCAGCGCCTGGATGCCAATCGCTTCGTGTGGGTCGATGTGGCGCGTGAGGGGTCGGCTCCTCCGGCGCCCGATGACATCGCGCTGGCATGAGGGGCAAAAAAAGTTGAAAAAAATTTCGTTGCACCGGGAACTCATCGCGGTGGGGCGTCGTCAGAGTAAGTGTTCCCTTGAATGATCCCTTGCTCTTGTCCGGCGGCCCCCTCCGCCGGACTTTTTCTTTTGTGCGCTCGTCTGCGGTACTGAAAGGGACCCCGCCCATGTACAAACTGCTGGAATTGCCTCGTCAACAGGATATCGTCGCACTGCGTCGAGCGTTGTGGGCGCATCGTATCGGCCATCAGGTGACCGAGGAGGAGACGAATCAGGTGCTGTGGCTGGCCGATCCGCGTCAGCGTGATGAGGCGGCACACTTGATCGAGCAATGGCATCGTGGCGAGTTGGTCGAGCGTCCCTCTCAGGCCACGAAAAGCCGATCGCCCGGCATGCTTGGCAGTGCCTTTACTCAGGCACCGCTGGCGGCTGCCTTGATGGCATTGTGTGTGGTGGTCTTCGCCTTGATGGCATTGTTCGGTGACCGTGTGGTCGCTGCGCTGACCTTCGTGCCCGTCGATGCCGTGTCCGGAAGCTTGACGGTCAGCACCCTGGGCGATTCCCTGGCAAGCGGTCAGGTATGGCGCTTTCTGTCGCCGGCGTTGATGCATTTCGGCTGGATGCATCTGGTCTTCAACATGCTGTGGTTATGGTATTTCGGGCGCCAGGTCGAAGCCCTGCAAGGCCCCGTACGCCTTATCATGCTCGCCGTCGTGGCGGCACTCGTCTCCAACCTGGCGCAATACGCCACGGGGACCGTGCTGTTCGGCGGCATGTCCGGGGTCGATTATGCCTTGCTGGGATATGTCTGGCTGATGGCCCGTCGGGCCCCGGGAAGCGGATTTTTCGTGCCCCAAATGCTGGTGGTGTTCATGCTTGCCTGGATGGTCTTCACCATGACCGACATGGCGAGCTTGTTTGGATTCGGCAACGTCGCCAATGAGGCGCACCTGGGCGGTCTGTTGGTCGGGCTGGTCGGTGGATGGTGGGCCGGTGGACGTGCCGCAAGAGGAGAGCGTTAGTGAGTGACATGACCTTCGACAAGATGGTGGCGCAGATGACACCCGCCATGTACGACAGCTTCAAGCAGGCGGTCGCACTGCGTAAATGGCCGGATGGACAGCGCCTGAGCGAAGAGCAGACCGAGCTGTGTCTCGAGGCGGTGATGAAATACGAAGTCGCCCACGATATCCCCGAGAACGAGCGTGTGGGCTATATCGAGCGCGGCGGTGGCGGCACTGACGATGGAGCCGGCGAGTCCGATACCATCAAGTGGATGAACCGATGAGCGATCTGTTCAGCGTGGCGGATGTCAGTGCCGCGCGCGGACCCCTGCGCAAGATGGAGATTGCGCCCAGCGATGCGCAGACACCGGCGCAATACACCCTGCGGGCCGGCGAGCAGCGCGTTGGTCTCAATGCGCATCTGGGCGCCTCGTTGCGACTCGTGCATACCGGCGCCATCCACTGCGTGCATTGTGGACGCGCCACGCGCAAGAGTTTTGCCCAAGGCTATTGCTACCCTTGTTTCAAGTCGCTTGCCCAGTGTGACACCTGCATCGTCAAGCCGGAAACCTGCCACTATCATGCGGGTACGTGTCGCGAACCGGCATGGGGCGAGCAGCATTGTTTTCAGCCGCACGTGGTCTACCTGGCCAATTCGTCGGGGCTCAAGGTCGGCATCACGCGCAAGACGCAATTGCCTACACGCTGGCTCGATCAAGGGGCGATGCAGGCGCTGCCGATTCTCGAGGTCGACAACCGTTTGCAGTCGGGGTTGGTCGAAACCTTGTTCAAGCAGGTGGTGGGCGATCGCACCAATTGGCGTGCAATGCTGAAAGGTGACGTGGCGCTGCTAGACTTGCTCGCCGAACGAGACCGCCTCCTGGAAGTGCTCGATCAGGAGCTGGCGGCACTCAAACAACGCGTTGGCGAGCAGGCGATTGGCACGCTGGCGGCGACCCCGGTCGAGTTGCACTATCCCGTCCTGGAATTTCCCGGCAAGGTAGTGTCGCACAATTTCGATAAGTCCCCTGAGGTCAGCGGCCGTTTGATGGGACTCAAGGGGCAGTACCTGATCTTCGATACCGGTGTCATCAATCTGCGCAAGTTTGGTGGCTATGAGGTAGAGGTGGCGATCGAGTAGGGCACTTGGTGCGGCGACGTCTTGAAGTCCGCCTGGATGTCTCCACGTCATGGGTATCGACATGAACGTCGCTTACCCAAGGAGGTTCGCATGAAGATTCTGATGGTGCTGACGTCGCACGATCGCATGGGCGATACCGGCCATGCCACCGGCTTCTGGCTCGAAGAGTTCGTCGCGCCGTACTACGTGTTCAAGGATGCGGGTGTCGAGGTGACGCTGGCCTCGCCGCAGGGTGGTCAGCCGCCCATTGATCCCACCTCCACGCAGCCCGATGCGCTGACCGAGGAAACGCGCCGCTTCGAGGCGGATAGCGAGGCCAAGGCGCAGTTGGCTAATACGCGTAAGCTGGCCGAGGTGCGTGCCGATGACTACGATGCTGTTTTCTACCCCGGGGGCCATGGCCCGCTGTGGGATTTGACGCAAGATCGCCATTCCCAGCAGTTGATCCACGACTTCCTCGTGGCCCATAAGCCTGTCAGCGCAGTCTGCCATGCACCCGCCGTGTTGGTGCATGCACAAAGTCCCGATGGCCAGTCTGTGGTCAAGGGTCATCGTGTCACTGGGTTCTCGAACAGCGAAGAAGACGCCGTGGGGCTGACCGATGTCGTGCCGTTGCTAGTGGAAGACGCCTTGAAGGCAAAGGGTGGCCACTATGAGCGCGCCGACGCGGATTTCGACGCTTTCCAACTGCGCGATGGCCTGTTGATCACCGGTCAGAATCCGGCCTCCAGCGCGCCGACGGCTCAATTGCTGCTGGAGGCACTGACAGGCTGACACGACCCTCGAGCCTTGCACACTTCTCTTATAATGGCTCGCCTTGGCGAGCCATTATTTCTTTTTGGTTAATGATGCCTTTCCTCGATACGTCCTGGCGTGATGCGCGATAGCCATTATGCTGAAGGCATGATGGGTGGAGAGAAACGCATGTGGCGTAATTCGGTACACGGCTGGGGGTTGCCCAGCATTCTCCTGCATTGGCTGAGTGCCGTGCTGGTCGTGTCACTCTTCGTACTTGGCTGGTGGATGACCGGTCTTGGTTATTATGATCGCTGGTATCAATTGGGGCCATGGTGGCACAAGTCACTGGGCCTGACGCTACTGGGTTTGACGCTGCTGCGGTTGGCATGGCGCTTGATGCAGCCCACGCCCGAGGCACATGGCGTGTCTTGGGAGCGGGTGTTGGCGCATGCCGGCCATGGGCTCCTCTACGTCTTGCTGTTGACGGTGATGGTCAGTGGCTACTTGATCTCCACTGCCGAAGGCCAAGGTATCAGTGTGTTCGGTGCCTTCGAAGTGCCGGCACTGCTCAGCGATTTGCCCCGACAGGCGACCCTGGCGGGGGAGGTGCACTGGTACGCAGCTTGGGCACTGGTCGTGCTGGTCGTGGGCCACACGCTGGTTGCGCTCAAGCATCATATTCTCGATCGCCGGGACACGTTGCGTCGCATGTGGTGGCCCGGAGGCTCTCGACGCCAATGAGTTTTACATCCGTGGCGATTTGCCGCCACTTAAGTACTTAAATCCTTCATCCCAGGAGATGACGATGTTCTCGAAATCGCTACTCAAGACCGCTACCAGTGCTGCTCTCGGCGCTGCCGTACTGTTGCCCATGGCCCAGGCCAACGCTGCCGATTACAAGATCGATAGCGAAGGGCAGCATGCCTTCATTGAGTTCAAGATCAGCCATTTGGGCTATTCCTATGTGCTGGGCACCTTCGATGATTTCACGGGGACGTTCAGTTATGACCCCGACGCCCCAGAAGCTTCCAGCGCCAATGTCGAGGTAGACGTGAGCAGTCTCCATACGGCGCATGCCGAACGCGACAAGCACATCTTGAGCGACGACTTCCTCAACGCCTCGGAGTATCCCACCGCGACGTTCGAGTCCACGGGATTCGAATCGACCGGTGACGGTGAGGGCGAACTGTCCGGCAACCTGACGCTGCATGGCGAAACGCAGCCGATTACCATCGAGGTCGACCATATCGGCGGTGGTGACGATCCCTGGGGCGGATATCGCAATGGTTTCGAAGGGGAAACGACGTTGACGTTGTCTGACTTCGGTATCGATACCAGCAAGTTGGGTCCGACGGCTTCCACCGTTGACATGCACCTGGTGGTTGAAGGTATCCGCCAGTAATTCGTCACGCATGCTCGGACAGCCTGAATCGCCCCGCCTCGTGCGGGGCGATTCACGTTGAGTCGAGGTTGGTAATAAGGGGAGGCAATGGCCAATCTCAACGGCGATCTAGCGTGAGGAAGGTGTTGAAAGTCAATTTAACGGTCCCCAATTCATGCAGGAGTAGGACAGATTGCCTGGCACCATGTTTCATCTTGTAACTAGGTCTTTGCTGTCTTTTGCCATCTGACAAGGAGTCACCATGCTGAACCAACGCACGTTGCCCCGCATTGGTCTGGGCACCTTTCGTCTCAAGGACCAAGACGTTATCGACTCGGTCATGTCAGCGCTGTCACTCGGTTACCGGCATATCGATACCGCTCAGTTCTACGATAACGAACGCGCCGTGGGCGAGGCGCTCAAGCAAAGCGATGTTCCCCGCGACGAGATCTTCCTGACCACCAAGGTGTGGTGGGATCGATTGCAGCCGCAGGCATTGCTGGAAAGCTTCGAAGAGAGCTGCCGGAAGCTCGGCGTTGAATACGTCGACCTGGCTTTGGTGCATTGGCCGTCGCCCGACGACGAGGTCCCGATGGCCGATTATATCGGCGCCTTGAACCAGGCGCGCGAGAAAGGCCTTACGCGTGAGATTGGCGTCTCCAACTTCACGGTGGCGCAGCTCGACCTGGCGCTCTCGGTGCCCGGAGGCGAGTACCTGATCACCAACCAGATCGAAGTGCATCCCTTCCTGGCCAACCGCACCGTGGTTGCGTATTGCCAGGCGCAGGGCTTGCAGGTTACCGGTTATATGCCGCTAGCGGTGGGCAAGGTGATGGACGAGCCCGTGCTCAAGGAAATTGCCGAGGCGCACGGGGTGAGTCCGGCGCAGATCGCGCTGGCGTGGGTGGTGGCGCGCGACATCGTGGTGATCCCGTCGTCCACGAAGCCCGGGCACCAGCAATCGAACCTCGACGCCATGCAGATCACACTGAGTGCCGACGAGATGGCGCGTATCGATGCGCTCGATCGCGGCGAACGTATCGCCAATCCGGATTTTGCTCCCCAGTGGGACGCCTGAAGCGTCATCACCCATGAAGGCGCTTTCTGCTAATCTAGTCGCCCTCGGTATCGACCGATGCCGGGGGCGCCCTATTTGATATCTTGATCGTTGATTCGCAATGAGGTTTCCGTGACGGAATCCATGTCCTCGCTACGTCGCCAACTGTGGCAGCAGACCTGGCCCATGGCTATCGGCGTGCTCTCGCTGCTGGGCTTCCAGCTCGTCGATAGTGCTTTCATCGCCCGTTTGGGCACTCAGCCGCTCGCGGCACAATCCTTCACCTTCCCACTGTCGTTTCTGATCATCGGCGTGCAGGTAGGTCTGGGGATTGCCATCGCGGCGCTGATTTCACGCACTCTGGGCGCTGGCGATACAGCGCGTGCCAGGCGTATGGGCAGCCTTGTGCTGGTCGGTGGAAGCGCATTGATGGCCCTGCTGATGCTGATCATGTGGGCCGCGCAGACGCCGATCTTCACGCTGCTGGGGGCTGATGCCCCCACGCGTGAGCTGATTCGCGCCTACTGGGGGCCGCAGTTGGTGGCCAACTGGCTGGGGGCGGTGCTGTATTTCGGCTATAGCCTGTTCCGGGCACATGGCGACACGCGCTTGCCCGGAAAACTCATGGTACTGACCAGCCTGATCAATCTGGTCCTCGATCCGCTGTTGATTTTTGGCATTGGCGACTGGTCGGGCTGGGGGCTGCCTGGTGCGGCCTGGGCGACAGCGTTGGCGTTTGCCATCGGCATCTGGTTCTTGGTGACACGTCTACGTGCCCACGACTGGCTGGCGCGGCATGGGTTGCGCGTCGAAATGCGTGCCTCGGCCGTGCCGTTCATGACGATCGCCGGGCCTGCGATGATCAGTCAGTTGATGCCGCCACTCTCGGCGATGCTGGCGACCTCGATCGTGGCCGATCTGGGGGAGACGGCTGTCGCGGCCTGGGGATTGGCGAGTCGCCTGGAAACGCTTTCGTTGATGGTGGTGCTGGCGCTGACTATGTCACTGCCGCCCTGGCTGGGGCGTTGTTACGGCGCCGGCGATTGGTTGCGCATCGATGCCTTGATGAAGCTGGCGGCGCGTACGGCGGTGGTCTGGCAACTGGGGCTGGGGTGTGTCATGGCACTGGCGGCACCCTGGGTGGCGGTCGCTCTGTCGGGCAATCCGGAAATACGCGATGAACTCGCGACCTTGATACGCTGGCTGCTACCCAGCTATAGCTTGCTGGGCCTTTGCATGCTGGTGGTATCCGCCTCCAATGCCCTTGGCTGGCCGGTACGCGCCATGCTGCTGTCCTTCATGCGCTTGTTCGTGTGTTACTTGCCATGCCTAGCGGTGGGGGCCTGGCTGTCGGGCATTTTGGGTGTCGCCTGGGGAGCCGCGTTGGGCAACGTGCTGGCAGGCGGTCTTGCCTGGGGCATTTTCCGGCGTTCCCTGACGCAGCGCATGGCGGTCAATGGCAATACTTGAAAACGCCGCGGGACTATCAGCATGGTGATGCGTGATATCTTGCCGGAAGGTGGCGGTATGGCCAAGGCTGAGTTCTGGGCTGGCTGTCGCCCGGAAAACGATACCCAGGGGTTGGGTGTGGCGCGTTACGCTGAGTGATCCTAAGTAGGTAGGGAATCCCCGCGTGCATCGCTTGTCCAATGCTCGCATCAGACCCGGTCCGCCGCGGGCGGCGGGTGCCCTGGAATGTAATGAGAGCCATTGAGGAGACAGCGATGACGATTCGCGCTGGCTGGCGTGTCGGGAGCGCCGGCATGTTGGCGTTGTTATTGAGCGGTTCTGTGCTAGTGAGTGGGTCGGTACTCGCCCAGGACGAGGCTGCGCCGCCCGAGGACCAGAAAGGCCAAGCGACCGAGGCGGGCGAGGTCAGTGAGAAGGCAACAGGCGTCAGCGATGAGGATGCCAGCTTTGGTCAGGGAGGTGCGCAAACGCCGCTCGATCAGCGCCGTAACGCGGTGACCTTCGATCAGTTGGATGTCGATGAGGATGGCATGCTCAGTGAAGAAGAGGCACGTCAGGCCGACCGACTCGAGCTCTTTCAACGACTCGAGAGCGATGAGGGCGAGGTGACGCGGGAGGCATTCCGCGATGAAGTCGGCTCGGACACGCTACCCGACGCTCAGGATTAGTGAGCGTAAAGAAGTAAGCGCAAAATAAAACGCCCGTCATGCGTGAGCATGGCGGGCGTTTATGCGTTGTGCGTGTCAGGGCCTTTTATCAGCCGACGACGGTGGCGATGGCCTTGGCCACGTAGGGCAGATTTTCCTGCGCCAGACCGGCAACGTTGGCCCGACCGGAGCGCACCATGTAGATGCCGAACTCGTCGCGCAGACGGTCGACCTGTGCCGGATTCAGTCCAGTATAGGAGAACATGCCACGCTGCTCGGCGATGAAGGCGAACCGCTCGTCCAGTCCATAAGGCTTGAGCGCTTCCACGAAATCTTGCCGTAGCCCGTTGATGCGGTCACGCATCTCGGTGAGTTCCTCACGCCACATGTTGGCAAGTGCCTCGTCGTTGAGAATCTCGGCGACCACTGCGCCGCCATGGGCCGGCGGGTTGGAGTAGTTTTCGCGGGCGACGATGGCCATCTGCGAGCGGACGTTTTCCATCTGCTCGCCATCGCGGGCGATCATGATCATGCAGCCGGTACGTTCGCGATAGACCCCGAAGTTCTTGGAGCAGGAGCTGGTGATCATCACTTCATCGAGGTTTTCGGCCAGCAGGCGCGGGCCGTAGGCGTCGGCATCGAGGCCATCGCCGAAGCCTTGATAGGCAAAGTCGACCAGTGGCAGTAGACGCCGCTCGCGCACGACTTCCAGCACGCGTTGCCATTGCTCGCGTGACAGATCGAAGCCCGAGGGATTGTGACAGCAGGCATGCAGCAGTACCACATCGCCTTCGGGAATCTGCTGCAGGGCGCCCAGCATACCGTCGAAATCGAGACGGTTATCGGCGTCCACGTACGGATACTTCTTCAGCTCGACGCCTGCCGCGTGAAAGATGCCCAGGTGGTTGGGCCATGTCGGATCGGAGACCCAGATGCTCTTGCCGGGCAGTTGCGACTTGATGAAGTCCGCCGCCAGGCGCAATGCCCCCGTGCCGCCGGGAGATTGCGTGGCACTGGCGCGGTTAGCGGCCAGTACCGGTGAAGCTGTCCCCAGGACCAGTTCGAGTACCGCCTGGCCGTAACGCGGATCGCCGTGTGAGCCGATATAGCTCTTGGTCGTCTCGTTGTTCAGCAGCCGCTCCTCGGCCTCCTTGACGGCCCGCATGACGGGCGTATTGCCGTGCGCGTCACGGTAAACGCCGACCCCCAGGTCGACTTTCTGGGGGTTGGGATCCTTCTTGAAGGCTTCAATAAGTCCGAGGATGGCATCCCCGGGTACGCGTTCAATCTGCTCGAACATTGGACTGCGCTACCTCGTCGGTTCTGGCGGCCATGATGAAATCGTTTTGGTGCAAGCCCTTGATCTTGTGCGACCACCAGGTAACGGTGACCTTGCCCCATTCGGTGGTCAGCGCCGGGTGATGACCTTCTGCCTCGGCGATATCGCCCACCTGATTGGTGAACGCCAGGGCCTGCTTGAAGTTGCGGAACGTGAACTCACGTTCCAATTGCATGATGCCATCGCGCTCCACGATCCGCCACTCGGGAATCTCGGCGCCGAGACTATGCATTTCCCCTTCGCTGACGATGGGGGCGTCGGCGCTGCAGGCTTCGCATTTCAGTTCGGCAAGCTCGCTCATGGTGTTCTTCGCCTCCTTCGAGTGATTTCTATCAGTGTAGAAGCCAGCGCCGGGGCAGGCCTACCGCAACGGCGCGTGATTTACGCTTCGCTCGAAGATATGGCCTTCACGGCCGCGTGGATCTCCGGGTAGGGCCAGTCTTCCAGCGCTGCGAACCCTTCGAGCTGACGTGCCTTGAGTCGCGTCAGCACGGGATTGGTGAGCCCCGCGAGAAAGCGTGTGAATAGCGCGTCGCTGGGCGGCGGTGCATCGGATAAGGCGGTCAGTCGTTCATGCAAAGGCGCACATAGCGCGGCCACCTGGTGCGGCTCGAGCGGTGCACGTGGCGTCTCCGTGGGCCACTGCGCGATATGGCCGCGACACACCGAGCAATGACCGCAGTGCTCGGGCGCATTGGCGTCACCGAAATAGTCGGCCAGGCGCCGGCTGAGACAGGTCGTCGACTCGAATAGCGCCAGCATGGCCTGCAGGCGCTCGATCTCGGCGCGCTCCTTGCGTTGGAAGTACGTCGTAAGCCGCTCGGCCAGCGCGGCAATATCGATCTCGGGGGCGAGCACGGCGTAGACCTCGGTCATCTGCTTGCTTTCGAGCTGAATGAACCCTTGGTCGTTGAAATACTCCAGCGCACTGATGACGCGGCTTCGCGAGGTATCGAGTCCGCGCTCGGCGCCGAGAGTCGCCAGTGCATTTTGATCCAGCTCGCACCAGGTCCGCGCGCGCGGTGAGGCGTCAATCAACGCGGCGACGAAGTCGCGACGCTCGCCGCTGAAACGCTCGATCAGCGCCGACGGATCGAGCAGATACTTGAAACGGTACTCGGCGAAATAGGCATAGCGCGGCGCGATGATGCCTTCGAGTTCGAGCTGCACCAATAGCGTCTTGAGTGGTAGTGGCCGAATGTTGCTGTGCTGCGAGAGTGCATTTAAACGGACTTCCCACTGACCGTGGGGCGCGGCGTCATTGATGTCGCGCAGCACTCGTTCGATACCGTCGCGTTCCGGCGTATCGCCGTAGACGAAATTTTCCAGCGCCCCGAGGGCGTCGCGTCCGCCGAGCATCAGGCACTGGGACGGTTGGTTATCGCGCCCGGCGCGACCGATCTCCTGGCTGTAGTTCTCGATCGACTTGGGCAAGTCGAAATGCACTACGTTGCGGATATCGGCCTTGTCGATGCCCATGCCGAAGGCGATGGTGGCGACGATGCAATTTATCTCGCCGCGCATGAAGGCCTGTTGCAGCGTATCGCGGGTCTCGCTGTCGAGGCCGGCGTGATACGCCCGCGCGTCGATGCCCGCCTTGCCGAGATAAGCGGCCAGTCGCTCGGCGGTCTTCTGCAAAGTGACATACACGATGCTTGGTTGTGCCGGTGTCTGCGCCAGGCGCGGGCCGAGCCACTCGGCCAGGGTGCGAGAACGTTGATCGGCGGCGGTGGGCTGCACCTGCAAGTCGAGATTAGGACGATAGAATCCGGTGGCGGCGACGTCATCAGCGGCGATGGCGAAGTTCTCACGCATATCTTCGATGACGCGGGGCGTTGCCGTAGCAGTGAGCAGCAGCGCCTGAGGAATGGCGAATTCGCGCTGATAGGCGGGCAGCTTGAGGTAATCGGGGCGAAAGTTGTGGCCCCATTCGGAGAGACAGTGCGCCTCGTCGACGACCAGCAGCGACACCGGCACCTGACGCAGGAAGTGACGAAAACGTTCGTTCTTGAGTCGCTCCACCGAGACCATGAGGATGCGGATCTCGCCCTGCTTGACGCCACGCATCACGGCGGAGGCTTCCTCACGGCTCTGGCGTGAATCGAGACTTGCGGCGGCGATGCCATGACGCGCCAGGAAGTCGAGCTGATCCTGCATCAGCGCGAGCAGCGGTGAGACCACCAGCGTCAGGTGAGGCAGATGCAGGGCTGGCAATTGATAGCACAGCGATTTGCCGGACCCGGTGGGAAAGATCGCCGCCGCCGAGCGTCCCTGGGTCACGGCCTCGACCACCTGGCGTTGGCCGGGGCGAAAGTCGGCGTAGCCGAAGACGCGTTGCAGGGTGTCGTCGATGTCGGCCATGCGGTGCTCCTTGCCACGATCTGAGGGCGATATCTTACACCCTGTGGCCATCGAGGTGCTGGATTAGCTTCACTGCATGGTGTGTTCTTTGCAATGGATGGCATGGATGAGGTGCCAACTTGGTTGTGCATGCCGGCGGTGGGTAGAATGGTTTTTTGAAAAAAAGCGCAAACTACCAAGGACGCGGCATGGCCCATTTGTTACGTATCGTGATGATTCACGGTCATCTGGAAGGCGTCGTCGAACTGGATGTCGATGGCCATACCAATATTTGCGGCACCAACGCCTCGGGCAAGACCACGCTGCAGCGACTGGTGCCGGTCTTCTATGGCGAACTGCCCAACAAGGTCGTCCCCAAGACACGGATGAAGTTCGATGCTTTCTACCTGCCGCATCGCAACAGCTATCTGATCTACGAATACCGTCGTGAAGCCGGTAATGTCTGCCAGGCCGTGCTGACACGCAAGAAAGAGGGCGGACTGGAATATCGTTTCGTCGCTGCGCCGTACCAACCCGAGGATTATCTGGTGGAAAGCCAGGAGGGTGTCGTGGCGCTGGAGTACGGCGACTGGCTGGCTGGGTTGCGCCGTGCTGGCATCGACTTCTCGGCCAAGTACGGGGCGACCTCCGAATACCGCGCGGTGATCCAGAATGACTTCACCCAGCAGCAGGGTAATCGGCGCGAAGCGTTGAAGCTGCGCCAGACCGCCGCGAAGTTCAGCCTGGTCAAGCCCGAGCGACGCATTCGTCACATGGAAAAACTGATTTCGGCGGTGCATGCCAAAGAGGGCAAGATGGATACCCTCAAGACCATGCTGGCGGCGATCTTCGAAGAAGACGGCGTCGAACTGCCGGTCACCCGTATCCGCAACACCAAAGCGCGTGACTGGATCGCGCAGATGCGCCAGTCGATGCGTCTGGAACCGCTGCAAAAGTCGCTGGCGGAACTAGCCGACGTCGATCGCGATATCGTCGATCTTGAATCGACACTCTGGCAGCTCAAGCCACAGTTGGATGCCGACCGCCATCGGGCGGAGCGTGTGCTGGCCGATACCGAGGCCGAGCTGAACACACAGCAGGAAGCCTTTCAGGCGCGCGAGCAGGAATACGAGCAGGCCCGCGACACGTTCAACGACCGCATCAGTGAGCTTGCCAGTGAACTGGACCGTACCCAGCGCAGCCTGAACGATCTGCAGCAGCAATACGAGCAGTATGCCGAGGCCGATATGCCCGCCCTAGAGCGGGATCTGGCCGAACTGCCGCAATGGCGTGAACAGGCCCAGCAGTTGCAGGAGCATCTGGCGGTGATGCAGGAGGCCTCTGCGGCCAACCGCTCACGCCTTGACGGGCGCCTGCGCGAGCTGGCCGATAACCTCTCGCGGCGCACCGATGAGATTCAGGCGCTCATCAATGAACTGGGCGACGAGAAGTCGGCGCGCCAGGAGCAGCAGTGGGCCTCCGAGCGTGAACTGGAAGCCCAGTACCACACGCAGCGCAGCGAACTGGATGGCGCCTACCAGACACGGCTCGAGCAAGGCATCGAACGCTTGGCCGATCTCAAGGCGCAACTCGCCTCGACCGGCCAGGTGCCCGAAGAGGTTCAGGAAGCGGAGCTCGCCCAGTCCAGGGTCGATCAGGCCCAGAGCGACCGCAACGCTGCCGCCAGTCGTCTCGAAGGTTTGCGCCGTGAACACGAAACCCTGCGCCGTGAGCGCGACACGGCAGAGCAGCAGCGAGAAAGTGCCAAACAACAACTCAATCGGGCGAACCAGCGCTCTCAGGAACTCCAGCGTCAGCGCGATCCCGCCGAGGGCAGTCTGCGCTATTTCATGCGTTATCACCGTCCTGGCTGGGAGCATCACCTGGGCAAGGTCATTGCGCCCGAACTGCTCGAGCGTCGCGACCTTTCACCACAGCTTGGTGACAACGAGCACGACGACCTGTTCGGCGTGGCGCTCGACCTTGCCGCCATCGAGCTGCCCGATCATGCCCGCGACGAGGCGAGTCTCAATGCCGCCATCGACGCCGCCGAAGCCGAACAAGCGCGCGCCGACACCGATCTTCAGGCCGCAGAGAAGCAACTCAAAGCTTGCCATGACCGAGTGCAGGGGGCCGAGGAGCCTCTCAGCCAGGCGCGGCTCGCCCTCAAGCATGCCGATGACGAAGTCGAATATGCCCTGGATGCCCGGCATCAACTTCAGGAGCGCCACGCTCGGCAGCAGAAAGAGCGCCGCCAGGCCGCCGAAGAAGCGCTGGCCAGCCAGCAGGCTGCCGACAAGGCGCTACGCGATGAAAAGCGCGAGGCTCTGAGCACGCTCGATGAGACCCATCAAGCGCAACTCCTGGAACTCAAGGCCGATGGCCAGAGCCAGTTGGCCAGCTTCGACACGCGTATCGATCAGTACAAGCAACAACTCGAAGACCTCAAAACCGAGCACCAGCGTCAACGCCAGGAATTGGAAGCTGCTTTCGATCAGGAGCTTCAGGACCAGGGCGGTGATCCCGAAACCCTGCGCTCGACGCGCCAGCGTATCAGTGATCTGCAGGAGCGCATTCGCGTCACCGAAAGTCGCCGCGAAGAACTCGATGCTTACACGCGCTTCATGCGTGTTGAATGGGGCGAGCGCAAGCCGCAACTGGTTGACCGCGAAGCGACGCTGACACGTGACAAGCAGGCCGCCGAGCACCAACGCGATCAATGCCGTAATGATTTTCAGGCCGCCAAGGTGGCGCACCAGCAAGCTGACAAGACGCTCAAGGCAAGCTGCAATGGCGAACGCGAGGTCATCGACGCCCTCAAGCCATTGCTCGGTCAGGTCGACGGACTAGGGCTTGCGTCAACGTCGAGTGCCGCCGGCGAGTCGCCTCGAGAAGCGCCAGGCGATGTGCATGAGCGCATCGAGCGCACGCGCCAGGCGCTGAGTAACCGGAGCAGGGAAGTGGAAACCCTGCGCAAGGGCTGCGAGCAGGTCGAGAGTGAGCTGATCAAGGGCGCCAGTCAGGGCTTCGTCGAGACCTTGGAAGCCGAGCGCGCCAAGCTGTTCAGTGGCTCGGGCAGCGGGACAGGCGAGCAGGGTATCGATCCGCGTCGTCAGCTACCGCTTCTGCGGGGCATGCTGCAATTGCTCGAAGATCAGCAGCAGCAATTGATCCAGCAGGGGCGCAACCTGGGCGCCGATCTGGACAAGTTCTTCACCGTCTTCCGTGACCTCAATCGACGCATCAGCGCCCAGAGCCGCCGCTTGTCCGAAGAGGTGGCCGATGACCTGCGCCTCGAGGGTATCAACAAGGCGGAGGTACGCATTCAGTCGACCATCGACGAGCTGGGCTTCTGGGAGCCACTCAAGCGCTTCGCTCAGCTTTATCGTGACTGGGAGAGCTCCAGCCAGACGCTCCCCAGTGATGATTATCTGGATGCGCTGGCCGATGTCGTCGACTTGCTGCGCCACGACCAGCAATACAGTTTCGAAAGCTTGCTGCGCCTCGAGTTGCACTTGAACGAGGGCGGCACCGACCTGGTGATCAAAAGCGATCGCCAGTTGCTCGAGTCCTCGAGCCACGGCATGGCTTACTTGATCCTGTGCAAGTTCCTGCTCGCCTTCACGCGACTGTTGCGCGGCTCTTCGGAGATCGCCATTCACTGGCCCATCGATGAGATCGGCACGCTGGCCTATCACAACGTCGAGACGTTGTTCGATGCCTGCGATAGCAATCGTATTCATATCGTCGGGGCGTTTCCCAATCCCGAGTCCGACGTCTTGCTGTTATTCCGTAATCGCTATCTGATCGACCGTGATGCCGAACAATCGAGTCGCCGCCGCCTGAAGCGCATCGAACCGCGTCTGAGCCGCTTGGCCGAGCGCCTGCAGGAACGCACCACCGAGGAGGTCTCGTCATGATCGAACATGGTCCGTTGCTGGAGCGTTTGCTGGCCGGCGAGTTCGTCTGCGCCGTGAGCGATGACAGGGCCTTCCGCCGCCTCGAGGATGAGGAGGTGCGCGAGCAGATCGACACCTACCTGCGACCGCTCAATCGCCGTCTGGCCACCAACGCCGAGGGCAGTGTCTACTTCCTGGCCTGGCGACAGCTCAACGACGAGGCCCGGGAGCAGTTATCGCGGCAGCTCGGCGAGGTGCTGCATAGCCTGATGCCGATGCTCGAATGGCTGCAACTGATGCAGGAAGCGATGGGCCATGACGCCCTGGTGGCACCGGGCGATGTGCTCAAGCCCGCCGAGCTCAGCGCCCGCTGCGAGGACAATCAGAGCCTGCGTGAGCAGCTCGAACGCCTCGCCGGTGACAGCTTCTTCGGCTCCCAGAGCGAGCAGCTCGACGCCCAGATGAAGCAGGTCTTCAAGCGCCTCAAGGAGCACGGTTATCTGCTGCAGCCGCATGCCGACCGCCAGGTCTATCTGGTGACCGGCAAGATCGATTACCTCGTCGATCTGGTACGGCTCATCCGTGACGAAGAAAACCTGCCCGTCGACGATGAGAGCCCGCAGGCGCAGGAAAGCTTGTTATGAAGGAGCTTGCTGTGAGCGACGAGCATGCGCTGGAAAGTCGCCTGATCGGCACCGGCGTGGAGCGTCTGGCGCTGCTCGGCAAGCACGCCGACGCCCTGATGCAGGGCTACAGTCGCGATGAAGTGCCGCTGGAGGCCTTGAGCGATAGCGCATTGCGGCGGCTGTTGGCCGCGCGTATCGTCTGGCGGCCCGACGATCAGGGGGGCGTCAAGCTGGCGCCCCGGGTGCGCGAGTTGATCGCCGAGATGCTGGCCGACGAAACCCGCCGCCAGGTCAATACCGATGTGGGCGAAACCCTGGAACTGGTGCGCACGTTGGTGCAGAGCTACCGCGAGGCTCAGAACCAGAGTGAATACTGGCACCAGGAGCAGCAGTTGCTGCGCCTGCGCCAGGCCGTCGATGATCTCAATGGGCGTTTTGCCGACGCCATCGATAGTCTCTGGCAGCGCCTCAACAGCGACTTCGGTTTCGTGAGCCGCCTGAACGACAAGATCCGCGAAAACGATCGTGCCCAGAAGCAGATCGTGCGCCTGCTGGATGGCCTGCAACTGATCGACTTCGATGAGCTGATCGAACTGGTGGGTAGCGACGGCACCCTGCGCAAGCTGCTGATCAGTCAATTGCAGCGCCAGGTCAGTCAGCATTACACCAGCCTGCGTGAAGTTCAGAGCCGTCTGACCGAACTGATGGCCCGGTTTCGCCAGCAGCAATCGCGTAGCCGGCTGATTAGCGGCATGGCGGCGTTTCTACGCGAGCACCCCAACTTCGTTCCTGGTAACTATGCGCGGCGCAGCGAAGTGCCTGACCTGATCAACCAAGCCAGTCCTTTGATCGCCGCAGCCGCGCCGGCCCTGGATCATGAGCCGGACATTCGCGTGCTGACCGACCTCGTGCTCCAGCTACCGACGCCGGTGCACAAGCCGCAGGCCGTTGCCGCCGCACGGCCTGCCGAGGCCGAGGAGCAAAGCCTGGTGGCGGCGAGCCAACAGGCGCTCAAGCAGGACGTGGAAAATTTCTACCTGACGGTGATCGACCATCCCGATCCCATGGGCATCAGTGCACTGGCCTACCTGCAGGACAGTGACATGGAATGGGGCGACGAGATCTGGCTCTTCCAGGTGATCGCCGAGTATCAGGGCCTACCGCGTAGTGAGCAGCGCGCTTTTCACCTGCACCAGGTGGAGAGCCGCGCCAGCGACTTCAACGACCTTCGCCTGATTCACGACGTCACCCTGCAACTGGCGCATTTGGCATGAACGACAGGAACGGGTCCACTCAATTGTTTTTTTGTCACCGCCGCTGAGAGCGGCGGTGCGTTTCATGATGTCCCATCGGCTTGGGCGTCGAGTTCGGCGCGCCAGGCCTGCATTTGCTTGAAGCGTTTTTCCTGGCCGTATTCCGTGGGGGCGAAGAAGGTGGTCGCGGGGAGCTCCGCGGGCCAGCAGTCATGCGCACGGCCGGCGGGGTAGCCGTTGGGCTCGTTGTGCGCGTATCGGTAGCCTTCGCCATGCCCGAGGGATTCCATCAATTTGGTGGGGGCGTTGCGCAAGTAGGTGGGCACTTCGAAGTCGGGATTCGCGGCGACGAAGTGCTTGGCGGCGTTCCAGGCCTGGTCGATGGCGTTGCTTTTGGGGGCGATGGCGAGATGCAGCGCGGCATGGGCGATGGCGCGTTGGCCTTCGTAGTCGCCCAGACGCAGGTAGGCGTCCCAGGCGGCCATCACCAGTGGTAGGGCACGGGGCTCGGCATTGCCGACGTCCTCCGAGGCGATGGCGGCGAGGCGGCGCACCACATCGAGCGGGTCACCGCCGCCTTGTACGAATTGTGCGATGTACAAAAGCGCGGCATCGCTGCGTGACGAGCGTATCGATTTATGGATCGCCGAGAGCAGGTCGTAATAATGATCGCCCTGCTTGTCGAAGGCGCTGGCCTGGTGCCCCAGGACTTCATGCAGCGCCTGCAGGGTCAGGCGCTCGCCGTTCTCGGTGGGCTCGGCGAAGTCGCAGGCCGTTTCCAGCAGGCCCAGTGCGCGTCGCGCATCACCCGAGGCCGAGCGTGCGAGCGTTTCCAGCACGTCCTCGTCGGCCTCGATATGGCGCTCTCCCAGGCCGCGCTGGGTATCCGTCAGGGCCTGATGGAGCACACGCAGCAGATCGTCCACCTCTAGCTTTCGTAGCACATAGACGCGCGCCCGCGAGAGCAGCGCCGAATTGACCTCGAATGACGGATTCTCGGTGGTGGCGCCGATCAGCGTCAGCAGTCCGGATTCGACGTGCGGCAGCAAGGCATCCTGTTGGCTCTTGTTGAGACGATGAATCTCATCGAGGAACAAGAGCGTCGGCTGTCCGCGCACCTGCCCTTCGCGGGCGCGTTCCACGGCGGCACGGATGTCCTTGACGCCGGCCATCACCGCCGATAGGCGTTCGAGCATGGCGCCTGAAGCATCGGCGAGAATATCGGCCAAGGTGGTCTTGCCCACGCCCGGTGGCCCCCACAGGATCATCGAGCGTATCGCGCCACTTTCCGCCATGCGACTCAGTGGTTTGCCGGGGCCGACCAATGCCTCCTGGCCGACGTAGTCGTCCAGGCGGCGAGGCCGCATGCGATAGGCCAGCGGTGTGTTATCGGATTGGGATGAAGCGAACAGGTCCATGTGTATGCCACCGGTGGGTGAGTCGAGTCGCCGAAACCGTTTCTAGACTTTCGGCCAACAGGCGTAATCCTGTCATACACGCTAGGGTAAAACATTCGAGTCCCGGTAGGGTGTTTCCCTCGGGAGAGTGGGAGTCAATGAAGACTCTCGCCTAAACTGGAAAATAAGGCTGCCGGATACCCCGCGCTGCCACGCGCCGACTGCAAAGGAGGCTTTTACATGCCCATGCTGACCCAATTGCGCCAAGACCATGCCAACATGGCGCGTCTGCTGCACGTGCTGCAGCTCAAGCAGAAAACGCTGGCGGAAGGCGAGCGCCCCGACTTCCAGCTGATGCGCGAGGTCGTGGATTACATTCTCGATTATATGAGTGGCTTCACCGCTCCGCTCGAACGGATGTGCACCGAACAGTTGAACACACGGGCGCCGGAGGCCAACGCGCTGTGCCAGCGTTTGTCTGAGGATTATCGGGCACTCAATGCCCGTCTGGCCCGGCTTTCCCAGAATCTCGACATGATCCTGATGGACGCGGTGGTGCCGATGGATCAGTTCAGCGAGGACCTCAAGGCCTATCTGGAGTCGCATCGTGCCTATCTGCGCGGCGAGCGCGAGGAGTTGTTTCCGCTGATTCGCGAACATTTCGACGAGGACGACCTGGATCAGCTGGCAAAGGCCCTGCCCGAAGGCGCGGAAGCTGAGCTGGCTCGTCTGCAGGAAGCTTACCCGGTGCTTTACGCCGAGTTCCGTGAGGCACCTTCGCCGTTGAGTTGAGTTATATCGGCACGTGCACGTCATAATGATTACCGGGCGCGGGCGCGCGGCAGTTCATCCCAGCGCGTGGTGTAGCACGCCGAGCGATAGGCGCTATTCATTTGCCAGGGCGCATCGGCGGGCTGCGGGCCCAGGGTCAGTGCCTGGCGCCCGTAGCGGGCACGGATCGCGTCCCAGGCCTCCATCAATGCCTCTCGCCGGGCGGGTTCGGCGCCCTCGAAGAGCGTCGTCTGGCTTTGCTGGCGGGGCGTCAGTTCGGCGAGCATTATCCCGAGCTTCTGATAAGCCGCAGGTTGCCAGATCTGGTCGAGCAGACGCTGTGCCGCGCGGGTGAGTTGCTGCGTGTCGGCACTGGGAAATGGCAATGCGGTCCACTCGCAGGCATGGCGAAACGTGCCGGCGTGGTACGGGTTGGTACGCAGATATACACCGATCGCCGAGGCCTGCATGGCGTCGCGTCGCAGCTTTTCGCCGGCGCGTTGGCAGTGATGACGTAAAGCGCCGGCGAGGGCGGCATGGTCGCGTAGGGGACGCCCGAAAGAGCGCGAACAGAGAATGCTACGGCGCGGGGTTTCCAGGTCGTTCATCGACAGGCAGGGATGGCCGTTGAGTTCGCTGGCGGTGCGCGCCAGTACCACGCTGAAACGACGTCGTAACTCGCTGTCGGGTGTCTCGCGCAGCGCGGCGGCGGTGAGCACGCCCATGCCGGCCAGGCGTGCGTGGAGTCGTTCGCCCACGCCCCACACATCGTGCGGCGATAGCCGATTCAGATGCGTCTTCAATTCGGGCGCGTCGGCATGCGCCCAGACACACACCTGAGGGCGCGTCGACTGCGCCTTGGCCTGGCGGTTGGCGAGCTTGGCCAGGGTGCGCGTCGGGGCGATGCCGATGGATACCGGCAACCCTACTTCTCGCACCACGCTATGCACCAGGCGAGCGCCCAGGGCGTGCCAGTCTTCCTGCAAGCCGCGTAGATCGAGAAAACACTCGTCGATGGAATAGGGCTCCAGCGTCGGTACTTGGCGCGCCAGAACCTGTTGCACGCGTGCCGAGAGGTCTCCATAAAGCGTGTAATTGGACGACTTCAGCACCACACGACGCCGCAGTGCCGGGTCGATCTTGTGGGTGGGGATGCCCATGGGAATGTCGAGTGCCTTGAATTCCTCGGAACGCGCGATGACACAGCCGTCGTTGTTGGACAGCACGCCCACCGGAACGCCCTCCAGACGCGGTTCGAAAAGACGCTCGCAGGCGGCATAGAAGTTGTTGCAGTCGATCAGCGCGAACATGACGGTATGGCCGGTTCCTCGCCCGTGGCGGGCAAGGCATGAATGGCGTAGCAGATGACGCCCCACAGGCGGTAATCGTTGTCCTCGAAGGGCAGCGTCGCCAGGCCGGGGCGTGACGGCGCGAGGTATAGCTGTGGCCCGCGGCGTTCGAGGCGTAACACGCTCAGCTCTCCGTCGATGACTGCGACCAGCCAATGCCCGGGGCGCGGTGAGATGGCGCGGTCGATCACCAGCAAGTCGCCGTGATACAGGCCGGCGTGGTGGTGGTCATCGCCCTCCAGGCGCATGAAGAACGTCGAGGCCGGGCGACGCACCAGATGGTGATGTAGATCCAGCGGGGCTTCTCGGTAATCGTCGGCCGGGGAGGGGAAGCCGCTGGCGCCGCGTGGCAGAGTGTCGCTCGATGCGGGCGCCGAGGTCGACGCGGCGAGAGCGATAGGCGTCATGGACATAGCGGAACCTCGAAAACGAAATGACGAATACTGTAAAAATAAACAGTATTTTGCCTCGAGGCAAGTCGAACCATCTCATCCCTTGGGCGGGTAAGGTAGAATGAGCGCACGTGTTTTCGAGGAAGTCGTTGCGAGGGAGTCGTATGGACCGCCTGCAGGCGATGCACATCTTTCGCGCCGTGGTCGAGGCCGGCAGTTTCGCTGGCGGTGCGCGCAAGCTGGAACTCTCCAATGCCATGGTCAGCAAGCAGATCGCCAAGCTGGAGACCAGTCTGGGGGTACGGTTGTTGACGCGCACCACGCGGCGCTTGCAGCTGACCGCCGAAGGCGAACGCTATCTCAATGGGGCGAGTCGCTTGCTCGATGAGTTGCAGGAGCTGGAGACCGGGCTCGGCGAACAACGTGGCGAGGTGCGCGGCCGTCTACGGCTTTCCGCGCCGCTGGATTTCGGCGTACGTGCACTGATACCCGCCTTGCAGGCGTTTGAGCAGCGACATCCGGCGGTGATGCTCGATGTCGTGCTCGAGGATCGCCGTGTCGACCTGGTGGCTGAGGACTTCGATCTAGTGGTGCGTATCGGCGAGCTGGAAGACTCCAGTTTGATCGCGCGACCGTTGATGGACATGCCGCGCCACGTTTATGCCGCGCCGGAGTATCTGGCGCGACACGGAACGCCCACGCATCCCGCCGAGCTGCGTAGGCATCGTTGTCTGCACTATAGCCTGGCGCGCGAAGGTCACTATTGGCACTTCCAGGTCGATGGAGCGCCTCACCGGGTGCGCATCCGTCCGGTCATGGCCTGCAACAATGGACGCGCCCTAACCGAGGCGGCGATACGCGGCATGGGACTGGTCTACAAGCCGGCGTTCCTGGGTGAACCGGAAGTCGAGGCCGGGCGGCTGGTCCGCGTGCTGGACGAGTTCAGCGTGGCGCCGATCAGTGTTCACCTGTTGTATGCCGAGCGTGAATTCATTCCCGCGCGCTTGCGGGCCTTAGTGGATACGCTGCTGGCACACTTCGCGGAGACCCGCGCATGACGGCGCCGATTCTGATCTTCGATTCCGGTGTTGGCGGGCTCTCGGTGGTGGGCGCCTTGCGCACGCGCCTGCCCGGCGCACCGCTGGCGTATGTGTGTGACAACGCCGCGTTGCCGTACGGCACCAAGCCCGATGACTGGCTGGTCGCGCGAATCGTCGCGGTGTGTCGCGCGGCGGTGGCGGCGAGTGGCGCGCGGGCCTTGGTGGTGGCCTGCAATACGGCCAGCACGTTGGCGCTAAAGGCCTTGCGCGAGAACCTGAGTATTCCGGTGATCGGTACCGTGCCGGCGATCAAGCCGGCGGCCCATGCCTCACGCAGCGGCGTGTTCGGGCTGCTGGCGACCTCGGCGACGGTGTCGCGCCCTTATACGCAGCGTTTGATCGCTGAGTTCGCGCCGGATTGCACGGTGGTGAGACTGGCCGCCGATCGTTTGGTCGCGCAGGCCGAACGCGTCCTGACCGGGATGCCTTGGGACGATGCGGTCATCACTGCGAGCCTGGCGCCGTTATGGGAAGCGTCGCGTCTCGATACCGTGGTGCTGGGATGCACGCACTTTCCGCTGCTGCGCGAGGCGCTCGTGCGACATGCACCGCGCGACATCGTGTGGGTCGATTCCGGTGACGCCATTGCGCGGCGCGTGGCGCAGGTTGTTTTCCCGGCCTGGCATGATACGTCGGAGAGTGATGCGAGCTGGGCCAGCGCGGCGCAACAAGCGGGCCTGGCACGCACTCTGGCAGGCTATGGCTTCAGTGCACCGTACTCTTTGGCATTGCCTGCCACTGTTTCAACCTTCTGATTTCCATGAGACGGTGTCGTTACGACGGCATCGTGAGTTTTTGCTGAAAGGAGTTTTCGTGGCCGTACCCGTCGTCGACCCCGAGCGTTACGAGTCTCAGCTCGATGCCAAGCGCGAGCGTATCAACGCGCAATTCGCGCGCTTCTCTCCGCCGCCGCTGGAGGTGTTTCCCTCGCCGCCGAGCCATTACCGGCAGCGCTGCGAGTTTCGTATCTGGCATGACGGTGACGATCTGTTCTACGCCATGTTCGAGGTCGATCCTGCCGACCCCAAACGTAAGGAGGTCGTGCGTCTAGATGAATACCCGGTGGCAGGAGAGCGCATCAACGCGCTAATGCCCGCCTTGCGTGACGCGTTGTTGGCAAGCGATACCCTGCGTCGCAAGTTGTTCCAGGTCGAGTTCTTGACCACGCTGAGTGGCGAGGCGTTAGTGACCTTGATCTATCATCGCCAACTCGACGAAGCTTGGGAGCAGGAAGCACGGGCGTTACAGGAAGCCCTGAACGTATCGATCATCGGCCGGGCGCGTAAGCAGCGTCTCGTCCTCGAGCGCGATCATGTCTGGGAGCGACTGAATGTCGAAGGCCGTGAACTCGTCTATCAGCAGGTGGAGAACAGCTTTACCCAGCCCAATGCGGCGATTTGTCAGTCGATGCTGGGGTGGGCGCGGGACGTAACTCGCGAGAGCTGCGACGGCGACCTGGTGGAGTTCTATTGCGGCAATGGCAACTTCACGATTGCGCTGGCCGAGAACTTTCGCCGTGTCGTGGCCACTGAGATCTCGCGGACCTCGGTAGCTTCGGCCAACGTCAATCTAGAGGCCAATGGCGTGACCAACGTCGTGGTGGCGCGGATGTCCGCCGAGGAATTCAGCGAAGCCCTGTCCGGCGAGAAAAGCGGGCGGCGCGTGGCGGCGCTGGCGCTCGATGAGCATGCCTTTACCACGGCGCTGGTCGATCCGCCGCGGGCTGGGCTCGATACGCATAGCTGCGAGCAACTCAAGGCCTATTCGCGAATTGTCTATATTTCCTGTAACCCGGACACGCTCGAGGCGAATCTCGAGACATTGAGCGAAACCCATGTCGTAACCCGTTTCGCATTGTTCGATCAGTTTCCGTATACCGACCACTGCGAATGTGGCGTGCTGCTGGAACGCCGGGAGGCGCCAGCGAGCGCATGACAAGGCCCATGCACAACCGGCATACGCCATGAGGGTGCGTCACATTGGTGGGGCTTGACGCACGATAGGCGTAAGCTCGTGCCATCATGGTGGTGCATGCGACACGCGTGCGTGCCGCCGAAGAATCATTCATCGGTCGCCATGAAGGGTGGCCGGTCGTAGCCGAGGTGCTTGATGCAACACGTCGCGATCGAGGGCAAGGAAGATTTTCTTGCCCAGCTCAAGGAACAACTGGCCAAGCGGCTTCCCCAGGAAAAAGTGGAGCGGATCGCTGCCTTCGCCGAGGATTTGTATGCCTCGGCACCGTTCGAAGAAGCCGCCGAGCGCGGCCTGGATGATATCTACGGCGCCACGTTGTCGGCGTGGCACTTCATGCAGACGCATGACCCCAGCGAGGCCAAGGTGCGTGTCTTCAACGCCGACTTCGAGGAACATGGCTGGCAGTCGCCGCATACCGTCGTGGCCGTGCTGCACGAAGACATGCCGTTTCTCGTCGACTCGGTGCGTATCGAGCTCAATCGCCGCGGGCTGACCGTGCATGCGATCCATAACGCCGTTCTGGCGGTAGAGCGCGATGCCAAGCATCATCTCAAGCGCGCGACCTCGACCGAGGCCAAGAACGCGCCGACATCGCGCGAGTCGATCATTCTGGTTGAGGTCGACCGCCATTCCGACACGGCGACCCTGGACGACCTTCACGACAGTCTCGAGGAAATACTGCGCGACGTACGTGCGGCGGTGGAAGATTTCGACCCCATGCGTGAGCAGGTGCGCCAGTCGATCAAGGAACTCAAGGCGCAGCGCCCGAAGCAGATCAAGGCCGACGATCATAAAGAAGCCATCTCCTTCCTCGAGTGGCTGCTCGACGATCATTTCACTTTCCTGGGCTATGACGAGTACGAGGTCTTGCAGGAAGACAACCAGGACCGCCTGCGTCAGATACCCAAGAGCGAGTTGGGCGTTTTCAAGCTCGACGAGCCGCGTTACCGCGAGCGCATCAGTACCGACGAGGGCGTCGAAGACGATCAGTATGTGCTGGTGCCGGAACTTCTGTCCTTTGCCAAGAGCGCCTATCACGCGCGCGTGCATCGCCCCGCCTACCCGGATTATATCTCCATCGATCGTTATGACGAAGACGGTCGCGTCATCGGCGAGCGGCGCTTCCTGGGGCTCTATACCTCGACGGTCTACAACGAATCGCCGCGCAATGTGCCGGTGCTGCGCAAGAAGATCGAAGCCGTCATCAAGGCCGCGGGCGTCAATCCCAAGGGGCATAACGGCAAACAGCTGACACAGATCCTCGAGGTCTATCCGCGTGACGATCTGTTCCAGATCGATACCGACGAGTTGGCGCAAACCGCCTTCGGTATTCTCAATATTCGCGAACGGCGCAAGGTGCGGCTGTTCATTCGCGAGGACCGTTTCGGCCAGTTCTATTCGTGCCTGGCGTTCGTGCCGCGCGATGTGTTCTCCACCGAATTGCGCGTGCGCATCCAGAACCTGCTCTGCGAAGAGCTCGATGCTACCTTCGGCGATTTCAATACCTATCTGTCCGAGTCGGTGCTGGCGCGGATCCAGTTCATTTTGCGTTTCAATGGCGAGCGCCCGGCCGAATACGATATACGACGCCTGGAGAAGAAGATTACGGCGCTCTCGCGTAGCTGGCGGGACGATCTGCAGGCAGCCATGGTCGAGGGCTACGGTGAGGAACAGGCCAACCGCCTGATGCAAGACTATCGCGAGGCGTTTCCCAGCAGCTATCGCGAAGACTTTTCGGCCCGTACTGCCGTCTACGATATTCACCATCTCGGGGAGTTGGGCGGGAATGCGCCGATCAGCTTGAGTCTTTATCGGTTGGTCGAGGAAAACATCGACGGGGTCAACCTCAAGCTTTTCCATGCCGATCAACCGATCCCGCTCTCCGATGTGCTACCGGTGCTCGAGAACCTGGGACTCCGCGTGATCAGCGAACGTCCCTACGAAGTCGAGTGCCCTGATCAGACCTACTGGATTCATGACTTTACTCTCGAGCATCGTGGCGACGGGGTCGTCAATCTTCAGGAAATGCGCGATGTCTTCATCGAGGCGTTCACGCGCATCTGGACCGGCGATGCCGAAAGCGATGCCTTCAATCGACTCGTCATTGGCGCTAATCTGGCATGGCGCGAAGTGGCGGTTCTGCGTGCCTATGCACGTTATCTCAAGCAGTTGCGCTTCGGGCTCTCGCAGGACTATATCGCCAATACGCTTGCCAGCCATCCGGAGATCACGCGTGAGCTGGTGACGCTGTTCGAACTGCGCTTCGATCCCGATGACACCGCCGGCGACAGTAAGATCGAGGAATGCGTGGCGCGTATCGAAGGTCTGCTCGATGAGGTCGCCAGCCTCAATGACGATCTATTGCTGCGTCGCTACATGGCGCTGATTCAGGCGACATTGCGGACCAACTATTATCAACGGCGTGAAGATGGCGAGACTAAGGGTTATATCGCCCTCAAGCTCGAGCCGACGCAAGTTCCGGACATGCCCAAGCCGCGGCCGATGTTCGAGATATTCGTCTACTCGCCGCGTGTCGAGGGTGTTCATCTGCGCAGCGGCAAGGTCGCGCGCGGCGGGCTGCGCTGGTCCGATCGTCACGAGGACTTCCGCACCGAGATCCTGGGGCTGGCCAAGGCGCAGCAGGTCAAGAACGCCGTCATCGTTCCGGTAGGCGCCAAGGGCGGCTTCATCTGCAAGCGCATGCCCGGCGGTGCCGACCGCGACACGGTGCAGAAGGAAGGCATTGCCTGCTATCAGATATTCATCCGCGCACTGCTCGACGTGACGGACAACCTGGAAGGTGGCGAGGCCGTACCGCCCGAGCGCGTGGTGCGTCACGACGAGGCCGACCCCTACCTGGTGGTGGCCGCCGACAAGGGCACCGCGACTTTCTCGGACATCGCCAACGCCATTTCGCTGGAATACGGCCATTGGCTGGGCGATGCCTTCGCTTCCGGTGGCGAGCACGGCTACGACCACAAGAAGATGGGCATTACCGCCAAGGGTGCCTGGGAATCGGTCAAGCGTCACTTCCGCGAAATGGGTCTCAATACCCAGGAGACGCCGTTCAGCGTGGTAGGGATCGGCGACATGGCGGGCGACGTGTTCGGCAACGGCATGCTGTTGTCCGACAAGATTCGTCTCGTCGCGGCCTTCAACCACCGGTATATCTTCGTCGATCCCGACCCAGATACTTCGGCTTCGTTCAAGGAACGCAAGCGCATGTTCGAGTTGGTGCGCTCGAGCTGGGAGGATTACGACACCGCCTTGATCTCCGAGGGTGGGGGCGTGTTCTCGCGCGATGCCAAGTCCATCAACATCACGCCGCAGATGAAAAAGGCCTTCGACATCAAGGCGGGCAAATTGTCGCCTAACGAGTTGATTCGCGCGATTCTCGTGGCGCGTTATGACCTGCTCTGGAACGGTGGCATCGGTACCTACGTCAAGGCCGCCGATGAAACCCATGCCGATGTGGGCGACAAGACCAACGATGCCTTGCGTGTCGATGGTGGCGAGCTGCGCTGCCGCGTGGTCGGCGAGGGTGGCAACCTGGGCCTGACACAACTGGGTCGCATGGAAGCCGCAGAGCAAGGCGTGCGGGTCAATACCGACTTCATCGACAACGCCGGTGGGGTCAATTGCTCCGACCATGAAGTCAATATCAAGATCTTGCTCGACGATATCGTCAAAGCCGGCGACATGACCGACAAGCAGCGCAATGAGTTGCTGGCAAGCATGACCGAGGAAGTGGGTGAACTGGTACTGCGCGATAACTATCGTCAGACTCAGGCACTTTCCTTGTCGGAGATTCTCAGTCAGCAGGGTATAGGGCCGTATCGGCGCTTCGTCAATGAACTGGAAGCCGCTGGAGGACTGGATCGCGAACTGGAATTCCTGCCCTCCGACGAAACGTTGGCCGAACGCGCCAATATGGAAAAAGGTCTGACGCTGCCCGAGTTGTCGGTGCTGATCTCGTACGCCAAGAGTGCGCTGAAAACCGACATGATCGCTTCTGATTTGCCGGACAATCCGCATGTCCAGCGGCACATGGTGCGGGCCTTCCCGCAGACGCTGGTCGAGCGCTTCCCGGACGAGATGTATCAGCATCGCTTGAAGCGCGAGATTACCGCGACGCAGATCGCCAACGACTTGGTCGATCACATGGGGGTCACCTTCGTGCGGCGTCTGCGTGACTCCACCGGTGCCACGCGAGCGGAAGTGACGCGCGCTTACCTCATCGCGCGCGATTGCTTCAACCTCGAAGGCCTCTGGGAACAGATCGAGGCACTCGATCATCAAGTCGACAGCCGCGTGCAGTACAGCATGATGCTCGACCTGATGCGGTTGCTGCGCCGGGCCACACGCTGGTTCCTGCGTCATCGCACCCATCAGAGCATTCAGGAAGCAGTGGAGTATTTCGCACCGCGTATCACCCAATTGCAGGAGAGTGTCGGCAAGCGCCTGCGCGGAGAGGATCACGAAACGTGGGACGCGCGTCGTGACGAGTTGGAGAAGGCTGGCGTGCCGACCTCCCTGGCGAGTATCGTTGCGGCAGCCAATAGCCTGTATGCGGGGCTCGGCATCATCGAGGCGGCGCGTGTCACCGACGAGAAGATCCAACGTGTCGCCGAGGTCTACTACGATATCGGCCATCGTCTGGAGCTGCCGTGGATGAACAGCCAGATCAACGCGCTGAAAGTGCGCGATAGCTGGCAGGCGCAGGCGCGCGAGACGTTCCGCGACGACCTCGATCGCCAGCAACTGGCACTGACCGTCAGCGTGCTCAAGATGGAGGGGGCGCCACGTGGCGTGGAGCCTCGTGTCGAGCAGTGGCTGGATCGCCACGCTGGCTTGGTCGAACGTTGGAGTGGCCTGCTCAATGAAGTGCGCTTGGGCACTCAGGGCGGCTTCCCGCTATTCGCGGTGGCCATTCGCGAACTGGTCGATCTCGCCGAGAGCAATGGCGAGGGATAAGTTCGCACGTAATGCTCCGAGCCTCGTGCTCGGGGCATTGTCGATTTTCCTTCCTCTTCGAACTTTCAGGTGAAGCATTGGCGCTTATGTCTCTGATATGCTGTGTCCGACTCAGGTTCGAAGCCAAGTAGAGAAGCCCCATGAATCATCGCGTGATTACCACAATGCTCGTGGCCCTGGGACTGGCCGGCTCGTCATCGCTGGCCATGGCTCAGAGTGCTGCACAGCAGAAGGCGCACGAAGCGGCGGCTAAAGTCGATCTTACCGATTTCTTGCAGTCGAGCTCCGATGCACGTAGCCAGAGTTTTTTCTTCGGCGGGACGCAGACGCATCCCTTTACCGTCGAAAAAGCAGGACGCTATCAATTCCAGAGCTCGACCTTGCCGGGCGATTCCGACGATTACCGAATCGAAGCGACCTTGCTCGACGCTCAAGGCAATAAAATTGCCTCGGCGTCGGGGTTGGGCCAGAACGATGGCTTGACCATGGAACAGCGCCTGGAGTCCGGCGATTACGTGTTGCGTGTCTCCGGTCAGAAGTTCGGTACCACCAAGACGGGCGGCAATAGCTTCGTTGTCTCCGTCAATGAGTTGGATGCCCAGGGCAATCGCCTTTCGAGTGAGGAGAGCGGTGTCGACGCCGGTGGGGGCATCATGTTCGGTGGGCCGGGTAAAGACGGTCGTACCACAGCTTTTGTCGATGATGACGATTCGGTAGCGGCCATCGCTGCGCCGCGCCCCGACGCCACCGAGTCGGCGTCTGCAGAGGCTTCGGGTACCGCCGCAACGTCGTCGGTAGCGAGCGATGCGTCGTCGGACTCCACGTCAAGCAGCGGCGCTTCTTCAGCCACGCAGGATGATGAAGACGCCTTGCCGGATGCGTTCGACGAAATCGTGACCGACCTGGCCATTCGCGAGCAGGGCAAGGTATTGAGTTTCGATGTGGTGGAAGCGGGTACCGTGTCGGTGACCAGCTCGACCTTCCCCGGCAATGAGGGCACCTATAGCCTCGAAGCGCGGATCCTCGACGAGAGCGGTGATGTCGTGGCCAGTGACAAAGGTGAAGGTTTCGAGAGTGATTTCGACATCGAAACGACGCTGCAACCGGGGCGTTACACCGTCTGGGTGAAGGGCCGGAAGTTTGGCAGTGCGATGAGCGGCGTCAATAATTACACGCTACGCGTGCAGCAGCTCGACACCCAGCCGTAAGGCCTGGTGCATTGTCGGGGCTGACGGCCCTGATGCGAGCCCCGCTTCGCCATGCGCGAATGCGGGGCTCTGCGCTTTTGGGCGTGGCTGCGCTATACTGCGCGCCCACTTCATGTTTTGCCGCTCATTATATTGTCCGAGGATCCATGTACGCCCTGGCCCGTTCGCTGCTTTTTCGACTCGACCCTGAAACCGCCCACGGCGTTGCATTGACGTCACTCGAGGCCGGCCATCGCCTGGGGCTGGGCAGATGGATGGGCACGCATGTCGAGGCGCCCGTCACGTTGATGGGACTGACGTTCCCCAATCGCGTGGGGTTGGCGGCGGGGCTCGACAAGAATGCCGAGCACCTCGATGCACTCGGGGCGCTTGGCTTCGGCTTCGTCGAAGTGGGAACGGTGACGCCCAAGCCTCAGCCGGGTAACTCCAGGCCGCGGCTGTTCAGGCTGCCGGCGAAAGGGGCGATCATCAATCGCATGGGGTTCAACAATGCCGGTGTCGACGCGCTGGTCGCCAATGTACGCAAGAGTCGCTACCACGGCGTGATTGGCATCAACATCGGCAAGAATCTGAGTACGCCAGTCGAGCACGCGGTGGATGATTACCTGACGTGTCTGCGTAAGGTGCATGCGCATGCGCATTACGTCACGGTGAATCTGTCGTCTCCAAACACACCGGGACTTCGCAACTTACAGTTCGGCGAGCATCTGGAGGCGTTACTGGGCACGCTAGTCGAGGAAAAGCATCGCCTCGACAACGCCAGTGGCCGGAACGTGCCTCTGGCGGTAAAGATCGCCCCTGACATGAGTGACGATGAAGTCGCGCTCGTTGCACAGGCGTTGGCGACCAACGGTGTCGATGCGGTCATTGCTACCAATACCACGGTGTCACGCGAGGCGGTGACGGGGCTCGTGCATGCCGAGGAGCAGGGCGGGCTTTCCGGACGCCCGGTGTTCGAGTCTTCCAATCGGGTGATTCACGAGTTGCGCCATCATCTACCGACGCTGCCGATCATTGGTGTCGGCGGTATCGATAGCGGGCATGCGGCGCGTGCCAAGGGCGATGCGGGGGCCGACCTCGTGCAGCTGTATACTGGCTTCATCTATCGGGGGCCGGCGCTGGTCGGCGAATGCGCTGGGGCTCTGGCGTAGTGTACGTTTACATAAGCAGCGTGCTTTGACATAAGTAGGTTGCTTTGACGTAAAAAGGCCCGCGATGCGGGCCTTGTCATGGACCTGTCAATGGGGTGTCGATCCAGGTGCCATTAAGGGGGCTATCATCACAGTACCATGGGGTTTCGATGGATGCCGGAAATCCCCGTCATGCCGGCCCATTGGTCCCCACGACCTTCACGCCAACCGCTCATCCAGTACTCACGGAGGTTGATGTCCTGGCTGGGGCAATCATCGCGAGAGCGCCCCGTCATGCCGGCTTTGTATCCGTGGACATATGCACGCTGAAAGCGATCACGTTTCTGTCGTTTCATCGGATGGCCTCTTATCAAGAACCGGTTGTTGAGATCTGACAGTACATGCCGACAATGGGTCAACCACCGTCGCCATGAACCGGAACGTCCGGACACGAAACGCATGCGTTTTCAGTAGCTACTACTTTTAATGTTTAGTGCTTTGAAGCGGATTTGTCGACCAGCGATTTGGCATAAGCCAAACGTTCCATGTAAACCACAGGAATATGACCGGTGCGTGGCGCCGGGATGACGACTTTATGACCGATGTGCAATCCTCATCTTTGACGCTCTTCGTCACCTGCCCCAAGGGCCTCGAGGGCTTGCTGGCCGACGAGCTCGCGGGCTTCGGCACAGAGGTGACCGGGACGACCGTGGCGGGTGTCCACGTTCAGGCCGATATCACGATGGCCTACCGCATCTGCCTGTGGTCGCGCCTGGCGAATCGCGTGGTGCTCTGCCTTCTGCGCGAGCAGGATATCGAACGACCCGAGTCGCTGGTCGAGGCCGCCCGCCGGGTCGACTGGCATGCACATCTGCGTACCGGAAGCAGTCTGGCCGTGGATTTCCATGGCCAATCCGAGCATATTCGCCATACGCGCTTCGGGGCCCAGAGCGTCAAGGATGGCATCGTCGACTCGATGCGGGCGGCCGGCCACGAACGTCCGGTGATCGAGCTCAAAAGCCCCGATACTCGCATTTATGCACACCTGCATCGCGGGCGCTTGCTGTTAGGGCTCGACCTGGTCGGCGGTAGCCTGCATCAGCGTGGCTATCGCCGCGATGCCGGCCACGCGCCGCTCAAGGAGAATCTCGCCGCCGCCTTGCTGATGCGTGCCGATTGGCCGGCGCGGGCACGGCGTGGGGAACCCTTGCTCGACCCTATGTGCGGGGCAGGTACGCTGCTCATCGAGGCGGCCTTGATGGCGGCGGACATCGCCCCCCAGTTGGCCCGGCACTATTTCACCTTCGAGGCCTGGGCGGAGCATGACCCCGGCGTATGGCAGGAGCTCAAGCGTGAGGCGGAAGCTCGTGCCAGCGTGGGGCGTCGCCGTGTGAAGTCAAAGCTGTTCGGTCGCGACCAGAGCCCGCCGGCCATCGCCGCCGCCAAGGCCAACGCCATGCGTGCGGGGATTCCCGCCTTGATCGAGCTGGAAGGTGCCGAGGTGGCACAACTGACGCGCCCTGAAGGCATCGACGGGCCGGGGCTGGTCATCACCAATCCGCCATATGGCGAACGCCTGGGCGAATTGCCCGAGGTGGTGCCCATCTATACCGCTCTCGGTGAGCGTCTACGCGCCGAGTTCGAGGGCTGGCAACTGGCGCTGTTCACCGGCAACCCCGACTTGGGCCACCGCACCGGGCTGCGGGCCACCAAGCAGTATGCGTTCAAGAATGGGCCGCTGGATTGCAAGTTGCTGCTGATTCCGGTCGTGGTAGAGAGTACCTCGCGCAGGGCTTCTGGCAAGGACTCGGACGAGAGCGACTCAGCAGGCGGGCAGGGCGCTCAGGAGGCGCCGGGTGCGCCTCGCAATGAGAGCGCGCAGATGTTCGCCAACCGGCTGCAGAAGAACCGCAAGCGGCTGAAGAAGTGGCTCAAGCAAACCGGCGAGCGTTGCTATCGGCTTTACGATGCGGATATGCCGGAATACGCCCTGGCGGTGGATGTCTACGGCGACCACGTACACGTGCAGGAATACGCGCCACCGCGCTCGGTAGACCCGCGTCAGGCGCAGCGTCGTTTATTCGATGCTCTGGAGGTCATCCCCCAGGTGCTCGGCGTACGCCCAGAGGATGTGCACTACAAGCAGCGCACGCGACAATCGGGTAAGGCGCAATACACCAGGCAAGAGGCCAGCGGCGAACGTTTCGAGGTCAGCGAAGGGCCGGCGCGGTTGTGGGTCAACCTGCGCGACTACCTGGATACCGGCTTGTTTCTGGATCATCGCCCCGTACGCCGAATGTTGCGCGACATGGCCGACGGCAAGCGCTTTCTCAATCTTTTCTGCTATACGGGAACGGCGACGGTTCAGGCGGCACTGGGGGGCGCGCGCGACAGCGTCAGCGTCGATCTTTCCAATACCTACCTGACCTGGGCACGCGATAACTTCGCGCTCAACCGCCTCGACCCCAGCCGGCATCGGGTGATCCGTGACGACTGCCTGCGTTGGCTGGAAACCGCAGGTAGCGAGTTCGACTTGATTTTCATGGACCCGCCGACGTTCTCCAATTCCAAGAAGATGGATGACGTACTCGACGTGCAGCGCGATCATACGCGGCTCATCGAACTGGCGATGGCGCGCCTTTCAGCGGACGGTACTTTGGTGTTCTCCAACAATCAGCGGCGCTTCACGCTCGACGCCGCCATTGGCGAGCGTTTCGCGGTGGAAGACATTTCGGCGCGGACGTTCGATCCGGACTTCGCGCGGCGCCCGGATCTGCATCATTGCTTCCTGATCCGTCATCGCTGAGGTCGGCAGGCGCGGGTGGGATTAGACGCCATCGAGCAGCGATAGCTGGCGCATCGCCTTCTGAGCCTCGGGGCTGGTGTCATCGCTGGCCTCGAAGACCTTGGCGAAGCCGCGCGAGGATTGGATATGCGCGACATCCTCGAGCCATGTCATGGCCTGCGCATAGCTGTCGGCCAGTTGATGCTTGAGGCCGCCGAACTGGGTGCCGATCTGGCCCCAGGCGCGGCTGAATATCCAGTCACCGAACATATCTTGGTGGACATGCACGAGAACGTAGTCGTGTTCACTTTCCCAGCGGACGATCACGAGAACTCCTGGTGGCGCCGTTTGGTTGGCAATGGGCTTGTGACGTGTCTTTCGCGGGCCTACTATCGACATTCCCGGCGGGTATCGAATCCCGGCGAACGCCGTCTCCGGCGAGGTCGTGGATAGACAAGTGCGCCCCATGCGTATTGTAACCGGCCGCCGGACGTGAACAAGGGAGAAAAGAGAAGGTCATGCGCATCCTGGTCGATGAAAACATTCCTCTGGCCGACGAGTTCTTCGGCGAGCTGGGCGATATCACCCGCTTGCCCGGGCGCGACATCGATGCGGCGGCGGTCCGCGATCAGGATCTGCTGGTCGTGCGTTCGATCACGCCGGTGAACGCGGCGCTGCTCGATGGCTCCCGCGTGCGCTTCGTGGGCACCTGTACCATTGGTACCGACCATGTCGACCTCGAGTACCTGCGAGAAGCAGGCATCGGGTTCGCCAACGCCCCAGGCTGCAATGCTGATTCGGTGGTCGACTACGTGCTCTCGAGCCTGCTATTGCTGGCCGAGGAGGATGGCTTTCATCTCGCCGGCAAGACCATCGGCATCGTCGGGGCCGGCAACGTGGGTAGCCGTCTGGTGGAGCGTCTGGACGATCTCGACGTGACGTGTCTGATCTGCGATCCGCCACGTGCCGAGGCGGAAGGCCGCGAAGATTTCCTGGCGCTGGATAGCCTGCTCGAGCGTGCCGATATCGTCTGCTTGCATACGCCACTGGTGTCGGACGGGGAACACGCGACCCGGCATCTGCTGGATGCCGCGCGTATGGAGGCCCTGGCGCCGGGCACCGTGCTCATCAACGCCGGACGTGGCGCCTGTCTCGACAATCAGGCCCTGCGCGAGCGCCTCGAACGCGTCAATGACCTACGCGTGGTGCTCGACGTGTGGGAAAACGAGCCGGGCATCGATCATGGCCTCTACAATCTCGTCGATATCGCCACGCCACATATCGCCGGGCACAGCATCGACGGAAAGATGCGCGGTACCGAGCTGGTCTATCAGGCGGCGATGCGCCATTTTGGCTTGCCGGCGCGCAAGAAGCTCGGTCAGCTAAAGCCGGACCCCTGGCTACGCAAGATCGTCTTGACGCCGTGGTCGCCGCCCCTGGAGGCGCTGTCGCTATGTACGCGGGCCTGCTACGACGTGCGCCGCGACATGCTGGCGTTCGATCGCTACCGTCGGCGCATGGGGATGGCGGCGGGCTTCGATGCCTTCCGCGCCGAATATCCGTTGCGCCGTGAGTTCTCCACCCTGCGTGTCGAGCTCAAACAGAACAAGGGCGGCTTGCGCGATGCGCTCGAAGGCTTCGGTTTCAAGGTCAAGCTTTCCAACAAGTAGTTTGGTTTCCAATAAAGTAGCTTGGCGCTTTGGCCCGTGCCGAGACGAAAACACCCACCGACCTGTTGATGGATCCAGAGCCGGTGGGTGTTTTGCGTTGCACCGTCGGGTGCCGCGATCATTCGCGGTAAGCGCTTTCCTTGAGGGCGCGGATGCGATCGTCCAGCGGCGGGTGGCTGGAAAACAGGCGTTCCATGAGTTTGCGTGTCTGGCCGGAGGTGATGGCGAAGGCC
Organism: Chromohalobacter sp. 48-RD10; assembly: GCF_029889785.1. Classification (NCBI taxonomy): domain Bacteria; kingdom Pseudomonadati; phylum Pseudomonadota; class Gammaproteobacteria; order Oceanospirillales; family Halomonadaceae; genus Chromohalobacter; species Chromohalobacter sp. 48-RD10. The sequence continues at coordinate 257,308 of NZ_JARANX010000001.1, read as the reverse complement.
GTCAGCGTATCCGGCATCTGATCCTGCATCTGCGTTTCGGCCTTGAGACGCCCCAGGGCATTGATCATCGCACCGTTGCCGGCGAGCTTGGCACCGGCGGCGTCGGCGCGATATTCACGGAAGCGCGAGAACCAGGCGACGACGACCGAGGCCACCAGGCCGAAGACGATCTCGGCGACGACGACCACCGCCATGTAACCGAAGAAGCCCAGGCCACCGCCGTCATCGTCGCGGCGCAGGAAGCTATCCACCAGTTGCGCGACGATGCGCGCGAAGAACATCACGAAGGTGTTGAGCACGCCCTGGATGAGCGTCAACGTCACCATGTCGCCATTGGCAACGTGGCCGATCTCGTGCGCCAGCACTGCGCGCGTTTCCTCTGGGCGCATGCGCTCGAGCAGACCGGCAGATACCGCGACCAAGGCATCGTTCCGGTTCCAGCCCGTAGCGAACGCGTTGGACTGCTGCGCAGGAAAGATCGCCACCTCGGGCATCTTGATGCCCGCATCACGGGCCAGCTCGCCGACGGTGTCGAGTAGCCATTGCTCGGTCGCGTTGCTGGGCTGCTCGATCACCTTGGCCTGGGTACTCCTCTTCGCCATCCACTTGGAGATGAACAGCGATACCAACGACCCGGCCATGCCGATCACGAAACAGAAGATCAACAGGCTGTTCATGTTGAGCCCGTTGGCGTTGAGGTAGGGCTCCACCCCGAGTATTCGCAGAGTGATGCTGGCCACGATCACCACGGCCAGGTTGGTCGCCAGAAACAGCAGGATTCGCATCATCGATGAGTTCCCTCAGTCAGTGAGACAGCAATAAACATGTCGATTCTTGTTAGGCATTAGATACGACGTCTTGTCTTGGGTTTCAAGACAAATGTCGAGAATCGTTGAAAGTGCGATGATTCCCGCCCGAGCCGGGCACGGCTCGGGCGAGGAGTGGGTCATTGGCGGTAGCGTGTCATTGCCGGTAGCGTGACAAGAAGTTGGCGAAGCGGTCGAGGGCATCGTCGAGCTGATCGGCCCAGGGCAGGGTGACGATGCGCACATGATCGGGGGTCGGCCAGTTGAAGGCCGTGCCCTGGACCAGCAGGATTTTTTCCTGCAAGAGCAAATCGAGCACTAGCTTCTGGTCGTCCTGAATGTTGAAGACCTCGGGGTCGAGGCGCGGGAAAGCGTACAGCGCCCCCTTGGGCTTGACGCAACTGACGCCGGGAATGGCGTTGAGCTTGTCATAGGTGATGTCGCGCTGGGCGAGCAGACGCCCACCGGGCAGAACCAGATCGTTGATTGACTGATAGCCGCCGAGCGCCGTCTGGATGGCGTGCTGGGCGGGCACGTTTGCGCACAGGCGCATCGAGGCCAGCATGTTGAGCCCCTGAATGAAGTCATCGGCGCGCTGCTTGCCGCGATTCCCGGAGAGAATCATCCAGCCGCTGCGAAATCCGGCGCAGCGATAGCTCTTGGACAGTCCATTGAGCGTCACCACGAGCTGGTCGTCGTCGGCCAGTGCGCCGGTGGAAACATGCTCGACGTCGTCGTAGAGGATCTTGTCGTAGATTTCGTCGGAGAATACTACCAGGCCGTTACGCCGTGCGATGGCCAGCAACTCCTTGACCACTTCCGGCGGATAGACGGCGCCGGTGGGGTTGTTGGGGTTGATAATGACGATCGCTTTGGTGCGCGCGGTGATCTTGTCGCGTACATCGTTCAAGTCCGGCGCCCAGTCGGCCTGCTCGTCACATAAGTAGTGAACCGGTTTCCCGCCGGATAGGTTGGCCGATGCCGTCCACAGTGGATAGTCGGGCGCGGGAATCAACACCTCGTCACCGTCATCGAGCAGCGCTTGCATGGCCATGGCGATCAATTCGGAGACGCCGTTACCGACGAACACATCTTCGACGCTGACGTCGGGAATGCTCTTGCGCTGACATTCCTGCATGATCGCCTTGCGCGCCGAATAAAGCCCCTTGGAATCGCAGTAGCCTTGGGCCGTCGGCAGGTTGCGCATTACATCCTGAAGAATCTCTTCGGGGGCTTCGAAACCGAAGGATGCGGGGTTGCCGATGTTGAGCTTGAGGATGCGCTGACCTTCGTCTTCGAGCCGCTTGGCGTGGTCGAGTACCGGGCCGCGAATGTCGTAACAGACGTTGTCGAGCTTGTGCGATTTCCGAATGGGCGTGTCGGTATCCATGGGGCTTCCGTTTGCTGCGCAGCCGGTGGGGTGGAGGCGGTGTTTCCGTACCGGTCGGGGCGGGCTGCCGCGCCGCTGCCTAGCATACCGTGGCGCGCGAGCCACGCAAATGGCCCGCATCGGAATAGGCGATTGAAGTAGAAGAGTAAAAGCCTGGTTGTTTAGGCCGTGGAGGGTGACTCGTCCAGTGAGGGATCGCTTTCCTCGTGCGCAGGGATGTCGTCCGGCGTCTCCAGCGTCAGGCGCCCGAGCTTGCCATCGCGTAGCTCGTGCAGCAGCACTTCGGCGCCGCGGTGCATGTCGACGACGCCGCCGGCGCGTAAGCCGCCCCGCTTGCCGGCGATGGCCTCAACGATGGCTTGACCATCGAAACCGGTGAGAGCGAGCAGGTCGCGGTGCGGTGGTCCATCGGCCTCAACGCTATCAGCTTCCGGGTTGGGCGTGTAAGCGGGCAACGTTTTGAGCTTGTAGCGTGCCTTGAGCGCCTCCGGATAGCGTTTGGCCAGTTCGGCGGCGGCAACGATGGCGACATCGCTGTACTCCATCGCGGTATCGCGGATCGCGCCGCTGGCTGCCAGGCGATAGGCACTGGCCTGATCCTCGATCTTCGGCCATAGAACACCAGGCGTATCGATCAGCGCGACGCCCCCCTCCAGGCGAATTTTTTGCTGGCGCTTGGTGACCGCCGGTTCGTTACCGGTCTTGGCGAGCTTCTTGCCGGCCAGGCCGTTGATCAGCGTTGACTTGCCGACATTGGGAATGCCCATCACCATCACCCGCACGTCGCGGTCGGTGCGCACATGGCCGGCGAGCTCGTGGCACAGCGCGGAGATGCGCTTCAATTCACGCGATTGGGTCGTGGTCACCGCCAGCGCGCGGATATCGGGCTGGGCGTTGAAGTGTTCCACCCAGCGCTCGGTCTGCTCGGGGTCGGCGAGATCGGCACGCGAGAGCACCTTGAGCACCGGTTTGTGCTCGGTCAACTCGGCCAGCATGGGATTGGCGCTGGAGTAGGGCAGGCGGGCATCGAGGACTTCGAGTACCACGTCTATTTCCGGTAGCGCCTCCGTGATCTGACGGCGGGCTTTGTGCATGTGTCCGGGATACCAACCCAGCATCGTCTTTACTCCAGCTCGAACAAACGGCCGCTTATGGTAGCAGAGCGAAGACCCTTAGCAGAGCGGCGGCCGTGACGAATCTCTTTTCAGATGAAGGGTGACCTGGATAAAAGGCTCTCCAGATGAATTACTCGCCGGGGTGAAAGTCGAGCGATACCGAATTGATGCAATAACGCTGCCCGGTGGTCTCCTGCGGGCCGTCGGGGAACACATGCCCCAGGTGTGCGTCGCAGCGTCGGCACGTGACCTCGACGCGACGCATGCCGTGGGATGTGTCCAAGTGTTCTTCTACGCCGGCATCCGCGAGCGGACGGTCGAAGCTCGGCCAGCCGCATCCGGAATCGAACTTGTGCTCATTCTCGAAGAGTGGAGCGCCGCAACAGATGCAGTGATAAATGCCTTGTACGGATGAGACCTGATGATCGCCGGTGAAAGGACGCTCGGTGCCTTTCTCGCGCGTCACGCGATACTGCTCGGACGTTAACTGCTGCCGCCACTCTTGCTCGCTTTTGTGCGTTTTCTCGCTCATTGTCGCCTCCTGCGTTGCGGGTGCTGTGATACGCCATGCCAAGGCCCTTGAAGGATGCGAAAGACGGTGTGAGCCATGTCGGCAGCGGGCGCTACTTAGTCAATAATATGGGGGTAAAGTGACCATGAGAAAAGGGCGTCATGACAGAGGGTTGACACCTTTGGGGGTGCCCAGTAATATACGCCGCACCTCGACGAGGCGAGTGATGACACGTCCCATTCGTCTAGTGGCCTAGGACACTGCCCTTTCACGGCAGTAACAGGGGTTCGAACCCCCTATGGGACGCCAACTCACCTCGTGTGGCTGGAAATGCGGAAATAGCTCAGCGGTAGAGCATCGCCTTGCCAAGGCGAGGGTCGGGAGTTCGAATCTCCTTTTCCGCTCCAAATTTTGGTAGTAGCTAAATGGTAAGCGAGGGTCGGGAGCTGGTGTGCCAGCCCAGTCGAATCTCCTTCCGCTCCAAAATGCGTCCCATTCGTCTAGTGGTCCAGGACACTGCCCTTTCACGGCAGTAACAGGGGTTCAAACCCCCTATGGGACGCCACTTCCAGCTTGTGGTTGTAGCATCAGTAGTATTTGTGATGCGGGAATAGCTCAGCGGTAGAGCATCGCCTTGCCAAGGCGAGGGTCGGGAGTTCGAATCTCCTTTCCCGCTCCAAATTTTGGTAGCCAAGCATCACTCCTCCTATCTCGATACGTCCCATTCGTCTAGTGGTCCAGGACACTGCCCTTTCACGGCAGTAACAGGGGTTCAAACCCCCTATGGGACACCACTTCGTGTTTTTATAATCTGCCTTGCCACTCAGTGCATCGTTCGAGACATTGATTTTTCTCGATGTGCCCGCATTGTCTGCTGTCTTTGCAAGGTTTTTTCGAATATCAAGAATTTGGGTGCGCCAGATGGCAGAACCAGCACTGTCCATCCGCGGGCTGACCAAGGTCTACGGTAATGGCTTCCATGCCCTCAAGGGCATCGATCTCGATGTCGCCGAAGGCGACTTTTTTGCCTTGCTTGGCCCTAACGGGGCGGGCAAGTCCTCCACGCTAGGGGTCGTGTCGTCCCTGGTGCAGAAGACCGGTGGTAGCGTGCGCGTGTTCGGTATCGATATCGACCGCGACTTCGCCAAGGCCAAGTATCACCTCGGCGTAGTGCCGCAGGAATTCAACTTCAATCAGTTCGAGAAGGTCGAGGACATCGTCCTGACCCAGGCGGGCTACTACGGCATGCCGATGCGCGAGGCCAAGCCTCGCGCCGAGCAGTTACTGCGCGATCTTGGCCTGTGGGACAAGCGCAAGGGCAGCGCGCGCATGCTTTCCGGCGGCATGAAGCGCCGCCTAATGATCGCGCGTGCCTTGATCCATCGCCCGCGCCTGTTGATTCTCGATGAGCCCACCGCCGGGGTGGATATCGAACTGCGTCGCAGCATGTGGGAATTCATGAAGCGCATCAATCGTGAAGGCACCACCATCATCCTCACCACACACTATCTGGAAGAGGCCGAGAGCCTGTGCCGTAACATCGCCATCATCAATCATGGCGATATCGTCCAGAACACCAGCGTGCGTGACCTGCTGGCCCAGCTCAATACCGAGACCTTCCTGCTCGATCTGGCGCATCCGGTCGAGACCGCGCCGACGCTTGAAGGCTTCAGCGTGGAGCGTGTCGATGCCACGCAACTGGCGCTTTCCGTCGCGCGTGGGCAGCGGCTCAACGACGCCTTCGCGCAACTCTCCGCGCAGGGCTTCGAAATCGTCTCGATGCGCAACCGTGCCAACCGTCTGGAGGAGATGTTCGTGTCGATGGTCGAACATGCCAATGCCGAAAGCGGCCGATCCACCGACAAGGTGGAGGTGCGTTCATGAATGCCTGGCAGACATGGATCGCCTTGTGGACGCTGGTGACCAAGGAAGTGCGCCGCTACATGCGTATCTGGCCGCAGACGCTGCTGCCGCCGTCGATCACCATGACCATGTACTTCATCATCTTCGGCAACCTGATCGGCTCGCGCATCGGGCCCATGGACGATATCGACTACATCGATTACATCGTCCCCGGGCTGATCATGATGGCGGTGATCACCAACAGCTATTCCAACGTGGCCTCGAGCTTCTTCTCCAACAAGTTCCAGCGCAGTGTCGAGGAGATGATGGTCTCGCCGATGCCCAACTGGGTGATCCTCTCCGGTTTCGTGGTCGGCGGGGCTTCGCGCGGTCTAGCGGTGGGCTTGATCGTCACCGTGGTGTCAATGTTCTTCACCGACCTCTCGATCCACCATCCCCTAGTGACGATCGCCGTGGTGATCATGACGGCGTTGCTGTTCTCCATCGGCGGCTTCATCAATGCGCTGGTGGCAAACAAGTTCGACGACATATCGATCGTGCCGATCTTCGTGCTGACGCCGCTGACGTATCTGGGCGGGGTGTTCTATTCGATCCACATGCTGCCGAATTTCTGGCAAGGCGTGTCGATGATCAACCCCATCCTGTACATGGTGAACGCCTTCCGTTACGGCATTCTCGGTGTCTCGGACATTCCGGTTGGCGGGGCGCTGGTGGCCATCGCCGTGTTCATCGTCGTGTTTTTCATGGCGGGTCTATGGATGCTCGATCGCGGCAAGGGGATTCGTAGCTGACATGAGCGAATGCGCCGATACTCTCGAGCATGCACCGCTGGGGCGTGAGTCCGCGTATCCCGAGCACTACGATGCCGGCTTTCTGTTTCCGATTCCCCGGCAGGCTAATCGTACGCCGCTGGGGCTCGATGATGCCGCGCTGCCGTTCGAGGGCGCGGATGAATGGCACGCCTTCGAGCTGTCCTGGTTGGATGCAAAGGGCAAGCCGCATGTCGCCGTGGCCCGGTTTCGACTGCCCGCCGATTCGCCCTCGCTGATCGAATCGAAGTCCTGGAAGCTGTATCTCAACAGCTTCAACCAGACACGTTTTGACAGTCGCGCGGCGGTGGCCGACACGCTCGAGCGTGACCTGGCGCAGGCGGCGGGCGCGCCGGTCTCGGTGGCCTTGTTCGGCGTCGAAGACGAGGCGCTGATCCCGCGTGCGCTGCCCGGCGAGTGCCTGGACGATCTCGACGTGAGCATCGAGCACTACACGCCGACGCCTGATCTGATCGAAGCGGGCGAAGAGATCGTCGAAGAAACGCTGCACTCGCATTTGCTCAAGTCCAACTGCCCGGTGACGGGCCAGCCCGACTGGGGAAGCGTGCTGATTCGGTATCGTGGCCCCAGGCTGGAGCGCCAGGCCTTGCTCAAGTATTTGATCTCCTATCGACAGCATCAGGACTTTCACGAGCACTGCGTCGAGCACCTGTTCGTCGATCTGATGGCGCGGGCCAACCCGGAACGACTGCTGGTCATGGCGCGCTACGTGAGGCGCGGTGGGCTGGATATCAGCCCCTGGCGGGGTACGCCCGGCGAGCGGCCGCCCTTGCCACTCCGACTGGCTCGTCAGTGAGCATGCAACCCGACGCCATGCATTGAACACAGGCGGCTTCGACCGCACATTATTACCCTATTCAGACGGCCAAGGAGATGCTCATGGATGCCATGACCTTACTGCACGAGCGCAGCTCGATGGGAAAACTGGCCGCGCCTGCCCCTGATCGCGATCAACTGGACGCACTGTATCGCGCCGCCTTGCGAGCGCCCGACCATGACACCTTGACGCCTTGGCGGTTCATCGAATTCTCCGGTGAAGGACTCGACCGGCTGGGCGAGCTTTACGCCAAGGCCGAGCAGCGTCTCAATCCGCACATCGACGACGGACATCTCGACGCCGCGCGCAAGAAGCCCAAACGTGCGCCGTTGTTGATCGCGGTGATCGCCAAGGTCATGCCCGATCACCCCAAGGTGCCGCGTATCGAACAGGTGCTTTCCGCAGGCTGTGCGGCGTATGGCATCCTGCTTGCCGCGCAGGCGCAAGGCCTGGGCGCCATGTGGCGCACCGGCCACTACGCCTTCGATCCCACCGTACGTGAAGGCCTCGGTCTCGCCGATGACGACGAACTGGTCGGCTTTCTGTACCTCGGCCAGATGGGTGGACGCCACAAGCCACTGCCCGAGCGCGATCCCGAAGAGTTCGTCGAGCGTTGGTCGTGAGCGAGACAGTGCGTCAGCCGGGGGTAATGCATCCCCGCTTGCCGTTGCCTGAGGCAAGCGACGGGGAAGACCTCGAAACTTTTTTCGCCTGGTTGCGCGAGGCGATTCCCCAAGTCGCGCATTACGGCATCCAACAGCCCGCCTGGAATGATTCAACACTCAGTTGGCGGGTAGCGCTGGCTGACAACCTCAACGATAAAGGCACCGGCTTCGGCGGCGCGCTTGCCGGCGAAACCACCTTGCTTGGCTGGTGCTGGACCACACTATGGCTACGTACCCGGGGCAGGGTGCAAGACGTGGTGATCGCCGAAGGCCAGCAACGATTTCTCGCCCCCGTGACGACTGACTACTATATGCAGTGCTTTCCCCTCGAAGCCGACGGCATTGCCAGGCTTGATACCGCGCTCACCGAGAAGGGGCGAGGGCGGATCAAGCTCGTACAGCGTGTCTACTGTGGTGACACCCTCTGCATGGAAGCTCAAGGCCGCTACGCGGTACTCAAGTGATTCCCCGCCGAGACGGAAAATCGCTTGCAAAACAGCACTTAGCTCGATAGTATGTGCGCCGTTCTGACGGACAAGGCCGACGCCATTCGGCGGAACGACAATTTGCGGAGGGGTGTCCGAGTGGTCGAAGGAGCGCGCCTGGAAAGCGTGTAAGTCGAAAGGCTTCGAGGGTTCGAATCCCTCCCCCTCCGCCAGAATTTAAAAAGCCGCTGAGCCATCAGCGGCTTTTTTGTGCCTGACTTTTGGAAAGGCTATGGGCCTTTTATTCGAGATATTCGCTCACAGTCTTTTTCAGTTGGTCCTTGTACTGAAAGAGGTCGCTGACGGAGTCTATCTCGATGCGGCTTTCTTGTTTGTCGCTGAAGAAGCCCACCCGTTTGACGGACTTCGCGTTGAAGTGAAAGCGGCAGATGGGCTTGCGGTTGTTGTCGTCGAGGAGCACTGCGCAGTAGGACTTCGCATCGCGCATGGCGATACGGCTGACATCGACCTGTTCTGCGAGCAGTGATCGAACAATATTATAGGCGTCGATCTCTTCTTGGGTGGTAATGATCCCATCATCATCAGGCTCGGGCTCTTGCGATGCACTTTCGGGAGTCGAGGTAGGGTGGGGCGCATCAGTATCGTTGCTGGCCAGAGCGCCACGTAGTCGTTGGGCGACTTGCTCTTTGATATAGAGCTTGCCCGCTTCCTTGATTATCGGCGTGAATTCTTCGACCACTTGCCGTGTCTGGCGGCCCTCGTAGATCTTGCCCACTACGAACTTGACGAATTCTTCCGGGGTGTCTCGGAAAACTTCACCAATGGCCTGTTTGGCAAGGTTGGTGTACTTGAGCCGGTTGGCCGTACTCAGAATGGCATCAACATCAAAATTGGGCTTGGTGAATTTCTGAAGCTCGTCGATATCCTGTTCGTTAAAGTCTTCCAAGTTGAAAGTGAAAAAGGGGCGGGTGTCCAGCTTGTTCTCGGAGTCCAGATCAGAATAGAAACGGTACTCAAAGCCGTTCGTCAAGATGGCGAATTTGGCATCCGTGCAAGCAAAGTAGCGGTAGAGTTGGTTGTACTGAACGTTGGCGAGGTTGGTGCCTAAGGGCTTACATTCCATGAGAATCGAAATGTTGCCATCTGCGCGGATGGCGTAATCTACCTTTTCACCCTTCTTGGTGCCTACATCTGCTGTGAATTCTGGCACTACCTCTCGGGTGTCAAAGGGGTCATACCCAAGCGAGCTGATGAAGGGAAGCACTAAAGCCGTCTTGGTCGCTTCCTCGTTCTTGATGTGTTCGACCTGTTCCTCACCACGACGTGCAATGCCGTACAGCTTTTCGCTAAAGTCCATGATGCCTCCCTGCGTTTAGTTTTTGGTGTATAAGCAATCTTACACTACTCGACTTTTCCTGCCCTTACCAAAAGACCAAAGTCAAATAAGAGCCTCGTTTTGGCTATTTCCTTGCTTTTATTTGGATGGCCAAGCACGGCCGCTGATTTGGCATCGGCAGGGAGGTGGTCCGTCAGGGGAGAATAGAACGGTACGATACCGTGAACGTTTAGCGCCCGATCATCCGGTGTAGCGTGTCGTCGCGCCTAATCAACCGGTGATAACCCGCCATGACGATATGTCCGGTCACCAGCGTGGAGAGGAACCAGGAAAGAGGCACATGGATTTGGCCGAATGCGGCGGCCCAGGGCACATCGGCGTCGGTCCAATACGCCGTATCGAATACAGAGATGCCGTAGCCCGATCCCCAAGTGGATGCCATACCCGACAGCGGCATTAGCAACAGCACCAGATACATCAGCGCGTGACCCCATATCGCCACCTTTTGCAGTGCGCCACGGTGCTCTGGCCGGTGCCTGAGTTGCGAGATGGCCCATAGCGTACGTATGGCCATCAAGGCGAGAATGCCGACGCCAATGGTCGTATGCCACTGCACGACACCCTGACTGTAGACGTTCCCCTCCCACAGGATATTGAAGAACACGCTGGTCAGTTGAAGGATGACCAGAATCGCGATGAGCCAGTGCAGGCATCGCGTGATGCTGCCGTAGTGGCTGGGTGAGTCACTCAACATGGCGCAAGCTCTTATTAACGATAATGTTTCATTTTCTCATCTTTGGGTTCGGATTTCCTCATCGATGTTCTCTCTTCTCGGTGCTTTGTCTAATGTCAGCGATCCGCTTATGCTGGACGTCGGGTTGATAGCAGCATGCAGGGTCATACCCGCCGAACAATGAACAATCAAGGTCTGCAAAAGGAGTCCTCTGCAATGACCGTCAAGAAACCGCTTATCGGTGCCATTTCCGCCGTGGCCTTGGCCACCAGCATTTCCGCTTTTGCCGAACCGCTCAAGATCGGTGTGCTGGTGCCGCTGACCGGCGATTTGCAAAGCTATGGCGAACCCGCGCTCAAGGCAGCGCAACTTGCCGCCAAGGAGATCAATGCCGCTGGCGGCGTGCTCGGCGAAGACGTTGCGCTCAGCAGTGGCGACACCCAGACCTCACCGCAGCCAGGTGTCGCTGCGGCTCAGAAGCTGGTTAATATCGAAGGTGTCGATGCGATCTTCGGCGCGCTTTCAAGCGGTGTCACTATTCCTGTGGCACAAAGCGTCTCCAAGACCGAGCAGATACCGCAGATCAGCAGTGCCTCGACCTCGCCGGTGATCACTTCGCTGGACGACGATGATTTTCTCTTTCGTACCGTGCCGTCGGATGCCTTTCAGGGCGTAGCGCTCTCTGAGGTGACTAAAGAGAAAGGCTACGACAACGTAAGCATCATCTATATCAACAACGACTATGGCAAAGGGCTTGCCGACGCCTTCACCGGCGCTTTCGAAAAAGCGGGCGGTACCGTTTCTGCGACGGTAGCCTACGAGCAGGGCCAGGCGGCCTATCGCGGTGAACTGCAGCAGGCGGCCAGCGACGACGCGGAGGCGCTGGTATTGGTCGGCTACCCTGAGAACGGCCAGACCATCCTGCGTCAGTCGCTGGAAGGCGGGTTCTTCAAGAACTTCGTGTTCACCGACGGCATGAAGGCTCCCGAGCTGGTCGACAACCTGGGCGCGCAATACCTCGAGGGTTCGGTGGGCACGGTGCCGCAGGCCCGCGACGACTCGCCGGGGGCGCAGCACTTCAACAGCGCCTACGAGAGCGAATACGGCTCGCTACCGCCCAAGCCTTATCTGGATACCGCTTATGACGCCTTCTATCTGTTGTCGCTGGCGGCTCAGGCGGCTGGCTCCACCGACAGCGTGGCGATTCGCGATCAGCTGCGCGCGGTTGCCAATCCGCCGGGCGAGCAGGTCGGTCCGGGTGAATTCGAGAAAGCCGTCAACTTGCTCGAGGAAGGCCAGAAGATCGATTACGAGGGCGCTGCCGGTTCGGTCAACTTCGACGACAACGGCGACGTACCGGGGACCTTCGGCGAGTGGACCTTCAAAGATGGCGAAGTGGTTACTAACAGGATTTTCGAACCCAAGATGTGATCGCTCGTTAAGTGGTCGGTGACGTGACGGTCTTTCCAGCAGTACTCATGCAACGCCCGGCCTATGCCGGGCGTTGTCTTTACAGAGCAGTCGTTACAGCGCAAAAGCCGGTAGTGCGTCGCCGGCGCGCTGGTATTCAGCGCTTTCTGGCGATCAACTTGGGCGGCTTCTCGGGCAGGATACCCTCGGGGCGCAGCACCAGAATCACCTGCAATAGTACTCCGATCAATAGGACGCGCAGGGCCGCAGCCTGAGTGGCGTGCTCGGAGGGTAGCAACCCGGTGAGCAGGTCAGTACCCGACCATACGCCCCACACCACGATGGCACCGAGGATCGCGCCGCGGTTGTTGCCGCTGCCGCCGGCGATCAGCATCACCCAGACCAGGAAGGTGCCGTAGAGCGGCATGAACGCCTCAGGACTCAAGAAGCCAAAGAAGTGGGCATAGAGCCCGCCGCCCAGCCCCATGATCGCCGAACCTAGGACGAACGCCTGCAACCGGAAGCCGGCGATGGATTTACCCGCCGCCGCGGTGGCTGGCTCGTTCTCGCGAATGGCGCGTAGCACACGACCCCAGGGCGAGGCGTAGGCGCGCTCGACCAGGAAATATACCCCGGCGACGAATAGCGCGACGATCACCAAATAGGCGAACCCACTGTCCAGTACGGTGCCGGCCAGAGGTCGGTCGATACCGGCGATGCCGCGTACGCCGTTGGTTAGCCAATCCTCGTTCTTGACGAACAGGCGAACCATTTCGGCGATGCCGATCGAGGCGATGGCCAGGTAGTCGGTACGCAGCCGCGCGGTGATAAGACCGACGATCAAGCCGAGCACGGTCGAGGCGATGATGGCGCCGAGCAGGCCGACCAGAAACGGCATGCCGAAGCCGCCTAGGTAGGCGGGGCTCGACGGCGTGGTGAGGATCGCGCTGGTATAAGCGCCGACTGCAAAGAAGCCGGCGATACCGATGTTGAACTGGCCGGTAAATCCCCACTGCATGTTGAGGCCCAGCGCAAGTACAGCGTAGACACCAGCGAAGGTCAGAAACGAGGTCAGGTATGAGGCGATGTTTGTGAGTTCCATCACACGGTCCCCTTGAAGATGCCCTGTGGACGCAAGATCAACATGCCGACCATGATCGCGAAGGCCACGGCGGGTTTATAGGCGGCGGGAATCAGCAGCGTCGACATCTCCATCGACACACCGATGATCATGCCGCCGGCGATGGCGCCGTAGGGTCGGCCGATGCCGCCGAGAATCGCCGCTGCGAACACCGATAGTAGCGTGGTCCAGCCCATCATTGGGTGCAGGCGTGTGTCGATGCCCAGGAACACGCCGGCCGCAGCCGCCAGTGCGCCGCCGATCACCCAGGTGACCACGATGACGCGCTCGGCGGGAATGCCCGAAATCAGCGCCAGATCCATGTTGTCGGACATCGCGCGCATTGCCTTGCCCAGCCGAGTACGTGTGAGGAACAGATGCACGCTGGCGACCAGGCCCAGCGAGATCAGCATGATCCACAGATGATCGGGCTTGAGCCGCAGTCCGCCCAGCCAGTCGAGCTGCCACGGAAACTGGATGCCCGAGGTGTAGGTCTGGTTGTCGGACCCCCAGATCAGCTGTACCAGGCTGCGCAGGATCAACGCCATGCCGAACGAGGCGATCAGCAAGATGACCGGCTGGGTACGGCGAATGCGCCGGTAGAGCACCTGGTCGATGAATACCGCGACCACGGCCATGCCGACCATTGCCGCGGGCAGCGCCCACCATGCACTCAGCCCGAACGCCGATATGAATGCCAGCCCCAGATAGGCGCCGAGGGTCATGAAATCGCCATGCGCGAAATGTGCGAAGCGCAGGATGCCGAAGATCATCGACACGCCGATCGCGCCCATGGTCAGGACACTGCCCAGCACCAGGCCGTAGACGAGCAGTTGCAGAATATCGATCATGGTTCAGCCTCCCAGGAACATTTCGGCGACTTCCGGGTTGGCCAACAGGTTGGGACCGGTGTCTTCGTGGCGGTTACTACCGGTGGCCAGCACGTAGCCTCGGCTGGCGATGGACAGTGCCTGTTTGGCATTCTGTTCGACCATCAGCACACCGATGCCCTGGGCATTGATCTCCTTGATGCGTTCGAAGGTCTCGTCGATCAGCAGCGGCGAGAGGCCGGCGGTGGGTTCGTCGAGCATCAAAAGCTGCGGGTCGATCATCAGCGCGCGGCCCATGGCGACCATCTGGCGTTCGCCGCCGGACATCAGCCCTGCTTGCTGGCGGCGCCGCTCGGCGAGTTTGGGGAACAGCGTATAGACCTTGTCGAGACGTTTGGACAGATCGCCTTTCATCAGGTAGGCGCCCATCTCGAGATTCTCGCGCACGGTAAGCGACGGAAAGACGTTCTTCTCCTGGGGGACATAGGCGATACCGCGGCGTACCATTTGTTCGGGCTTGGCATTAGTGATGGTCTCGCCGCGGTAGCGGACTTCGCCTGCGCGGATGCGCAGCAGGCCGAACACCGCTTTCATGGCGGTGGACTTGCCGGCGCCGTTGGGGCCGACGATGACCACGATTTCGTCGGTCTCCACGCGCAGATTGGTGCCCTGGAGGATGTCGGCACTGCCATAGCCGCCGTAGAGGCCCTTGGCTGCGAGCAGACTGCTCATGAGGGCTCTCCTTGATCCGTTGCAGGCTTGCTGGTCGTTTCGCCCATCCGGCCGCTGGCACCGCCGCCGAGGTAGGCTTCGCGGACCTCCTCGTCCTGGCGCAGCACCTCCATCGAGCCGGAGGCGATAAGCTCGGCATTGGCCATCACGTGAACCGGCTCGCAGAGTGCCGAGATCAGATCCATGTCGTGCTCGATGACGCAGAAGGTGTAGCCGCGTTCGCGGTTGAGGCGCAGGATCGCCTCGCGAATCTTGCCGAGCAGGGTGCGGTTGACGCCGGCACCGGGTTCGTCGAGAAGTACCACCTTGGCGTCGGTCATCATCGTGCGGCCCAGATCGAGAAGCTTCTTCTGACCGCCCGACAGATTGCCTGCCAGCTCGTCGGCGACGTGGGTGATCTCGAGAAACTTGAGTACGTCGTCGACGCGGTCCAGCACCTCACTGTCCTGTTGTTTGACCTTGCCCCAGCGCAGCCAGGTCTTGAACAGGTTCTCGCCGCTCTGGCCGGTCGGCACCACCATCAGATTTTCGCGCACCGTCATGCGCGAAAATTCATGGGGGATCTGAAACGTGCGTACCACGCCGCGGTGAAATAGCGTGTGCGGCGGCAGGCCGGTGATGTCCTGGCCGTCGAGCAGTACGCGGCCGCTGGAAGGGGGAAAGAGTCCAGCGACGATATTGAACAGAGTACTCTTGCCGGCCCCGTTGGGGCCGATCAGCCCGGTGATACTGCCCTGCGTCACCTCGAAGGAAACGCCCCGCACGGCCTGCAGGCCGCCGAACGCCTTGGAGACGTTGTCGATTCGAATCAAGGAAGTGTTCCTCGTAAGCGTCTTGTTGTGTTTGTGTGCGCGCGGAAATTAGCGGGAGGGTATTGCGCCTCGCCCACCTTGCCGGCAACGCTTTTCACGGATCGATGGTGCGATGTGGGTCGTCGCCATACCTTACAGCGCGACGTACAGGTTTATAGACCAAAGCATCACGCAATGGCCTGTGTCACGCAACGATATAATCGAGTCTATCAGGCTCTTGATATCGACGTCATGCCTGCCTGGCGGGCCGCCCCAGGGGCGGCCCGCTCGCGTTAGGTGCGTCTCGAGGCCAAGAACTTGATGACCACGGCCTGGAGGACCAGGCCTATAGCCAACAAGATATAGGGAGACGCGATGATGATCGTCCCCAGGTAGAGCAGTGCGCTCACGGAAGCCGGAACGAGCGCATAGGGGATCTGGGTCTTGACGTGTGCAACGTGGTCGGAGCCGGAGAAGATCGAGGCCATCACGGTCGTGTCCGAGATGGGAGAGCAGTGATCGCCGAAGATCGAGCCGGAGAAGATGGCGCCGATCGCCATGCTCACGAGCGTCATGTCGCCGATGTTGTATGCCAGGGGGACACCGATCGGCGTCAGAATCGCCATGGCACCCCAGGAACTGCCGGTCGAGAAGGATATTACCATGGCGATGGCGAAAATGAGGATCGGCAATAGCGTCGGCGATAGCCAGCTCTCCGTCGCTGCTATGACATGATCACCGGTTTCGAGCGCGCCGGTGACGGTGCCGATCGACCAGGCCAACACCATGATGACCAGTGCCGGCAGCATGGTCTTGAAGCCAGCCAGCAAGGTGTTTTCGCAGGCCTCCAGCGATTGGCGCTGAAGCAGCGCCATGACGATCCCGACGACGACCATCGCGAAAGCGGCCCAACTGAGTGAGACACTGACATCGGTATCCGCGATCGCCTCCATCAGCGGCTTGCCTTCGCTGCCGCCGCCTGTGTACCAGAGTGCCCAGCAAGCGACGCCGATGAGTACCACAAGCGGGATCAAGAAATTCCAGACGCGCCCCCGGCCTTCGGGTACATCCCCCAGGTCTTCTTCGACGCTAGATAGCGGGTTGTCGCCGGGGGCGACGAGTTCGCCGGTTTTTTGCGCGCGATGCTCGGCGCGCTTCATGGGGCCAAAGTCGCCCATGATGAGGATCATGGGCACCGAGGCGAGGCAAAGCAGGGCGTAAAAATTCCAGGGAATCGATTGCAGAAAGGTCCAGTAAGGTTGTTCGCTAGTCAAGCTGAGCACGGCGAACGCGCCAGCGATGAGCGAGACCTGGTAACCGATCCAGTCGGAGACGGGACCTAGGGTCGCCATCGGCGCGGACGTTGCGTCGATGGTCCAGGCCAGCTTTTCCCTCGAGATGTTGTGCCTGGCCGTCAGGTCGCGCGAGGCATTCCCCACGATGACCGAATTGACGTAGTCGTTGAAAAAGATCACGACACCCAGCAGCCAGGTGAGAAGGAGAGAACCTCTCGAGGAGGAAACCTTGCCGGCAAGCCACTTGGCCAAGGCCTGGGAACCACCGGTGGTATGCATGAAGGCAGCACCAGCGCCGAGCAAGGAGACAAGGACGAGGAATCGTGCGTTCCATTCATCGGTCATCACCTCCGCGAACCAGTCGAACGTCTGGCCGACGGCGGCAATCGGGTTGCCTGCGACGATCCAGGCGCCCAGCAAAATGCTCAAGAAGAGCGAGATGTTGACCCGGCGGGTAAGCAGGGCCAGCACGACGGCGGCGATGGGCGGAGCGAGCGATATTAGAGCATCCATTCGATCTATCACTTTTGTCGTTGGCGGGTGCGTGTCAGGACAGGCGTTAGCCAGTAGACCGATCTCCAGTCCATGTTCCTTTTTTAATCTCTCCCGTTGTAGCAGCAGTCACGAAACAGTGTCGATATTCAAGTACCGAAAAGCTCCATGGCGCTGGGATTTTGCCACCAAACCTTGGATTCACTGTAGCCATCTTGCCTGCCGTCTCGAGATTGATGCGGTGCTGTGAGTGATAATGCCTGTAGGGTGGGGCATATCATATCTCCTGTGACGGTGAAGAAGCCCGGGGAGGGCTTGACTCACAGGAGTGATAGAGATTTTAAAGTTTTTTCACTGGTCTGCTCTCATACCATGAACAGCCCTTGTGTCTCCCTACACTGTTCGTGACTCAACTCTTTGCTTGGCGATCGAAACGCAATGCGGCTCTCAGCGCTATCTGCCCGATAATGGCAGCTGTGGCCAGCACCATGGCCGCTGCCTGAGCCGGATTGTCACCCAGCCCGGCGAGCGCGGTACACAGAGCACCGATACCCATCTGGGCAAACCCGTAGAGGCCAGCGGCCGAGCCCACGACCTTGGGGTTGATGCTGACAGCCAGTGTCAGTGCCGTCGGTCCGGTCATGCCCACGCCCAGCGTGAAAAGTAGCATCGAAGCTTCGAGGGTAATGACGGATGCCCAGCCGGCGAACACTATGACCAGCATCGAAATGCCTCCGGCCAGGCTCAGCAGGCTCGCCGACAGCATCAGTCGAGACAGCCCGATACGATGAGTGGTGCGATTAGTGATGAAATTGCCCAACGAGATACTCAGAATCAGCAGCGAGAGATAATACGCCACGTGACTCGCTGGCTTTCCCAGTTGTTCGACGAAGATGAATGGCGCCGAGGCCACAAAGGCAAACATGGCCGTGGTGGCGCAGCCGCCTCCTATTGCATAGCCGATGAAAGCGGGAGAGCGAATCAAGGTGTGATACTCATGGGCTAGACCGGGCAGGTTAACGCGACCTGTAGCTTGTGCAGTTTCCGGCATCAATCGCCATACGAATAGCAGGTTACCGATCCCCATCAGACACAGCGCCAGGAGTACACTACGCCAGCCCAGCGTGATGGTTAGCATGCTCCCGATCAGCGGCGCCAACGCTGGGCCGATGGCCACCACCAGATTGAGCACCGCTAGCCGTTGTACGGCGCGGTCCGGGGCGGCAGTATCGCGGATCATGGCGCGCCCTAAAGCCAGGCCTGCGCATCCGCCGAATGCTTGAAAGAACCGGGCCGTTATCAGCGTTTCGACGCTCTGAGCCTGCCAGGCGATGATGCCAGCGACGCTATAGATCAACATGCCCAGCATCAGCGCGGGTCTTCTACCTAGCGCATCGGAAAGCGGCCCGTAGAAGAGCTGGCCGAGCGCCAGCCCTAGAATGTAGAGACTGATCGTCAACTGCATCTGGGCGTTGTCAGCGTGCAAGGCTTCACCGGCGACAGGTAGCGACGGCACGAAGATATGCATGGCCAATGTGCCGGCCAGCGTGATGAGCACCAGCATCCATAGCGCTGGCACTGCACGTGCAGAAGTGGTTTGTTCGGCGGAGTTAGATGTCGAAGTGGCAGGGTCGGTCACGAAGCGCCTCGTGAAGATGAAATGAGAGTCTGCGAGAATTAAATAGCATGATAGCCATTAGCACCTTACGCGAATTGGCGTTGTATGACTATTTGACCAAAGCCTCGCAAGTGTTCGAGGGCGGCTTCTCGAGGGAAAATCCTGCTTCTTTTGCCGAGGGGTTGAGTCCAGTAGTTTTCTTAGGTTCTGCGCTTCAGAAGGTGGGGGCGTCCGGCGCTTTGAGTCCTGAGTTCGAAGAATAACGAAGCCCTTTTCGCCGTTATATTGCTAAGCTGTGTGTCTGTCATCCAGGCTGCTACTCAGTCTTTTACCCGTTTTACAAGGATTCTCCCATGCCGAATGTATTGTCTCTTCTTGCAGAGGTTGCGTCGCCGAGCGTCGGACTTGGCTGCATGAACCTGTCCCATGGCTACGGGACGCCGGTGCCGGATGCCGAGGGCGTGCGGGCGTTGCAGGCGGCATTCGAGATGGGCTATCGCCATTTCGATACTGCGACGCTTTATGGCGCGACGGCGAATGAGTCGCTGGTGGGCAAGGCGCTCGAGGGGCGGCGCGATCAGGTGCTGCTGGCTAGCAAGTGCGGCATGGCGATCGATCCGGCGCTGGGCCGTAAGGTGATCGATGGGCGCCCCGAGACGCTGCGTCGCCAGTGCGAGGCGAGCTTGCAGCGCCTGCGAACCGACCGGCTGGATCTCTATTACCTGCATCGTATGGATCGCCAGGTGCCCATCGAGGAGAGTGTCGGGGCATTGGGGCGGTTGGTCGAGGAGGGCAAGCTGCGTGCGGTGGGCCTGTCTGAGATCTCTGCCGAGACGCTGCGCCGTGCTCATGCCGAGTATCCGGTGGCGGCGGTGCAGTCGGAATATTCGCTATGGACGCGTAACCCCGAGATCGCCTTGCTCGAGGCATGTCGCGAACGGGGTACCACGCTGGTGGCGTTCAGCCCGCTGGGCCGGGGTTTTCTGGCGGATGCAGTGCCGGATCCGACGCGTCTGGAAGAAAACGACATGCGCCGTGGCATGCCCCGTTTCAGTGACGAGTACTACCCGCACAATCAGCGTCTGTTGGCGGATTTCACTGCGCTGGCCGATGAGCTGGAGATAACGCCAGGACAGTTGGCGCTGGCGTGGGTAAAGGCGCAGGGGAGCGATATCGTGCCCATTCCAGGCACGCGTGATGTCGCACACATGCGTGAGAACCTGGCAGCGGAGACGTTGCGATTGGATGCTGCCTCGCTCGAAAAGTTGGGCGCGATGATGACGCCCGATCAAGTGCGTGGCGGACGCTACAGCGATGCGCAGCAGGCGGATATCGATACTGAGGAATTCGCCTGATGACGAGGCGTCCCACGCGATGCGTTTAGCGCACAAGTCGTGTCAGTAATATCTGACAGGCAAATTTTTGCCCAGGCTCTAATATAAAAGTGCGGCAAAGGACACGCCGTGCAAACTCCCGGCCAGGACGGCCGGGGTTTTTATTTACCCGCCGCGTCCGAATTTTACCGTTGTCTGCTGGTTATGCCGCCGATGTTGTCGGCGGCGCTTTTTTATCACGACGTTCCTCTTATCACGACGCTCCTTCCATCTCGCGCGTCAGACGCCGTCTGACATCGCTGGGCGAGCCGGTATGCCGGGCCAGGATATCGTAGGCGACGGGCACCACCAGTAGCGTGAACAATGTGGCAGCGGCCACGCCACTGAAGATGACCGTGCCGATGACCAGGCGTGTTTCAGCGCCAGGGCCGCTGGCGAGAATCAACGGCACGGCGCCGGCCATGGTAGTCACTGCGGTCATCAGGATCGGGCGTAGGCGCGTCACCGAGGCATCGATCAGGGCGTCGCGGAAGGCGCGCCCTTCGTCGCGGAGCTGATTGGCGAACTCGACAATGAGGATGCCATTCTTGGCGGCCAGCCCGACAAGCATCACCATGCCTACCTGGCTGTAGATATTCAGCGACTGACCGGTCAGCCACAGGCCGAGCAGAGCGCCGCTTATCGCCAGGGGCACCGTCAGCATGATGACCAGCGGATGCACGAAGCTCTCGAACTGCGCTGCGAGTACCAGAAAGACCACCAGCAGACCCATGAGCATCAGGAAGGCGGTAGCGCCACTGGATTCCTGATAGTCCCGCGATGGGCCCTTGTAGTCGATCATGGCGTCGGCGGGCAGTTCCTCGTCGGCGATGGCGTTGAGATATCCCAGCGCCTCGCCCATGGAAGTGCCGTCCTCGAGATTGGCTTCCAGGGTGATCGCGCGGACGCGATTGAAGCGATTGAGCTCGCTGGCGTCGGCATAGTTGCTGAGAGTGACCAGACTCGCCAGCGGAATCAACTCGCCGCTGCGTTCGGAGCGCACCTGGATGTTGTCCAGTGCGTTGGGACTGCGCTGTGTGTCGCGCTCGCCTTCGAGCATCACGTCGTATTCCTCGCCGTCATCCACGTAGCTGGTCACACTGCGCCCACCGAGTAACGTTTGCAGGGTGCGGCCGATGGTATTGACGGTTACGCCGAGGGCGGCGGCGCGCTGGTAGTCGATCTCGATGCGCAGTTGGGGCTGGGTTTCCTTGTAGTCGCTCTCCACGGCGGTGAGTCCTGAATCATCCTCGCGGATGCGCTCGAACAGTCGGTCGCGCCAGGTGACCAGCGATTCGTAGGTACCGCCGCCGATCACGAATTGCACCGGTTTCTGAATGCGCCCGCCGAAGCCTTGTCGCATCACCGGGGCGGCCTCGACGCCGGGGAGGCCCGCGAGTCGCTGTCGCACGTCGGCCATGATGTCCCAGGCCGAGCGCCGCTCACCCCAATCAGCGAGACTGGCAATTACCATGCCGTCGTTGAAGTTCTCGATATTGCCGTAGCCGCGCGGTGCGCGCACCGAGATGTTGCGGATCTCGCCTTCGTCGACCAGTGGCAGCAGGCGCGCCTCTATCTCGTCCATATAGTCCTGCATGTAGTCGAAGGTGGCGCCTTCGGGGCCGTTGACGAGGATGAAGAAATTGCCACGATCTTCCTTCGGGGTGTACTCGTTGGGTAGCTCGGTGAACAGCCAGGCCGTGGCGCCGAGCAGTGCGACGAACACGACCAGGCATAGCCAGCGCACGCGTAACAAAGTGAAGAGTACGTAGCGATAGAGGCGCTGGGTGGCGTCGAGCAAGGTATGTACGGCATGGCTGATGCGGCTTTCGTGCATACTCGGGTCGAGGATCTTGGAGCACATCATGGGGGCCAACGACAGCGCCAGCAGGCAGGAGATCGCCACGGCGGCGGCCAGGGTCAACGCGAATTCGGAAAACAATCGACCGATGTCGCCACGCAGAAAGCTCAACGGCACGAACACCGCGATCAACACCAGGGTGGTAGCGATGACCGCGAAGCCGATCTGGCGGGTGCCATGAAAGGCGGCTACCAACGGTGTTTCACCATAGAGCTGCATGCGGCGATGGACGTTTTCGAGTACCACGATGGCGTCGTCGACGACCAAACCTATGGCCAGCACCAGGGCAAGCAGCGTGAGCAGGTTCAGTGTAAAGCCGAAGGCGTTCAGGGCGATGAAGGTACCGATGATCGAGATCGGCACGGTGACCGCGGGCACCAGTGTGGTCCGCACATTGCCTAGAAACAGGAAAATCACGATGACGACCAGGCCCATGGCGATGAACAGCGTGGCGACGACTTCCTTCAGGGCGCCGGAGACGAATACCGAGGAATCGAAGTTGAGGCGCAGTTGCATGCCATCCGGCAGGGTCGATTTCAGGCGTTCCATCTCTGCCTTGATGCCTTGGGAGACCTCGAGAATGTTGGCGGTGGATTGCTTCATGACGCCCAGGCCGACCATGGGTACGCCGTTGCCGCGAAACAGAGAACGTTCCTCCACCGAGCCCACTTCGACACGTGCCACGTCGCTCAGTCGCGTGAGGTAGCCGTCATTGCCCTGGTCGATGACCAGGTCGCGGAAGTCGCTGGCGGTCTCGAAGCTGCGCGGCAGTCGCAGAGTGAATTGGCGTGAGTCGGACTCCAGAAAGCCCGCCGGGAGTTCGACGTTTTCGGCGCGCAATGCGCCTTCCACATCACTGACGGTCAGGTCGCGGGCGGCCAGCGCGTTGCGCTTCAGCCACACGCGCATGGAGTATTCCTTGCCGCCGCCGACGCGCACGCGCGAGACGCCGGTTTGCGTGGAGAAGCGGTCGACCAGGTAGCGATTGGCGTAATCGGTCAGTTCGGGAACCGAGTAGCCTTCTGCCGTGAGGCTCAGCCACATGATGACGTCGTCGCTGCTATCGGACTTTTCCACTTCGGGTGGATCGGCTTCCTCGGGCAGGTTGTCGCTGACCCCGGAAACCCGGTCGCGAATGTCGTTGGCCGCCGCTTCGATATCACGGTCGAGGCTGAAGGTGATGTCGATCTCGGATTCGCCATCGCTGCTGGTCGACTCGATGAGATCGATGCCTTCGATACCGGCGATGCGGTCTTCGATCACCTGGGTGATGCGAGTTTCCACGATATTCGCCGACGCGCCGGGATAGTTCGTTTCCACGCTGACCACCGGTGGGTCGATGGCGGGGTATTCCTGCACCGGCAAGCGTTCGAGCGCGAGGATGCCGAAGGCGATCAACAACAGGGCGAAGACGGTCGCCAGCACCGGACGCTGAATGGCGGTATCGGAAAGACGCATCAGCCATCTTCTCCGTCACGTTCTTGCTCGCCGCGTACTTCGCCGTCACGCGCGGCCTTGAGAATCTCGCTGATCGTGCGGTTGCCATCGTCGAGCGCCAGGATATCCACGTGATCGCCATCGCGTACCTTATTCGTGCCGTGGCTGACGACCCAGTCGCCCGGTGCGAGGCCGTCGAGGATTTCGACGCTACCGACGTGGCGTTTGCCGATCTCCACCTGATGGCGTTGGATGCGGTTGTCCGCATCACGGATGATACGCATGACGTATTGGCGCTCGCCGCTGGGCACGAGGACGGACTCCGGCACCACCAGTGTCTGGCGTGAATTGCGTTCCAGCGTGACCACCATCAGCATGCCGGGGCGCAGCGTGCGCTCGGGATTGGGCAGGCGCGCGCGTACACTGACGCTGCGCGAGACAGGGTCGATACGCGTGCCGATGCTGGTCACTTCGCCATGAAAGGTACGTGTGGGATAGCTGGGCGTGGTGGCGCTGATCGGCAGCCCTGGTGCGAGCATGTCGAGCGCCGTCGCGGGGACAGTGAAGTCGAGCTTCATGTAATCGAGCTTGTCGAGCGTGACCAGCTCGGTGCCGGGTGTGACCAGTGCACCGACGCTGAGATTGCGCTGGCCGACGGTGCCGTCGAACGGCGCGCGCAAGCGGTGATCGGCGAGGCGTGTTTGTATCTCGTCGATCTGGGCGTCGGCCTGGGCGAGTTGAGCCCGGGCATCCTCAAAGTCGGCGCGGGTACCGACATTGCGGTCCTGCAGTTGTCGGGCGCGCCGCACGGCATTCTCGCGTTCTTGACGCAATGCGCGGGCGGCGCGCAGTTCGGCCTGTACCGCACTATCGTCGAGGCGAATCAGTAACTCGCCCTCGGTGACGCGTTGGGCGTCATCGAAATTGATTTCGGCCACGGCCTCGGTCACGGTCGCGGAAAGCGTCACGCTTTCGTCGGCACGCAGCGTGCCCAGTGCTTCCAGAGGGTCGCTCCACCTCGCGGTGGAGGCCTTCACGGCGATGACCTGCGTGCGGTCGGTGTCTTCCTGTGCCTTTGCGCCTGTCAGTGCCAGCAGGCTCAATGCCGCCAGCCCGAGGGTATACCGACCGAGTGCGCTCCCGGCTGGGAGAGAGAATACGGGCATAGTGTCTCGTTGTTGTGCTGTCGGTGACGATGACGAGCATACAGAATATACAGGTTCGTCGCTGTGACGCTTAACGCTTAGAATGTTCGCCTTTGCCAGCAATGAGACGCGACGATGGCACAGACCTATGATGTAGTGGTGATCGGTGCCGGCGCGGCGGGACTGATGTGCGCACTGACCGCCGGTTACGAGGGGCGGCGTGTGCTGGTGCTCGACCATGCCAACAAGGCGGGCAAGAAGATCTTGATGTCCGGGGGCGGGCGCTGCAATTTTACCAATCTGGCGACGGGGCCGGAGCATTTCTTCTCCGCCAACCCGCATTTCTGCATCTCTGCACTCAAACGCTATACGCCGGGCCATTTCGTCGAGCTCGTCGAGCGCCACGGCATCGAGCATGTCGAGAAGGCGCCGGGGCAGCTTTTCTGTGCCGATTCGGCCAAGCCGATAGTGTCCATGTTGCTCACCGAATGCGAGTGGGCAGGCGCGGAAGTACGCCTCAAGACATGTATCACATCCCTCGAGCGACGCGGTGAAGGCATGCGTCTCAAGACCTCGAGTGGTGTCATCGACGCCGGTACGGTGGTCATCGCCACCGGCGGATTGTCGATTCCCACCATGGGTGCCACCGGTTTCGGCTATGACATCGCCCGTCAGTTTGGCTTGGGCGTCACCGAGACGCGTGCCGCGTTGGTGCCGTTCACATTGACCTCGCAATGGCGGGAAAGAGCCGCGTCGCTGGCGGGGATAAGCTGCCCGGTGACGGTCGAGGTCGGCGAAGGACGCTATCGTGAACCCATGCTGTTCACGCATCGCGGTGTCTCGGGGCCGGCCATGCTGCAGGCTTCCAGCCATTGGCAACCGGGCATGGCATTGTCCATCGACTTGCTGCCGGATACTGACGTTGCCGGGGAACTGACCGCCATGCGTCACGAAGTGCCCAAGCGGCATGTGTCCACGTGGCTGGGCGAGCGGCTTCCCAAGCGCCTGGCGCAGGCCTGGTGCGAATGGCAAGGAATGACGGAACAGCCGCTGGGAGCGCTTTCCAATCGTGAGGTGTCACGCCTGGAGGACGATCTGAAACGCTGGCAGCTCAAACCCGCAGGGACCGAGGGCTGGCGGACCGCCGAGGTGACGCTAGGTGGCGTCGAGACACAGGCGATTTCTTCCAAGACCTTTGCCGTGGAAGGGCTACCGGCGCTGCGTTTCATCGGCGAGGCGTTGGATGTCACCGGTCAGTTGGGCGGCTTCAATTTTCAATGGGCTTGGGCCTCGGGCGTGGCCTGCGGGCAGGCCATGTAGTATAGCCTAGCAAGCGATGAGCAAGGTAGAGGAGTCGTCCATGCTGCGACGTGCATCGCAAGCGCTCTGGCAGGCCGTAGGCCAGTGGCTTCGTGCCAAGAAAACGACGCGGGAGCGCTTACCGGTGGTCGTGTGCGGGCTGGAATACGCGCATTATCGATTGCTGACGCATTTCGCACGTTCGACACGCTATAGGGCGTTGGCGGTGGTTGACGATTACCCCTGGCATCACGGTACGCAAGTGGAGGGCATACGCATCTACTATCCCAGCGAGGTGCCGTCACTGGTGGAACGTCATGGCGTGACGGCGGTGGTTTATTGCCATGAGGGCGAGCTGGCTGTCTTCGCCGATGAAACGCGTGAGCGGTTGGCGACGTGGGGCGTGCCCTGTGTACGGCTGTCGCCGGACGATGAGGATATCGATGCCGAGCTGACTGGCTGGCTGACCCATTGAATATGAAAAAGCCCCCAAATGGGGGCTTCATGGCTATCGCGGGGCTAACGGCGTGCGAGGCGGTACAAGGCGCGCGCTCGATTGACCAACAAGAGGGTCGAGAGTCCGCGACGCATCCAGGCGCGTGTGGACCTTGGCCGTCGTACGCCCTGCGCCGCGAGCAGGCCGAAGCCACTGAGCAAGGGCGCACGCCACTGCATCAAGCGTTGCCAGCCGTGATCGATGGGTGCCGTGGCATCGCGCCAGTCATGCAGTGCATGCCCTATATCGAGACGTTGCTGCAGGATGCGGGTCTCGAGATATTCAAGTTCCGCAGCACGTTCACGACGATTCACGAGAGGCCCCCAGTGCTTGGCGGTCTTGTTCTAAATGACTCAAGGTGGATTGCATGAGTCGCCGACGTTTGGCGATGCGCTTGGCACCGTAAGCAAAGCATGCGGTGATGATGAACAGCACACCCGCGCACACACCAATGGCGAGCAGGCGATGGTTTTCCCAGTACAAGACCACCAGCATTAAAAGCAGCATGCCGAGGGCGAAAGAGAAAGTGATCAGTGCTGCGCCTGCCAGCAATAGCAGACTGAGCATACGGTCGCGTTCGGCTTCCAGCTCGAGCACAGCGAGACGCAAACGTGTCTCGCCCGTGGCAATCACATTGGAAAGCAGGCGGCGCGCCGAGGTGATGACGCGCTCCGCCGGTCCCTGGCGATCTGCCATTAGCGACGCCCGATGAGCAAGCCAATGACGACCCCGACACCAGCGCCGATGCCGATGCTGGTCCAGGGGTTGTCACGCACGTAACGATCGCAGCAATCCATCTGGTCGCGTGCGCTTTCGTAGAATTTTTCGCCGCGCGCCTCAAGCTTGGCGCGCGTATCGCTCAGGCGCTGTTGAGCTCGCTCGCGTGCCTCGGTGATGTGTCCTCGAGAATCGTCAGCTGTCGCTTTGACCAGTTCTTCAACGGTCTGTGATAGGTGACGCAGGTCATCCTTGAGCTGCTCGGTGGAAGCTTCGCTTTCGCTGTGGCCGCCGGTAGGCTGCATGGTCATGGTGTCTTCCTTTGACAGGTTAATGGCATATTTAGCATAGCAGGCCAGGCCACCGTATCAACAGTGCTTCCTAGCCTGCATCGTTACTCTAGGCCAGGAATACCGGCCAGGAAGGTGTTGATGCTGAAACCGAGCCCTATACGGCGATTGATGTGGTCGTAGTCGATCAGGCTTTCGCCATAGCCATGATAATACTGAACGTAACCGCGAACCTTGCCGAATAGCGGGAATGAGTAATCCAACTGGGCGCCGTAATGGTCCTTGCCGGGGTTGCCACGCATCAGCAGGGAAACTTCCTGATCGCCGAACGCGCGCACCATGGTGATGTCGCCATAGCCGATGTAATCCTGGAGGTCGGGGTTGTCGTCGTCTTCCTCGTTCTCGGGGACTCGCCAGTGGGGCGCGACGCTCACCGCCCACTCGCCGCGTTGGAACACCATATCGGCGTAGATACGATTCCAGCTACGCGACAACGGGTCAGAGCGGCCGTTGGACTGGTGAGCGAAGCCGATGCGATTGAGAGTATTGGTCCAGCCTAAGGCACTCATGTCGTTATCGAAGCTGACGAACATTTCGGGTTCGTAGTTGGTCTCGCGAAATGGCGCCGATGCTTCGGAATTGTAGGCTTGCCACCAGCTTCGCTGGGTATAGGCGAAGTATACATCGCCGTTATCATCGAACAGATCTTCGACTAGGTTGACCTTGAAGCTCAACTGGTACTTGACCTCGGCGTTATCGGCGTTGGCCGCATCGCTGACCTGGCGGAAGCGGTCTTGATCCGGATTGGCGTTATAGGCCCACGGTAGTAGGTAGTTGCGCCGATACGTGGTCACTGCCAGAGGATTGCGCGACGACTCGCGTTCCAGTTCGCGACGTTTGTCGGCGCGGACTTCCACGTTCTTAGCCGCGCTTTCTTCGGGGGTGGCGTCAGCCTCTGTGGTCGCGGCGTCGTCGGCCAAGGTTTCGCGCAGCTCGTGAAGCTCCGCTTCCAGGGATTGGACGCGTGCTTCAATGGCCTCGCGTTCGCTATCGCTCAGGGTTGTGGCGGCCTGCGCAGAGGCGGACAGCATGAGCGTGAGCAACACGAGAATCGGCAAGCAGGGGCGTGGTGACTCCATGTCATTTAGTACCTTGTCGATGGCTAGCATTGGTCAGCGTGAATGTTTCTATCACGCTGGTAGTCGAACGCAAATATCCGCACGAGATTGCCATGTGCGTGTCACGCACCGACAATCGGCGCAACGTATGAGAACGAGGACAGAGCATGTCGTGTCGACGCTGGCATCATTTCTTCGCTTGGCAATGCTGGCCTGGGCGAGCGCATGCCAAGTGGCGTGTGATCCATTGTATCGCATGTGTCTCGATTTGCCTGCTGTGGGCGATTGGCGACGCCTCGGCGCAGTCGGCATTACCTGAACACGACGCGCTGACGACGCGTCTGGAGCGGCTGCAGTCCATTGAGCAGCCCGATAGCGACCAGCGCGCGGCCATAGACGATACGCGCGCGACGCTGGAGGCACTGAAAGAACTCGACTCGGTCGACGATAAACTCGACGCGCTCGAGCAGCGTGCGCAGAACGCCTCTCAGGAATCGCAATCCTTGACGCAACAGCTGCAGCGTCTGGAAGAGTCGTCGACGTCACCGCGTGAGAGCGACCTTGGCGATTTGTCGCTGGATGAGTTGCGCGAGCGTACCGGCGATGCCTTGGGAGAGCTCGAGACGCTGCAAAGCCGTCTGGCGGACGTCAATGCTCAGTTGATTAGTGCCCAGACTCTTCCCGAACGTGCCCAGACCTCGATCGCCGAAGCTCGGGAACGTGCCGATAGGCGTCAGTCGCAACTTGCCGAACTGGGCGACGTCGAGGGATCAAGCGAGGCCGAACTTGCCCAGCGCGACCGCTATCGGGTCGAGCAGGCATTGGCCGAGCGACGCGCGCGCTGGCATCAGAGCGAGCTTTCGCACAATACCCGCCTGCGCGAGTTGGCGATGCAGCAGCGCGACGTGCTGGAAAAGCGCATTGCGCTCCAGGAAAGTCAATTGTCGACGTTGCAGGCCGCGTTGGATCGGGAGCGGCGCGAGCAGTCGGAGAAGGCTATCGCCGATGTCGGCCGCGAAGATGCCGAGGCCATCGCTGCCCACCCCGTGTTGACCAAGGTTCAGCAGGTCAATCGCGACCTGAGCGGTGAATTGCTGGAGGTGACCGATCGCGCTAACGAGCTGGTGCGCGAGGGGATCGAAACGCGAACCCAGCTTGATCGTGTGCGCCAGGTCCAGCGCACGCTCAACGAACAGATCGATGCGATTCGCGGCAGCTTGCTGCTGTCGCGAATCCTTCGCGAGCAGCGAGAGTCGTTGCCCGAAGTGGACGCACAAAGCGGGTTACAGGATGAAATCGCCGACCTGCGCCTACGTCAGTTCGATCTGTCGCAGCAACACGACGCCTTGCGACGCCCCCAGCAATTGGCCGATAAAAGCCTGGCCGATGCTGATATAGACGACGCCCCGGGGTTGCGTGAGGCGTTGACCAAGTTGTTCGAGTCGCGCCGCGAGTTGCTCGGCCAGCTCGATGAGGAATATGGCAACCTGCTGACGATTGCCATCAACCAGCAGCTCAATCAGCAACAGTTGCTGAAGATCAGTGACGAGCTGCGCGCGACCATCGAAGAGCAGTTGTTCTGGGTGGCCAACGGGCGCCCGCTGGACTTGACATGGTTGCGGCAGTTTCCGCGCACGCTGTGGCAGGGCACGACCGACGGCGACTGGCGTTCGACATTGGTGTCCGCGCAGCAGCGCCCCGATGGCGAGGCGTTCGCCATGGTGCCGCTGTTGATGCTTTCCGGCGGGTTGTTGTTATGGCGGCGTCGCCTCAAGGCGTCACTGCTACGGCTGCATGGGGAAATCGGGCGCCTCAAGCGTGACACCCAGATGCACACGCCCCGCGCGATTGCGCTCAATGCGTTGCTGGCCGCGCATGGCCCCTTGTTCTTGGCGGCCGTGGGTGGGGCGCTCAATCTGGGCGGGCATGGCTTCGCCGTGGTGCTGGGCGATGCGTTGCTGCAGCTGGCGCTGGCGTGGGGTGTCATCGCCTGGTCGCGACGACTGCTGGTCGCCGATGGCGTGGCTGCGCGCCACTTTCACTGGTCACCGCAGTACGTGCTGCGCTTGCGGCGCCTGTTGCTATGGTTGGGCATCGCACTGATTCCGGTCATTCTGATCAGCAACGTCGCGCCCTACAGCGATGGACGTCTGGCGGAGCGGCCGTTGTCGCTGCTGTTGCTGCTGCTGGGACTGGTGGCGATGACCGTAGTATTGGTGCGTCTGATCCTCGCTCATGTACCGTTTTTTGGCCTCAAGCTTTTCCGTCTGCTGCTGGGCTTGGCGTTATCGGTCGTGCCTTTGATACTGGCTGGCCTGATTGTCATGGGGTTCGAGTACACCGCGCTAAGTTTGATCGGCCGATTCATCACTTCGATCTATATTCTCGGGCTGTGGATTCTCGTCGAAGCTGCGGTCGTCCGCGGGTTGGCGGTTGCGGCGCGGCGCCTGGCCTATCGGCGCGCGGTGGCGCGTCGCCGTGCGCAGGCCAAGGAGGACACCGAAAGCGGCCTCGAGGTGGTCGAAGAGCCGCCGCTGGATATGGAGCAGGTCAACCAGCAGTCGCTGCGCCTGTCCAAGTTGATTCTGTTTCTGGGTTTTACCCTGCTGCTTTACGTGGTGTGGGCGGACTTACTGAGCGTGTTGTCCTATCTCGACAATGTCACCGTATGGCAGGTTGAGAGCGGCCAGGGTGAGGCGATGACCACTAGCCCGATCGCCGTGGCCGATGTGCTCACGGCGCTGGTGCTGGTCGCGCTGACTTTGATGATGGCGCGCAACCTGCCTGGGCTTTTGGAGGTCATGGTGCTCTCGCGCCTGAGCCTCAAGCAGGGCAGTGCCTATGCTATTTCCTCGCTGCTTTCCTACACCATCGTGGGGACGGGGGTCGTGGTGTCGCTGGGAACGCTCGGGGTGTCGTGGGATAAGCTGCAATGGCTGGTCGCCGCACTGGGCGTGGGGCTGGGCTTCGGGCTACAGGAGATCTTCGCCAACTTCATTTCGGGGCTGATCATCCTGTTCGAACGCCCAGTACGTATCGGCGATACCATCACCCTGGGGAACTTGCACGGTACGGTCAGCCGTATTCGCATTCGTGCCACCACGGTGACGGATTTCGACCGCAAGGAAATCATCATCCCCAACAAGACCTTCGTTACCGATCAACTGATCAACTGGTCGCTTTCCGACAACATCACGCGGGTGGTGCTGACCTATGGCGTGTCGCATGGCTCCGACCTGGAACAGGTCCACCGCCTGATGCGCCAGGCCGCCGAGGAAAACCAACGCGTGCTGCGGGAGCCCGAGCCGCAGATATTCTGCCTTGAATATGGCGCGACGGCGTTCAGCTTCGAGTTGCGGATCTTCGTCAACGATTTGATGGATCGCCTGTATGCCAGCGATGAAATCAATCGACGCCTCGATGCCTTGTTCCACGAACACGGCATCCGCATTGCGTTCAATCAGATGGATGTCTGGCTGCACGATGCCTCGGGGCGGCAGGCTTGGGTAAGTTCGCAATCCCAGCAGAATGCCCCGTTGGGCGGCGAAGTAACGTCCTCAAGGCCGACGCGCCGCGATGGCATCGAGGATGTCGATACCGGTCGCAGCCCCGATGGAGACGGCACGGCTGGCAGCGATGAATGAGGGAGAGCGGCCGTCAGGTGCGCTTGATCGCATGCAGCAGGAACTCGCGGTTACCATCGCCGCCGCGCAGCGGGCTTTCCTGCCAGTGGCGAATCTCGAAACCGGTGTCGGCGCAGCTCTCGCGGATGCGAGCTTCCACCGTCGCGTAAAGAGCCGGATCGCGGACGATGCCGTGGGCGTCGACCTTGCGTGGACCGATCTCGAATTGCGGCTTGACCAGTGAGACCAAGTGCGCGCCGGAGGATAGCACGGCGGCGAGCTCGGGCAGGATCAAGGTCTGCGAGATGAAGGAAACGTCCATGACCGCCACGTGCAGTCCCTCCGGTGCCAGGACGGCGAGCCGCTCTTGGGGAAGCGCGCGGGCGTTGACGCCTTCCAGGCAGATGGCGCGTTCATCCTCGCGCAGCGACGCGTCGAGCTGCTTGCGCCCGACCTCGATACCCACCACACGCGCGGCGCCGTAGCGCAAGGCGCAATCCGTGAACCCGCCGGTGGATTGTCCCACGTCGAGTACCGTCATGCCTGCGAGGCGGAGTCCCAGTGTGTCGAGAACGGCCTCCAGCTTGACTCCGGCGCGCGAGACGTAGCGCTCTTCCGGATCGTCGGCGAGCTGGAAACGGCTGTCGTCGGCGACTTTCTCGCCGGGCTTGGTCAGCGTGCGCGGAGGGTCCGTCGAGACCAGTGTGACTCGCCCATGACGGATCAGACGCTGAGCCCGCGTGCGTGAGCGTACCCAGCCCTGGGCGACGAGAAGTTGGTCGAGACGTTGCATGCCCACACCGCTGGAAGAGTTGCTGAAAAAGTGTCGATAAAACGCCGTGCAGTATAGCGCGAGGCTGGGCGACGTTCATGCGTTCACGGCCCGCTGTCGCTGAGTCGCGTGTACTCGCGCTGCCAACGCTCGAGCAGCGAATGGCGCTTGAGGGTGTCGAGCGTGGCCAGCAGGCTGGGGTCGATGGCGATCGGGTGAATGGCATCGCCAAGGGTCTTGCGTAAGTCACGGGCAGTGCCTTCGCCTTCGAGTGCGGTGTGTACCGCCCCGAGCGGAGTCTTGTCGCGGATCACCTGCTGACCTTGACGGCTGAGCAGATAATCGACGAAGCGCTCGGCAGTCTTGGGGCGGGGCGCGCGCTTGGGAATCAGCACCAGACGCTGTGTCACCAGGGCATAATCGCTGGGAATGACCATTTCCAATTGCGGGTGATCGGCCACGAAATCGCGTGCATAGGAACCCAGCAAGTTATAGCCGACGGCGTAGCGTCCCTCGGCCAGGCCGTCGAGCATTTCTCCGGTGGTATCGGCCAGTTCTGCTTCCACGCCGCCCAAGGCGGCTACCAGTTCCCAGTAGCGCGGTGACATGTACGCGTCTTCGGTGGCATAAGTATAGCCGGCGCCGCTGCGCCAGGGGTCGTAAGTCACCACGCGACCTTTGAGACGCTGGCGTTCGCGGGTGAGCAAGCTCAGCAAGGCTTCGTGGCTGTCCGGTGGCGTGGCGCCCTCGAGGGCATCGCGTCGATAGACGATGACCACGGGTTCGAAGGTGAAGCCGAATAATTCGTGGCGCCAGCGAGACGCCTGAGGCCACTGCCGTGCTGCAGGCGTGGTCAGTGCCTGTGCATGACCGCGGTTGGCGAGTTGGTATTGCCAGGGCATCGCCGAGGAC
Source organism: Chromohalobacter sp. 48-RD10 (assembly GCF_029889785.1). NCBI lineage: Bacteria > Pseudomonadati > Pseudomonadota > Gammaproteobacteria > Oceanospirillales > Halomonadaceae > Chromohalobacter > Chromohalobacter sp. 48-RD10. The sequence continues at coordinate 223,465 of NZ_JARANX010000001.1, read as the reverse complement.
ATCACTACGTCGGCAGAGGCCTCGTCTTCCGCCAGGAAGCGCCGGTATAACGTGAGCGTGGTCAGGTTACGGTAGGTGAGGTCGATGTCGGGATAGCGTGCATGAAAATCGGCCAGCATCGGGGCCATCAGATCGTTATCCAGAGCGCCGTGAATTTCCAGTGACGGCGCGTTGGCCTCATGGTCGGCGGTGTAACGCAGCACATGGGCGCCATCGGCCAGCGCCATGGCCGATAGCATCATGCCGGCGAGGGCGGCGGCCCAGCGCGCGAGCGAACGATAGGGCGCGGTCATGGTGTTGACTCCTCGGTGAAATGCAAGCGCACGCGCAAACCTGGTGGCTCGGCATTCGGGCGTGCCGGTACCAGAGTGAGTCTGGCGGCATGGGCTCGGGCGATGCCGTCGACGATCGCCAGGCCAAGCCCCGAGCCTTGGTTGCCTTCCATGCCGCGATGGAAGGGACGCAGCACCAGCAGGCGTTGCGCCTCGGGGATGCCGGGACCGTCATCTTCGACCTCGAGACGCATCGGGTCCTCGCCGACGCGCACCGTAATGCGTGATGCGCCATAGCGGCTGGCGTTATCGATCAAGTTGGCCAGTGCCTCGGCGATCTGCCATTCGACCGCGTGCTGGATGACCGCATGTGACGGCGTCTCGACGCCCAGGTCGATGCCCGCGCGATGGCAGCTCGTCAGGGCGTCGCGTACGGCTTGCCGCGCGATGTCGCAAAGATCGATATCGCGGGCTTCCGGCATCGACTCGGGGTTGTTGAGGCGCGTCAGGGAGAGCAGTTGTGATGCAAGGCGCGCGGTCTTGTCGGCACTGCCGCGCATGACGCCGAGTGCATCGTGCCAGGCGCGTGGGTCGTCCTGGCGCAGGGCGAGCTCGGCGCGTGCCGAAAGCCCTGCCAGCGGGGTGCGCAATTGGTGCGAGGCATCGCCGATGAAACGTTCCTGGTTGGCGCGCACGCGGCGCATGCGCGCCAACAGGTCGTTGAGGGTCTCGCGCAGTTCGGCGAGCTCGCGGGGGAGCGTCAGGTCGAGCGGTGCCAGGGTGCGCGGATCGCGGGCGCGGATCGCCCGGCGTAGTCGGGTCAGGGGCATCAACGCCATGCGTACCCCGAGCAGCACCACGCCAATGGCCAACATCGCCATGGCGATCAAACGCAGCATGCTGCCCTGGAAAAGCGTCTGTGTCAGGGCCTCGCGCCCTTCGCGGGTATGCGCCACGCGGACCTCGAAAGGCTGGCGGTCGCGCCATCCCTCGAGTTGTGAGCGCCGCACGCCGAGGCGCAGCGCCATATCGTGCCACTGGATGTTGGTGAAGCGCATGCTGCCTTGCCCGTTATCGATGCGTGGCAGCTCGGCGTTGCCGCTGATGAAGTTGTCATGGGCATCGTAAAGGGCATAGAAAACGCGCTCTTCGGCGTTCGAGGCCAGCATTTTCAGGGCCGCCGGAGGCAAATCCATCCACAGTTGGCCCTGCTGGCGCTTGACCTGCTCGGCGATGGAGAGCGAGGCCGACTCGAGCAGTCGATCGAACGCCCGATCGGCGGTATCGCGCGAGGCCAGGTAGGACTGAACGAGCATCAAGGTCCCTAGGGCCAGCATGGGCACCAGTAGCCAGATCAGCAGGCGCCGGTAGAGGCTGGGCGAGTTGACTGATGGGCTCACGCCTCGCTCTCCAATAGATAACCCAGCCCCCTCACGGTGCGCAGCGTCAGTGACGAGTCGGCAAGACGCCGCCGCAGGCGGTGGATATAGACCTCGATGGCATTGTCACCGAGCGCGTCCTCGGCGAAGACATGCTCGAGCAGATAGGCTTTTTCCACCGGTTCGCCAGCATGCCGCATAAGATACACCAGCAGGCGCTGCTCGCGAGGCGGCAGCTCGAGCGTGACATCATCAAGGGTAAAGCGTTGCGTCAGGGTATCGAAATGCAACGCCCCGACATGCAGCTGCGTGCCATCGTCATGCTGACGACGACGCAAGAGGGCCCGCACCCGGGCTTCCAGTTCGTCCAGCGCAAAGGGCTTGGCCAGATAGTCGTCGGCGCCCAGATCGAGTCCCCTGACGCGATCTTCGATGGCACCGCGTGCGGTCAGGATCAAGACCGGCGTGTCGCTATCATGGCGACGCATGGCCTCGAGTATCTCGAGGCCGCCGCGGCCCGGCAGATTGAGATCGAGCAGGACCAATGCATAGCCATGCCTGGGGGAGCCCAGGCGCGTGAAGGTGGCGTCGCCGTCCTCGAGGGCGTCGACCCGGTAGCCAGCCAGGCTCAGGGCGTCGTACAACGTGCTGGCTAGCAGGGCATCGTCCTCGACCAGCAACAGGGGGGCAGTGGTTTCGGGGGTCATGACGGATAGTCCTGCAATGCGCGTTGGCTCAGTCGCGTCGCGGCTTCTTGCAGGGCGCGCCTCGCCTCACGAGCGGGTAAACGTCCTTTGGGGCCGGAAAGACTCAGCCAGTACGCGGTGTCGGGGACCGCGTGGCAAGTCATCGTCCCGCCCGGCAAGGCCAAAGAGGGGTCGCCGTCCTGCCACTGCCAGCGATAGCCGGGGTGTAACGTATGGCGCAGATCCGTGTCCGGCAAGGTGCTCAAACGGCACTCCATCTGGCCTTCCTCACATGAAAGTAGCGCGGCGGTTTCTCCGGTGTCGCGGCATAAACGTTCGAGAATCGGCATGACCAGGCTGGCCAACTGACGCGAAGGCACATGTCGGCGGGCTAGGCGCGCCGGCGTGGCACCCAGACGATAGCGCCCGCGTGCATCGCGCTGCACGTAATCGTAACGCTCCAGCGAACCGAGCAAGCGTAACAGCGTGCTTTTATAAAGTGTGGTTGCCTCGGCCAGCTCGGCCAAGGTCAGGCTTTCATGCTGCGTGTCGAAGGCTTCCATGACGGATAGCGCACGTTCGACAGCCTCTACCCGGTCTTGCGCCATGGCGGGTCTCTCCAGGTGTTTGCGTGTCGCAATGGCGGTATTCAACTTTAGTCTTGAACGGCGGCGTGAGCGTTGACGCTCGCTTATGACACGCCTAGTTTTCTGCTCAAGGGAACGTTGTTCTGCCTTACAGAACTGTAAGGTAAGTGTCAGGTTGCCTGCAACCCATTTCAATTCTCGTTCAAAGGGGATAACAACAATGTCTTTCAAGACGCCGCTCAAAATCGTCATGGCGGTCGCGCTGACACTGGGAGCCAGCACGGCCATGGCTTTCGAACCGTCCGGCAAGGTCGAGTGCATCGCGCCTTCTGATCCGGGCGGCGGCTGGGACTTCACTTGTCGCAGCATTGGCAATGTACTCGAGGATCTGGATCTCGTGCCGAGCAGTGTGCAGACCATCAACATGGCCGGCGCCGGTGGTGGGGTGGCCTATGCACACACCGTGAGCAAGCGTGCCGGAGACGAGCAGTTGCTGGTCGCCGCCTCCACTGCCACTACCACGCGCCTGGCGCAGGGCCAGTTTCAGGGCATGGATGCTGACATGGTCAACTGGATCGGTGCGCTGGGTGCCGATTATGGCGTCATCGCGGTAAGCAAGGATTCCGAGTACGAAAACCTCAATGATCTGATGGATGCCCTCAAGGACGATCCGCGTGCGGTGAAGTTCGCCGGTGGTAGTGCCAAGGGTGGCTGGGACCATCTCAAGGTGTTGATCGCGGCGAAAGCGGCCGACGTCGGCAAGCTGCCGAAGATCCCCTACCTCTCGTACAACAATGGGGGCGAGGCGCTGACACAGGTGGTCGGTGGCCACGTGGACGCGTTTACCGGTGATATTTCCGAGGCGAAAGGCTTCATGGAATCCGGTGATCTGCGCATCCTGGCCGTGCTCTCGGAAGAGCGCCTGCCTGGCGAATTCAGCGACATACCGACCGCCAAGGAGCAGGGCATCGATGCGCTGGGTCCCAACTGGCGTGGTTTCTACATGCCGGCGGATATTTCCGATGACGCCCGTGAGTACTGGATCGATGCGATGGACACCGTCTACGCAAGCGACGAATGGAAAGAGCTCATGAAGAAGAACGGGTTGATGCCGTTCCACAAGAGTGCTGATGAGTTCAACGCGTTCGTGAAAAAGCAGATCCAGGATATCCAAGAGCTTTCCAAGGAAATCGGACTGTCTAAATGAAATGCAATGACCGCGTCTTCGGTCTACTGATGCTCGTCCTGGCCGTCGCGTACGGCTGGGGCGCCACTCAGTTTCCCGAACCTTTCGGAGGAGGCGAGGCCATCGGGCCCGAGACATTTCCGATCTTGCTGGCTGTGGTGCTCGCGCTAAGTAGCCTGTATCTGATCGTCAAACCCGATTCGGGATCAGCATGGCCACCGATGCGTACGGGGCTGGAGCTGCTGATCGCCGTGGTGGTATTGATCGTCTACGTGCTGTTGCTTCAGCCCCTGGGCTTCATTATCACCACGACCCTGGCTGTCGGCACTCTGTGCTGGCGTATGGGGACGGCGCCCATTCGTGCCTACATCACGGGGCTGATTGCGGGAATTGTGGTGTATTTTTTGTTTACGATCGGCCTTGATTTGTCCCTGCCGCTGGGCGTGTTGAGTGTACTGGAGGGAAGTTGATGGAAACCCTGGGCTATCTGATTGATGGGTTTAGTGTCGCGTTGGCGCCGCACAACCTGATGTTTGCCTTGATCGGGGCCTTCCTGGGGACCTTGATCGGGGCCTTGCCGGGATTGGGACCCGCTAATGGCGTGGCCATCCTGATCCCGCTGGCCTTCACGCTGGGCCTACCCCCGGAGACCGCGCTGATCATGCTGACCTCCGTCTATGCCGGGGCCATGTATGGCGGGCGTATCTCGTCGATACTGCTCAATATTCCCGGTGATGAGCCGGCCATGATGACGTGTCTCGACGGTTACCCGATGGCCCAGAAAGGCAAGGCCGCCGAGGCGCTGGCGATCTCGGCGATCGCTTCCTTCATGGGGAGTTTGATCGCCACGATCGGTCTTATACTGCTGGCGCCGTTGCTGGCCAAGTTCGCGTTGACGTTTGGACCCGCAGAGTATTTCGCGCTGTTCGTGCTGGCCTTCGCCACCCTGGGGGGAATTACCGGCAAGAATCCCGTCAAGACGATTCTTGCGGCGGCCATTGGGTTGATGATCGCCACGGTGGGTATCGACAACACCGGCACCCAGCGCTACACCTTTGGTGTGCTGGAGCTCTACGAGGGCGTCGACTTCATCATTGCCATCGTCGGCTTGTTCGCGATTTCCGAACTGCTGTTCTTCATCGAGGCGCGTGCGGGCAGTGGCGGCGCTTCAGTGATGGTCAACAAGCTCAAGCTGTCCTGGAAGGATATCGGTTCGATCTTCCCCACCACGCTGCGTGGTGGTGTGCTGGGGTTCATTTCCGGGGTGCTACCGGGCGCCGGCGCGTCGCTGGGAAGTTTCATCAGCTATACCCTCGAGAAGAAGGTTCTGGGTAAAAAGGGAGATTTCGGCGAGGGCGATCCGCGCGGTGTCGCGGCGCCTGAGGCGGGCAACAACGGGGCGTCCTCCGGTGCCCTGGTGCCCATGCTCACGCTCGGCGTACCGGGAAGCGGTACAACGGCGGTGCTGCTGGCGCTGTTGATCTCGATGAACATCACTCCCGGGCCGATGATGTTTACCCAGAATGCCGATATCGTCTGGGGGGTCATCGCTGCCTTGTTGGTGGGTAACTTCCTGCTGTTGCTGCTGAACATTCCTTTGGTGGGGATGTTCGTCAAGCTGCTCTCGGTGCCGCCCAAGTATTTGCTGCCGATCGTGACGATGGTGGCGTTCGTGGGTATCTACTCGATCAGCAACTCTGCTTTCGATCTGTATTTCATGGTGGCCTTCGGCGTCGCCGGCTACATCCTGCGCAAGCTGGAGATCCCGCTGGTACCCATTATTCTGGGCTTGCTGTTGGGGCCGGAAATGGAAAAGAACCTCGGCCATGCACTAACAGTCTCCAATGGCGACTGGAGCGTGCTGTGGGGTAGCGGACTGTCGATCACGCTGTGGGCACTGGCCATCATCGGGTTGGTGTTGCCCGTGGTCGTGGGACCGGTCCTGCGGCGTCGCATGCGTGCTGCGCAGGAGAACGTCGGTTAACTCGATCCCCGACGTCTGATCAGTACGGTGCGTTTCTCTCGCCCCCGCCGGTATCCCGGTGGGGGCGAACGTCGTTGACGGTTGATCCAATGTCCCGTATCGGGAGCATGATCATTCTCCTTGAACGCGGGGAAGGCCGTGCTTTTCCACTCTCGTCCATAGTGCACGACAGGCGCTGGATCATTTGATGCCTTGCCGACCAGCGGTCACGCTGTTATAGTGCTGCGGCGTTCGGGGCAAGTCATTGAAAGCGCGTGGCGTTTTCCTTACATCCGGACGTATCGGTAGCGACATCATGCTCGTCAACCGATTTTGCTGTGGTGGCCCTGTCGGTCCTCCCGCAACGCTAAACCGCGAACCCCGCCAGGCCCGGAAGGGAGCAACGGTAGTGGTGGCTGCGTGTGCCGGGATGTGGCTGATGGGGCCGCCTCCATTATGTCCCCCGTATTCTTGCTCGGCCTCGATGTCGACTCGCCCCTCGTCGAAGTTCCCGCTACCCGCTAGAATGGATGTTTTAACGATCTTCCCCTCTGTGTCGAGTGCTTGGTGCTGCCAGGTGAGAATCGGCCCGATCTGCAAGGACATCCCGACGGTATGAGTTACCAGGTTCTGGCCCGCAAATGGCGCCCCCGCACATTTCACGAACTGGTCGGCCAGGAGCATGTGTCGCGTGCGTTGGTCAATGCGCTCGACCAGGGGCGTCTGCATCATGCCTATCTGTTTACCGGCACGCGCGGGGTCGGCAAGACGACGCTGGCGCGGATTCTCGCCAAGTGCCTGAATTGCCGGCAGGGTGTGACCTCAGTGCCATGCGGTGAATGCGAGACCTGCCGCGAGATCGATGAGGGCCGCTTCGTCGACTTGATCGAAGTCGACGCCGCCTCGCGGACCAAGGTCGAGGATACCCGCGAGCTGCTCGACAACGTGCAATACGCGCCGACCCAGGGGCGTTACAAGGTGTACCTCATCGATGAGGTGCACATGCTTTCCACGCACAGTTTCAATGCGCTGCTCAAGACGCTCGAGGAGCCGCCGCCTCACGTCAAGTTTCTGCTGGCGACGACCGATCCGCAGAAGCTCCCGGTGACGGTACTCTCGCGCTGCCTGCAGCTCACGCTCAAGAACATGCCGCCGGAGCGTGTAGTCGGGCATCTGACGCATATTCTCGAGGCCGAGTCGGTGGCTTTCGACGATCAGGCACTGTGGCTGCTGGGTAAGGCCGCCGAGGGCTCGATGCGCGACGCCTTGAGTCTGACCGATCAAGCCATTGCTTTCGGGCAGGGTGAGGTGCGTCATACCGATGTCGCCGCGATGCTGGGTACGCTCGATCATCGTCACCTGTTGGCACTGGCCGAAGCACTGGCCGAGGTCGATGCCGCGCGGGTCTTGCAGGAAGTCGCCAGCCTGGCCGAGCAAGGACCGGATTTCGGTGCCATCCTCGATGATCTGGCCAGCGTCTTCCATCGCCTGACCATCGCCCAGATGGTGCCGGATGCACTGGATAATGGCCACGGTGACCGCGACACACTGCTGCCGCTGGCTGCGCGCTTCACCGCCGAGGACGTGCAGCTCTACTACCAGATCGCCTTGCAGGGGCGTGGCGACATGGAGAGCGCGCCGGACCCGCGTACCGCGCTGGAGATGACGCTGCTGCGCATGCTGGCGTTCCGGCCCCAGGGCGTACCCAAGCCGCCGCAGACACCGTTGCCGATTCGCGGCGCGGCCGAGAATGAAGCGCCAGCCGCCGCGCCGCCGAGCGCTCCCACGGCTGAGCCCACGCCAAACCAACCGGCGTCTGCCGTCGCACCTTCGCCTGGCGAACCGTCGTCCCCCGAGAGCCAGGCGCCCGCAGCAGGCGATAGCAGTCCTGCGGCGGACGATAGCGGTGAAGATGTTTCGCGAGAGGTGCTTGAGACAGAAGGGCTTGAGACACAAGGGCTTGGAACAGAGCTGCCTGACACTGAAGTACCGGAAGTCGAAACGCCTACGGTAGCGGAAGAGACGCCACCTCCCATGGCTGATGCGCCGGGTGAATCTGCCGATGCCGCGCTTGAAGACGAGGCGCAACGCCAGGCGGACGCCGCTGGCGTTGCCGATGTGGACGATGCGCCGCCGTGGGCGCTAGATGACGCCCCGGGACCTGTCGCCTCCGAGCCACCCGCCGCCGTGCCGGAGCCCCCGGCGATGAATGTCGTCGCTGAGGCGGATGAGCCTGATCCCGAACCCTCGGCGCCTGTCGCCGCCATGCCCGAGACGGGCGCTTTCGACCACGCGCGTTGGCTGGCGGTTTTCGAATCGCTGGCGCTGGGTGGGCTGACGCGCAACCTGGCGGCGCACTGCATCGTCGAGCACGACGACGGCGAAACGCTGGCGCTGCGGCTGGACCCGTCGCAGGGGGCGATGCTGGCCGATGTGCACGTCGAGCGTCTCACCAAGGCCTTGGCTGATCAGGGCATCGAGCGGCGCTTGAATGTCACGGTCGAGGCCCTGCCCGAGAACCTGGATACGCCGCGTTCGCAAAGTGAGCGGCTGGCACAAGAGCGTCATGCTCAAGCGGTTGAAGCGTTGCGCCGCGACCCGCACATTCAAATGCTAGAACACGATTTTGGCGCCCACTTGCTGGAACGCAGCGTGGCGCCGACCGATGGCGCCGCTTCCGATACGTAAGTCGTCGGCGGCTCTGACTTTTTAGAACTCCTTGAGGATACGAACATGATGAAAGGTGGAATGGGCAATATGATGAAACAGGCCCAGGAAATGCAGGAAAAGATGCAGAAGGTCCAGGAGGAAATCGCCGAGACCGAAGTCACGGGCGAGGCCGGGGCCGGCATGATCAAGGTCACCATGAACGGTCGTCACGACGTGAGTAACGTGAATGTCGACCCCTCGGTGATGGAAGAAGACAAGGAGCTGCTCGAGGATTTGCTGGCCGCTGCCGTCAACGATGCGGTGCGCAAGGTCGAGACGACATCCAAGGAGCGTATGGAAGAAGTCACCGCAGGGATGAACCTGCCGGCGGACTTCAAGATGCCGTTCTAAGCGATGGCGTTCTCTCCTCTCGTCGATCAACTGCTGGAGACGCTGCGTGTGTTGCCGGGCGTGGGTCCCAAGACCGCGCAGCGCATGGCTCTGCATCTGCTGGAACGTGACCGCGATGGCGGCCGTCGGCTTGTCGCCTCATTGGGCGAGGCCCTGGAGCAGGTAGGCTATTGTCAGCGCTGCCGCACGCTGACAGAGACGCCGCTATGCACCATTTGCCAGGATGCGCGGCGCGATGAAGGACTGCTGTGCGTCGTCGAATCGCCGGCCGACATGCTGGCGATCGAGCAGGCCGGCGGCTATCGCGGCCACTATTTCGTGCTCCACGGCCATTTGTCGCCGTTGGATGGCATCGGCCCCGAGGACATTGGGCTCGATCAGCTCGATGAGCGGCTCGCGAACGGTGCCATCGAGGAGTTGATTCTGGCCACCAATCCCACCGTGGAAGGCGAGGCCACTGCGCACTACATCGCCGAACAACTGCATGGTACCGGCGTGCGTCTGTCACGCCTGGCGTACGGCGTGCCCATGGGAGGTGAGCTGGAATACGTGGATGGTGGCACGCTGAGTCGCGCCTTCAATGGTCGTTTGCCGTTCGCGCAAGAGTCGAGCTGACCCTCATTATCGTCAACAAGGATACGGGATGCCTCCGAGTTTCGAGATTCGCTGGGTGGAAACGCCCACCGCGTTGGCTGAGGCGTGCGAGGCGCTGGCCGACGCCGATTGGCTGGCGGTGGATACCGAGTTTCATCGCGAGTCGACGTTCTTTCCCATCGCGGCGCTGGTGCAGCTCTACGCCGGCGGCGATGAGGCCTTCCTGATCGATCCGCAAGTCGTGGCGGCCGATAGCGCTCTACAATCGCTTCTTGGGGCGGATGGACCGCTCAAGTTGCTGCATGCCAGCGGCGAAGACCTCGAAGTACTGGAGAGCTGGGCGGATGTCGCCGTCGCGCCAATCGTCGATACGCAGGTGGCGCAAAGCCTGCTGAGTACCCAGGCATCGCTGGGCTATCAACGCTTGGTCGAGCAGTGGACCGGTGACGTGTTGCCCAAGGAGGAAACGCGCTCGGACTGGCTGCGGCGTCCGTTGTCCGACTCACAGCTACGCTATGCCGCGCTGGACGTGGTCTATCTGCCGCTTGTCTGGCAGGTGCAGCGCGACGCGCTGGTACAGCAGGGACGTTTGGCCTGGCTGGAAGAAGAGTGCGCGCGCCTGTGCGAAGCGCATCGTCGCAACCGCGATGCCGATGAACAGTGGTATCGTCGTCATCGTCAGTTGTGGCGGCTCGAGCCGCGTCAGTTGGCGCTTTATCAGGCGCTCACGTGTTGGCGAGAAGGCGAGGTGCGACACCGCGATCTGCCACGGGGCTGGCTGGCGAGTGATAAGGTGCTGTTCGCGATCGCGGTGGAGATGCCGCACAACCGCCATCAGCTCTCGACCATCGAAGGCGTCAGGCCCAAGCTGATCAAACATGACGGCGATACCTTGCTGGCGATGGTGCAAGCCGCCGTTCACCTAGATGACGAGGCATTACCGGCATCGCTTCCACCACCGCATTCATCGGCGTTCAAGACGCGGCTCAAGGCGCTCAAGACTGTCGTCAACCGCGAGGCGGAACGCCTGGACATCGCTCCTGAGGTGTTGGCCAATCGCCGCGATCTCGAAGCCCTGGTGATGGCGGATCTGGACGGTGTGCCGCTGTCATTACCCCAGGGCTGGCGTGGCCACTTGCTGGCCGAGGCGTTCACCCAGGCACTGGCCGATCACTGAAAGGTGAAGACGATGCCCAAACGACTCTGTGAAATCTTCAAGAGCCCGCGTCGCGACGAGATGTATTTATACGTGGATCGCGCACGCGGGCTGACGGATGTGCCCGAAGCCCTGCTTGAGCGGTTCGGTAAACCGGTATCGGTGCTTGTGATGCTGCTCGGTGAAGACAAGCCGCTGGCGCGGGCCAAGCCGGGGGACGTACTGGCCGCCATCGAGACACAAGGCTTTTATCTGCAGATGCCGCCGGCACGCGAGGATTACATGCTGGATCTATACAAGGCGCCCACCGAGGCACGGTACTGACCCATGCGTGAACGTTTCTGGGAGCGCTTTTCCCTCCAAGAGCTCGACGATGAAGAGTGGGAAGCGCTCTGCGACGGCTGCGGGAAGTGTTGCCTGCTCAAGCTCGAAGACGACGAGAGCGGCGATGTCGCCACGCTCAACGTGGCCTGCCAGTTGCTGGATATCGATACCTGCCGTTGCAGCGATTACGAGAACCGCTTCGAGCACGTGCCGGGATGCACCAAGCTGACCCGCGATAACCTGGCGGCGTTTCATTGGCTTCCGGCGTCGTGTGCCTATCGTCGATTGGCCGAGGGGCGCAAGCTCGCGGCCTGGCATCCGCTGATCGCGGGCGATTCACGGCGCATGCATCGCCAGCAGAAGAGCGTGCGCCACTTCGCGGTGAGCGAATGCGAAGTGGCGGACGACGACCTCGAGGAGCACATCATCGACATCATTCCGTGCCAATGACGTTTTCGGTGGCATGGTGAGGTGACTGATATGAAGAAGGCCCCGGTAGGGGCCTTCTTCATTATGCGGTGTCAGTCCGCTCGGTTAGCAAGCATTTCGTTGTCGGCGAGGCTCAGGGCCCAAAGCAGGAAGGCATCCTGACGGGCGTTGTCGTGCCAGGCCTTGAAGCGACCCGAGGCACCGCCATGCCCGGCGGCCATGTCGGTGCGCAGGAGGATGGGGCGGCGCTCGGCGGCGGGCAGTTGGGCCGCAAGTTCTGTCAGGCGCGCGTAAAGCTTGGCTGGTTCCCAGTAGGGCACACGCGAGTCATGCCAACTGCCTTGCAGAAACAACATGGGATAGGGTTGCGCGACGAGGTTGTCGAGAGGCGAGTAGTCGCGAATGTGACGTTTCGCTTCCGGCTCGTTGGGGTTGCCCCATTCGCTGTATTCCGCCGTCGTCAACGGCAGGTCGGGGTTTTTCATGGTGCGCAGCACATCGACGAATGGCACATCGAGCACGGCGGCGCAAAAGGCATCCGGTTCGAGATTGAGGCTGGCGCCCACCAGCAGCCCACCGGCGCTGGCGCCATAGGCGGCGATACGTTCGCCATCCGCGATGCCGTGTTCGACCAGCGCGTGCCGTGCGGCCAGGAAATCGCGGAAGCTGTTTTCCTTGTGCGCCAGCTTGCCGGCGAGATACCAAGGTTCGCCCCGGTCGCCGCCGCCACGTACATGGGCGACAGCGAATGCCACGCCCCGCGACAGCAGTTCGAGCCGGGCTATGGAAAACCACGGGTCGAGTACGTCGCCATAGGCGCCATAGCCGTATAACAGCGTAGGCATCGGACCTTGCTCGATAAGATCGCCCCGTGCCACGACGGAGACCGGGATGCGTTCGCCGTCGTGGGCTTCGGCCCACAGGCGGCGGCATACCAATTGCTCGGGAGCAAGGTCGCCGTGCACGGGCTGGGCCTTGAGCAGGCGCCGCGCGTCGGTATCGAGGTCGTGCTCGATCCAGCGCGGCGGCAGTGTGAACGATTCCTCGTGTAGACGCAGGCGGCGAGTGTCGAAGTTGGGTGTATCGCCCAGTATCAGGCTGCAGGGCGCTTCGGGCAGCGGCAGGCGATGCTTGATCGGCGTATCCGTGTCGAGCGCGACTATGCTGAGATGCACCTGAGCCTCGCGGTGATCGCGTTCGGTGATGACCAGTCCCCAGGCAAAGGCATCGACGCCTTCCAGCGTCAGATGCTCCTGGTGGTCGAGCAGCGGTGTCCAGTCACCGGGCGTGGACTCGGTCGCGACGTCGAGCTGGAAGTGCGGTGCGTTCTGGTTATGCAGGATGTAAAAGTGACCGGGGCGATGTTCGAGGCCGTATTCGACGCCTTTGACGCGTTCGCGTACGCAGCGCGGCGGCGTATCGGGTGCTGCCGCTGGAATCAGATGGCACTCCGAGGTGTCTTTGGAGGCGGTTTCCAGCACCAGCCAGGCGCGTGAACGGGTTTTGCCCAGCCCTACCCAGAACTCGGCGTCCGTTTCACGAAACAGGCACGCGCTTTCCCCGCTTTCGATATCCAGCCGCCAGATGCTGTCCGGGCGCTGCGTGTCGTCGTAACGCGTGAATAGCAGGCTGCGGTTGTCCTCGGCGCAACATAGCTCCGGGCCGATATCGGTCAGCAGACACCGGGGCTCGCCGTCGGGCAGGACGCGCAGGAAAAGATCGAAATTCTCGTCGCCGTTGGTGTCCTCGGTCCACGCCAGCCAGTCTTCATCGGGTGCGATGGCCATGTCGGCGACTTCCATGAAGTCGTGATGCAGGGCGCGGGCCTGGACATCAAGCACGCATTCACGCCGTGATGCGTCGTGGTTGGGATGGCGCCACCATATCGGATAGTCGGCGTCGTGGGCGGTTTCGCTCCAGTAGGTATGGTGATCGAGCGGTGTGCGCAGACCATCGACGGCCAGTTCACGACGCGCCAGGTGGCCGGCGTAGAGCGTCTCGACGAGCGGCTCGAGGGGCGTAAAGCAGGCGGTGGACTCTTGGTTGGCCTGCTCGAGAAAGCTCTCCACCTCGGGGTCGTCGCGATTCTCCAGCCAATGCCAGTGAGGATCGTCCTTGCGTTTGAAGCGTGCGACCGGCGAGAGTTGGGTCGCGTCGTGAAGCGCAGGGATGTGCGGCTGTGCTTTCATGTGCAGCGGTGTACCATGTCGAAGAAAGATCGAACGCGAGAGGACGCGATGCTGATTTCCGATTCCTTGCCACAGTTGTGGCTTAGTTACTTTGTATTATCGCTTCTGGTGCTGGTCACCGGCTACCTCGGGGTGCGCTTTTTGCCCAATTTACCGCGTTGGATCGTCACGGGTGCGGTTGCGGGTATGTTATGGGCGGTGGCGCCATTTACCTCGCCCTTGCTGGAGGACGGTGAGCATTATTCCGGCCTCGCGCCGGCCATCGTCGTCACGGCGGTGGGCGTCTTGCAGGGCGATGGTGGCCAGCTTGCTGTGGCCACGCCGCTGTTGTTGGTCGGCATGGCGATAGGCGGCGTGCTAGGTGCGCTGATGTGGATATGGCGCCGGCGTCGCAATAGCGGTGGTGATAACGACGCCCCCCGCGGTGGTGGCAAGCAGCGTAAGTCGTCCTCCGAAGATTCGCGGAACGATGCCGCTCAGCGTCGCGAGCCGGTGCTCAACTGAAACGCTCTGATATCCGCATTACAAAAGAAGGAAGGGTCATGCGAGCGCTGTTCACGTTGCTGTTGTTGTGCATTGTTGGGGGGCTCCCGCCCCTGGTCTGGGCACAGGATTCCACCGCATCCCGGACGCCGGATGTCCGCATGATTTTCGACGTCTCGGGGAGCATGAAAGCCAACGATCCCGGCAACCTGAGAGCCTCTGCCCTGCAATTGGCGGCGACCTTGTTGCCTTCGCAGGCGCGTGGTTCGGTGTGGACATTCGGCTCTCAGGTGCGCAATCCCTTGCCCGACGGAAAGGTCGACGCCCAATGGCGGCAGCGTGCTCGGTCGCTGGCACCGCAACTGGTCGACTATCAGCAGTTCACGGATATCGAAGGGGTGCTGCGTGATGCCACCGATGCGCCGGGGGGCAAGCGCCATGTGATGCTGTTGACCGACGGCATGGTCGATCTGCCGGGGAGTGGCGAGGAAAAACGCACCCGCGATACGGCGTCGCGCGAGACATTGTTGGCCTCGCTGGCGCCTGAGCTTGCCTCGCGCGATGTGGTGGTGCATACCATTGCGCTCTCGCATAACGTGGATCGCGAGCTGCTCGAGCGGATATCCCAGACGACAGGTGGCTTGGCGGCGGTGGCCGAAACGCCTGAAGCATTGCTGCGGGCGTTTCTCGATGTGCTCGAGCGCATCGTTCCCAGCGACCAGTTGCCGCTTGAAAAGGGAAGCTTCGATGTCGATGACGAGGTCGAGGGCTTCAATGCGCTGCTGTTTCACGACGAGGACGCGCCCGAGATCGCTCTGGTCGGTCCCGACGGTGCGCGTTATACACGAGACGATCATCCCGATGACATGCTCTGGCAGAGCAACCCGCGTTATGACCTGATCCGCGTGCCCGAACCGCAGGTGGGCGAGTGGCATATCGAAGGGCCGGTGGGACGCGATAGCCGCGTGAGCATCGAGTCGCCGCTGCAATTGCGCAGTGATACTTTGCCACCGACCTTGTATCTGGGCTTCGATGTACCGCTGGATGTCTGGCTATCCCGTGAGGGTGAGACCCTCGAGGGCGATACGTTGCCGGAAGACGTGCGCCTTCGGGGAGAGTTGCGCGGGCTCGATGACGAAACGCTGGCCTCCACGTCCTTGAAAGCGGGTGGCGATGGGCACTTCACGGGTACGCTGGCGGCGCCCGAGGAGACAGGCAATGCTCGCTTGGTGCTTAACGCCGATAGCGATTCATGGCAGCGCGAGCGCGTGCAGGGCGTCAATGTCGTCACCCCCGTGACCGCGACGCTGAACGACGACGCCACGCAAGTCACCCTGGAAGCGCAGCATCCGCGCCTGAACGTCGACAACACGCAGATATCGGCGGACCTTTTGGGCGAAACGCTCGACGTGGTGCCCGATGGCAAGCGGACATGGCAGGTAGCGCTGCCGGAGGTCGATCCCCAGCAATCGGTGCCGCTGGATCTTGATGTGTCGGTGACACTCGATGATCGCACCTGGTCCATTGCCTTGCCTGCGTTACGCCTCAATCCCGAGGCGCGTATCGGCGTCTCCGGGGCCGATGTCGATGGCGATGGGCCGCGGGCCGAAGCGTTGCCGGACGACGATGCTGCCACCATTCAAGAGGATGAAAGCGATGCGCGCGAAGAGGGCAATTTGATCACCCTGGCCGGCGCGTTATGGGATAAGGCCGGTGACGAGTGGCAGGCGCTGCGACCGCATGTCGAACCCTACGCCAAGCGTCCCACGACCTGGGCGGTGTTCGCCGCGCTATTATTGGCGCTGGCACTCTTGTGGAGGCTGGGTCGGCGTTCCCGCCGGCGTCGTCATCGTCAGCGGCACGAACCGCAGTTATGACCATCGACAAGATCCAGAGCCTCGGCATGGTGCCGGGGCTTTTTTGTCTTCCGGCCCTCGTGAACCGTTTTTTATGGATATGTGTCGATGATCGCTATTGAACGTTAGTTTCAATCGAGTGTTTTAATTCCTGCTGACCTGTTATAACGGAAACGGATCCACCAAGGATGTTGTCCGACAGATTATCGAACAATGTTTCATCATGTGCGCCGAGCCGGCTGGTGTAGTCGCTTGTGTCGCGCTATCTTGCGGAGAGCCTGTATTTTTTCAGCATCACCCAGGCGCGAGATTCAATAATAAATATCGGCGTCCTCTGAAGTCGATTCGGTCAGCGGAGATATATGATGAGCCACGCCACCTCGCCGGTCGTTTCCGGTCCGCCTCTCGAAGGAATGGAGGAGTTCGCCTCGGTCAACGAGGTGTTCGTCCACACCTGCGGGCGCTTCGCCGACAAGCCGGCATTTACCTGCATGGGGCAAACGCTGAGCTATGCGGAGCTCGAACGCCTCTCGCGGGATTTCGCCGCCTGGCTCAGCGAGGAAACCGATCTCGTCCAGGGGGATCGCATCGCTATCCAGTTGCCCAATGTGCTGCAGTTTCCTGTGGCGATCTTCGGCGCCATACGCGCTGGGCTGGTGGTGGTCAATACCAACCCGCTGTATACCGAGCGTGAGATGGCACATCAATTTCAGGATGCCGACGTCAAGGCAATCCTGATTCTCGCCAACATGGCCGACAAGCTCGAGCGAATACTGCCGCGCACGGCGATTCGTCACGTTTTGGTGACCGAGCTCGGCGACATGCATGACTTTCCCAAGCGCACGCTGATCAATGCCGTGGTCAAGCACGTCAAGAAGATGGTGCCGCGCTACACATTGCCCGAGGCGACGCGCTTTCGCGATGCTCTGACACGCGGGCGAGGGCAATCGAGTGACGCCGCCATATGCCAGACCGACGATGTGGCCGTGTTGCAGTACACCGGTGGTACTACCGGCGTGGCCAAGGGCACCATGCTCACGCATCGCAACCTGATCGCCAACATGCTGCAGACGCGACAGATGATCGCCGGGCTGATCGAGGAAGGGCGCGAGACGATCATCGCGCCGTTGCCCGTTTATCATATCTACACCTTTACGGTGAATTGCCTGTTCACCATGATCACCGGCAATCATACCGTGCTGATTCCCAATCCGCGCGATATCGACGGCTTCATCAAGACGCTGCGCAAGACCGATTACACCGGTTTCGTGGGGCTCAATACGTTATTCAATGCGCTCTGCCAGCGTGAAGACTTCCGCGCCCTGGATTTCTCGCGTCTCAAGCTGACTATCTCCGGTGGCATGGCGCTGACCAAGGCCGCCGCGAAACGTTGGGAAGAGGTGACGGGCTGCGCGATCCTGGAAGGTTACGGGATGACCGAGACCTCGCCCATCGTATGCGTCAATCCGCCGGACGGTATTCAACTGGGCACCATCGGTAAGCCGGTGCCGGGCACCTCGATCAAGGTGATCGGCCCCGAAGGCGAAGAGGTTGCGCGGGGCGACCCCGGCGAGTTGTGCGTGCAGGGCCCGCAGGTGATGAAAGGGTATTGGAATCGCCCCGAGGATACCGCCAGGACGCTGGACGCCGAGAGCTGGATCCGCACCGGTGATATCGCCGTGATTCAGGAAGACGACTACGTGCGTATCGTCGACCGCAAGAAGGACATGATCATCGTCTCCGGCTTCAACGTCTATCCCAACGAAGTCGAGGACGTGGTGGCCACGCACGAGGATGTGATCGAGGTCGCTGCCATCGGCGTGCCCGACGATGCCTCCGGCGAGGCGATCAAGCTCTTCGTGGTGAGCCGCGACGAGGCGTTGGATGCCGAGACGTTGCGCGCCTGGTGCAAGCAGGAACTTTCCGCCTACAAGGTGCCCAAGCTCATCGAATTTCGCGATGAACTGCCCAAGACCAATGTCGGCAAGGTATTACGTCGCGAGCTACGCGATAGCCAGGACAGCAAAGAATCGGCGCCAGGTGACGGGGCAACATAGGCGTGAGGTCGGGCTTGGCGTTACAATTGACGGCTCGCCTTCCTGTGGAGGCGAGCCGTTTTGCTGATTTCATGAGGCGCCCTTGAGCACGACACCGACGAGCGATGCCCACGATCAACTGGCGCACCTGCGCGCGCAACTCGACGACTGCCTGCTGCGCGACGCCCGCGATCAGGGGCGGCGTCTCGACAAGCTGGTAGGACGCGCGCGGGGTGGCAAACCCATCGACCGTTCGCTGCGCGAGATCGAAGCCCGTCTGGCGCGCTCGCGCGAGGCCTTGGCGGCGCGGCGTGCCCAGCCGCTGACCCTGCGTTATCCCGAAGAGCTGCCCGTGGTCGAGCGCCGTGATGACCTGCTGGCGGCGCTCGACGAACACCAGATTGTCGTGGTGGCCGGAGAAACTGGCTCGGGCAAGACCACCCAACTGCCCAAACTGTGTCTCGAGTTGGGGCTGGGGCGGCGTGGCCTGATCGGCCATACGCAGCCACGGCGTCTGGCGGCGCGTACCGTTGCCACGCGTCTCGCCGAAGAACTGGAAGTGCCACTGGGGGCGCAAGTCGGCTACCAGGTGCGTTTCACCGACCAGACTGATGAGCGCACGCTGGTCAAGCTGATGACCGATGGCATCCTGCTTGCCGAGACGCAGAACGACCCGGATCTCGAGCGCTACGAGGCGATCATCATCGACGAGGCTCATGAGCGCAGTCTCAACATCGACTTTCTGCTCGGTTATCTCAAGCGTCTCACCGAACGGCGCCCGGACCTCAAGATCATCATTACCTCGGCGACCATCGACGTCGAACGTTTCAGTCAACATTTTGGACGTGAAGGCAAGCCGGCACCGGTGATCGAGGTCTCGGGGCGCACCTACCCGGTGGATGTGTTCTATCGGCCGCTGGTCCGTGATGCCGCCGACGAGGAAGACCGCTCCCTGCAGGAAGGCATCCTGCATGCGGTGGAAGAGGTCGAGGCCATCGAGCGCGAGCGAGGCTGGTTCAGCGGGCCGCGCGATGTGCTGATCTTTCTGCCCGGCGAGCGCGAGATCCGCGAGACGGCGGATACCCTTCGGCGTGCCGATCTTCGGGGCACCGAGATCCTGCCGCTCTATGCGCGACTCTCCAACGCCGAGCAGAATCGCGTGTTTCAGTCGCACACCGGGCGCCGCATCGTGTTGGCCACCAACGTTGCCGAAACCTCGCTGACCGTGCCGGGCATTCGTTATGTCATCGACCCTGGCCTGGTGCGCATGAGTCGTTACAGCTACCGCGCCAAGGTCCAGCGGCTGCCCATCGAGCCCGTCAGCCAGGCGAGTGCCGATCAGCGCAAGGGGCGTTGTGGGCGCATCAGCGAGGGTGTGTGTATTCGCCTTTACAGCGAGGAAGATTTCCTGGCGCGGCCGACCTATACCGAACCCGAGATCCAGCGCACCAATCTGGCCTCGGTGATCCTGTCGATGCTGGCACTCAAGCTTGGCGACATCGAAGCGTTTCCCTTCGTCGATGTGCCGGACTCGCGCTTCGTCAAGGACGGTTATCGCCTGCTCTATGAGCTGGGGGCGGTGAATGCCGGGAATCGTCTGAGTGAGCTGGGGCGGCGCCTGGCCCGTTTGCCCATCGACCCACGCCTGGCGCGCATGGTGCTGGCCGGCGCCGAGCATGGCAGCCTGCGCGAAACCTTGATCGTGGTCAGCGCACTGGCCGCCCAGGACCCGCGTGACCGCCCGGCCGACAAGCGTCAGGCCGCCGATCAGCAACATCGCCAGTGGCAGGACCCCGAATCCGACTTCACGGCCTGGCTGAACCTCTGGCATGGCGTCGAGCATGCGCGCGAGACCTTGTCCGGCAACCAGCTACGGCGCTGGTGTCGTGACAACTATCTGAGTTATCTGCGCTTGCGCGAGTGGCACGATACTTTTCGCCAGCTCAAGCAATTGACCCGTGACATGGGGCTCGAATCTTCCAGCGCGGTGCTGCCGCCCAAGGAAGATGCCCCCGCGACGGCGCATCCTCGTGTCGACGGTGAACGCCTGCACAAGGCGCTGCTCTCTGGGCTGCTTTCGCACCTGGGGACGCTGCAGGAAAATCGCGAGTATCTGGGCGCACGCAATCGCAAGTTCATGATTCATCCCGGCTCGGGGCTGGCCAAGAAGACGCCCAAGTGGGTCATGGCCGGCGAGTTGGTAGAAACCTCGCGGCTGTATGCGCGTGATGTGGCGCGCATCCAACCGGACTGGGTCGAGCCCATGGCCGAGCATCTGATCAAGCGCAGCCACAGCGAACCGCATTGGGAAATGAAGCGTGGCCAGGTCGTGGCTTTCGAGCAGGTCACCTTGTTCGGCCTGCCCATCGTCACCGGGCGGCGCATCGACTACGCCAAGGTGGCGCCGGCGGAAGCGCGCGAACTCTTCATCCGCCGCGCTCTGGTGGAGGGTGAATATCGCAGCCAGGCTGATTTCTTCCAGCACAATCGTGCCTTGATCGACGACGTCGAGGAGCTCGAGGATCGCGTCCGCAAGCGCGATATCCTGGTCGACGAGGAGACGCTGTTCGCCTTCTACGATGCGCGCTTGCCGGCGGACGTCGCCGGTACTCGCAGCTTCGAGCGCTGGCGCAAGAAAGCCGAGCATGAGGCCCCCGAGGTGCTCAAGCTCGACCGCGATACGCTGATGGCGCGTGACGCTGAAGAGATCACGCAAGAGGCCTATCCCGATGTGCTGGTGCACAATGGCGTGCGTTACCCGCTCAGCTATCATTTCGCGCCCAGGCAGCCCGATGATGGCGTGACTCTGACGGTGCCGGCGGCGATGCTCTCGCAACTCCCCGAAGGACGCCTCGAATGGCTGGTGCCGGGAATGTTGCGCGAGAAGTGCATCGCGTTGCTCAAGACGCTACCCAAGGCGATTCGCCGCCAGGTGGTGCCGATTCCCGATTGGGTGGATGCCGCCCTGGCAACGCTGGTGCCCGATGAGCGTCCGCTGACCGAGGCGCTGGGTGAGTTCCTGCGCCGGCGTACCGGCGTGCGCCTGGGCCCCGATGACTGGCACACCGAGGCCCTCGAGGCGCATCTGGTCATGAATCTGCGCGTGGTCGATCACGATGGCAAGATACTTGGCGAAGGACGCGACCTGGGCGCTCTCAAGCAGCGTTTCGACGAGGCGGCGAGTCAAGGCGCCAAGGCACTGGCGGCGAGCGGGCCGACGGCCGAGGCCTTGGCGGAACTACCGGAACAGGCGATTCCCGAATCGCGTTCCACTCAGCAGGCGGGCATTCGCGTCGAGGCCTATCCGGCGCTGGTCGATCAGGGTGATAGCCTGGCCATCGAATCGTTCGATCATCCAGACAAGGCGTACGCGGTGCACCGTCATGGTATCAAGCGCGCGGCAATGCTGCGCTTGCCCGAGCAGGTGCGCTATCTTGCCCGCGAGCTCGAGGGCGTGGATCGCTGTGCGTTGCTGTTCGCCAAGGTGGGCAGCAAGCAACAACTCGTCGATGACCTGATCGAAGCGGTCTTCCTGCAAGTCGTCGCCGTGGATCCATTGCCGCGCGATCGTCAGGTCCTGGAGTCGCGCATCGAGGCTACGCGCGGCGACCTCGTCGCGCATGCCGAATCCCTGGTCGCGACCCTCCAGAAGGCCCTGGAAGGGCATCTCGAGGTGACCAAGGCACTCAAGGGTAACCTCAATTTGTCCCTGGCTCTGGTCTATAGTGATTTGAAAGCCCAGATGAGCCGCCTGGTACATCCCGGTTTCATCAGCGATGCCGAGGCCTGGCTCGAGCAGTATCCGCGCTATATGCAGGCGGCGCTGATCCGGCTCGAGAAGGCACCGCGTGAACGCAATCGCGATCAGGCGGCCATGCATCAGGTACACGAATTCGAGGAGCGCTTGCACGCGCGGCGCGATGCCGATCAGCGCGAGGGACGCCGCAATCCGCAGTTCGTTGAGTTCGGCTGGTGGCTTGAAGAATTGCGGGTGTCGTTGTTCGCCCAGCAGCTCGGCACTCTGGCGCCGGTCTCGGTCAAGCGCCTCGAACGTCGCTGGGCGGAGCTGACGGGACGTCAGCAGTGACACCGCGCCCCTAACGTCTACACGTCAAACGCACCTGGGAGCACGCTCATGACGCACGCGGCCATCACCGGAACGGGGCTTTACACACCCCCCAATGCCATCGACAACGCGACGTTAGTGGCCTCGTTCAATGCCTGGGTGGACCGTGAAAACGCGCGCCATCATGAGGCGATTCGCGACGGACACCGTGAGCCACTCGAACATTCGAGCAGCGAGTTCATCGTCAAGGCGTCGGGGATTCAGAGTCGCTACGTGGTCGAAGCGGCGGGGATCCTCGATCCCGACCGCATGCGCCCACAATTGTCGCCACGCGCTAATGACGAGCTCTGCGTGCAGGCCGAAATGGGGGTGGCAGCGGCGCACCAGGCGCTGTCCAATGCCGAGGTTGCGCCCAGCGAGCTGGATATGGTGATTGTAGCGTGTTCCAACCTGCAGCGCGCGTATCCGGCCATTGCCGTGGAGGTACAGGCAGCATTGGGCGCTGATGGGCACGCCTTTGACATGAACGTGGCGTGCTCCAGCGCGACGTTCGCCATCGATGTGGCCAACAATGCAATCCGTGCCGGCAGTGCCAGGCGTGTGTTGGTGGTGAGCCCTGAGATCTGCTCGGCGCATCTCAATTTCCGTGACCGCGATAGTCACTTCATCTTCGGTGATGCGTGCACTGCGGTCCTGCTGGAGGCCGACGATGTGGCGCAAGCGGAGGAGCGCTTCGAGATCATGAGCACGCGCCTGGTGACGCGTTTCTCGAACGCGATTCGCAACAATTTCGGCTTTCTCGACCGGGTGACGGAGCACAGAGTCGACGCCGAGCCGGCGTTCGTCGCCGACAAGTTATTCGTGCAGGATGGTCGTCGAGTCTTCAAGGAAGTGTGTCCGCTGGTGACCGAATTGATTGGCGCACACCTCGAAGCGCAGAATGTGGCACCCCGTGATCTCAAGCGGTTGTGGCTGCATCAGGCCAATCGACATATGAACGATGTGATCGCACGGCGCGTGTTGGGGCGCGACCCCGATGAAAGCGAGGCGCCGGTGATTCTCGATCGCTATGCCAACACCAGTTCCGCCGGTTCGATCATCGCCTTGCATCTGCATCGCGACAATCTGGCCGTGGGGGATGTTGGGGTGGTCTGTTCGTTCGGAGCGGGCTACAGTGCGGGCAGTATATTATTGCAGAAGGTAAAGGCTTGATGAAAATGACCAAGTGGCTGGCCGTGGCATGCATGGCGGCGGCGGTAAGCGGCTGCGCGACGCAGGGCCAGACGGACGCTAATCCCGACGACCCCTGGGAGGGGTATAACCGTAAGGTGTTCGCTTTCAACGACACACTGGATCGTTATGCGTTAAAGCCCGTCGCTCAAGGGTATGACTATGTAACCCCCGAGCCGGTTCAGTCGGGGGTTGGCAATTTCTTCAGCAACTTGGGAGAGATCGGCACCACGGTCAACAGCGTATTGCAGTGGAAGTGGGCCAACGCCGGCTTGGCGTCCGGGCGTTTCGTGATCAATTCCATCCTGGGGATCGGCGGCATTCTCGACCCGGCATCACGCATGGGCCTTGCCGAACGCGAAGAAGATTTCGGCCAGACGTTGGCCACCTGGGGCGTCGGCGAAGGCCCTTACGTGGTCTTGCCGGTGCTGGGCGGACGCACGTTGCGCCATGCCTCGGGATTACCCGTGGATTGGTATACCGACCCGGTAACCTATGTCGAAGAAGATTCGGTGCGCTATGGTTTGCGCTTCGTCGATCTCATCGATACCCGAGCGGGACTTCTCGACCGCGAAGAGTTGATTAGCGGCGATCGTTACAGCTTCATTCGTGATGCGTATCTCCAGAACCGGCGCTATGAGGTCAACGACGGTGAAACGGGAGAAGACCCCTTCGCCAGTGGTGACTTCGGCGACGATTTCGAATACGACGAAGACGCCTTCGCCGATTGATCCCGAGGCCCTCGCATGGCCAACGCACGTACTCTGATCGGTCTGCTCGACACGCCCGGCGCATCGCGAGATGCGCTGGCGCGTCTCATTGGAAGTGGGCAGTTTGCCGTATTGACGACGACGTCGGTAGACGCGTTACCCGAGGACGTGGCCTTGGTAGTCGCCCATGTGCGAGCGGTGGCACGGGATGAGTGGACCATGTTGGCCGCACGCTGGCCGACCATCGTTATCAGCGAGACACGCCTCGACGGCGACCTGCTGCAGGCCGTGGACGCCGGTTTGGTCGACTATCTGGTTGAGCCGGAATGCCATGGCGATATCTTGCGTCGCTTGATCGAGCGCTCCATCGAACATCATCGGTTGGCCCAGGAGCACGCACGCGACCGCCAACGCCTGGCTGAGCTCAATGAAAGCCTGGAAACTCATTTGGCTATGTTACGGCTCGACCAGCAGGCCGGTTGGCAGATCCAGCGTAAGCTGCTGCCTGCCAGCCCGATAACGCTGCATGGGGTGAGGGCCGATTACTGGCTAGCGCCGTCGCTTTATCTGTCGGGCGACTTTCTGGACTTTCAGCGTTGCGATGCGCGCTACAGTTTCTTTTATTTCGTCGATGTCTCGGGGCACGGGGCGTCGTCGGCTTTTGTAACCGTGCTGCTCAAGTATCTCAGCAATCGTTGGCTGACTCAGTGGCGGTTGCAGGAGGCTGAGACCTTCCCCGCACGCTGCCTGACGGAGCTCAACCGCGAGCTGTTGGAGACGGGGATCGGCAAACATGCCACGGTGTTTGCCGGGGTGCTTGACCATGAGCAACGCTATCTCCACTATTCGCTCGGCGCGCAGATGCCGATGCCCTTTTTGCAAGTGGATCGCGACGTCAGCGTGCTCGAGGGCGTGGGGCCGCCGGTGGGCTTGTTTCCCCATGTCGAGTTCCCCACCTATGGTTGTACATTGCCGGAACGATTCCGCCTTTGGCTTTGCTCCGATGGCATCCTGGAGTGCCTGGGCGGCGATACCCTCGATCAGCGTCTCGAGGCACTGAAACACCGGATTGCCGCTTGTGACTCGGTGGACGCGTTGAAAGACGGATTCGTGCTGGGCGATGAATTGCCGGATGATCTCACCATGATGACTTTGAGTGGATTCGACCATGCATGAAGGGCGTATTCAGGCGGCGTTCGACGCCGGTGTGTTCGTGCTCAAGCTCAGTGGTGACGTGCGTCTGACGTTATGCGCGACGCTCGATCAGCAGGCGCAGCGTGTGGCCGAGAGTCCGGGCCTTGTCGCGGTGATGATCGACCTGCGCGAGGCGACCAATGTCGATTCCTCGGCGCTGGGCTTTCTGGCCAAAGTGGCGATGGCTGTCCAGGGGCGTCTCGAGCAGCCGCCGACCATCGTCGCTGAGCATCCCGATGTGCGCCGCATGCTCGACGTCATGGGGTTTTCGCGCTACTTCACCTTGCTAGAGGCACCGCTCACCGAGCCAGCGAGTCTCGATGAGCTTCCCCAAGTGAATGCCGACAAGCATGACCTGCAGCAACGCATCCTCGAAGCACACCGCATCCTCATGCGCATGAGCGATCATAACCGTGACGAGTTCCAGCCGCTGGTCGACCTGCTCGAAGAGCAGAAATCCGACGAGGATTGTTCCAAGGCGCACCGCTGAAAGCCTCGGGTCATTTACTCGAGACATGTGCCTTGCGTCATACGGCGGTGGTGAGTGCCGGGGGCTGAGTCGCTGTGGAGGCGGTGCTGTCCCGAGAGGCCGGCGAGATGTCGTGCGATGACGAGGCGGTGGGCCTGACGTCGGTATCCTCGAGCACGAATTCGCGTACCGAGGCTTCAAGCCGGGTCGTTTCCTTCCCTAGCGTCGTGGCAGCATGCGTGGCTTGACTGGCCATGTGGGCATTGTCCTGGGTAAGTTGTTCCAATTGCTCGATGGCGCGGTCGATTTGTTCAATGCCCTGATGTTGCTCCTGGCTGGCGTCGGCAATGTCGCGCATGAGCTGTGCCGTCTGTTCGACGGACGCGACGAGCTCGCCGATGGTGGCGCCGGTTTCCGCGACGCGCTGGCGCCCGATTTCAACATTGCGTCGGGCGTTGTCGGTGAGCGTGCGAATCTCGCGTGCGGCATCGGCGCTTTGACTGGCAAGGCGCCTGACCTCATTGGCGACGACCGAAAATCCTCTGCCGTGTTGCCCGGCACGTGCCGCTTCGACCGATGCATTTAACGCCAGGAGGTTGGTCTGGAAAGCCAGCGAGTCGATCATGGCGACGATATCCTCGACCTGACGCGAATCGGTGTAGATGTTGTCCATCGTGGTGGTGACGTGTGAAACCGCTGTCTGACCGCGTTCGGCCGAGTGCGAGGCCGTGGCGGCCAGGGTAACGGCTTGCTCGGCGTGTTCGGTGTTGCGCCCCACGGTAGCTGTCAGTTGTGTCATGCTGGCGGCGGTCTCTTCCAGAGCGGCGGCTTGCCGCTCGGTTCGCGCGGACAAGGTCTGGCTGTCTTCGGCAATGCGCTGGGTATCGCGGTGAATTGTCTGGCTGCGGGTACGCACCTCGCCGACGTTGGCGGCGAGGCGCTGGCGCATACCATCGAGCGCTTCGAACAGGCGGCGAACGTCGCGTTGTCCACGGGCAGTGACCGGGCTATCCAGACGCCCTTCGGCAATGCGCTCGAAATGTTCGATCAGCCCGTTGAGTGGTGCCACCACGCGGCGTGTAATGCCCCACATGACAAGCGCGATAGCGATCAGCGAGGTGACAATGGCTGCACCGATCAATAGCCGTAGCGTGTTAGCCATGACGCCGAAGTCGTCGACCAGGGCCGTGCCTTGCTGCTGGCTAGTGGCCTTGAAGGCATCGGCACTCTCCATGAAGGCGGCATTCATATCGTGTAGACGCGACTGGCCGGAGCGATAGCCGCTGAGATCGCGTGCCGCGTTGTCACCGTTTGAAAGTCGTTCGTTGGCCTCCTGAAGCTGCATCAATTGTAGGGACATTCCGGTATTGAACAGCGAGTGGAAGCGTTGACCCAACGCCTCGAGCTCGGGCGAGGAAGATGCGGGGTCGAGGCGCTCGAAGGCATCGCTTGCTTGGTTCATCAAGGTTTCGGCTTCGTCGAGGACCGGCCCCGGAGAATCGAACGACGGCCGTTCGATCAGCGAGGCGGCCCGGTTCATGGCCAACTGGGCACGTAATGTATCTACATAGACTTCATCGAGAACGGTGGTGCGTTCGGCGTTGAGATGGTCGAGTGTGTCGAAGGCTTGTTGGCCGACATTTAGCGCATACCCTCCCAGCAAACCGACGGCCACCACTATCATGCTGAATGCACCCAGCACCAGCATGCTGATGGAGCGGATCGTCAAGGGCGGTAAACGGCGGAGCAAAGAAACGCGCATGGTGGGCAGTCCCTGTCGTTTTGTGAGATTGAAGGCATGCAGGTTCGTGAAAAAATTTGTCGAGCGCTGCAAGGTGACTGCCATGATGGCGCGGGATTGTTGCGGTTTATGGACACACGGTCTGTACTCGGTCCCCAGCGCAACAGTTATCGGCTATGATGAGCGTACTAGCCTTTAGCCTTCTTCATGATCGAGTGCCGATCCTTCAGGGCATCGGTGCGTCGACGTATGTTTTTCGGGAGATGTCGTGACTCAAATCAATGCGCGGCGATTGGCCTTCCTGGTGGCGGCTAACACCGCTTTGGCGCCTTTTGCCATCGATGCCTACTTGCCTGCCATGCCCACGCTTGCCGAGGCGGTGAACGCCAGCGTTCATCATACCGAGCTGTCGCTGAGCGTGTTCCTGTTCGGGTTCGCCATCGGACAACTGTTGTGTGGGCCGCTATCGGATCGCTTGGGCCGGCGCCCGGTGCTGTTGACCGGCCTGGTGGTGTTCTTGCTCGCCAGCCTGGGGATCATGCAGGTCTCGTCCCTGGAGACACTGTGGGGATTGCGGTTCATCCAGGCACTGGGGGGTGGCGCCTGTGTGGTCAACTCGGCGGCCATCGTGCGTGACTGTTTCAGTGGGCGCGAGGCCGCCAAGGTGATGTCGACCATGGCGATGATCCTGATGCTGGCGCCGCTCGTGGCGCCCACGGTGGGGAGCGTGCTGCTGGGTATCTTCAATTGGCAGTCGATTTTCCTGTTTCTGGCCTTGTACGCGGCATTCCTGTTGTTTTTTCTTGGCACCAAGCTTCCTGAGACCCACGGGCGCGATCCCGATGCGCCGTCGCCACGCCAGGTGCTGGGCAACTATGCCAACGTGATTCGTCATCGCGAGGCGATGGGGTATATCTGTGCGGTGTCGATGTCATTCGCGGGCATGTTCGCATTCATCACCGGCTCGCCTTATCTGTACATGGAGCATTACGGATTATCGGCGGCGGTCTATCCCTT
This sequence comes from Chromohalobacter sp. 48-RD10, assembly GCF_029889785.1. NCBI lineage: Bacteria > Pseudomonadati > Pseudomonadota > Gammaproteobacteria > Oceanospirillales > Halomonadaceae > Chromohalobacter > Chromohalobacter sp. 48-RD10. Next base: position 194,838 of record NZ_JARANX010000001.1, on the reverse strand, counting down.
TGTGTTCGGGGCCAACATCCTGGTCATGGCGTCTTCCAATCGGCTCAACATTCATCTGCTGAAGAAGCGTACCCCGCAGCAGAACCTCGTCGTTGGATTGGGCATCCAACTGTGTGCTGGCGTGGCCCTGGTAGCGTTGATCCTCTCGGGGTTGGATTCGATCTACAACGTGGCGCCGTTGATGGTCATTTTCGTCGGGATGCAGGGGCTGATCGCGCCGAACGCCATGTCGTCGATGCTCGATCATTTCCCCAAGATGAGTGCCACGGCGACGGCTCTACAAGGATGCCTGCAATTTTCCAGTGGTGCGTTCGCCGGCATGCTGGTGGGGGCCTTCGAAATCGCCAGTGCCTGGCCGACGGTGTTGACGATGCTCGGTGCCTCGTTGCTGGGCAATATTGGTGTGCGCTTGCTGGCCGGTCGAGCGCTACGCGGGAGCGCAAGCGAAGAAGCAGTCGCCAGTCGTTAGGGAAAAATGCGTTCACTCCTGTCATGAAGCTGTCATCTTCATTGGGCATCTTAGGTGTCGCGAAGGTTGAACACTCTCATCGACAGGAGTTACCCGCATGAACCGTATCCTCAAGAGCCGTGTCTTGAAGAGCACTGCACTGACCGCTGCCGTGATGAGCGTCGCGGGTGTCGCTCAAGCGCAGGAACGCGAACAGCTACGTATCGTCGGTTCCAGCACCGTCTATCCGTTCGCTAGCTATGTCGTCGAGGAGTTCGGCGCGACCACCGATTATCCAACGCCCGTTATCGAGTCCACGGGCTCAGGTGGCGGCTTGCGCTTGTTCTGCAACGGGGTAGGCCTGGACACGCCGGATATCACCAACGCCTCGCGCCGCATGAAGCCTTCCGAGTTCGAGCGTTGCCAGGAAAACGGCGTGACCGATATCACCGAGGCTAGAATCGGCTATGACGGCATTGCGTTCGCCGAGTCCAACGCCAATGAGCCGGTCAATTTCACCCGCGAGCAGCTCTTCCTGGCACTGGCCGCCAAGGTGCCCCAGGACGGAGAGCTGGTCGACAACCCCTACACCAAGTGGAGCGATATCGACTCCTCGCTGCCGGACCGCGAGATCATGGTATACGGCCCGCCGACCACCTCCGGAACGCGTGATGCCTTCGAAGAGTTGGTGATGGAAGCCGCTTCCGAGGACATGGAAGCATACGGCGGTGAGGGCTATACCGATATCCGTCAGGACGGTCCCTATGTCGACGCTGGCGAGAACGACAACCTCATCGTTCAGCGCCTCCAGGAGAACACGACCTCGTTCGGTATCTTCGGCTACTCCTTCCTTGAAGAAAATGCCGACTCCCTGACGGCCGCGAGCATCGACGGTGTGTCGCCCAAGCCTGACGCCATCAGCTCCGGTGAGTATCCGGTGTCACGCTCACTTTTCTTCTATGTCAAGAATCAGCATGCCGACAACGTGCCGGCCGTGTATCCCTACGTCGACTTGTTCATGAGCGAGCAGATGATTAGCCCGATGGGTTATCTCAAGGGACTAGGGCTCATCTCTTTGCCCAAGGATGCGCGTGAGCAGGCGCGCAGCGATGTCGAAAATCGCGAGAGCCTCGAGCTCAGCGACCTGCAGTAAGGCCGTCCGCGGACCTATGAAGTGGCCGGCAGCTCTCGCTGCCGGCTCATTTGCTTGATGGGCCCTAGGGGGTAGTGGCTCCCAAGGGAGCAACATTTGTCTGAGAGACCGATATGTCGACGAATATCGTCTTCCTGCTGTTTGGTGCAGTCCTCGTGGGACTCGGCGGAGTGGCCTTTATCCTGAGCCGGGCGAAAGCCTCGCGTGTACGCGCGGCGGGTACGTTGATGCACGCACAGCCGGATCAATATGCCTGGTTTGCGGTACTCGTTACCGCCGGGCCGGCGCTTCTGGTCAGCGCCTTGGGGGCCTTCGCCCTATTACTGATGGGGGCTGAGATCCCCACGTCTTATCTGTTGGCGGCGAGCCTGGTCATTGCCTTGATTGGCCTGGTCATGGGGTTGAATCAGGTGCGCTCCGATTTTCATGCCCGGCGCGCTATTGAAGGAGTGATTCGTAAGCTGTTGGCCGCCGCAGCGATGATCTCGATTCTCACGACGCTGGGCATTCTGCTGTCGATCATCAGCGAGGCGCTACGTTTCTTCCAGATGCACAGCTTCTGGGACTTCGTCACCGGTACGACCTGGAATCCAGGGGCAAGTTTCCTATCCGCCGCCGGGCGGGGCGACGAAGGCGGCAGTGCCGCTCAGTTTGGGTCGATTCCGCTCTTTGCCGGGACATTCATGATTACCTTGATCGCCATGCTGGTGGCGATTCCGTTTGGCCTGGGCGCAGCCGTTTACATGGTCGAGTTCGCACCCATGCGCGTTCGCAAGGCGGCCAAGCCGGTCATCGAAGTGCTGGCGGGGATCCCCACCGTTGTCTATGGCGTGTTCGCGGCCTTGACCGTGGCCCCGTTGGTGGTGGATATCGCCGGATTGTTCGGGCTGGATGCTTCATATTCCAATGCGCTGGCGCCGGGGCTGGTGATGGGCATCATGATCATTCCGTTCATTTCCTCGCTTTCCGACGATGTCATCAACTCGGTACCCAATAGCCTGCGCGAAGGCGCCCTGGCGCTGGGAATCACCAAGAGTGAAATGGTACGCAACGTGGTAGTACCCGCGGCCGCGCCGGGCATCATCTCGGCATCGCTGCTGGCCGTTTCGCGGGCCCTGGGAGAAACCATGATCGTGGTCATGGCGGCTGGCATGCGTCCCAACCTGACCGCCAACCCCCTGGAAGATATGACGACCGTGACGGTGAGTATCGTGGCGGCACTGACCGGCGATCAGGAATTCGAAAGCGCACAGACACTCTCGGCCTTTGCCCTGGGACTGGTGCTGTTCATCGTGACGCTGACGCTGAATGTGGTATCGGTCTTCATGATTCGCCGCTTCCGCGAGAAGTATCGCGTCAACAACCTGTAATCCGATAGGTCGAGAGCATGAGCCAATCGTTCGAAGAAATTTCCGCGCAGCTCAAGAAACGCCATCGGCGTTCGGCGCGCATGAAATGGATGACCATGGGCGCCTTGATACTGTCGGCGGCTTTTCTGGTGGTCTTCATTTCCGACATGGTGGCGCGCGGATGGCCCGCTTTCCAGCAAGCGCAGATACAGGTCGAGGTCAGCTACGACGAGCAGTCCCGGAAGTTACCGTTGGCCGCCGTCGACGAAGATGTGCGCCCACTGATCTCGCGCGGGTTTTTCCGGCCCTTGCCGCAGAAGATGGAAAACAATCCGGCGTTGATGGGCACGACGCAGACTCAGTGGGTCATTGCCGATAGTCGTGTCGATCAGTATCTCAAGGGCAATGAGGACCGCTTGCGTCCCGCCGACAAGGAAACACTCCAGGCCTTGGTCGAAGAGGGGCGTGCGGCCCTGAAGTTCAATGCCACCTTCTTTACCACCGGTGATTCCAAGATGCCGGAGATGGCGGGGATTGCCTCGGCGGCTATCGGGACGGTAATGACCATGCTGGTCACCATGGCGGTATGCTTTCCGGTGGGCGTGATGACGGCCGTCTATCTCGAGGAGTTCGCCCCCGACAACAAACTGACCCAGATCATCGAAATCAATATCAACAATCTGGCGGCCGTCCCTTCCATCCTGTTTGGCCTGCTGGGGCTGGCAATTTATATCAGCTTCTTCGGGGTGCCTCGTTCCTCGCCGCTGGTAGGCGGTTTGACTTTGGCACTGATGACGCTGCCTGTGATTATCATCTCGACGCGTGCGGCGCTTCGCAGTGTGCCGGATAGTATCCGTCATGCGGCATTTGGCGTGGGGTGTTCACGTTGGCAGGTGGTGCGCGATCACGTGTTGCCGGTGTCGCTGCCGGGCATTCTGACGGGCTCGATCATCGGCCTGGCGCAGGCCATGGGCGAGACCGCACCGCTGATCATCGTGGGCATGGTGGCCTTCATTCCCGATGCGTCGATCTCGATAACGGGCGCCTCGACGGTCATGCCGGCGCAGATATTCACTTGGGCCAGCGAGCCGAATAGCGCCTTCGCCGAGAAGACGGCAGGCGGCATCCTGGTGCTTCTGGCGGTGCTGATCTTTCTCAATGCGCTCGCCGTGTGGTTACGCAACAAATTCGAACGTCGCTGGTAAGCGACTTCCGACAGGACTCATCGCCATGAACGACACGACCCTGCAGAATTTTCAGACCCAGCAAGATCAGTCCTTGGCGTCGGATGATGCCGTGCGCGACCAATATAGCGACGTGACACCCGATAAGGGGCAGCCGGTAACACGCAACGAAAGCGTTGAAGAAAACCTGAGCGTACGCGTACGCGATCTCAGCTTGTGGTATGGCGAGCACCAGGCGCTGGATGACATCAGCATCGATGTGTTCGCGAATACCGTCACTGCGCTGATCGGTCCGTCGGGCTGCGGCAAGTCCACCTTTCTGCGTTGTCTCAATCGTATGAACGATTTGATCAGCAGCGTGCGGATCAAGGGGCTGGTGGAAATGGACGGCCGTGACGTCAATGCCCGCGGCATGGATGAAGTGGCGCTGCGTCGACGTGTGGGCATGGTCTTTCAGAAGCCCAATCCGTTTCCCAAGTCGATCCATGAAAATGTCGCGTATGCGCCACGCATGCACGACATGGTCAGCCGCAAGGCCGACCAAGACGAATTGGTAGAGCGCGCGTTGCGCGATGCGGGTCTATGGAACGAGGTCAAGGACAAGCTTTATGAGCCGGGAACCTCGTTGTCCGGGGGGCAGCAACAGCGGCTTTGCATTGCGCGGGCAATTGCCGTGCGTCCCGACGTCATCCTCATGGATGAACCGACCTCGGCACTCGATCCGATTTCCACGGCAACGATTGAGGACCTGATGGATAAGCTCAAGCAGGATTTCACCATCGTCACCGTGACCCACAACATGCAGCAGGCAGCACGTGTGGCGGATTACACGGCGTTTTTCCACCTCGGTGAGATGATCGAATACAACGCCACCAAGCAGATGTTCGCCAACCCGCATACCAAGAAGGCGGAGGACTACATCACTGGTCGCTATGGCTGATGGCTCCTGCAAGTAAGTCGGTGTATGAACAATAAAGGGCGCACATGCGCCCTTTATTGTTATACCCGGCGATGCCTCATGACGATGGTGCGCGTACTTGTCGTGTCAGGGGCCCCCAGGCAAGTAGAAACCCGACACTCACCATGGCAATCATCAGCATGAGAATGGCGGTGAACGTAATACCTGCGTCGAGTAGTAGCCCGAAGGTCGCGGGGGCGAGTCCTGAGGCGAACACCATGCCCGCCACGAAAATCGAGCGCAAACGTCCGAGGTGCTCGCTACCCCAGAACTGGATCAGCAAGCTGGTGACAGTAGGTTCCTGCATGCCTGTCACGATGCCTGACAGCAACATGTAAGCCAATATTCCCCAGGCGTTTTGCAGGATAACCGCCAAGACGAGTCCCGCGAGTAAGGGCAACAGATAGAGCCGGCCCATCAGCGCCGGTCCCAGGCGGTCGACCATGCGTCCTGCGACAAGTGAGCCGGCGACACGTCCTGCGGCCGCCAGGGCGAAGCCGATGGCGAAGGTCGAGGGCGTAGCGTTGAACTCATCGACCATGTCCGCTTGAAAGACGAAGATGCCAGTATTGACGATGGCAACCGACAGCATCATCAAACTCAAGCGCCAGAAGCGTGCTTCGCGTAACGGTCGTGGCGTTGGCGTGGCGGTCTTCTTCTGCTCTGCGTCGTGCTTATGGGTTGTCCGTGTCTGACTGGGTGGCGGCCAATTGGGATAAAGCAGCAGCGCCGGTATCCACACGAGCATCAATACCGCCAAGGCACCCCACCAGATTTCCCGCCAGGACCACACGTGCAGGGCGCTCGCGATGCCACTGGGCAGAATGGCCTCGCCCAGTGGAATGGCCAGTGTCACCAGCGCCAGGGCGCTGCCGCGTGCTTGCACGATGCGTCGCGCCGCTGTGGTGGTGCCCAGGTGCACGAACATTCCCTGGCCGCAAAAACGGATGAGCCCGAAGCCCATCAGCGCCAGGGTGGCCCAGGGCGATAGTGTCAGCAGCAGGATTCCCAGTGCCATCCCGCACACGACGAACGTGGCGAAGCGCCGGGCCGGCCACCAATCCAGCTTGGGCCCGATGAAGAAAATCAGGCAGCCCGAGATCAAGGTGACCAGCGAATAGGCAATACCAAACTGGCCACTGCTCAGAGAGAAGCTCTCGGAAATGGCCGGCTGGAAAAACCCGACCAGAAAGGTCTGTCCGAGATTGCCGGAGAAGACGGCTAGAAAGCCGATCGCTAGAATACCGTAATGCTGGACGATGATACGTCTATAGCCCACTACGCTTCCTTTCCAGTGAGTTGAATGCTCAGTTGGTGACGCGTGAATAGCCGCCGGGTACGCCGGGCTTGGCCAGAACCCACTGCCATAGCTGTATATCGCGCGCCCGGAAGGCAGCGGCGCACGACAGCAGGTAATAACGCCACATGCGGTAGAACTCGTTGCCGTAGCGTTCCTTGAATTGTGGCCAGTGCGCTTCGAAATTCTCCCACCAGGCCATCAGTGTCTTGTCGTAATCGGCGCCGAAGTTGTGCAGGTCTTCGGTCACGAAAAGCCCGCCTGCGGCATCACCGATCTGGCCGATGGAAGGAAGGTCCCCGTTGGGGAAGATGTACTTGTCGACCCACGGGTCTGGCGTGCTTTCGCGGACGTTCTTGCCGATGGTATGCAGCATGAAGAGGCCGCCTTCCTTGAGGCAACGATGGGCGACTTCCATGTACTCGCGATGATTCTTGCGGCCGACATGCTCGAACATGCCGATACTGATGATGGCATCGAACTCTTCGTTGATCTCACGATAGTCCTGAAGCCGAAATTCCACGGGAAGTCCCTTCTTCATCAAGGACTTCCCGTAGTCGGCCTGCTCGCGCGAGATCGTGAGCCCGACGCATTCCACCCCATAATGCTCGGCGGCGTAGGCCATGAAGCTGCCCCAGCCGCAGCCGATATCCAGAATGCGCATGCCGGGCTTGAGATCCAGCTTGCGGCAGATCAGGTCGAGCTTGGCCTCCTGAGCGGCATCCAGGGTCTCGGCGTCGTGCCAGTACCCGCAGGTATAGGTCATGCGCTTATCGAGCATGGTCGCGTAGAAGTCATTGCCCAGGTCGTAGTGTGCTTCGCCGACTTTCCAGGCACGTTTGACGCTTTGCAGATTGGTGAACTTGGCACGCAGGGCGTGGAACACCAGTTTGGAAGGCTGAACGGCCTTGTCGATCTTGGCGCGGAGCAGGCGAGTGAAGAACTCGTCGAGACGCTCGGCATCCCACAGTCCGGCCATGTATGCCTCGCCAAGCCCAAGATTGCCCTCGGCCAGCGCGCGGTCGAAGACCTCGGATGAATGTACCTGCATGTCCCAAGGGCGCGAGCCGTTGATCTGAATATCGGCGCGGGCCAGAAGGTCGGCGACGAAGCGATAGCTCTTGTGTTGCTCAAGTGCCTGGGTCGAAGTGGTGGTTTCCTTGAGTGGAGCGTTCACTGCTGATCTTCCTCTTGCTCATGCTCCCGGCGCTGATCCCGGGAGTCTGTCTTGAATTTTTCGTGACGATATCGGACTTATCCACCTATTATACGCCATCATAACCGTTTGCATGCTACCTAATGACTTCGATATACTGAAATAATGACTCGCTGCCCAGGTGCCTTGCGGTCATGTTTTCAGTGGCCCATCCGCTTTTCGACCAGCCCTTGAAATCGAAGTAATCCACGGAACGGTTCTCCGAGTGAAGAAAACCTGTCCTACACGATAGACGCGTGTTTGTTCGTCTTCCATCTCGCTGCCGATGTATAGCACTTGGCCGGTCTTGAGGCGCCTGTGTGTCAGTTTGCTGAAAGATGCTGTCTTGGCATTCGTGAAGTCACATGGCGCGTTGATTGACGCGTTGCGAGACCTGCTCGGTACTTTCCTTGCGTTCGGAATAGCGATCGGTCAGGTAGTCACTGCGGTCCCGCACCAGCAGCGTGAATTTCATCAACTCTTCCATGACATCGACGATGCGGTCATAAAGCGGTGAGGGCTGCATGCGGTTCGCGTCGTCGAATTCCAGGAATGCCTTGGGTACCGAGGATTGGTTGGGGATGGTGAGCATACGCATCCAGCGCCCGAGAACGCGCAGCTGGTTGACCGTATTGAAGGACTGCGAGCCGCCGCAGATCTGCATGACCGCCAGGGTCTTGCCCTGGGTCGGGCGTACGCCTCCCAGAGAAAGTGGAATCCAGTCGATCTGTGCCTTCATGATAGCGCTCATCGAACCGTGACGTTCCGGCGAGCACCACACCATGCCTTCCGACCACTGCGCCAGATCGCGCAGCTCCTGTACCTTGGGATGCGTGGCATCCTCGCTGTCGGGCAGAGGTAGATCGCGTGGATCGAATAGCCGTACGTCGGCGCCCATGGCACGCAGCAAGCGGGCGGCTTCCTCGCTGACTAGGCGGCTGAACGAACGTTCGCGCAATGACCCGTAAAGCATCAGGATGCGCGGCGCATGCGTACCGGGCGGCGTATCGAACAAACCCTCGACGGAGGGAGCAGCGAAGTGCGCGTCCTCGAGGTTGGGAAGATCGTGCATAGGGGCCTCCTGTATGGGATAGTCGGGGATCAACGTCACTTCAATTGTTGTGCAACCATGGAAACCAACGACGCGCTTTCGGCACTCTCGGCGCTGGCGCAGCGCACGCGCCTGGCGATTTTCCGTTATCTGGTCGGTGTCGGCCCCGACGGCGCCTTTGCCGGCGATATCGCCGAGGCGTTGGAAGTATCGCCCTCGACACTCTCCTTTCATCTCAAGGAGCTGTCCCACGCCGGCCTGGTGCATGGCGAATCGCACGGTCGCCATGTGCATTACCGTGCCGATTTCTCGCACATGCGCGGCTTGGTGGATTATTTGACCGCGCATTGTTGCGATGACCAGCCTGAGCAGTGCCGGTTGTCTGACGATGCAGGGCGCTGCTGACCCTGGACCTGCCTCGTTATGCGCTGAGCAGCTGTAGCCAGGCGGCCAGCGCCAGCAGCGTGATCGTCAATACCGGCACGGTGAGCACGATCCCCACTCGAAAATAGTAGCCCCAGCTGATTTGCATGCCCTTGCGTGCCAGCACATGCAGCCAGAGCAGGGTGGCGAGACTGCCGATAGGGGTGATCTTGGGTCCCAGGTCGCTGCCGATGACATTGGCGTAGACCATCGCCCGTTGAGTTAGATCGGCCACGTCGCTGGCGTCGATCGACAGCGCCACGACCAGCACGGTAGGCATGTTGTTCATCACCGAAGATAGCCCGGCGGCGATGAAGCCGGTGCCCAGCGTCGCGAGCCATGGGCCATGCCCGCCTAGCCATTCCAGCCCGCCGGCGATCATGTCGGTGAGACCGGCATTGCGCAGCCCGTAGACCACCAGGTACATGCCCAGCGAGAACACCACGATGTTCCAGGGCGCCTCACGGAGCACCTTGCGAGTGCGAATATGCTGGCCGCGCTGGGCGATGACGAAGAGAATCAGCGCGCCGATGGCGGCGATCACGCAGACCGGCACGCCCAGCGGCTCGGCGACGAAAAAGCCGATCAGCAGTAGGCCTAGTACCCACCAGCCGGCCTTGAATACCGCCGAGTCGCGGATCGCCTCGCGGGGCGCGCGCAATTCCTCGAGCGCATAGGTAGCGGGGATGGCGCGGCGGAAGAACAGGTATAGCATGCCCAGCGATGCTAGGACCGAGACGACGTTGACCATCACCATGACCTTGGCGTATTCGCCAAAGCCGATCTCGAAATAGTCCGCCGAGACGATGTTGACCAGATTGGAGACTACCAGCGGTAGGCTGGCGGTATCGGCGATGAATCCGGCCGCCATGACGAAGGCCAGGGTAGCGCCCGCACTGAATCCCAGAGCGAGGAGCATCTCGAAGACGATGGGCGTGAGAATCAGCGCGGCGCCGTCATTGGCGAAGACTGCCGCCACCAGGGCGCCGAGCAGGACTATCAGGGCGAACAGACGAGGGCCTCGGCCATTGCCCCAGCGCCCGATATGCAGTGCCGCCCACTCGAAGAAGCCGGCCTCGTCGAGGAGCAGGCTGGTGATGATGATGGCGATGAAGGTAAAGGTCGCGTTCCAGACGATGTCCCAGACGGCGGGAATATCCCCGAGATGTATGACGCCGGTGAGCAGGGCGACCAGAGCGCCGGCGCTTGCGCTCCAGCCAATGCCCAGGCCGCGTGGTTGCCAGATGACCAGGACGAGCGTGGCGATGAAGATGGGAAGCGCGAGTAGCATGCTGTGTCCGAGGCGGGTGAGTGGATCATGATCTTTCTATATTTAAATAATTATCGAAATGATGCAAGCTTCCAAGTCGTTAATATTGGCCTGTCTGAAGTGGACCCTGAAATTCGGACCGAGCCCAAGGGTGCGCCTTGAGAATATGGCGTGCGGTTCGCGAAATGCCAACGGAAAACGGTAGAATCTCGCGGTGGCAAGTGCTCGCGCCGCGCTGCATGAACCACAACAATAACCCTTCAGGTGAACCATGACGGCAAGACAGCAACCGAAAAATCTTTGGATCGGCCGCTGGGGCTTCGTGCTGGCGGCGACGGGCTCGGCGGTGGGCCTGGGCAATATCTGGAAGTTTCCCTACATGACCGGGGAGTACGGCGGCGGCGCCTTCGTGCTCGTTTATCTGGCCTGCATTCTGTGTATCGGTATTCCCGCGATGATGACCGAGATTGCCTTCGGGCGGCGCGGTCGCGGCAGTCCCATCGATGCCGTCAAGCGTGTGGCACAGGAGTCCGGGCGCGGCAAGATCTGGTCCGGCTTCGGCTGGATGTCGATGCTCGCTGGGTTCATGATCCTGTCGTTCTACGTGGTCGTCGCCGGGTGGTCGCTGGCCTATCTATGGAAGGCGCTCAGTGGCGGCTTGCAAGGCGGTAGTGTCGACGACATGGCGGCCATCTTCGGGGCCAACAATGCCAATCCGCTGAGCCTGGGCGCATGGAGCACCCTGGTCACGGTGGTGACCATGTGTATCGTCGGCAAAGGGGTGCAGGAAGGCATCGAACGCAACATGCGCTGGATGATGCCGGGGATGGTACTGTTGCTGCTGGCGATGATCGTCTACGCCATGTTCTCGGGTGGTTTCGGCGAGGCGGTGACGTTCCTGTTTTCCTTCGAGATCGGCAAGCTGTCGAGCGCAGGGCTGCTGGCGGCGATGGGACATGCGTTCTTCACGTTGTCACTGTCGGCAGGGGCGATCATGGCCTATGGCGCGTACCTGCCCGATAACAAGTCCATCGCGCGGACGACGTTCACTGTGGCGATCTGCGACACGCTGATTGCGTTGATGGCGGGGCTGGCGATCTTTCCGGCGATTTTCGCCAACGGCATGGATCCGGCCAGCGGCCCGGGATTGATCTTCATGAGTCTGCCTCTGGCATTCCAGCAGATGCCGATGGGGAGTGTACTGCAAGTCATCTTCTTCATGATGCTCAGCGTGGCGGCGTTGACCTCGGCGGTATCGATGGTCGAAGCCACCGTGGCCTGGTTGACCGAGCGCAAGGGCATGAGTCGCAAGGCGGCGGCCTGGAGCAGTGGCATCGTGCTCTGGCTGCTGAGCACCTTGGCCATGCTGTCGTTCAATCTGGGCGCCGATTGGACGCTCGCCGGCAAGAACTTCTTCGATTGGCTCGATTACCTGACATCGCGCTGGATGATGCCGCTGGGCGGTCTGGGACTCTGCCTGATGGCCGGCTTCCTGCTGCGCGATGAGATCTTCCGCGACGAACTGCGCCTTTCCAGGTGGCAGCATGCCCTGTGGCTGTTGATGGTGCGTTATGTCAGTCCGCTGGGGATCGTGCTGATCTTCATCGACGCGCTGGGCGTGATGAGCATCGACATCGGCAGCCAATGGCCGTGGTTCCTAGCGGTGTTGGTGGCGATCACCGTGCTCGGTGAGATGCTGAGTCCGCGCGTGAAGCGCCAGTTCGTCGGTTGAATGCAGCGTAGCAAGTATGCTTTGCATCCATGAAGAAGCCCGGCCAAGGCCGGGCTTCTTCATGTCAGAGTCGCCATGATCGAATCTAGTCTTCGATTTCCCAGGTGACGTTGACGCCGGCGTCGATGGCGATTTCCCCGGCGCGGTATTCCGGCGCGGATTTAGCGTCGGCGGACTCGGCGCGCATCATCATGGTACGCGGTGCGTAGGAGGGTGACTGCGTTTCCTCGATATTGACCACATCGCCGAGACTGACCTCGAGCGTGTCGGCCATCAACTGCGCCTTGTGTCTGGCGCGTTCGAGAGCTTTGGATAGCGCCTTGTCGGTGGCGGCGTCGCGGTCCTTCAGGTCGTATTCGACGCCATCCAGTGCATCCACGCCAGCGGCGGTCAGCGCATCGAGAATGCTCGGCAAACGTTCGAGGTCGCGGATCGTGACACTCACGGGACGCTCTACCTGGGTCCGTACCTGATCTTCCGCGTCATCGTTCTGCTGTGAGCGCGAGATGATCTCGGGGCGAACATTGAGCGAGCCGGCTTGAATGTCGTTGCTTTCCACGCCGGCATCTTCCAGAGCACGAATCAGATCGCCAGTACGTGATTCCAGTTGCTCGCGTGCATCGCCGAGGGCCTGGGCGTCACTGCCTTTCTCGCTCCGAGCCACGGCGGGGGTGCGCTCCCACAAGCGTGCGTTGAGACGCGCCATGTCCGGCGCTACGTCGAGACTCGACTGTGCCTGTACGTGAAGTTCATGCGACGTCTTGGGGCCGGGCTTGGCCTGGGCCTGGGGTACGGCTACCAGCAACGCGCCGAGCAGCGCCGTCGCCATGAAAGGAAGGCGAATATCCTTGCGCATCATGCAAACCTCCTGTGGGTATTGAGAAACTGAGTCGCCGCCAAAGGCGAGCGACTCATGCGAGCATGCTATCCTGCGTGCCCGAAAGTGGCTATGGGAGTCGTGAGGTTGCGCCGTATTTGCTTGTTTCTTGCATACCTGTTGACGATGGCCGCGCTGTCATCGTCAGGCACGGCACAGGCGGCGCTCGAGGTGACCGACGATGCCGGCAATACGGTCACGCTCGAAGCCCCCGCCAAGCGTGTCGTGGCGCTGGCGCCGCATATCGTGGAAATGCTCTATGCGGTGAAGGCCGGCGAACGGCTGGTGGGGGTGCTGCAGGGCAGCGATTACCCCGAGGCGGCCAAGGACGTGTCCCGTGTGGGTAGTTATCGAGGCATCGCGCTGGAGGCCATCATGGCCCGCGAGCCGGACCTCGTCGTGACCTGGCGCAGCGGTACGCCGCGTAGCGTGGTGGAACGTCTCGACGCTCTGGACGTGCCGGTCTACGAGAGCGAGCCACGCCATCTCGACGACGTGGCGGACGATCTGCGTGATCTGGGGCGTCTCACCGGTCACTCGAAGGCGGCGGAGCGCGCGGCCGACGCGTTCGAGTCACGCCTCGCCGCATCGCGGCAAACGCTCAAGGAAACGCCGCGTGTGTTCTATCAATTGGGGCATGACCCCCTGACCACGCTGGGCGATGGGCATATCATCACCCAGGCGATCCGCCATTGCGGGGGGAAACCGTTGTTCGCCGAGCGCTCGGTGCTGGTGCCCGAAATAGGACGTGAAGCGCTGATCGAGGCGCGTCCCGAGGTGATTCTTTCGGCCGCGCGCAACGATGATTGGCAGCATGACTGGCAAGGCCAAGACTGGTTGCCGGCGGTGCGCGATGACCACCTTTACACCCTCGACCCCGATCCCATCAGCCGCCCGGGGCCACGCCTCGTCGAGGGCGTCGAGCAGATCTGCCAGGCTCTGGAGCGGGCATCCCAGTCTCCTTGAGCACGTCACTCAGTAGTCGATGCCACGGCGTGCCTGGAGGCCATCATTGAAAGCATGCCGCACTTCCTGCATCTCGGTGACGGTATCGGCCATGTCGAGCAACTCGCGATGGGCATTGCGCCCGGTGACGATCACCGTCTGCTCGGTGGGCCGGTTGGCGAGTGCCTCGCGGACCGTGGCAATGTCGAGATAGCCGAACTTGAGCATGTAGGTGATCTCGTCGAGCACCACGAGATAGACCTCGGGGTCGTTCAGCAGGCGTTGTGCGTCCGCCCACACGGTCTGGCAGGCCTGGGTGTCCGACTCACGATTCTGAGTCTCCCAGGTGAAGCCGGTGGCCATGATATGCACGCTCAGATTGGGATCGCTCTCGAGGCGTTCGCGCTCGCCGCATTCCCACATGCCCTTGATGAACTGCACCACGCCGGCTCGATAGCCGTAGCCGAGCGCCCGGGTGACGGTGCCCCAGGCGGCGGTGGTCTTGCCTTTGCCGTTGCCGGTAAAGACCAGCAACAGACCGCGCTGCTCGGTGGCGGCGGCGACTTTCTCGTCGACATGCGACTTGAGGTTGCGCATGGCGTTGCGATGGCGGGACTGGCGGTCGGTCATGCGAGGTTCCTGGACAAAAAGGCAACGTAACGCGTCCCGGGTCTGCCCCACAACGTTGCAGACGTGTGTGGTCTACAGGCGCTGTTCAAGTTCTCGCCACAGGCTACGATAGGCGCGGGCCGCAGGGGATGAGCGTGCGAACTGCGTGATCGGCGCGCGCTCGAGCCCCATGCGCTCGACGGCACTGGCGTTGGGAATGGTCGTGGTCAGCATCAGTGGCCAATCCTGATTGAGCGTGGCCATGACCTCGAGATGGAGTTTTTTGCGACGATCGGCGAGCGTGAAGAAGGGCCAGATCGGACAAGAATGGTTGGCCTCGTCGAGGTGCTCGCGCAACTGTTCCAGGGTGCGCAGCGAGAGCGTCGTTGGCACTGTGGGCACCAGCAGGGCGTCAACACTCGAAAAAACATGTTCGGAGAGCGTGGAAATGCTCGGCGGGCAGTCGAGTATCACCAGGTCGTAATCGTCGTGTACCGGCTTGAGAATCTTGCGTAGCCGGCTGAGCTTGCGGCCTTCGAGCAGGTGATCCATCTCCCGCGAGCCGAACGACGCCGGCAGTAGATCGAGGTCGGGTATCTCGCTGGTACGAATGACCTTGTCGAATGAGGCCTTGCCCTTGACGAGCTTGTCCACGCCGCCGCGTACCTTGGGCTTGACGCGTAGATAGAAGGTGGTGGCCGCTTGTGGATCGAGATCCCAAAGCAGTACGCGATGCCCGGCCTGGCTCGCCAGTGCGGCCAGGTTGACGGCAGAGGCGGTCTTGCCCACGCCACCCTTGATACTGTAGATGGCTAGCATTTTCATCGCGGTTTCTCCCAGGCAATAGCGCGTGGGAAATGGTGACAGCCTGTTGTGACATTCATGTTTCAGCCAAACGCCTCATCGACGATCGTGCCAGCGATCCATCAGAATATAACGCAGTATCATGGGTACCTCTTCAATGTGTGATGATTGTCAGGCATCAAGGGATGTACAACCCTGAGGCGCAGGAGGCGGCGGTGGAAGTACTGAGGCGGCGTATCGAGCGCCAGATCATGGGCGTGACCGGCATGGCCTTGGGCGATATCGATTATGAACACCCACCGGGCGACCCTGGCCTTTTCGGGCCGCAGAGCGTGTGCTGGCGCGTGCACAGCGATTTCACCTCGATGCTGTGCGGCGGCATCAGCTCGCTGATGTTGCAGATGTTGCATCCGCTGGCGCTGGCTGGCGTGTGGGATCATTCCAACTTTCGCGACGACATGCTCGGCCGATTGCGTCGCACCAGCCAGTTCATCGCCGCGACCACCTTCGCCTCCACGGCGGATGCCGAGCGGCTCATCGACCGGGTACGGCGCATTCACGACGAGGTGGCGGGCACTACCCCTGATGGGCAGCCCTATACCGCCAACGATCCGGATTTGCTGACGTGGGTGCATGTTGCCGAGGTCAGTCGCTTTCTTGCCGCGCATCTGCGCTATCGCAACCCTGACCTGAGCGTCGCCGACCAAGACCGTTACTATGCCGAAGTGGCGCGTATCGCCGAGGCGCTGGGCGCACGCGACGTGCCGCGTACGCGCGGTGATACCGATGCCTATCTCGAAGCGATGCGTCCGCAGTTGTGCTTCGATGCGCGCACCGCCGAGGTCTTTAGACTGCTGATCGGGGCGCCGGCCCCACACCCGTTGGCGGGGCCGCTGGTGGCGCTGACGATGCGCGCCGGCGTCGACTTGCTACCGTTTTGGGCGGCCGAGATGGCCCACCGCGACATGCCGCGCTGGCAGCGTCACACGGTGCGGGCGGGTGTGCATCGGCTAGTGCCGATACTGCGCTGGTCGATGCGCAATGGTGCCTCGCAACGTGCACGACGACGCGTCGCCGGGACTACGACGACGGCGGCTGGGTCACCGACGGCGCATGACCGTACTTGAGCTCGAACTGCTCGGTCATCTCCTGACATCGCTCCTCGGTTGTGTGGCGTTGGCGATCGGTCATCTCCGGCGCCGCCATCGACTGCCAGCATTGCGCGATACCACGTTCCTCGCCGGCTTCGTCTTCCGGAGTCGCGCCCTGGCTGATGAAGTAAATGATGATGGCGTATACCGCCACGATGAAGGCGATGGCGCCGACGATCAGGCCCAGGCAGCCAAACTTGCTGGCACGGCGCGGTGTCTTTTCGCGCCAGGATGAAGCGTCTTTCACGGCGAGCTCTTTCGTCGATTGAATGCGTCCCGGAGTATAACAAAGCGGCGCTCGGTAGCAGGGCGACGCAATGTCGCGTTCTAGGCTAACACCTGACGAGGTGCGCTCTGCTTGGGTCGCCAAGACGCGGTTGCTATCATGTGCTCATGAACGCTACGCCGCTCCCGCCGCGCCCCGCGTCCCTCGACGATCCGCTTTATTATCTGCACAACTTCCGCAGCGCCTTGCGCTGGCTCGAGGCGTGCTACGTGGATCTGTTCGATGACGACGAGCGCGATTTCCTCGCCCACTTTGAAAGCTTGCCCGAGCCCGCGCAGGCGCTGTGGGTGCGCATGGTCATGCGCAAGGGCGATACCTTCCGTGACGATCGGCTCGACTACGCGGAAATCGGGACGCCGGCTTCGGCCGTGGCGCCGTTGATCGAACGCGGATGGGTGGAAGACGATCCGCCACTGTCGCTGCCGGCATTATGGCCCTTGCTGACCAAGGCCGAGATCGGTCGTCACCTGAACGGGCTGTTGCGCGATCACGGCCTCACCCGTGGCGCGCGCAAGGCGGACATGCTCGAGGTGCTCGCCGAGGCCGATCTTGGCGAGCATCCGCTGACCGCATGGTGTCCCGAGCTTCCCTTCAACGTGGTGCGCATGACACGAATGGCACTATGCGAGCGGCTGCGCTTGATGTTCTTCGGCAACCTGCATCAGGACTGGAGCGAGTTCGTGCTCGCCGACCTTGGCGTCCGCCGCTTCGAGCATGTGCCGCTGAGTCCGGCCTCGCGGGCCTTTCAGTGCCGCGAGGACATCCACACCTACGCACACCTGCATGCCTGTCGCGAGCGACTGGAGGCCGGCGAACCCATCGCCACCATACTCGATGACGTGCCGCCGGCGAATGCCAATCCATGGCTGGAGAATCGGCGCGGCAAGCTGCTGTTCCTGTTGGCTCGAGCGCGTGAGCGCGAAGGTGAGTTGGCGGCGGCGGAAGGTCTCTACGCGAAGAGCGTTCATCCCGGTGCCCGCGGGCGTCGCCTGCGCATGCTGGAACGCCAGGATCGCCACGCCGAGGCCCTGGCATTGGCCAACGACGTCGCGGCGGCGCCGGAAAGCGAGGCCGAACGTCAGCAACTGGACCGCCTGTTGCCGCGTCTTCATCGCCGTCTGGCACTCGCGCCGCCGTCTGTGACCGAGGAGCCAATGCCGGCGCGCCTGGAGGTGACGCTACCGCGCACGGCGTCGGTGGAACGCGCCGTGGCGGAGCATCTGTCGTGCGCGTCGATGCCGGTCTACTATGTCGAGAATACGCTGATCAATGCGCTGTTCGGCTTGCTGTGCTGGGATGCGGTGTTCGCGCCGCTTGCCGGGGCCTTCTTTCATCCATTCCAGCGTGCCCCAGCGGACCTGTTGCGTCCCGAGTTCGCGTCGCGTCGCGAGACGCTCTTCGCCCGCTGTCTGGCGCGTCTCGAGGTGTCCGAGGGCGAGCATGGCTATCGCGCCGTGATCCGCCGTACTTACCACGACAAGCATGGGCTCGAATCCGCTTTCGTGCAGTGGGACGCGCTCGATGACACGCTACTGGATATGGCGCTGGCGTGTCTGCCGGCGGCGCATCTGCGGTTGTGGTTCGAGCGTCTGCTGCGCGATGTGCGTGCCAATCGTGCGGGAATGCCGGATCTGATCCAGTTCCGCCCCGAGCAGGGCGAGTACCGGATGATCGAGGTCAAGGGGCCGGGCGATCGCCTGCAGGACAATCAACGCCGGTGGCTGGCGTTTTGCGCACGTCACGACATGCCCCTCGATGTCTGCCACGTGACGTGGGCGTCATGAGCGAAGCAGTGGACTATACAGTGGCGGTGCGCACCCTGTGCGATTTCACCGCCAAGCGCGGCGATCTCGACTTGCGTTTCACGCCATCGCCCAGCGCTGAAGAAGGCATCGAGGGGCATGCCTGGGTCGCCTCGCGTCGCGCCTCCCATTACGAGTTCGAAGTCGCCTTGAACGGTGTCTATTGGAGCGCGGCCGGGTACGGGCTGCGCGTGCGTGGGCGCGCCGACGGTTTCGACCCGCGACGCGGACGTCTGGAAGAGATCAAGACCCATCGCGGCGACCTGACACGCCAGCCAGACAACCACCGTCATCTGCATTGGGCCCAATTGCGTCTTTATGGCTGGCTGCTGTGTGAGGCGCGAGGTCTCGACGAACTCGAGCTGGCGCTGGTGTATTTCGATATCGCCCGCCAGATCGAGACACCGCTCGTCGAGCGCGTGGACCGCGACACCTTGCGTCATTTCTTCGAGGCGCAGTGCGCGGCGTTTCTCGACTGGGCGTTGCAGGAGACGGCGCACCGTACGGCACGCGACGAGGCGCTCGTGGCGCTGCGTTTCCCGCATGCGAGCTGGCAAGGTGAGCAGCGCACGCTGGCGGAAAACGTCTACAAGGCGGCCAGTACCGGGCGCTCGTTGCTGGCCCAGGCACCGACGGGCACCGGCAAGACTCTGGGGACACTCTTTCCGATGCTCAAGGCGATGCCTACGCAGCGCCTCGATGGTCTGTGTTATCTCGCCGCCAAGACCCCCGGACGACAACTGGCGCTGAATGCGCTGAAACCGGTAGTGGAAACGACGCCGCTGCGTGTGCTGGAACTGACCGCGCGCGACAAGGCCTGCGAGCATCCCGACCTTGCCTGCCACGGCGAGTCCTGCCCGTTGGCAGCGGGTTTTTTCGATAAGATGCCTGGCGCCCGGCGTGTACTGATCGCCGGTGGCGACTGGGATCGCGCGCGTCTGCGCGATGTCGCTCTGACGCATAACGTCTGCCCGTATTATCTGGGCCAGGAAATGGCGCGCTGGAGCGACATCACGGTGGGCGATTATCACTATTACTTCGCCAGCGGCGGCTTGCTGCATCTGTTGGCCCAGACCAACGACTGGCGTCTGGGCGTGCTGGTCGACGAGGCACACAATCTGGTCGAGCGCGCGCGTGATATGTACAGCGCGAGCCTCGATCAAGGCGACCTGCGCGCCCTGATACGCGAGAAACCCGCTGGCGTTAGTGCCGCGCTCAAGCAGCTCAATCGTGAGTGGAACGCGTTGGGTCGTGAGTGTATCAATGAACATACCGCACTCGAGCACGTTCCCGAAGCATGGCTGGCGGCGTTGCAGCGTCTGGTGGGGACGATCGGGCAAGTGGCGGCCGAGCCGCCTTATACCTTGTCCCCGGCCTTGCAGCGTTTCTATTTCGATGCCTTGAAGACGGTGCGCATCGCCGAGCTGTTCGATCGTCACTTCGTGTGCGATATCGCCATGCGCCCGGGCCACCGAGGCATGCGTCATGCGCGCCTGAGCCTGCGCAACATCGTGCCGGCGCCATTGCTGACTCCGCGTTTCAAGGCCGCGCATGCCAGCGTGCTGTTCTCGGCCACTCTGACGCCCGAGCGCTATCAGCGCGATCTGCTGGGATTGCCCGAGGACAGTGTGTGGTTGGATGTGGCGTCGCCCTTCGCCAACGAACAACTCAGCGTGCATATCGCCCGGCATATTTCCACGCGCTTTCGCGACCGTGAGGCATCGCTGGCACCCATTGCTGACCTGATCGCCGCGACCTATGCGCGTCGGCCGGGCAATTATCTGGCCTTCTTCAGCAGTTTCGCCTATCTGGAGGATGTCGCCGCGCGTTTGCAGGAGGCACATCCTGAGGTACCGCAATGGCAACAGGCGCGGGGTATGGACGAAACGGCTCGGGCGGACTTTCTGGCACGCTTCACGTCGGACGGGCGCGGAGTCGGGTTCGCGGTACTCGGCGGGGCCTTCGGCGAAGGCATCGATCTTCCGGGTGAGCGACTGATCGGCGCTTTCATCGCCACCCTGGGGCTGCCGCAGGTCAATCCGGTCAACGAGCAGCGTCGACGCTATCTACAGGCGATGTTCGGCGCCGGCTACGATTATGCTTACGTCTATCCCGGGGTACAGAAGGTGATTCAGGCCGCTGGACGTGTGATTCGCTCCCGCGAAGACCGGGGCACGATTCATCTGATCGACGACCGCTTCGCCGAGCCTCGTATTCAGGCGTTATTGCCGTCATGGTGGCACGTCACCCACAACGTTGATGTCCCGGCTCGCACCCCGGGCGGTGCTTCTCTAGGGTAGGGCGCACATGTTTTGTAAACACCCTCTCAAGGACGAGTAATATGAGCTTGATGCTGAGTGTGGCGCTGTTCGCTGGATGCGCACTGGTGATCGGCGTGGTCGGGACGCGCCTGACCGGCGTGGTGGACACGCTGGCCGATCGTACCGGCATGGGAGAGGCCATCGCCGGAGCGGTGCTGATGGGCATGGCGACCTCGTTATCCGGCATCGTGCTGTCGGTGACGGCGGCCTGGAAGGGTCAGCCCGAACTGGCGATGAGCAACGCCGTGGGCGGGATCGCTGCACAGACGCTGTTTCTTACCGTCGCCGATGTGGCGCTGCGACGCGTCAATCTCGAACATGCGGCAGCGTCTATTGGCAATCTGGCGCAGGGCACATTGTTGATGTGCCTGCTGGGTATGTTGCTGGTGGCGCGTTATTCGCCGGAGTGGACGTTGTGGGGCATTCACCCGGTCACGCCGCTGCTGTTTCTGGGCTACGTATATGGTTTGCGTATCATCGATGAAGTGCGTAGCCAGCCGATGTGGATGCCGCGACGCACGCGTGAAACCCGCGAGGATGCACCGGATGACGACGCCCAGCGCTATTCCTTGACGCGGCTGTGGAGCGGATTCGCCGCTCTGGCCTTGTTGCTGGGCGTGTCCGGCTGGGTGATGGAGAAAGCAGCGACGACGCTGGCGACCGAAACGGGTATGAGCCAGACCGCCGTGGGTATACTGCTGACCTCGGTCGCGACGTCCTTGCCCGAGCTGGTGACTGCCGTGGCCGCCGTACGACGCGGGGCGCTGACCCTGGCCGTGGGCGGGATCATCGGCGGTAACGCCTTCGACACACTGTTTGCCGCCGCCTCGGATATCGCCTATCGCGATGGGTCGATCTATCACGCCGTTTCCGATCAGACATTGCTGTGGATCGCGCTGTCGGTGCTGATGACGGCGGTATTGCTGCTGGGACTGGTGCGCCGTGAGAAACACGGCCCGGCACGTATCGGCTTCGAAAGCGTGGCGCTGGTGCTGTTGTACGGCGCCGGGGCGGTGATGGTTTTCCACGAGGCTTCCTGAATCGAGCGATTCGGCGCGGGCGGATTTCCTCAGTCGAACAGATCGCCCTGGGCATGCGGGGCGCGAAAGGCACTGGTATCGAGCCCCATCTCGGCACGGTCGCCGATGCCCAGGCGCCGGCAGGTGGTGCGGAAACGTTGCGCCAGCAGTTTCGCGAACACGCCTTCGCCGCGCATGCGATGGCCGAAGCGGGCATCGTAATCCTCGCCGCCACGGCACTGGCGGATCAGGCTCATGACCTTGTCGGCGCGTAGCGGGTAGTGCTCGTTGAGCCAGGTCTCGAACAGCGGCGCGACCTCATGCGGCAGGCGTAGTAGCATCCAGGCAGCGGTGCGCGCACCGGCGTCGTGTCCGGCCTCCAGCAGGGACTCGAGTTCATGGTCGGTCAGCCCTGGAATCACCGGCGAAATCAAGGTGCCCACGGGAATGCCGGCCTCGCTGAGTTCGCGGATGACCTTGAGGCGTGTGCGTGGCGCTGCCGTACGCGGTTCAAGTGTGCGCTTGAGGTCGTCGTCGAGGCTGGTCAGGCTGACGAAGACGCGCACCAGGCGGTGCTCGGCCATCTCGGCAAGCAAGGCCTTGTCGCGCAGAATCAAGGCGCTCTTGGTGACTAGCGTCACGGGGTGGCGGGTCTCCAGCAGCAGTTCCAGCAGGGCTCGGGTCGTGCCGCGCTCGGCCTCCAGCGGCTGATAGCAATCGGTATTGCCCGACAAGTTGATCGGGCGACAGACGTAGCCGGGTTTGTCGAGTTCGTCGCGTAGCCGCTCGACCATGCCGGTGCGCGCGATCAGCTTGGTTTCGAAGTCGAGCCCTGGCGACATGTCCCAGTAGGCATGGCTGGGGCGTGCGTAGCAGTAGATGCAGCCGTGCTCGCAACCGCGATAGGGGTTCAACGAGCGATCGAAGGAAAGATCCGGCGAGTGGTTCCAGGACAGCGCGCTCTTGGCGGGCTCGTCACGCACCTGTGTCGCCAGCCGTGTCGGCGCTTCTTCTTGCCACCAGCCGTCGTCGATGGCCTCGCTGACCGTGGGCGAAAAGCGATTGTGAGGGTCGAAGGTCGCGCCGCGTCCCTTGCGGGCCTGGGAACGGTTTCTGGGCGTCGTCATCATGCAATGCCTCGACTGTATATAAGTACAGTATAGACATCATGGAAATGGGTTCAACCCGACCGGCGTGGTGTCATACCGGCGGATAGCCCAGCGCCTCGCGTAAACGCTCGGCATGCGCGGCGACCCACGTCGGGTCGATGGGTCCCCAGTCGCGGATGACATAGCGCCCGATATGATGTCGGGCACCGGCTTGCTGCTCGAATTCGCAGTGAACGTCCAGCTCCACGAGGGCATTGACAGTGTCCTGCGCGGTGCGACGCGGCATGCCGGTGGCGTCGATCAGCGCGGGTACGCTGGCCGTGCCGTGGTCAATGAGGTGCGCGACATATAGCCGGCGATAGAAGCTGCTTTGGGTCTTGCTCAAGGCCATGGATGCTCTCCTGTAAAGGTCCATACAGCATAACGCCCCGCTCCCATGAAGGGGCAGGGCGCATGCGTGGCATCGTGTGGTAAAAGGCGAATCAGAAGCGCAGTGTCACGCCGCCTTCCACGTAGCGATCCTGGGTATTGTAACCATCGACCAGTTGGTACTCCTTGTCGAAGGCGTTCTCCATCTTGGCCGAGAGCTCGACCATGGGCGTGACCTGCCAACTGGTCCGCAGGTCGACCACGCCGTAGCCTCCCATCATGGTGTCGGTGCTGTCGCGGCGATCTCCTGAGCCGCGTAGCGTGGTGCCGAAGGACCAGGCCTGGTAGGTATAGTCGGCATCAATGCGACCATAGAGCTTGGAACGACTTGCTAGACGTTCTCCGGTGTCACGGTTTTTGGGATCCTGGTGAGTCAGGCTAGCTTTCAGGGAGAGGTTGTCGCCTTGCCAGCCGCCGCTGAGTTCGACTCCGCGTATGCGGGCTTCGTCGACGTTGTAGTTCCGGTAGCTGTTGTTACCGATGTCAGAGTAGACGATCAGGTCGTCTATGCGATTCTCAAATAGCGTGGCGCGTGCGTTCCATGGTCCTTTTTCGAATGACCAGAAGGCTTCGATATTCTTGGATTCTTCCGCCTTGAGGTCCGGATTGGCGCCCCAGCTTTCGGGTCCATAGAGTTCTTGTAAGCTAGGGGCTTTGTAAGCCGTACTGTAGGAAATACCTGTGCGTTGGCTGGTGCTTAGTTGGTAAGCATAACCCAAGCTACCGGTAGTCTTATCGCCGAACAGTGAATCATCGTCGTAGCGCAAGGAGCCGGAAAGCTCGTGGACACCGTAGGTACGCTGCATCATGCCATAGACGCCGTAATTTTCACGGCTATCTTTTTGGTAGCTATTTCCGCCGACATTATCCTGATAATCGATCTTATCTTGACGGTAGTCGACGCCGATGACATCGACGCCATGCTCTCGAGTAAAGCGGTGTTGAATGCCTGCCTCATTGCGATGTGATTCGCTTAGAGTCGTGCGAGTGCCTTCATCACGTTCCTCACGTTGTTCGTCGAAATGGCCGGCGGTGATCTGCATCTGCCAGTCTGGCTGAAGCTGGACATCGAGCTCACCGCTAAAGGATTGCAGATAGCCTTTAGTAAGCATATCCTCGCAGCCAAGTGAATAGCCGACAATACAGCTGTCGTATTCGCCCTCGAAGTTCTGGCGCAGTGCGTTGACGCTCACGTCGACGTCATCGTTGATGCGATGTGAAAGTCCCAGTTGGGCACCTTCGCGCTCGAAGCCGTCACGCTCGCCGCTGTCGTCCGCCTGGGTGGCGTTGAAGCCATCGCCATCGCGGTGAAAGAGCGAGGCGTTCAGCCGGGTGTCGTCATCGCCGGTGGCGACCCAGGCGCTCTGGCGCTGGGTGCTGTCGCTGCCTGCGCTCGCCTTTAGCCCGCCTTGCGTGCCGGTATTCGTGCCGTGCCGCGTGAAAACCTGAATGACACCGCCGATGGCGTCAGCGCCATAAGCGGCGGCTCTTGGCCCACGTACGATCTCGATACGCTCGATGGCCTCGAGTGGCAGCATTTCCAGGCTGGCACCGCCACTGGTCGCCGAGTTGATGCGCACACCATCGACCAGAACCAGGCTATGGTCGGATTCGGTACCGCGCATGAACAAACTGGAGAGCGTCCCTGGTGGTCCGTTCTGCGTCATTTCGATGCCCGCGCGGCCCTGCAGCAGGTCGATGACTGAGCCGGCCTGGCTACGTTCGATATCATCGCGGTCGATGATGGTGGTGCTTGCCAGCACATCGCTCTGCGACTGGGGGAGTCGGTTGGCGGTGACCTGAATATCGGATAGTCGTTGATCGCCCTGCGCCTGTGCGCTGCCCGCCACTACAATGGCCAGCCACAGCAGATTTTTGTTATGCAACATATAAAAACGCCTCATCAGCGTAAGAAACGAGTTACGCGATGAGGAGGACAAGAGGTG
The DNA here is from genome assembly GCF_029889785.1 of Chromohalobacter sp. 48-RD10. Classification (NCBI taxonomy): domain Bacteria; kingdom Pseudomonadati; phylum Pseudomonadota; class Gammaproteobacteria; order Oceanospirillales; family Halomonadaceae; genus Chromohalobacter; species Chromohalobacter sp. 48-RD10. The sequence goes on along the minus strand of NZ_JARANX010000001.1, from coordinate 169,480 downwards.
ACGCCGCCGCGTCGCCTGGACAGCGTAAATGCAACGGTCGCCACTGGCGAAGCCCTCCGCATCAGCCAGTGCTGAGACGCAGGCCGGTCTCCGGACTGACGCGCTGGCGGCGGAAAAGATCCGACACCGGGCGGAAACGCCTTCCCACTCGAGCTAAGCAAAGAGCAGTGACGGTCGCATGCGCGGCTGGCAGCGACGATTTCCGATGTAGCGCGATTACCGTTGCGGGGGCAGTACGGGACTTTCACCCGTTTCCCGAGCACCTGGGTCTCGACGGGTGGGGATTCTGCTTGGCCGTTACCGCTAAGTCAAACGCCGGTCATGTCAAGTACGCGGAGCTTGATCGCCGGCCGCTCGTCGGGCCGCCATGAAACCGGTCACTGGCTTTCGGGTTCATGCAGGACCAGCTCGACACGACGATTCGCCGCGCGTCCCTCGGCCGTGGCATTGCTTTTTAGCGGGTGCGTGTCGGCATACCCCACCGCGCGTAGCTCATTGCTATCGAGTCCTTCTTCTACCAGGAAGCGTAAGACGGCGGTGGCACGTGCCGTGGAGAGTTCCCAGTTGGAGGGGAAACGGTCGGTGGCGATGGGCCGGCTATCCGTATGACCCTCGATGGTGATATCGCCCTCGTATTGCTGCAGTGAGTCCAGCAGCTGGCGCAGAACCTCGCGGCCCTCGTCGGTGAGGCCGGCGCGGCTGCTGGAAAACAGCAGGCGGTTCTCGATGCGGAAGTTCAGTGTCCGGGCGCTTTGTGTCACGACCACGCCATCGATCAAGGGCTTGAGCGTACTCGTCAGTTGGCGCACGCGACGGGGATCGCGGGAGGCCTCGACGCTCGTCATCAAGGTCTTGGCGGGCGCCGGGTTGACCATGATCACGCGTGGCGGCCGTGGCGACATCGGCGGTGGCGTATAGAAAGCGGTGTCACGCGGCGCAACGTAGCGTTTGTTCGAACGCGGTGGGGTATAGAAGTTCGGCGACCATGCGGGCGCTTGCAGTGTGGGCACGCCCAGGGCGGGGAAGGCGAGTGCCGTGTCGCTGGCGGTGCTGTCGTCGTTTCCGGTTAATGCCAATAACAGTACGAACAAGGTGATCAGCAAGGTGAGCATGTCGAGATAGCTCATCAGCCAGCCGCCGCCTTCATCGCCCGCGTGATTGACAGGGGCGATCAAGGTATCGCTGGCGTCGATGGCGTAGCGATGCGTCGCACGGCTCATGCCACCGTTTCCTCCTCACGTGACCGCTTGGGCGTACGAGGTGCCGGTTCGCGGATCTCGTCCTGGTGCTCGGCCATGAAGGAATTAAGCGTGTCCTCGACGAACGATGGCAGGCGGCGCTTGGCGATCAGCATCACCCCTTCCATGACCATGTGCATTTCGATCAGACGTTCCTCGGTGCGGCGTTCCAGTTTGACTGCAATCGGCTTGAAAAGCAGGTTGGCGAGCAGGATGCCGTAGAACGTCGACATCAGGGCGATGGCAAGGCGCGGACCGATTACCGTCAAGTCGCCGCCGTCGATCACCTCGAGCATGTTGATCAGGCCGATCAAGGTGCCCAGCATGCCGAACGCTGGTGCATAGGTGGCCATGGTGCGGAAGATCTGCGACTCGGCGTACTCGCGCGCTCGCATGCGTGCGATGCGCCAACGCAGGACGTCGTGAATCTCGTCGTCCTGGGTATTGGCGATGACCAGCGATACTCCGGTGCGCAGGAAGGGGTTGCGCGTGTCTTCGAGCTCGGCTTCGATGGCGCGAATGTTGCCACGAAACCAGTGGCGCGCCATGGAGACCAGCGTCTGGATATCCTCGTCGATACGGCTGTTCTCGCGACGGAAGACGAGTCCCACCAAGCGCGAGACGCGCACCACCTCGCGCATGGGATAGCTGATGAACGTAGCGGCCAGCGTGCCGGTGATGACGATGGCGAGGCCGGGGAAATTGAAGAAGCTGCTGGGCGTTTGCGCGGTGAAGAGCACGACGGTGGCGAGCAGCAGCACACTGGCGGCGATGCCGATCAAGGTCGACGGGTTCATGGGCGTTGTCCGATGCAGGAGCAGCATGAAAGCGATAAAGCGAGATGGCCAAGGGTTACCATGACGCATGGTACGCGCGGCATGAATATGCAAAGCGTGTATTTGCCGTGTGCTTTGTGCGCTTTTCAACGACTAGAGGACGGCTAGGATAAGGCGTCCGTGAAACCAGGCGGGTCGTCACTGATCACGGCATCGACGCCCCATGCCCAGCGGGGCAGAAAAACCGCCGGGTCGTTGGCGGTATAACACAGCAGGCGCAGGCCGGCTTCACGTACGGCGCTGGCAGCGGCGGGTTTCAGCTTGCGCCAGTCGAGGTGGACGCTATACGCCAGAAGGTTTTCGGCATCCGCGCGCCAGTCTTCGGGAAGCTTGTCGTAGAGCAGCCCCAGGCGTAGCCGGTGCGGATCGTTCTCTATTTCGCGCGCAGCGCGCAGCCCGTCTCGGTCGAACGAGGACACCAGCAGTCGCGAGGGTGGAAGCGCTGCCTGCAGACGCGGAACGACGGCCTTGGCCAGAGCTTCAGGGCTCTGCCGATAGCTGATCTTGAGCTCGAGATTGAGCCCCATGTCGCATTCGGCGATCAGTGCCAGCATCTCGTCGAGCGTCGCCATGCGCTCGTGGCGAAACGCCGGGCTGAACCAACTGCCCACGTCCAGTTGGTGTGCCTGAGCGAGATCGAGATGCCGCAACTTGCCGCGTCCGTTGGAGCAGCGCCGTACGCCGGCATCGTGCCAGATCACCGGGGTGCCATCGCCGAGTTGCTGGACATCGAGTTCCACCCAACGGCATCCGGCCGCATGGGCGGCGCGTACCGCCGCCAGCGTGTTCTCGGGGGCATGCGCGGAAAGCCCGCGATGCGCGATAACGTGGGGGAGTACGAGGCCTGTCTCGCTGATCGGCGAGGCTTGTACCTCGCGCTGGGCAGCGGCTGTCGGCGGCAAGGTGGTACTGCTTGAAGAAAGTGGCATGTAAACGAACCTCGCGAATGGCCGATGAGTATTATGGCATGCCGTACCGGCATTGGTTCAGTGGTGGAAGGCATGCCGTTCACGTCGGGTTTGCCGCCTAGGTTGAGATACCTTTTTGACAGGATCATGACCGTATCGCCATGGGGCGGCGTTCGAGGATATGCTAATCTGCGCGCCTTGTTTCGAGATCAGTCGTCTGGCGCTTTGGCCGACAGACGGCGCCCGACCGCCAGAGAGACCGATGAAAATCATTCATGTCAAGAATCCGGAAAGCCGCGAGGCGTGTCTCGCACAGCTGTGCGCCAATGTGTATGGCCAAAAAGCCGGGCTCGATCCCCTGGTGACTTTCACTGGCACGTTGGGGGTGTTGTTCGAGCAGGACGCGGCGCGCATTTTCGTCCTGGCCGACGAGCAGCAGACGATTCTCGCCATGCTGCTGTTGGTCTCGGACATCGAAGGCCAAGGTATGGAAGTGTCATTACTCTCGACACCGGAGTCCGGGGGCGACGAAGAGCATGTCAAACGTCTGATCAGGGAAATGGCCACACGCGCGCCCTTGCGGGTGCATGCCCCCGACGAGGCCAGCGAAACCTTCTTTCGCGATTGCGGCATCACCCGATGGCTGGAAATGCCGGATGGCATGCGCCTGGGCTTGGCCGCGCAGCATGAAACAGTCACGCCGGATGCTTTGACGAAACCGTTGCGTTTCAATGCGGAGGGCATCGTGCAGACCTTCAAGCGCGAGCCCGAGACCTTTGAGTCATACAAGGCGCGTTTCATCGCTGGTCTGGAGCGTTTCGACGGCCGGGTGTGAAGATGCTCGCCGGGGCAATGCCATGCGACTTTAGTGGCGATGCGCCACGTCGGTCGCATTCTTGGGGTCGGATGGCTTGACCCGGCGGACGTTCGGCGCTTGGATGAAAGCCTAGATTCGTTAGCTTCATAAGGAAGGTTGCATGGCCAAGCGTATTCAGTTTACTAGTACCGGTGGACCCGAGGTCCTGGAATATGTCGACGTTACCCCCGTCGAGCCTGGCCCAGGTGAAGTGCGCGTTCGCAATCGCGCGGTGGGATTGAATTTCATCGACATCTACTTTCGTACCGGGCTTTATCCTGCGCCGAGCCTGCCGTCCGGCTTGGGCACCGAAGGGGCCGGCGAGATAGATGCGGTTGGCGAAGGCGTGGAGGGCTTCGCGCCGGGCGATCGTGTCGCTTATGCCCAGGGGGCGTTGGGCGCCTACGCCGAGCAGCACGTGTTGCCGGCGGAGAAGGTCGTGACGTTGCCCGAGGCCATTAGCTTCGAGACCGCAGCGGCGGCCATGCTCAAAGGTCTGACGGTGCAATATCTTCTGCGTCAGACCTATCGGGTGCAGGAAGGTGAGACGATTCTCTTCCATGCCGCCGCAGGTGGCGTCGGCTCCATCGCCTGCCAATGGGCGAAAGCGCTTGGCGTCAAATTGATCGGTACTGTCAGCTCGCCCGAGAAAGCCGATTTGGCCAAGCGCAACGGGGCTTGGGCGACCATCGACTACACGCGGGAAAACGTCGTCGAGCGCGTGCGTGAGTTGACCGGTGGCGAGATGGTGCCGGTGGTATATGACTCGGTAGGCAAGGATACCTGGGAAACGTCGCTGGATTGCCTGCAAAAACGTGGCCTGATGGTCAGCTTCGGCAATGCTTCCGGTGCGGTCGAAGGCGTCAACATCGGCATTCTCAATCAGAAGGGCGCCCTGTTCGTGACGCGACCCAGCCTCAACGGTTATGCCGACACGCGTGAGCGCTTCGAGGCCATGGCCGAGGAACTGTTCGAGGTGATCGCCAGCGGCAAGGTCGCCATCGATGTCGCCAACCGTTACCCCCTGAGCGAGGCCGCCCAGGCACAAGAAGCCCTGGCGGCGCGCAAGACGACGGGGTCGACGGTGCTATTACCCTGATGGTGGGCCACGTATCCCGACGAGTGGCGGTCGTGGGCTGGGTGGTTGCCGCGGTGGCGTTGGCGGGATGTGCCACCGACGGTGGCGAAGCGTCCGGCGGGACCGCAGAGCGTGGCCAGGCCAGCTACTATCATGATCGCTTTCAAGGACAGCAGACGGCTAGCGGTGAGCCTTACGATGCCCAGGCGTTGACCGCCGCGCATCGCAAACTGCCGTTCGATACCCGTGTGCGTGTCACCAACTTGGATAATGATCGTCACGTGACGGTGCGAATCAACGACCGAGGCCCCTTTACCGAAGGGCGCATCATCGATCTTTCGCGCCGTGCGGCCGAACGTCTTGATATGCTGGACGACGGTACGGCGCCAGTACGCGTGACGCCGTTGCCGTAAGCCATCCCACGCGGCCGTGTCTCAGCGAGGCGCGGCCGCGCTTTTTTCATGCCGTGTCGTGCCACACCACACTTTCCTTGTCGAGCGCGAAGGCATCGAAGGTGAAATCGTCGACGCTGAGCATCTCCAGCACCTCACCCTCGAAACGCCGCATGAAGTCGGCTTCCTCATCGTCGATCAAACCGGACTCCCAGGCTGCTTCCACGCGCTGCTCGGGATGCAGTGCCTCGGCGGGTAATTCGCCCTTGCCATAGGCCTTGCCAATACGCCGGTAGAGCGGCTCCGCACGCTCGCTGTCGGCAAGCAAGGCGTTATAGCGCGCCAATGGGTTATCCCGTTGTCCGGCGTCTTGCGTATCCCAGGTATTGTTGAGCAGCTTGTGACGCAGGGCGCTGTCGCTAGAGACGGCGTGAGCGATATCGCGTGTGAAGCGGTCGTGAGGCTTGTGCCAGCGCCGACCAAGCGGCATCGCGATAGCCGATAGGGTCGTCGCCAAGGCTCGGTTGGGTAGGTTATCGAACAATTCGATGAACGCCTGCTCGGCGCGGTGGAGCAGCGTACGACAGCTGTAGTGCAATAGCGTTGCCTCATGCTCGACGTTGTCCGACTCGTGCCACTGCTTGAGCAGCATCGAGGCGAGATAGAGATTGGACAGCACGTCGCCGAGGCGCGCCGAGAGCATTTCACGTTTCTTGAGCCCTGAGCCGAGACTCGCCATGGCGGCATCGGCGCACAGGCCGAAAGCTGCGGACAGACGTGCGACTTCCTGCGCGTAAGGCGCGGCGATCTCGTCGAAAGGAACGCTTGGCTTGCCGATACCCAGGCCCAGCGTAAAGGCACGCGCCGCATTGCCGAAGACCATGGCGGCGTGGCGGAAGAGGGCCTTGTCGAAGGCCGGGAGATCGTCGTTGTCCTTGGCGGCCAGTTCGTCGAGTACATGGGGATGGCAGCGAATCGCGCCCTGGCCGAAGATCATCAGGTTGCGCGTCATGATATTGGCGCCTTCCACGGTGATCGACACCGGATTGGCGGCATAGGCGATGCCCAGGTAGTTGCGCGGCCCCAGCGTTACCGTGCGTCCGCCGTGCACATCCATGGCATCGGCGAGCATGCTGCGTTGGAATTCGGTCAACTGGCTCTTGAGGATGGCCGAGGGCACCGCCGGCTTGACGTCTTGGTCGATAGTGTTGGCGGTCTGCATGACCGCTGCCTGGGCGATATAAGCATGTGAGGCGATACGCGCCAGGGGCTCCTGGACACCTTCCATTTCGGCGACGGGCAGATTGAACTGACGCCGAATGCGAGTATAACCACCGGCCCATCCCAGCGCGTAGCGACCGATGCCCGAAGCGCCGGAGGGCAGGGTGATGCAGCGCCCGACGGACAGGCACTCGACCAGCATTCGCCATCCTTGTCCGGCCATCTCGGTGCCGCCGATGATCCACTCGAGGGGGATGAAGACATCCTGGCCGCGAATCGGCCCATTCATGAAAGGACTGCCGATGGGATGGTGGCGGCGTCCTATCTCCATACCCTGCGTATGGCGAGGGATCAACGCGCAGGTGATGCCCAGGTCTTCGGTCTCGCCGAGCAAGCCGTCGGGGTCGAACATGCGAAACGCCAGGCCGACCACGGTGGCGATGGGTGCCAATGTGATCCAGCGTTTCTCGAAGGTGAGTTTGAGCCCGAGGACGTCTTCGCCATTGTGTTTGCCTCGGCAGACGATGCCCACATCGGGCAGCGAGGTAGCATCGCTGCCTGCGCGCGGTCCTGTGAGCCCGAAGCAGGGAATCTCGCGTCCATCCGCCAGGCGTGGCAAGTAATGATCTTTCTGTTCCTCGGTGCCGTATTTGAGCAGCAGCTCACCTGGCCCCAGCGAATTGGGCACGCCGACCGTGACCATCAGCGTCTCGTTGACGGCCAGCTTTTGCAATACCGCCGATTGCGCCTTGGCGGAGAATTCCAGCCCGCCATAGCGCTTGGGGATGATCATCCCGAAGAAGCCTTCGCGCTTGAGGTAGTCCCACAACTCGGGGGGCAGATCGGCGCGCGTGCGGGCGATCTCCCAGGCGTTGCACATGCCGGCGGCCACGGCGCATTGATGGTCGACGAAAGCCTGCTCTTCCTCGCTGAGTTCCGTGGTGCCGAAATCCAGCAGCCGTTGCCATTGGGGGCGGCCGGAGAAGAGCTCGCCGTCCCAGGCCACACTGCCCGCTTCGAGGGCGATACGCTCGGTCTCTGAGACTTTGGGCGCCGACTTCTTGAAAACTGCGAAGAGGCGCGGAGTTAGCCATCGGCGCCGCAATGTGGGTAGCCCGCAGGCCGCCACGGTCAGGGCGCCGAGCCACAGCAGCACGCCCACGATTACTGCGCCGAAGACGATGCCGATGGCGCCGAGGATCACTAAAAGCCCCAACGCCGGCAAGGCACCCGCCTCTCGACGCATGATCCAGACCAGGCCTGCCAGCGCCACGACGATGAGCAACAGTTCCAACATGTAGACTCTCCCTGGATGATTTCTAACGCCTGTTTGAATTCAGCCTAGCGCACTCATGTCGCTACGACTAGTCATCCGTGGTGGCAGCCGTCATTCAAGGGGGCGTCGTCATTCAAAAAGGAAAGGAGAACCCGCACCGCATGGGGCGGCACGGGGCAGTGCGGTCAGGTCGTTGACCTCGAGTGCTGCGAATCGTTGTCGAGTCGGCTCGGACGCAGTCGACGATGCAGCCAGTCAAGGTAGAGATAGACCACCGGTGTGGTGTAGAGCGTCAACAGCTGGCTCAGGATCAGGCCGCCGATGATGGTGATGCCTAGCGGCGCGCGCAACGCGGCGTTCTCATCGGTGCCCAGCAGCAGCGGAATCGCGCCGAGAATCGCGGCCAGCGTGGTCATCATGATGGGACGAAAGCGTACCACGGCGGCTTCGCGTATGCTCTCGAGCGCGCTCAGACCGCGTTCGCGCTCGGCACTGACGGCGAAGTCGACCAACATGATGGCATTCTTCTTGACCACGCCGATCAGCAGGATGATGCCGATCAGGGCAATGAGCGTGAACGGCGTGTCGAGCAGTATCAGCGCCAGCAGGGCACCGACCCCGGCCGAGGGCAGGGTGGAGAGAATCGTCAGCGGGTGAATGTAGCTCTCGTAGAGAATTCCCAGCACCAGGTAGACCGTCACCAGCGCGGCGAGGATCAGCCATGGCATGGCTTGCATACCGCTCTGGAAAGCTCCCGCGCTACCCTCGAAATCCACCTGCACGGCAGTGGGCAAGCGCAAGTCATTCACCGCCTGGCGGATGCGCTGGGTGGCATCGCCCAGCGTGACGCCGTCTTCGAGATTGAACGATACCGTGGTGGAAGCGAACTGTCCTTGGTGGTTGACGGTCACCGGCGTGGTGCTTTCCTCGAGATGACTGAACGCCGAGACGGGAATCGCCTCGCCTTCATCATTGACGACATGAAGCCGAGAAATGGCTTCTGGTTCGCTACGCTGTTCGGCGTTCACCTCGAGGATCACGTAGCGTTGATTGTCGGCGTCAAAGAGGCTAGTGATGCTGCGTTGCGCGAAGGCATTGCCGAGCAGCGTGTCGACGTCCTGCATGTCGACGCCGAGACGCTTGGCGGCATCGCGATCGACCTTGAGCTCCACGGCTTGACCTTCGCCCCGACTGTCGCTATCGACGCCGGTCAGTCCGTCGATCCCCTGCATGGCGTCACTGACGCGCTGCGACCAGGTATCGAGTAGCGCTAGATCGTCGCTCTTGAGGGTGATTTCGTATTGTGTGCCGGTATTCTGTCGGCCACCGATACGAATATCTTGCAACGCCATCATAGAGGTGTTGACGCCGGGAATATCGCTCATCGACGCGCCCAGACGGTTGCCGATGGCTTGCGTGCCCGCCTCACGCTGGCCCTCCTCAAGGGTGATGAACAAGGTAGCGGAGGCGCCCCCGCCACGGCCACCCATGAAGCCCAGCACGCTATGCACCTCGGGCGCGTCGGACAGACGCTCGCGAATGGTACGTAACTTGGCCGACATGGCATCGAACGACAGACTCTGGTCCCCGCGCACGAAACCGATCAGTCGCCCGGTGTCCTGCTCAGGAATGAACCCTTTGTCGACGGCGACGTAGAGATAGCCGTTGAGCACGATCACGCCGACCAGAGAGAGCAGCGTCAAGCGCCGATGACGCAGGGCGATATCCAGGCTGCGCGAATAAAGCCGCTGACAGCCCTGGCCGAAGGCGAGCAGGGCTGCCTCCCAGCGTGGAGTGCGGCGCTCGCGTCCCGGGCGCAACCAGCGCGCGCAGAGCATGGGCGTCAGGGTCAATGACACCACCAGCGAGACTAGCACTGCCAACGACAGAGTCATCGCGAATTCGAAGAACATGCGTCCGATGAAGCCGCCCATGAACAGCAGAGGCAGGAAGACCGCCACCAGGGACACGCTCATCGAGGTCACCGTGAAGGCTACTTCGCGTGCGCCTTGCAGGGCGGCTTGCCGGGATGACATGCCTTGCTCGATATGTCGGGCGATATTCTCGACCACCACGATGGCATCGTCGACAAGAAAGCCGATCGACACGATCAGTGCCATCAGCGACAGTGTGTCGAGCGAAAAGCCCATGACATGCATCATCGCGAAGGTGCCGATCAGCGACACGGGAATCGCCAGGCTGGGAATCAGCGTGGCGCGGGCGTTGCGCAGAAACAGGAACACCACCAGCACCACCAGCGCGATGGCCAGCATCAGCGTGAGCTGTGTCTCATGCAAGGAGGCCTGTATGCCGGGGGCGCGGTCGAGCTGCACGCTGAGCGCGGCACTTTGCGGCAACTGACTCTCGATGGATGCCATGCGTTCGCGGATGCCGGCGATGGTGTCGATGACATTGGCGCCGCTACTGGCACTGATGACCAGCAGCACGGCCGGTTGCTTGTTCTGAAAGCCCACGTTGTAGCGGTCTTCCACGCCGTCCTTGATATTGGCGACATCGCTCAGGTGCATCACCGCGCCGTCCTCGCCGCGCGCCACGACGAGATCCTCGAACGCCTCGGCTTGCATCAGCTGCGAGTCGGTGTCGATTTCCCAGCGTGTGGTGGGGGACGCCACGAAGCCGGTGGGCGTGCTGGTGGTGGCACTGCGTATCGCATTGGCCACGGCGGTCAGCGATACGCCCGCATGCTCGAGACGACGCGGATCGAGTGATACGCGTACCGCCGGGGACGAACTACCGCCGACATTGACGTCGCCGACTCCGGGAACTTGCAGGATTGGTGGCGCGATGCGTTCGTCGGCGAGTTGGTAAAGCTCACTGGTGGGCAGCGTGTCGGAGGTGACCGAGAGAATCATGATCGGCGCCGCCGACGGGTTCATCTTGCGATAACTGGGGCGGCTGGTCATGGCGCTGGGCAGCAACGGCTGGGCATCGTTGATCGCCGCCTGCACCTCACGTGCGGCGACATCGATGTCCTTGTCGAGAGCGAACTGGACGGTGATGCGTGTCGAGCCGTCCGAGCTGCGCGAGGTCATCTGCGAGATGCCGGAAATGGTCCCCAGCGAACGTTCCAGCGGCGTGGCCACGCTAGACGCCATGGTCTCCGGGTTGGCACCGGAGAGGTTGGCGTTGACCACGATGGTGGGGAACGACACGTTGGGTAGCGGTGCCACAGGCAGGCGCTGGTAGGCCAGCAGCCCGAGCAGCACGATGCCCAGCGCCAGCAACGCAGTAGCCACCGGACGATGCACGAAGGGACTGGAAACGCTCACCTGCCGGCCTCGGTATCCATGGCGGTGTCACTTGCTTTGCCACGCCGACGCCAGCGTTCGGCCAACCGGTCGAAGAATAGATAGATCACCGGTGTGGTGAAAAGCGTCAGCAATTGGCTCAGCAACAGACCACCGACCATGGTCATGCCCAGCGGGCGCCGCAACTCGGCCCCGTACCCGCTGGCGAGCATCAGCGGTAGTGCCCCGAGCAGGGCGGCGGAGGTAGTCATCATGATCGGCCGAAAGCGCAGCAGCGCGGCACTGTGAATCGCGCGATGGGCCGACATGCCCTGTTCCCGCTGCGCCTCGAGAGCGAAGTCGATCATCATGATGGCGTTCTTCTTGACGATGCCGATTAGCAGGATGATGCCGATGATGGCCACCATGCCCAGGGCGCTATTGCTGAGCATCAGGGCCAGCAAGGCACCGATGGCCGCCGAGGGCAGGGTCGAGAGAATGGTCAGCGGGTGAATATAGCTCTCGTAGAGCACGCCCAGCACGATATACATGGTGATGATGGCGGCGGCGATCAGCCACAGTGTGTCGCGCGTCGAGGTAGTGAACGCCAGGGCGGTACCGCGGAAATCGAGCTGCGTGTCGGCACTGAGCAGGTCATCGCGGGCCGCTTCCACGGTATTGAAGGCGTCCGAGAGCGAATAGCCGGGCGCGGCATCGAATGACATCAGCGCCGAGGGAAATTGGTTGAGGCGTTGACGCGACAGTGCGGTGGATTCTTCCTTGACGCTGACCAGACTCGACAGCGGCACCATGGCATCATCGCTGCCGCTGACATACAGCCGCGAAAGGGCCTCGGGACCGGCGTCGTCGCCATGCATGGCACCCAGCACCACGCGATACTGGTTGGATTGGGTGAAAATCGTCGAGATCAGGCGCTGGCCGAAGGCATCGTAGAGGGCATCGTCGATATCGGCGACCGAGACGCCAAGCCGGCTGGCGCGGTCGCGGTCGATGCTGACCTTGAGCTTGAGCCCTGAATTCTGGAGATCGGTGGCGACATGGGCGATGGCCGGTGCGTCCTCAAGACGCTCGGTCATTGACGAGACATCTTGCGCCAATTGGTCGCGATTGCCTTGGGTCAGGGCGAACTGGTACGGATAGCGGCTGACGGTGTCTTCCAGCGTCAGGTCTTGCACCGGCGTCAGTGCCAGATCGATGCCGGGGACATCGGCGGCGGCATCGAGCAGCCGCGAGACGATGGTATCCAGGTCGGCGTCGCGCGCGTCCAGGTCGGCCAGGTCGATTTGCAGGCGGCCGCCATTGAGCGTGGTGTTGGTGCCGTCGATACCGATGCTCGAGGCGATATCGGCCACGGCGGGATCGTCCATCAAGCGCTTGGCAAGATCCTGCTGACGCGCCGACATGGCCCGGTAGGACGTCGTTTGCGTGGCCGTGGTGACACCACGCAAGGTCCCGGTGTCCTGAATCGGGAACAACTGCTTGGGCATCATCCAGAACAGCACGGCGGTCAGCACGAAGGTACCCAGTGCCACCCATAGCGTCGCTGTCTGATGCCTGAGCACCGTGTCCAGGGCACGCTCGTAGCCACGCGTGAGGCGCCCGAAGAGGCCCTGGCGGCTGCGTACCATGGCTTCGTCGTCGAGGGCCTGAGCGTCGCCCTCGGCATCGCCGCTGCGACGCCGCAGCCAGCGCGCGCAGAGCATCGGCGTCAGGGTCAGGGAGACGAACGCCGAGATGACGATGGAAATCGCCAGTGTCATGGCGAATTCACGAAACAGCTCGCCGACCACACCGCCCATGAACAGCAATGGAATCAGCACCGCCAGCAACGAGACCGTCAGCGAGAGGATAGTGAACGCGATCTGGCGCGATCCCTTGAGCGCTGCCTGCAAGGGCGTTTCGCCACGTTCCAGGTAGCGCGTGATGTTCTCCAGCACCACGATGGCATCGTCGATGACGAAGCCGGTGGCGATGGTCAGCGCCATCAAGGTGAGGTTGTTGAGACTGAAACCGGCCAGGTACATGGCGCCGAAGGTGCCGACCAGCGACAACGGGACGGCCAGGCTGGGGATCAGCGTTGCCGGCAGGTTACGCAGGAACAGGAAGGTGACCATGATCACCAGCGCGATGGCGAGGACCAGCTCGAACTGTACATCCTCGACGGCGGCGCGGATCGTGGTGGTGCGGTCGCTCAAGATGTCCACGTCGACGCTACCCGGCAGACTCGCCGACAACGCCGGCAAGCGCCGTTCGATGTCGTCGACGACACTGACCACATTGGCGCCGGGCTGGCGCAGCACGTCGACCAGAATCGCTCCCTCGCCATTGGCCCAGGCCCCCAGTTGCGCGTTTTCCGCGCCGTCGTCGATGTTCGCCACGTCGCTCAAGCGTAGCGGCGCGTCGTTCTCGTACTTGAGGATCAGGTCGCGGTATCCCGCCGCCGATGTCAACTGGTCGTTGGCGTCGATGCTATAGGCACGGTAGGGGCCGTAAATGGTGCCCTTCGCCTGATTGACGTTGGCGCTTTCCACGGCGCTGCGCACGCTGGATAGATCGAGGCCATGTGCGGCGAGCTGGCGCGAATCGACATCGATTCGCACTGCCGGGCGATTGCCGCCGGAAAGCCGCACCTCGCCGACGCCGCTGATCTGGGCAAGTTTCTGCGCCAGGCGGGTATCGACCAGGTCGTGGACCTCGGTCAATGGCAGACTGTCGGAGGTCACGGCCAGTGTCAGCACCGGCGTGTCGGCGGGATTGACCTTGCTGTAGCTGGGCGGGCGCGGCAGATCGTCGGGCAGCAGGGTTTCCGCCTGATTGAGAGCGGCCTGGACTTCTTGCTCGGCGACGCCCAGGTCGCCCTCGAGGCCGAAACGCAGCGTGATCAGCGATGCGCCCCCGGTACTGGTCGAGCTCATGTCCTCAAGGCCGGCGATTTCCCCCAACTCGTCTTCCAGCGGGGCGGTGACGTGGGAAAGCATGACATCCGGCCCCGCGCCAGGATATAGCGTGGTGACCTGAATGGTGGGAAAGTCGACCTCGGGCAGCGACGAAATGCTCAGCAGACGGTAGGTGAACGCGCCCGTGATAAGGATGGCCAGCATCACCAGGGAGGTGGCGACCGGCCGCAGAATGAATAGCCGCGATGGATTCATGAAGCGTCTCGCGGCGTCTGCGTGTCGGCATCCTCGTCAGCCGTTGAAGAGGCACTGGCTTCTCCCGGTAGAGCGTTGCTGACGACGCGTACCTTGGCACCGTCGCTCAGGCTGTCGATGCCGTCCACGACCACGCGCTCGCCCGCCGAGACGCCGCTGGCCAGGGCGCTTCGATGCTCTTCGCTGGCACTGACGACGACATCGTGTCGAGTCACCGTGCCGTCGTCGCCGACGACATACACGAACAGCCCGTCCTGACCGGTCTGAACCGCAGGCGCGGGGACAATGACGCGGTCATGTAGCGTGTTGACCGTCAGGCGCACGTCGACGAATGCGCGGGGGTAGAGGCGTCCCACCGCGTTGTCGAAGCGTGCACGTAACCGTACGGTGCCGGTGGCAGTGTCGATCTGGCTGTCGATGCTGGTCAGTTGGCCTTCGAGGCGTTCGTCGCCCACTGTGATCGCCGAAACGCTGGGCGAGTCACCTGCCGCGAGTTGCTCGCGCAGTGTCGGTACGTATTGGCTGGGCAATGAGAAGACCACCGAGATCGGATCGAGCTGGGTGAGCGTGGCAATAGGGTCGTCGTCGCCACTGCTGACCAGGTTGCCGGGATCGACGTTGCGTATGCCGATGATGCCCGCGTTGGGCGCAGTGATGTCGGTATAGTCCAACTGAACTTGGGCGCTCTCGATATCGGCGCGATCACTGGAAACGGCGCCTTCGTACTGGCGGACCAGTTGGCGCTGCTGTTCGAGTTCCTGACGGGAGATCGACTGACTCTGGGCCAGTGACTCGTAGCGCTCGAGATCCTCGCGGGCCGATTTTAGCTGTGCCTGATCCTGGACGAGCTGACCTTGGGCGGCGGCGAGCTGAGCCTGATAGTCACGCGGATCGATGGTGGCCAGACGTTGTCCTTTCTCGACATGCTCGCCTTCCTCGAAATCCACCGTGAGCAGTTCGCCCTCGACACGTGGATAGACGTCAATGCTCGATAGCGAGCGTACGGTGCCAAGCGCCCCGACGGTGATCTCGAGATCGCCGCGTCGGGCCTCGATAGCCGCGACGGCCGTGCTCCTTTCCTCACCTGTACTTTCGCCACCTGCACTGGCTGGCGCCCCGTTTGATTGGTCGTCGCTTTGCCAGTCGGGGATCCACCACAGAGCGAGGGCGATCAGGACGACGATGAGTAGTGCGATCCAGAGACGGCGAGAGTGGGGCATGACGGGGCATCGATCCTTGTCAGAGACATTCCGGTGTGGGGCACGCATGCTCGACGAGCGAGCAGGTGTCACCGGTTAAGAGGTGCATTGTAACGAGAGGTTCCTGCTAACGACGAATCGGTTGGGCGATCGTGCACAGTCTAAGAGGGCGGTGGGCAAGAATTAAGGAAGGATAATGCAAAAAACACCCGATGCACGTGCATCGGGTGTTCGAGATAGACGTCATGTCGACGCAAGCATCATCATGCCTTGCGGCGTGCTGGCGCGTCATGGGCGACGTAGTAGTCGACCTCGGCGGGCGGTAGTGGGTCGCGCCCGCGCACCTTATCGGCCATCTTTTCGGCGATCATGATCGTCGGTGCGTTGAGATTGCCGGTGGCGATCACGGGCATGATCGAGGCATCGATGACGCGCAGCCCTTCGAGGCCGTGCACGCATCCCGCGCCGTCGACGACGGCCATCTCATCATCGGCACTGCCCATCTTGCAGGTGCCGGCGGGGTGGTAGGCAGTCTCGGCATGCTGGCGGACGAACTCGTCGAGCTCCTGATCACTCTGGATGTCCGGCCCCGGCGAGATCTCGCGCCCACGATATTCGTCCATCGTCGGCTGCTCGATGATTTCGCGCGTGATACGAATCGCGTCGCGAAATTCCTGCCAGTCCTTGTCATGCGCCATGTAGTTGAACAGGATGCTCGGCGCGGCCTTGGGGTCGCGGGATGTCAGGCGAATACGGCCACGGCTCATGGAGCGCATCGACCCGACGTGGGCTTGAAAACCGTGGGCCTGAACCGCGCTCTTGCCGTTGTAGCTGATCGCGATCGGCAAGAAGTGGTACTGCAGGTTGGGCCATTCTTCCTGGTCGTTGGTACGAATGAAGCCGGCCGCCTCGAACTGATTGCTGGCGCCGACGCCCTTGCCGAAGAACAGCCATTCGGCACCGATCTTGGGCTGGTTGTACCACTTGAGCGTCGGATACAGCGAAATGGGCTTCTTGCACTCGTACTGGATGTACATTTCCAGGTGATCCTGGAGGTTTTCGCCGACGCCTGGTAGCTCGTGTACCACGGGAATGTCGAATTCCTCGAGATGCCCGGGGTTACCCACGCCGGAGCGCAGTAATATCTGCGGTGAGGCGATGGCGCCCCCGCATAACAGTACCTCGCGGCGCGCGTGGGCCTGCTGCGTCTGGCCCTTGCGTTCGTAGCGCACGCCCACGGCACGTTTGCCCTCGAACTCGAGGATATCGGTCGTGGCATGCGTTTCGATGGTCAGGTTGGAACGCTGCTTGGCGATGTCGAGGTAACCGCGCGCCGTAGACGCCCGCCGCCCGTTGGGCGTGGTGGTGCGGTCCATGGGGCCGAAGCCTTCCTGCTGATAGCCGTTGACGTCCTCGGTGGCCGGATAGCCAGCCTCGATACCCGCGCGGATGAAGGCACCGTAGAGCTCGTTGTTACCTTCCTTGGGCGTAGCCACCGAGACCGGACCATCGCCGCCATGATAATCATTGGGTCCGATGTCGCGTGTCTCGGCGCGCTTGAAGTAGGGCAGGCATTGCAGGTAATTCCAATCTTCCAGGCCCGGGATCTTGGCCCAGTTGTCGTAATCCAGCGCGTTGCCGCGCAGATAGCACATGCCGTTGATCAGCGAGGAGCCGCCAAGTCCCTTGCCGCGACCGCAATCCATGCGGCGGCCGTTCATGTGGGGTTCGGGGTCGGTTTCGAACGCCCAGTTGTAGCGCTTGCCTTGCAGCGGATACGCCAGCGCTGCGGGCATCTGCGTGCGAAAGTCGAAACGATAGTCGGGGCCGCCGGCCTCGAGTAGCAGCACCTTGACGTTTGGGTCTTCGGTGAGTCGCGTGGCGAGTACGTTGCCGGCGGAACCGGCGCCGATGATGACGTAATCGAATTCACGGGTCTGAGACATGGGGCCTCCCTGGGCAATGACAAAAAGAGCACGGTGGAAGATGAGCTTTTCCGGCGACAAGTCTGCGCGAGGGCGCTGTAAACCCTTCCATGGGCGCTACATCCGCCATCCATGGCGGATGACCCTCGCGTTGCCTTATCCCCGGCGCTCATCTCGCGAATAGCGCCAAGTAGCGATCAGAATGCCGACTCGAAGGGCCCCATTTCGATCTGTACCGATTTGATCTGCGTGTACTGATCGAGCGACGAGAGGCCGTTTTCACGGCCGATGCCCGACTCCTTGTAGCCGCCCACGGGCATTTCCGCCGGCGAGTCGCCCCAGGTGTTGATCCAGCAGATGCCGGCCTGCAGACGGTGGATGACACGGTGTGCGCGGTTCAGGCTTTCGCTGAACAGCCCGGCGGCGAGGCCGTAGCCGGTGTCGTTGGCACGACGAATGACTTCGTCTTCATCGTCGAAGATCAGGATCGCCATCACCGGGCCGAAGATTTCCTCGCGCACGATGCGCATGTCGTCGCGGCAATCGGTGAAGACCGTCGGCGCGGCCCAGGCACCCTGAGCCCATTCGCCCTGGTTCCAGCGCCCGCCGCCGACGAGCAGCCGCGCGCCTTCCTGGGCGCCCAGATCGATATAGCTCTGCACTTTTCCCTGATGCTCGAAGCTGACCAGCGGACCGAAGTTGACCGCCGGGTCGAGCGGGTCGCCGGCCTTGATGCGTTCCACGCGCTCCTTGATCTTGGATTCGAAGTCCGCCTGGACCGAGCGGTGGATGAAAACGCGCGTGCCGTTGGTGCAGACCTGACCGCTGGAATAGAAATTGGCCATCATCGCGGCATCGGCAGCGCGCTCCAGGTCGGCGTCCTCGAAGACGATCAGCGGCGACTTGCCACCCAGCTCCATGGTGACTTCCTTGAGCGTCGAGCTCGCCGCAGCGGACATGACCTTCTTGCCGGTGCCGGCTTCGCCGGTGAAGGTGATCTTGTCGATGTCGGCATGGTTGGTGAGCATCTGCCCGACGCGCCCATCACCCTGCACGACATTGAATACGCCATCCGGAAGGCCGGCTTCGGTGAGAATTTCCGCCAGTTTCAAGGTGGTCAGCGGGGTGACCTCACTGGGCTTGAAGACCACTGCGTTGCCCGCCGCCAGTGCCGGTGCGGACTTCCAGCAGGCGATCTGGGTGGGGTAGTTCCAGGCGCCGATGGCGCCGATGACGCCCAGTGGTTCGCGACGCGTGTAGAAGAACGAGTCCTCGCGCAGCGGCACCTGGGTGCCTTCGATGGAGGGCGCCAGGTTGGCATAGTATTCCAGCGAGTCGGTGCCGGTGACGATATCCACGGCCTGCGTTTCGCTGATCGGCTTGCCGGTATCCAGTGTTTCCAGGTGGGCCAGTTCGTCGTTGCGGTCGCGCAGCAGCGCGACGGCGCGGTGCAGGATACGGCTGCGTTCCATGCCGTTCATGGCTGCCCATGTACGCTGGCCTTCGCGGGCCGAGGCGACTGCGCGGTCGACATCGTCATGAGAGGCCTGCTGGATGCTGGCCAGCACGCTGCCATCGACTGGATTGATCGTGTCGAATGTCTCGCTGGATGTAGCGTCGACGAATCGACCGCCGATGTAGAGCTTTTGAGTCTCGAAAGTGGCCATGAGGTCCTCCCGCGTCGTGAATATGTCGTGAATGAAAAGTGTCGAGGTCTGGCGTCAGGCGTTTATCGGCGCTTGAGACGTGGCGTGAGCGAGTTGCTCTTCCACATAGTCATAAGCCAGTTGTCGCGCTCGGTCGACATCGATGCCTTGTGGCGCCAGCGCGCCGCGTAGCCAGAGCCCGTCGATCATCGCGGCCAGGCCGCGTGCTGCCTGCTGTGCGTCGAATCTTGGCAGGCAGCGTTGAAAGTGGTGACAGAGGTTCGAATACAGTCGTCGATCGTTGACGCGTTGCAAGCGTTGCAGGTCGGCGCGATGCATGCTGACCGACCAGAAGGCCAGCCAGGTCTTCATGACGATCTTGTTGACCTGGCTGCGGTCGAAGTTGCCATCGATGATGGCATGCAGGTGCTCGCGCGGGGACTCGACATCGTCCTGGGCACGACGCTGTGCGACGGCGTTGCCGAGGTCCCAGAGGATTTGACGCATGGTCGATTCGAGCAACCCGTCCTTGCCGCCGAAGTAGTGGCTGATGATGCCCGCCGAGACGCCGGCACGCTTGGAGATCCGCGCGATGGTGGCATCCGCCAGGCCAACGTCGTCGATGGCTTCCAGTGTCGCTTGAATCAACTGGCGGCGGCGAATGGGTTGCATACCGAGCTTGGGCACCGAGCATTCTCCTTGGCTGACGTTCGGGGGTGCATTCTATTATAGAATGTTTTTATTGAATGTTCAATCAATAAAAAATCTGCTATCTTCCCTATGATAAATGAAATCCATAGTGGAAAAGAATTGCCAAATTCATTTAGCATAAAAAAACGTTATTGAATCGTCATTCAATGACTATCTCAACATCAACGCAAGGGAGAGTCCCATGTCCAACAAGACCCCATTGATTGCGCTGCTGGGCAGTGCCACGTTGCTTTCGCCGCTGGCCATGGCCGATACGCCGGAGGCCTGCCAGCCCGTGCGTTTCGCCGAAGTTGGCTGGACGGACATCACGTCGACCACTGCATTGACGCGTGAGGTACTCGAGGGACTGGGCTATGAAACCACCTCAGATAGCGTGTCCGTGCCCGTGGCCTACGCTGGCATGAAGAACGGCGACTTCGATGTGTTCCTGGGTAACTGGATGCCGTCGATGGCATCGATCAGCGACGAGTACATCGACAAGGGTCAGGTCGATCGTCTCGGCGCGAATCTCGAGGG
Organism: Chromohalobacter sp. 48-RD10; assembly: GCF_029889785.1. Lineage (NCBI taxonomy): Bacteria > Pseudomonadati > Pseudomonadota > Gammaproteobacteria > Oceanospirillales > Halomonadaceae > Chromohalobacter > Chromohalobacter sp. 48-RD10. Next base: position 149,257 of record NZ_JARANX010000001.1, on the reverse strand, counting down.
CGCCAAGTACACCTTGGCGGTACCGCAGTACGTCTATGATGCCGGTGTCACTTCGGTGAAGGACCTGGACGAACATGCGGACAAGTTCGGTAGCAACCTGTATGGCATCGAAGCCGGTAACGATGGCAATCAGATTATCCAGCAGATGATCGACGACGATGCCTTTGGCCTGGGTGACTGGAACCTGATCGACTCTTCCGAGTCGGGCATGCTTGCCGAGCTCAGTTCCAGAACTCAAAGCGAAGAGTGGATGGTGTTCCTCGGCTGGGAGCCGCACCCCATGAACACTAATTACGATATGGCCTATCTAAAAGGCGCCGATGACTACTTCGGCCCTAACCTGGGCGGTGCCACCGTATATACCAATACCCGCGCCGATTACGCCGAGACATGCGGCAACGTGGGCGAGTTGCTCAATAACTTGAGCTTTACCTTGTCCATGGAGAACGAAATCATGGGTGCGATCATGGATGACGGCGAAGATCCGCGCGATGCTGCCCGTACCTGGCTTCAGGACAATCCGGGAGTGCTCGACGAGTGGCTCGATGGCGTGACCACCGTCGACGGCGAGTCTGGCCTGGATGCCGTGAAGCGCGAGCTCGACATCGACGTCTAAGCGCCGCACCTTGTCACGGCCATGGGCTTGCCAAGTGGCAAGCCCATGTGCATAATTCGCTTCCGTTGCGAGCGTTCCTGCCGTGCGGTATGTGGCTACGTAGCTCAGTTGGTCAGAGCACATCACTCATAATGATGGGGTCCCCTGTTCGAGTCAGGGCGTAGCCACCACCTCCCGCTAGATTTCCTACCTACGTGCTACTTCTTTGCCTCACGCTGGCACCTTATCTTCTGTGCCTTGCGCCGTGTCATGCTAGCTATTTTGCGGTCTTTATCAGGGCATGACAGGCGCCTTGAAAAGCACTATGGGCGTTTGGTTGTGCATCCAGGTAGCTGTTTTACAAAGGGAATATGAAGCGCTGCGAGATAAGGCTCTGGCTAGCGAATTTATTTTCAGTCTTGACGCTCCCGCACTAATCCGTATACTACGCCGCGTGCTCCGGCATTTTTCCCCGATAGCTCAGTTGGTAGAGCAAATGACTGTTAATCATTGGGTCGCAGGTTCGAGTCCTGCTCGGGGAGCCAACACCGGATCACACTCGGCGATCCCCGATAGCTCAGTTGGTAGAGCAAATGACTGTTAATCATTGGGTCGCAGGTTCGAGTCCTGCTCGGGGAGCCAATTCCCCGCCGAGTGATATCGCTAATATTCCCCGGTAGCTCAGTTGGTAGAGCAAATGACTGTTAATCATTGGGTCACAGGTTCGAGTCCTGTTCGGGGAGCCAGGCGATATCTTATGCCTCTTTAGCGCGCATTCTTGACCGTTCCGGTCGTCCCTTCCTGGCGCGGTGTCATGTCTTTCTGCAGTGATGTAAGTAAGCGTCGTATCTCCGGATGGTGGAAAAAGTTTTCCAGCTGTTTCGCACGCGTTTCTCCAATACCTGAATAACGTTGCCAAGCGGATGGTGTCCATCGCGTGAGCTCACGCATGTCGTGTCGTGCGAGTATCGCCTTGAGGGCGCCCTGCGGGATCGCGGGTAGCCCCAGTGCGCGCAGCCAGCAGCGAGGGGGGCGCTTATCGGCCTCCGAGAAGCGAGCTGACCAGTCATGTGCGGTCTTGGTGCCCACGCCGGGTAGTTTCTCCAGGGTTCGGGCATCCAGGGGGCGCCAGTCGAGAAGCCCTTCTATGAGCCCAGCATCGACGAGTTGGCGCCATGTGGCGGGGCCGATGCCTTCGAAATCCAGGCCGTTGTCGCTCCCCAGCCATTCGAGCCGAGCGAGGAACTGTTCGCGACATTCCGGTGCCAGGCGTAGACACGACAGGTGATCGTAGCGGTCAGCATCGGGTGCCACGACTGGTGGGCGTGGTCGCGTACGTATCATCACGTTCTGGAGTTGCGGGATGGTCAGACCGGCCAGACGCAACCTGACTTGATCGCCGGGGCGTGCGTCCATCTTGCGCCAATGCGCCAGCGAGCCAAGGCTTACGAGGGTGATGCGCTTGTCGCCAAGCATGACTGGCGTCAACGAGGCAACGGCGGTGATACGCCCGGTGCGGCCGACCGTGAAGTCGAGAGCGTCGATGTGTGCGATTGCCTGCTGGGCGGGATATTTCCAGGCCATGGCCCAGTCGGGAGGCGAAGCTTCCCATTCGTGTCCGTCGGGACGGTCGCCACGCTTGACGACGATACCGTCGGTGGCGAAGGGCAGGGCATGGTCATACCAGTATTCGCGCCACTTGGCGACGTCTTCAGTCGTGGCGACGGCATGCGTGGTCTCGGCGATAGCGTCGAACCCCCAGTCGGCAAGCGTGGCAAGGCGCGCGGACATGGTGGCCGGCCCGTTGGGCCAGGCCCAGACGAAAAGACCTATCTCCTTGCCCTGGCGATCTGTCAGTGAATCGCGAGCCATCAGACCGGCAACACGGGCGCGTGCGCCGTCGAGGCCATCGCGTGATTGCGTGTGTGCGTTGCGACGTGCATAGAGCTCGCCTTGCAGAATGACGCGTGAGGGCGCCGTGTCGGGAAGCCTCAAAGGGATCGCCGCGATGTGCGACGCCTTGGCAAGCCAGTCTTGTCCTTCGATACCATCTCCACGGCTGATGGTCGCGACCAGGCGCGATTGCCGGTACATCAGGGTGACGGCGACGCCGTCGACTTTGGGCTGTATCCACAGTGGATGGCTTGTCTGCTGTGTGATCCAGCGGGTCACGGCGGCTTGGTCGGGAAGTTTGTTCACACCCGTCTGCGGGATTGGGTGGCGTTGTGGACCGCCCGGTTCATGCAAGGCAATGCGCGAGACGTTCCAGGAGGGGAAACAGCGCGCCCAGCGGGCGAGTTGGCGTTTGGCGGAGTCGTAGGTGCCATCGTCGACCAGTCTTCGTCCCTGGTGATAGTAGGCCTGGTCCCAACGCGTGAGCTGGGCATTCAGTGCTTGATAATCTTCTTGCAGTGCCTGGGGTGGCCGTTGTGGGCATGTCGACGCCAATGTCGGGGTGCCCATGACGAGTGCACAGGTAACGAGGCCTCGCAGGAACCAGCGTCCCGAGATGGAAGGCATACAGAATGGAAGGGATAAGACGATGAGGAAAGAACGGTAGAGGGCTGGCATAAAAGAGTCACGGTTTTCATTTATGAGGTTAATATCATTTAAATGGAAACGATGAAAAAGGCAACCCACTTATGCCAGGTATCAGGTATCACATACCAGGTATCGCCGCCGGTGTGTGCCGGCGGCGTGACGTTTACTGCGTCTTCTTCAGGTGCGCATAGTCGAGCAGAATGTTCGCTGCTTCGATGACTTGCGCGCGATCGACCGGCTTGTCGTCCTCTTCCTTGTCTTCTGGACCGTCACTCTCGCGGGCGTCGGTCCATTCCTCGAGCTGATCGAGCCCCAGCGCCTTGCGGCGTTGATTCTCCAGCGAGAGTTGCTCGGCCTCCTGAGCTTCCATCTCTCGTTGGCGCTGTTCCCGATTCAAGCTGATGCTGGTCCGCTGTTCCTTGAGCTGCTTGACCAGCTTGGCCTCGCGCTCGAGATAGACGAAGTTGGGGTCCTGCTTGGCGCGTTCGTCATGCTTCGCTTGCAGCGTGTCGAGATAGCGCTGTGGCTCGCCGTATCGACTGTACTGGACGGAACGTACCTTGTCCCAGGGCAGAGCGTTGTCGAGTGCGCTTTCGCCGATATCGTCTTTGCTGACGAGGCTGGGGAAGGTGATATCGGGATCGACGCCGCGCAATTGGGTGCTCTCGCCCGTGATGCGGTAGAACTTGGCGCGGGTCAGCTTGACCTGACCATGATTGAGGTCATTGAGCGTCTGCACGGTTCCCTTGCCGAAGGTCTGATTGCCGACGACGAGGCCGCGACCGTAATCCTGGATCGCGCCGGCGAAAATCTCCGAGGCGGACGCCGATAGGCGATTGACCAGTACGGTCAGCGGGCCATCGTAGTGCGTGCCACGGTCGGAGTCGCCGTAGAGGTTGATACGGCCACGGGCATCGCGCACCTGTACGGTGGGGCCTCGATCGATGAAAAGCCCGATCAGCGAGTTGGCTTCCTGCAGGGCACCCCCGCCGTTATTGCGCAGATCCAGGACGATGCCCTCGACGTTGTCCTGCTTGAGCTTGTCGATTTCCTTGGCGACGTCTCGTGTGCTGCTGCGGTAGTCGCTGTCGCCGGCCTGCCAGGCATCGAAATCGACATAGAAGGTGGGTACGTCGATCACGCCGATCTTGTGATCCTCGCCATCGCGGGTCACGGTCACGACCTCGCTGCTGGCGGCCTGGTCCTCGAGCTTGACGGTATCGCGGGTAATGCGAACCGTGTGGGTACGTGTCACGTCGACCGCCTTGGCGGGAATGACGTCGAGACGCACGGTCGAGCCCTTGGGACCACGAATCAGGTCGACGACCTCGTCGAGGCGCATGCCTACGACATTGACCATCTCGCCATCCTCGCCTTGTCCCACCGCGACGATGCGATCGGCAGGTTCCAGAGCATCGCCTTTGTCGGCGGGGCCGCCGGGGACCAAGCTGGACACCTTGACGTACTCGCCTTCGCTTTGCAGCAGCGCACCGATACCTTCGAGCGAGAGCTTCATCTGGATATCGAAGGATTCGCTCTGACTGGGTGAAAGGTAGTCAGTATGCGGATCGACGGTGCCGGTGACGGCGTTGAGAAATAGCACCAAAACGTCTTCGGCATTGGTCTGTTCGACGCGGGAGAGCTGGTTTTCGTAACGATCACGCAGGGTTTCGGCGATGTCCTCGGCGTTATCTTCTTCCGGGGCACTGAGAGATTGAGTCAGCGCGGCATTCTTGAGGCGCTTTTTCCAGAGGCGATCGAGCGCTTCCTGGTTTTTGGCCCAGTCTTCGTCTTCACGCTCCAGCGCCAGGCGCTCGTTATCTTGGTAGTCGAAGTCTTTGCCGTCATCGAGGCGTTCGATCATCCATTTCAGACGTGTTTCGAGACGCTCTTGGTAGCGAGCGTAGAGTTCGTAGACGCGTTCCAGCTTCCCTTCGTCGAGCGCCTCGTCGAAAGAAGAATCCAGATCCTGGAAGTCCTTTACGTCACGCGCCAGTAAGTAGGCGCGTTGCGGGTCCAGTACATCGAGATAGCGCTGAAACGCTTTCGAAGACCACTCATCGTCCAGACTGATATCGGCGTAATGTCCATATCGCAGCGATTCAGCGACTTCCGCCGCTGCTTGTCGCTGTTCGTCGGTGGGTGTCGGGGCATTGGCCAATGCCGGGGCACACACCACCAGCCACAGTGACAAGATCGCCGCGCGCCGAGCGGCTGCAAACAGGCTCATTAATCAAGCACTCCCGGTTTCATGTACACTCTTGTTTCTAAATTGCCGGTCCCTTGAGTTGAGTTTTCTCAGACCGGACTGGCATTGTAGCAGTCTGTATCATCCGTCACAGACACTTCTCCGAGGACGCCATGGCTCACGCCCCCACCCTTGATCGCTTGTTACATTTTCTCGAACGCTCTCCCACGCCTTGGCATGCCGTCGACAATATGGCCAGGCGACTCGAGCAAGCGGGATACCGCCGCCTCGAGGAAACCGAGGCGTGGCAGTTGACGCCTGGCGAGCGATTTTACGTTACTCGCAATGACTCGTCGTTGATCGCCATGCAGGTGCCGGAGGAGGCCCTGGGCGGATTGCGCATGATTGGGGCACATACCGATAGCCCGGGGCTTCGGCTCAAGCCCCAACCGGTGGTTACCGGCAACGACTGGCTTCAATTGAGCGTCGAAGTCTACGGCGGAGCGTTGCTGGCGCCTTGGTTCGACCGAGATCTGGGCCTGGCCGGGCGCGTCCATGTACGACGTGAGGATGGGCGACTGCAGGGCGTATTGTTGCACGTTGATCACCCCGTCGCGATCATTCCCAGTCTGGCGATTCATCTCGATCGGGAGGCCAATAATGGGCGTGCGCTGAATGCCCAGACGCAGATGCTGCCGGTCATGCTGCAGGGCGGTAGTGAGCCCGATCTGGAGAAGTGGCTCAAGCGCTGGCTGTATGAGCAGCATGGCCTGGAAAACATCCAGCTCATGGATTATGAACTCGCTCTCTACGACATGCAGCGGCCGTCGCGTGTGGGGGTCGCGGGCGAGCTGATCGCAAGCGCCCGCCTGGATAACTTATTGTCTTGCTTTATGGGCGTTGAGGCGCTATTAGCCAGTGATGGTCGGCAAGGCGCGGTATTCGTCGCCAACGACCATGAAGAAGTCGGTAGTGCCAGCGCCATCGGCGCCCAGGGCCCATTTCTGGGGGATGTGCTGCGCCGCGTGCATGCCCAATTGGGCGAGGGAGACGAAGACGGTTGGGTGCGTCTGATCCAAGGATCGCGAATGATCTCCTGCGACAATGCCCACGCCCTGCACCCCAACTTCCCCGAAAAGCATGATGCCCACCACGGCCCGACGATCAACGGCGGTCCGGTGATCAAGGTCAACGCCAATCAGCGGTATGCCACCAATAGTGCCACGGCAGCGATGTTCCGGGATATCTGCCGCGAAGCGGGGACGCCGGTCCAGACGTTTGTTACACGCGCCGACATGGGATGTGGCAGTACCATCGGGCCGATCACCGCTACCGAGCTCGGGGTACCGACGCTGGATGTCGGGGTGCCGCAGTGGGGGATGCACTCGATTCGCGAAACCGCCGGCAGCCGCGACGCCGACTATTTGATTCGCGCGTTGACGGCCTATGTCAATCGCGCAGCATTGAACTAGGCGCTTGTCTCGATCACGCAAACACGAAAAAGCCCGCCGACACGAATGTCGGCGGGCTTTTTTAAATCTTGGTGGCTACGCCCCGACTCGAACAGGGGACCCCATCATTATGAGTGATGTGCTCTAACCAACTGAGCTACGTAGCCGTTCAGTGCGAGCGTATATTACGTGTAACTCCCTGATGTGTCAACTATTCGCCGTCATCAAGCCGCCCGATGACGCCGGGGTGCGACTAGACATTGAAACGGAAATGCACGACATCCCCATCGGAGACGATGTAATCCTTGCCTTCCAGACGCCATTTTCCCGCATCCTTGGCGCCTTGCTCGCCACCCAGTGTCACGAAATCGTCATAGCCGACCACTTCGGCACGGATGAAACCCTTCTGGAAGTCGGTATGAATCGCGCCGGCGGCTTGCGGAGCGGTGGCCCCGATAGGCGTGGTCCAGGCACGGACTTCCTTGACCCCCGCAGTGAAATACGTCTGTAGGCCGAGTAGGGCATAGCCGGCACGAATGACCCGATCGAGACCGGGTTCTTCCATGCCCATCTCCTCCAGGAAGGCACTGCGTTCCTCATCATCGAGTTCGGCGATTTCGGCTTCGATCTGATTACATACCGGCACCACCACGGCACCTTCCTCGGCGGCGATCGCGTGAACGGTATCGAGATAGGGATTGTTTTCGAAGCCGTCCTCGTTGACGTTGGCGATGTACATGGTGGGCTTAAGGGTCAAGAAGCCGAAGCTCTTGAGCTGGCGTTGCTCGTCGTCATCGAGACCGAAACTGCGCAGCGGCTGGCCCTCGGCCAGATGGGGCTGGATGCGGTCGAGGATAGCCTTGGTAGCGATGGCGTCCTTGTCACCCCCCTTGGCCACGCGCGCGAGGCGTTGAATGGCGCGCTCCACGGTATCCAGGTCGGCCAGCGCGAGCTCGAGATTGATGGTCTCGATGTCGGTCTTAGGGTCGACCTCATTGGCGACGTGAATGACATTGTCGTTATCGAAGCAACGCACGACGTGGGCGATGGCCTGGGTCTCGCGGATATTGGCTAGGAACTGATTGCCCAACCCTTCGCCTTTCGAGGCGCCCGCGACAAGGCCGGCGATGTCCACGAACTCCATGGTCGTCGGAATGACTTTCTGCGGTTTGACGATGGCCGCAAGTGTATCCAGACGTGGGTCTGGCATGGGGACGATGCCGACGTTGGGTTCGATGGTGCAGAAAGGAAAGTTTTCGGCGTCGATTCCCGACTTGGTCAAGGCATTGAACAGTGTGGATTTGCCGACATTGGGAAGGCCGACGATACCGCAATTGAAACCCATGGGATGTACCTGAATTATTGATGTGCCGGAGAGGCGGAAAATGTGTTCGCTATTCTAAGAGATACTGCAACAGAAGTAAGAGGGAAGAACGATGCTACGCATCTGGAAGAAATGCTCTCGCTCGTCGAGACATCCTGCTTTCCTCTTACTTCTTATACCTTACTTCTCAAAGCTGTGCAGGCGATTCATGGCGCTTGCCCAGTCGCCGGCGGCAACGTCGGGGAGCGTGCGCAGGCATTCCTCGATGGCGGCATCGATGGCGCTGCGTTCCGCCTTGCCGGGGCGTCCGAGAACATAGTGGGTGACTTGCTTGGCCGAGCCCGGATGGCCGATGCCAACGCGCAAGCGGTGGAAGGATTTGTCGTTGCCCAAGGCGCTGGCGATGTCACGTAAGCCGTTGTGACCGCCATGGCCGCCTCCGTGTTTGTAGCGTGCCGTACCCGGGGCGATATCCAGTTCATCATGAGCGACGAGAAGTTCGTCGGGGAAGAGCTTGAAGAACTGGCAAAGCGCGGCGACAGCCTTGCCGCTGCGATTCATGTAGGTGCTGGGCACCAACAAATGAAGATCATGGCCAGCGTAATGGATCTTGGCATATTGCCCAAGGAACTTACGCTCGTTGCGTAGCGGGGTCAGGCTGTCGCGCGCCAGGGCTTCAACGGCCCAGGCGCCCGCATTGTGTCGCGTTGCATCATATTCGGAGCCCGGATTGCCCAGGCCGATAAACGCTTTGACGTGACTCATGCGGGGCCCTCGAGAAACCGATTACTCGGTCTTTTCGCCGTCTTCAGCGGCAGCGTCGCCGCCTTCCTCGTCTTCGTCACCTCCGGTACCGGTATCGGCATGCGTGACGCTGACCACGCCGAAGTCATGCTCCTCGCCATGGCCCATGGCGACCAGAGACACGCCTTCCGGCAACGGTAGGTCGGAGAGGTGCAGGGTCTCGCCCAGTCCCAGGGATGCCACATCGACTTCCAGGTACTCGGGAAGCTTGCTGGGCAGGCAGCTGATCTCGACGTCGTTGGCCATCACATGCAGCACGCCGCCTTCTTCCTTGACGCCCTTGCACGCGTCTTCACCGTTGACGTGCAGCGGCACGTTCATGGTGATTTCGTGCGTGGCATCGATGCGCATGAAGTCGGCATGGGTCACCAACGCCTTGTACGGATGGCGCTGGATATCACGGATGATGACCTGCTCCGACTTGCCTTCGAGGTCGATGTTGATCACGGACGAGAAGAAGGCTTCATCCTCGATAGCCTTGTAAAAGGCGGGCTTATTGAGGGTGATCGGTTGCGGCGTCTTGTCGCCACCATAGATGATAGCGGCGACTTTCTGGTTCTCACGACGCAGGCGGCGGCTCGCACCTTTCCCCAGGTCGTGACGAACCTCGGCGGATAGAGTGAATTGGGACATTGATTGTCACCTCATAGGTTATGTAAGGAAAGCGGCACCGCCCGCGACCAGGCGATGCCGATTCCGTGAGGGCCTCGCGGCCCGCGTATCCGTGTACGTTCCTTGTGGCTCGTTGCCTCAGTGGAACATGGCACTGACGGATTCTTCGTTACTGACGCGGCGAATGGCTTCCGCGATCAGACCGGCGACCGAGAGTTGGCGGATCCTGCCACTGCGGGAGGCCGTCTCGGAAAGCGGAATGGTATCGGCCACGACGAGTTCGTCAAGTACCGAGCCGACGATATTGTCGACGGCCGGTCCGGACAGGATGGGGTGCGTCGCGTAGGCGACGACACGCCGGGCGCCGTGGCCCTTGAGTGCTTCGGCCGCCTTGCACAAGGTGCCGGCGGTATCGACCATGTCATCGACTACCACACAGGTACGATCCTGAATCTCGCCGATGATATGCATGACCTGGGCCTGGTTCGACTGGGGTCGCCGCTTGTCGATGATCGCCAGGTCAGCGTTGAGCTGCTTGGCGATGGCGCGGGCACGTACGACGCCGCCGACGTCGGGGGAGACCACGACGAGATCGTCGTAGTTCTGGCGTTCGATGTCATCGAGCAGGATCGGCGAGCCATAGACGTTATCGACGGGAACGTCGAAAAAGCCCTGAATCTGATCGGCATGCAGATCCATGGTCATGACGCGGTCGACCCCGGCCTTGACCATCATGTCGGCGACCAGCTTGGCCGAGATCGGCACGCGTGCGGAGCGCACTCGGCGGTCCTGGCGGGCATATCCGAAATACGGCACGACGGCGGTGATTCGCGTAGCGGAAGCACGGCGCAGTGCATCCACCATGAGAATCAACTCCATCAGGTTGTCGTTGGTCGGTGCGCAGGTGGACTGCAACACGAAGACGTCCTTGCCGCGAACGTTTTCATTGATCTCGACCGCGATTTCACCATCGCTGAATTGACCGACGGTTGCATGGCCCAGCCGGTTGTCGAGGCTCTCGGCCACCTTGCGGGCGAGTTCGGGATTGGCATTTCCCGCGAACACCATCAATTTAGACACGCGCAGCCACCTTTGGAGTCTTTAGGGATCTCGGAGTGGGATTCGTCGGGCGCTCTGAGAAATTGGCTGGGGTACCAGGATTCGAACCTGGGAATGTCGGTACCAGAAACCGGTGCCTTACCACTTGGCTATACCCCAGCAACACATCGACTCGTCGTTTCGTGTGTCGTATTGCCCACATGGAACACGATGCCGACTATCAGGCGTCCCCGTATTAGCTCATGAGCGACATTCCATCGTGAATGTCAAGAGCGTCGTGGAGAGGGGAGGTGTTGCAGCCGCGTGCCTTGAATGCATGCCAATGGCTATCAACACGGCGCAATATCCTATCGGCTTGTTGCTCACTCGTCAAGGGACAGAATAGACAGCTACCTGTCCCCGTCAGCATGGCTGGGCCGAAAGCCGATAACCAGTCGAGCGCTTGCGCGACCTTCGGCGACAAGCGTTTAACCGCTTCTTCGCAGTCATTGCGCCAGATGCGCCCCTGTTTGGCTTCCCCTCGCAGTGCGCGCGCCATACTAATGGGCGGGGTGTTGCGTGTCAATTCAAGGTGGTCGAACACGGCAGGCGTTGATATCTCTTCTCCTGGGTGAAGGACCACGAACCATGGGGTTTCGAGCGTCACGGGCGTCAGGTGTTCGCCAATGCCTTCCGCCCAGGCACTCCGGCCGTGTACGAAGACCGGCACATCAGCGCCCAGCGACAGGCCTAACCCGGTCAGGCGGGAAAGTCCCAGCGAGAGTGACCAGAGTCGGTCGAGCGCGAGCAGTGTGGTGGCCGCATTCGAACTGCCGCCGCCCAAGCCGCCGCCCAGGGGGAGACGTTTTTCCAGATGGATGTCCGCGCCCAGCGATGTGCCGCTTTCATGCTGCAGCAGGCGTGCGGCGCGCACGATGAGGTTGGCCTCGTGATCGACGCCGGCCATTGCGGAGTGCAGTTGGATGGTCCCGTCCTCGCGTGGCGCGAAGTGCAACGTATCGCCATGATCGAGGATCTGGAACAGCGTCTGCAGTTCGTGATAACCATCGGCACGGCGACCGACGATGTGCAGCATGCGATTGAGTTTGGCGGGTGCGGGCAGGCTGAGTCGTGCATTCATGAATCGGACACGGCGTCCCATTGATTGACGACGAGCGTGGCGCGCAACTCACCATAGTTCATGACCAGTCGGCGTGGCAGCCATAAGTCGTCGGCACGCGTCCAATCACGGTACTCGATCGTCCAGCCAAGTTGTTGCAGGCGCTGGGGGAAGTCCAGATCGTCGTGTTCGAGGCGTTCGCTGGCGTCGGGGGCAGGCAGGCCGCGCACCCAGTAATCGAGCGCGGAAATGGGCAGCGACCAGCCGAGCTGTTGTTCCATCAAGGCTTCCGGTGTCTCTGCTTCGAAGCGCCCATCGCCGTTGGTCAATGTGACTTTCCCGGGGCCTCCTTTTAGCAGGGTGCGGCCGGCTCCGAAGGGGCCACTGATCAGGATGCGGTAGGTGTCGGGGCGCTGCTGCCAGTCGATATTGGCGCTTTCGGACCCTTCATTGGTACGCAGCCCGACCTTGCCGGCGAGACTCCAGGATTCCAGTGCCTGCAGGCGCTCGGCTTGAGCGTCCCAATCGCCACGCTCACGGGCTTGGTCGGGCCCCGGGGCTTGGCTGGCACAACCCGCCAGCATGACGATGAGCAGCAAGCTGAGCCAAGTGCGGGCGCAGCTAGGACGAAGGCGCAATGAGAGAGAACAGGTCATGAGCTGGCTTCCATGTCGCGAGTAGAGTCCGGGTCGACGTTGCGGCGTGCATCATCCTCGTCGGTCGGGGCGAGTTCGGGGTGTCGACGCAGTAAGTCATCGATGAGCGGGTGCGGTGAAAAGCGCTGTAATGCTTCTTCTACTAGTGCGCGCGCCCGGTCGTCGCGTCCGGTGGCGGCGAGTACCTCGGCGAGGTGGGCGGCCACTTCCTGATCGGGCTGACCGCGATAGGCCTCACGTAAATAAGGGAGCGCTTCTTGCGCGCGGTCGAGGTGAAAGTAGACCCAGCCGAGACTGTCGAGGATGGCGGGACTGTCGGACTCGAGGCGATGAGCCTTTTCGATCAGCGGCAAGGCCTCCTGATGGCGGCCCATGTCGTTGCTCAGTGTATAGCCGAGGGCATTGAGTGCTTTGGCGTTGTCGGGCTCGCGTTCGATGATCGTGCGCAGGTCGGCTTCCATGGTGTCAAGATCGTCCTGATGATAAGCGCGCATGGCATGCTGGAAGCGTAGCTCGGTGGCCTCGGGCGTCTTGGCGATGGCTTCATCGAGCAGTTCGTCGGCGCGTGCGCGTTGGCCTTGGGCGTCGAGCAAGTCGAGCTCAAGGCGCAGCAGGGCGACGCGTTGATCAGGATGACGAAGCCGTTCGATGCGTAAAAACGCGCTGGCGTCCTGCGCCCGGTCCGCACTGACCAACATTTTGGCGGCCTGCGCACGCGCCTCGATGAAGCCGTCGCCGTTGGGTACCTGACGATAGTAAAGCAGGGCATTGTCGATTTCGCCGGCTTGCTCGGCGATGCTGCCCAGCATCAGATAAGCGGCCGTAGGCGTATTTCCCCGGTCGAGAAGGGGAAGAAGGATGCGCCTGGCGCCATCGGGATGCGCGGCATCAAGATACAGCTGGGCGAGCTCCAAGCGTAGCGACGCGGTGTCGTCATGGCGAGCGAGCAAGCGTTCGACATCCTCGTCGGCGGCGTCGATATCGCCATCGGCGAGGCGCACTTGCGCTTGGGTCAGGCGCAGGCGGCTGTCGTCGGGAAAGCGCTCGAGCCCTTGTCGGGCATAGCGCCTAGCATCGTCCAGAGCGCCACTATGCAGGGCAATCATGCTGCGCGTCAGCCATACCCCGGCGGGCGCCTCTGCCCTGTCGGCCAGGCGTGCGAGTCGAGAGTCGGCGGTTTCGGTGTCGCCGTTCGCCGCCTCGAGTTGGGCGGTGGCTAGCTGAGCATCGAGGTGGTCGGGGTGGCGTTCGACGAAGTCATGCAAAGGTGTCAGTAGCGGGGGGATGTCAGCATCTTGCTCGATGGCGAGTTCGGCCAGCGCGGCAAGGTCCGCCTCGGGCTCCTGGTCGGCAATGCGCAGGCGTTGGGCCAGGGCGGTTTCCCAATCGCCACGTTGTACCGCGAGACTGGCGAGGACATGGCGCGGTGTGGTGGCGTCGTCATCGAGCTGTTGCCAGCGCAGTGCGGTACGTTCGAGCAGGGCACTGTCGTCGGCGTAGCGCGCCGCGAGGGTGGCGCGTTCTGCCAGGGCCGGCGATGCGTAGCGTTCGTTGACATCCAGATAGCCCTCGGCGGCGCGCCGGTAATCGCCGCGCTGCCCCGCGAGTTCGGCAAGCAGCAACGATGACAGGCCATCGGCATCGAAGCCGTGGGTCACCGGTGGCGCGTTTTCCATGGGGTCATCGAGCGGGATGGCGTTGGGCGTTGTCGGAGCGTTTTGGCAGCCCGTCAGCAGCAATGCCAGGACGGAAGCCAGGGTCAAGCGAATGCGCATGCCATCCTCGAATGTGCGTTTGAAAGCATCAGCATACCGGCTCGATCAGGCCGGGCAAAGCGTCAGGCACGTGAAACCTCGCGTTGCGCGGCAACTTGCCGCCCCATGCCCAAATGTCTCAGTCATATGCTAGGATATCGATCCTGCAGCGCGTTGGGCGGGGCTGGTATTCCGGCTGCGTCGCCCCCACATTGTCCGCCGCGCCCGAAAGCAAAGGCCGGACGCTGCCGATAGACCGATGTGATGACCATGATTTCATGACGCTTCTCGCCCTGGGGATAAACCACAAGACAGCGACCATCGAGGTTCGCGAGCAGGTCGCCTTTACGCCGGCCGAGCTGGCGGGTGCGTTGGCCGAACTCAAGTCGCTGCCCGGCGTCAACGAAGCGGCGATGCTGTCGACCTGTAACCGTACCGAACTCTACTGTGTGACCGACGCCCAGGGAGAGCGTTCGGTGCTTGACTGGTTGGGGCGCTTCCATGGGCTGCCGCCCGAGACCCTGATGCAAAGCGCCTACCGCTATCTGGATGGCGAGGCCGCTCGTCATTTGATGCGCGTGGCGGCAGGGCTCGACTCCATGGTACTGGGTGAGCCGCAAATCCTGGGCCAGCTCAAGGAGGCTTATCAGCTCGCGCGGGATAACGCTTGCCTGGGGGGAGAGCTGGAACGGCTTTTCCAGCATACCTTTTCCGTGACCAAGCAGGTGCGCAGCGAAACCGGTATCGGTGAGAATCCGGTCTCGGTGGCCTATGCTGCCGTTAATCTCGCCAGCCATATCTTCGACGATTTCGGGCGCGCCCGCGCGCTGTTGATCGGCGCGGGCGAAACCGTCGAGCTGGTTGCGCGGCATCTGCGCGAAGCGGGTATTCGCGGGCTGACCGTCGCCAACCGTACCCGTGAGCGCGCCGAGACCTTGGCCAATGCTTTCGATGCTGAAGCGATTTCATTGGGTGAGATCCCCCAGGCGTTGGCGCAAGCCGATATCGTCATCTCTTCCACGGCGAGCCCGTTACCCATTCTCGGTAAGGGCATGGTCGAGAGCGCCCTGAAGAAGCGTCGCCATCGTCCCATGTTCATGGTCGATATCGCTGTGCCTCGTGATGTCGAGTCCCAGGTCGGCGAGCTGGATGATGTCTTCCTGTACAGCGTCGATGATCTGCAGGAAGTGATCGAGGAAAACCGCAAACAGCGTGCCGTTGCTGCAGCCCAGGCCGAGTCTCTGATCGAGCACGGCATCCAGCATTGGCAGCGTGAGCGCCGCGAGCGTGGCGCCGGTGATTTGATTCGCCGCTATCGTGAGCAGGGTGAGGCACTGCGTGAAGAAGCCGAGCGCCAAGCCCTCGCGCAACTCGCTCGCGGTGAGGATCCCGAAAAAGTCCTGCAGCGGCTGTCGCGTCAACTGACCAATAAATTGCTGCACGGCCCGACGCTACGCTTACGCGAAGCATCGGGCGAAGAGCGGCACGATATCCTCCAGGCGGCCGATACGTTGCTGATCGACCCGGCCGCCTCGACACAGGACCCCGCATGAAAGCGACTCTGCGCACACGTCTCGATGGTTTCCAGGAACGCTTCGAAGAACTCGCCGCCTTGCTGGCCGAGCCCGACGTGATCGCCGATCAGTCGCGCTTTCGCGATTACTCGCGCGAATATGCCGAACTCGAGCCTTTGATCGAGATGTGGCGAGTTTACCGGCGCACCGAAGGCGATATCGAAGCGGCCGAGCAGATGCGCGAGGATAGCGATCCCGAGATGCGCGAACTGGCGGAAGAGGAGTCGCGTCTGGCACAGGCGCGACTTGAAGAGCTGGAGGCGGACGTCAAGCAGCTCCTGGTGCCCAAGGACCCCGATGACGGCAGCAACGTGTTTCTCGAAATCCGCGCCGGGACAGGCGGCGACGAGGCGGCGCTATTCGCCGGCGATTTATTCCGCATGTATTCGCGTTACGCCGAACACCAGGGCTGGCAAATTGAAGTGATCAACGTCAGTCATGGCGAGCAAGGTGGCTACAAGGAAATGATTGCCCGGGTGCGTGGCGATAACGTCTATGCGCGGCTCAAGTTCGAGTCTGGTGCGCATCGCGTGCAGCGGGTACCGGCCACAGAATCCCAGGGGCGTATCCATACCTCGGCGTGTACCTTGGCAGTCATGCCCGAGGCGTCCGCCGTCGGCGATGTGGAGATCAACAGCAACGATCTGCGTGTGGATACGTTCCGCTCCAGTGGCGCCGGCGGGCAGCACGTCAATACCACGGACTCGGCGATTCGCATCACACACTTGCCGACCGGTGTGGTGGTGGAGTGCCAGGAGGAACGTAGCCAGCACAAGAATCGCGCCAAGGCGATGTCGCTGCTGGCGGCGCGTCTCAAGCAGTCCGCCGTGGACGCACAGCGCCAGGAGCAGGCCGACACGCGCCGGTCGCTGATCGGCTCGGGCGATCGTAGCGAGCGTATCCGGACCTACAATTTTCCCCAAGGGCGGATCACCGATCACCGTATCAATTTGACCCTCTACAAACTGGGTGACGTGATAGCGGGCGAGCTCGATGAAGTGATCAATCCCCTGATTCATGAGTACCAGGCCGAGCAGCTCTCGGCGCTGCAGACGGCCTGATGACCTACGATACCTTGCTGGTGCGTGCAGCGCGGCGGCTGCAGGCGGTGGGCAGTATCTCGCCGCGTCTGGATGCGGAGGTGCTCATGATGCACGCGGCCTCGGTGGCGCGCGCCTGGCTATATACTTGGGGCGACCGCGAACTCACCGGCGTGCCCCGGGCACGTTTCGAGGCGTTGGTGGCGGCGCGGGCGCTGGGCCATCCCGTGGCGTACCTCATCGGCGAACGCGAGTTCTGGGGGCTACGTCTGCGTGTCGATGAATCGACCCTTATCCCACGGCCCGATACCGAGTGCCTGGTCGAGACATTATTGGCGAAGATGCCGCATGGACCCGGAAGAGCGCTCGATTTGGGCACGGGAACGGGGGCCATTGCTCTGGCGCTCGCCGCCGAGCGGCCGGCATGGCACGTCACCGGCGTCGACCGGGAAGAGGCGGCCGTGGCCGGGGCCCAGGACAATGCCCGGCGTCTGGGGATCGCCAATACCACCTTCCTCGTCAGCGACTGGTTTGCTGCACTGGAGGGTGCGACCTTCGACGTGATTGCTGCCAATCCGCCTTATCTCGCCGAGGACGACCCGCATCTCGCGCAGGGCGATGTACGCTTCGAGCCGCGTTCGGCGCTGGTGGCGAGCGATGATGGGCTGGCCGATTTGCGCTATCTGGCGATGGCTGCGCGCACGCATCTCGTGGCGGGAGGCTGGCTGGCGCTGGAGCATGGCTGGGAGCAGGCCTCTCGAGTTCGTGAGGCACTTGCGCGGGCTGGCTATGAGGACGTCGTCAGCGAGGCCGATCTCGGTGCACGTGAACGCCTGACGCTAGCGCGTGCGCCAGCGGTTCAGGATGGCCAACATTGACTGCAGTAAACAACACCGCTGGATGCCTGGAGGCGCGGGCGGTGGTTATGGTAGTAATACGCCTCGCATCGATGGCCCCTAGGTAAGCCTTACTCCCAATAGGGCCTGATTACGATTTCTTTTGTCATTCATTGTCTCGGAACAACAATATAATGAAAGCCAAGACCCGTTCGCTGGATCGTATCGATCTCAATATTCTGCGCTGCCTGCAGGACAACGCGCGCATTTCCTATGTCGATCTGGCGTCCCAGGTCGGTTTGTCCACCACGCCGTGTCTGGAGCGCGTCAAACGCCTGGAGAAGGCCGGTATCATTCGGGGTTACAAGGCGCTGCTCGACCCCAAGGCGCTCAAGGCCAACTTGCTGGTGTTCGTCGAGATCAGCCTGGAGACGCAATCGCCGGCGGTATTCGACGAATTTCGCCGGGCCGTGGCCGAGCTGCCGCAGATTCAGGAATGTCACCTGGTCTCCGGGCAGTTCGATTACATCCTCAAGTGCCGGATTCCGGAGATGTCGGCCTATCGTCAGTTGCTCGGCGATGTCGTGCTGACGTTACCTGGCGTCAAGGAATCCAAGAGCTACGTGGTCATGGAAGAGGTCAAGGAAGATGTCTCGTTGCATGTGCCTGATACCGAGCAGCTCGACACCTGACCGACGCAGGCCGGGAGGCACTCTCTACTCGGGAGGCGATGACGCAAATGAAGGAAATGGACGATACCGCACTGCTGCGCTATAGCCGCCAGATCATGCTTGAACAGCTCGATGTGAACGGCCAGCAGCGCTTGTTGGACGGCCATGCGCTGGTCGTCGGTGCCGGTGGGTTGGGCTCGCCGGTGGCGCTGTATCTGGCCGCTGCGGGGGTGGGCCGGTTGTCGATCGCCGATGACGATGTTGTTGAGCTTTCCAATCTGCAGCGTCAGATCGCGCATGGCGAGAGCGACGTAGGACATGCCAAGGCGGAATCGGCGGCGCAGGCGGCACGACGCCTTAACACCGGTTGCGAGATAGAGGTCATCGCCTCGCGGCTCGAGGGGGAAGCGCTCGCGCGTGCGGTAGCGGCGGCAGATGTCGTGCTTGACTGCACGGATCGTTTTTCCAGTCGCTATGCCATCAATCGTGCTTGCGTCGCGGCGCAGACGCCGCTGGTCTCGGGAGCGGCGATTCTCTTCTCGGGGCAGTTGGCGGTCTTCGATGCGCGTGACGCGGCCTCGCCCTGTTACGCCTGCCTTTACGGCGAGGACGGCGACGACGATGCACTGCGCTGCGCCGAAAACGGCGTGATCGCCCCTCTGGTAGGGATCATCGGTACCTTTCAGGCGCTCGAGGCGCTCAAGCTTCTCGCCGACGTCGGCAAGCCGCATCGCGGCCTGGCCACCTTCGATGGCCTGAGCGGAGAGTGGCGACGCTTCAAAGTGGGGCGCGATCCGGCGTGTCCCGTTTGCGGAGCCTCGGTGCAGTCGTCGTCATCTCCAGCTTGAGTCCTGGCAATGCGTCTGCTGTCGGCGAATGGCAACGAGTAGGAGTAAATGCGCAGGTAATGTGGAAACGCTGTTCGTCAATGCTCGCTGCGCTCCCATCCATCCTGTACTTCGTGTAACATTCACTCCGTCTCAGTCACACATCGCTTACCGAGTAGGCGCGATAGCCATGGTTCGATGCACCAAGCCACTGACAGGAGGTCGGCGGGGTGTCTCGAGCGTCGCGTGCAAACAAGGAGGCGAGAAATGAATAAGCCCATCATCATTGGCGGTGTAATTGCGGTAATGGGCATTGCGGGGGGCGTAGCGATCGGGGCTTACCAAGGCAGTGACAATGGTCCCGAGTACGCCGATATCGTCAATGTCGAACCTATCGTCGAAACACGGCAAGTGCCACGTGAGGTCTGCCGCGATGTGACCGTCACAAAGCGCCGGTCCGTTCAGGATGAGAACCAGTTGGCGGGGTCGGCTATCGGCGGCCTGGTGGGCGGCGTGGTCGGCAATCAAGTCGGTGGTGGCAGCGGCAAGACGTTGGCAACCGTGGCCGGTGCACTTGGCGGTGGCTATGCCGGAAACAAGGTGCAGGAGCGCTTGCAGAGTGGCGACACCTATACGAGCACGCAGCAGCGATGCGAGACCGTGACCGACACGCAAAAAGAAACCATGGGCTTCAAGGTTCAGTACCGGACAAATGGCCAGGTACATGAGGCCAGACTCGACGAAAGACCCGAGGGTGAGCGTGTCCTGATGCGCGATGGCAAGCCGCGCTGGGGAGAAGTGTCGGCGTCATGAGGCGCCGATATTTCGGCGTCGCGAGTCGTTAGTCGCAGTATATGATACGTCATGATGAGCGTCCGGCTTGATACCAAGCCGGACGCTGTCGTGAAGGGCGGAAGAAGCCTTTGGACCGTGTTTCTTCAGAACTCGAAGGTGGGCAACTTGCGTGCGACCTTGATCTTTTCGAGCGTGGCCACCTTAGGCAGGCCGTTTTCGAACGGTGGGAAATCTTCGCCCTGAATCAGCGGCGAGAGATAACGCCGTCCCGCTTCGGTGATGCCGAAGCCGTCCTCGCGAATGTACTCGCGGGGCATGAACTTTTCCTTGTTGGCCACTTCCGCCAGCGGCGCCGCTTCGATACGCCATTCGTAAGGCGTTTCGCTGACGCGCTTGATGGTCGGCATCATGGCGTTCTTGCCGTCCAGAGCCAGCTCGACGGCCTTCTGGCCCACGGCATAGGCTTGCTCGACATCGGTCTTGGAGGCCAGGTGGCGCGCCGCGCGTTGCAGGTAGTCGGCGACCGCCCAGTGATACTTGTAGCCCAGATCCTGCTTGACCATCCCCGCGAGCGTCGGCGCCACGCCGCCCAGCTGGCGGTGGCCGAAGGCGTCGGTGTTGCCGGCGTCGGCGAGGAAGGTGCCGTCCTCGTAGTGAGCGCCCTCGGAGACGACGATGACGCAGTAGCCGTATTGCTTGACGGCCTCATCGACGCGTTGCATGACCTGCGCGCGCTGAAAGGGCAGCTCGGGGAAGATGACCAGGTGGGGAGGCTCGCCTTCGCCATTGCCTGCCAGCGCGCCGGCTGCAGCGATCCAGCCGGCATGGCGCCCCATGACTTCGAGCACGAAGACCTTGGTGGAAGTGGCGCACATCGAGGCGATGTCCAGCGCCGTTTCCCGGGTCGAGGTGGCGATGTACTTGGCCACGCTGCCGAAGCCGGGAGAATTGTCGGTGATCGGCAAGTCGTTATCGACGGTCTTGGGCACGTGAATTGCGGTCAGCGGGTAGCCCATCTTCTCGGAGAGTTGTGAGACCTTGAGGCAAGTATCGGCGCTGTCGCCGCCGCCGTTGTAGAAGAAGTAGCGGATGTCATGCGCCTTGAAGACCTCGATGAGACGCTCGTATTGCGTGCGGTGGGTTTCGATGTCCTTGAGCTTGTAACGGCAGGAGCCGAAGGCGCCGCCCGGGGTGTGGCGTAGTGCGGCAATCGCTTCGTCGCTTTCCTGGGAGACATCGATCAGGTCTTCGGTCAGGGCGCCGATGATGCCGTTATGGCCGGCGTAGACCTTGCCGATCTTGTCCGAGTGGCGACGACAGGTTTCGATGACGCCGCAGGCGCTGGCGTTGATGACGGCGGTGACGCCACCGGATTGGGCGTAAAAGGCATTGTGCTGGGCCATGGGGCTTCTCGTGCTCCTGAGTCTGGGCGCATGAAGGGGCGAATGATAGCCGACATCGGCCTGCGATGCCTATGCCAAGGCATTCGGCTGGTGGGTCGCGCGGTGTCATGCTAGTCTCGCGGCATCATGGCAGGAGGCTTAGATGCACGTCCATATTCTAGGGGTTTGCGGTACGTTCATGGGCAGTCTGGCGCGCTTGGCCAGGGCCCTTGATCATCATGTCAGTGGTTCGGACGCCAATGTATATCCACCGATGAGCACGCAGCTCGAGGACGCGGGGATCGCGCTCTGTGAAGGTTATACCGCCGACAATCTGATGCCGCGTCCTGACGTGGTGATCATCGGTAATGCCCTGTCGCGCGGCAACCCCGAGGTAGAGGCGGTCCTCAACGCTAAACTGCCTTATGTGTCGGGGCCGCAATGGCTGGCCGAGCATGTCTTGCCTGGGCGGCAAGTAGTGGCGGTGGCGGGGACTCACGGCAAGACCACGACCGCCAGTCTGTTGACATGGATCATGGAAGCGGCCGGCCACGCGCCGGGCTTCTTGATTGGCGGCGTTCCGCGCAACCTGGGCGTGTCCTCGCGTTTAGGAGAGCCCGGTGCGCCGTTCGTGGTCGAGGCGGATGAATACGATACGGCGTTCTTCGACAAGCGCTCCAAGTTTGTCCATTACCGCCCGGATGTCGCGGTGCTGGGCAATCTCGAGTTCGATCACGCGGATATCTTTCCTGATTTGGCCGCCATCGAGCGTCAGTTTCATCATCTGGTGCGCACCGTGCCCGGTAATGGCCAGTTGATCGTGGCGGCTGGAGAGCCGGCGCTCGCGCGTGTACTGGCGCAAGGTTGCTGGAGCCCTGTCGTCCGCTTCGGCGAGGGAGGCGAAGCCGCCTGGCAATGGCGCATGCTCAGCGACGATGGACGCCATTTCGAGGTGCGTCACGGCGAGCATCATGCGTCTGTCGAATGGGCGCTGAGCGGGCGCCATAATATCGCCAACGCGGTGGCGGCTCTGGCGTCCGCTGCGGCATGCGGTGTAGCGCTGGAGGAGGCCGCAGCGGCGTTATCGCGTTTCGAATCGCCCCGGCGGCGTCAGGAAGTCCGTGGTGAGGTCGGCGGTATTCAGGTGATCGACGATTTTGCTCACCATCCCACGGCCATCGCCGCCACGCTCAAAGGCCTGGGGGCGGGAACGCACCCGGGGCGTTTACTGGCGGTGGTCGAGCCACGTTCCAACACCATGCGCCTAGGAGCCATGCATGAACGTTTGTCGACAAGTGTCGCGGCGGCGGATCGCGTCTGGTGGTACCAGCCGCCGACGCTGTCATGGTCGCTGGACACCCTGGCCGACGCTTGTCCTGTTCCTGCAGCGGTATGCGATGACATCGACACCCTGGTGGCGGCGGTGATCGCCGATGCCATGCCGGGTGATCGTATCGTGGTGATGTCGAACGGTGCCTTCGAGGGCATCCACGAGAAATTGCTTGCGGCGCTGGAGGTGCGGCATGGCGGATGAGACGATGTTCCAGAAACCCGTGACGGTGGCGTTGACGGGTGCTTCCGGCGCGCAATACGGATTGCGACTCATCGATTGCCTGGTGGCGGCACGCCATCGGGTCCTGGTGCTGATCTCCAAAGCTGCGCAGATGGTGATCGCCACCGAAACCGACGTGAGTTTGCCGTCAAATCCCGAGCGTCTGAGCGAGGCGTTGAGAGAGCGAAGCGGTGCCGTGCCGGGGCAGATTCGCTGCTTCGCCCGTGAGGACTGGATGGCGCCCGTGGCCTCGGGTTCCGGCGCGCCGAGCGCCATGGTGATTTGCCCTTGTTCGACCGGCACCCTGTCAGCGGTCGCCACAGGCGCGAGCAACAACCTGATCGAACGCGCCGCAGACGTGGCACTCAAGGAGCGTCGCCAGCTCATTCTCGTGCCTCGCGAGACACCGTTTTCGGCCATTCATCTCGAGCACATGCTGACGCTGACCCGCATGGGGGCAGTGATACTCCCCGCAGCGCCGGGGTTCTATCATCGTCCGCAGACACTCGATGACATGATCGACTTCATCGTGGCACGGATTCTCAACCAGTTGGACATCGCTCACACGTTGATGCCGCGCTGGGGGGAGTCGACATGATCAACTTGTCAGTATTGTCGGTCTTCGTACCTACCTTTTTCATGGTCTCGTTGACACCGGGCATGTGCATGACGCTTTCCATGACACTGGGCATGACGATAGGCGTGCGCCGCGCCCTGTGGATGATGCTCGGCGAGCTGGTGGGTGTCGGCCTGGTAGCGGTCTCGGCGGTGATCGGCGTGGCGACGCTAATGCTGCGCTACCCCGAGATATTCGCGGCCTTCAAGTGGCTCGGGGGCGCCTACCTGATCTATCTTGGCGTGATGATGTGGCGTTCCAAGGGGCGCATGGCGATCCCGGACGCCAACGATGCAGCGCCCAGCGTGTCGTCGTTGCAGTTGGTGGTTCAGGGGTTCGTCACGGCGGTCGCCAATCCCAAGGGCTGGGCGTTCTTCATCGCACTGCTGCCGCCCTTTCTGGACGCCGGTCGGCCGATGGCACCGCAACTGGCGGTCTTGGTAGGGGTGATTCTCAGCCTGGAGCTGACCTGCTTGCTGATCTATGCCGGTGGCGGTCGCACCGCCAGTCGCTTCCTGCGTCGCGACGGCAACGTGCGCTTGCTGAATCGGGTGGCGGGCAGTCTGATGGTGGGCGTCGGCATCTGGCTGGCGTTGGGCTGAACGTTCTCCGTCGCGGGGCCTCCGCCTAGACGTAGGGTAGCCAGACAATGCGTGCCGTTAGCAACAGCAAGGAGGCAACGACCAGCGGTGCCCAGGGGCAGGGCGTGATCGGTACGTGTACGAAGCGCTGATAGCTGAGGCGCGTGATGGCGCACACCACCAGACCGAGAAGCGCGCCACCGATCAGGTCGCTGGCCCAATGCACGCCAAGTACAAGGCGTGACAGGGCCATCGGCAGGCATATCAGCGTCGCCCCCCAGTAGGCCCACATCCGTCTTTGCGCGGGCAGCGCCTCGGCCGTGAACGCTGCCGCCAGGCCGATCAACACGACACTCGTCGAGGTATGGGCGCTGGGGTAAGAAAACGATCCCATGAGATAGTCCGGTGTATCGGGGCGAGCCCGCCCGGCGAGGTGCTTGAAGACCAGGTTGGCAAACCCGACACCCGCCAATGCGCTACTGATATGCACGAAGGCTGCGATACGCCGTGAAAGCAGTAGCCACGTCAGCCATGGCGTGGTCAGCGCTATGATGCCCAGGGCATCCCCGCTCAGCGCCATGAAGGTACTGAACTCCGCTAGCTCGCTACCCGCGAGGGGCGCCAGCAATGTCTGGATCTGTCGGTCCATCGGCAACGAAGGCGCGGGGTGCTCGAGTACCCAGAGCGTCCATCCACAGAGTGCGATCAGGCTGACCACGAGAAGTGCGAGCGACGCCAGAGGGATCTCGTTGCGCGGGTGAGCGGCGCCCAGGGCCAGCCATAGGCGTCGCCGACGCGGTGTCGCACGGGAAAAACGGGCCAGGCGCATGTAGACCCAGCCGCCGCGTCCGAGATGATGACGAAACCAGGAAAACCCCACCCCCAGTGTTATCAGGATGAGTCCCAGGGTGACGAGCCATCGTTCGCTGCTTTCAGGTAAGGCGAGTAGTTTGTCCCATGAATGGCCGAGCAGATAGCCGGGCAATAGGTAGGCGGGTGCCCAAAGCAGGGCGGACGCGACATTGACGGTGACAAAGCGCCATGTCGACATGTGCAGCATGCCGGCGACCATCGGCACGATGGGGCGTACCGGTCCCACGAAGCGACCGAAGAGGATGGAAAAATCACCATAGCGCTTGAAGAAATCGATGCCGCGCGCCAGCCATTCGGGGTGACGGGTGAACGGCCATAGTCGATGCATGCGTTCGCGCTGAGAATAGCCCAGCCAGAAGCTCAGGCCATCACCGAGGGTCGCGCCCGCAAAGGCCGCCGCCAGCAATAACGGGAGGGGAAGGTGTTGATGTCCGGCCAATGATGCGGCGGCCGTCAGTAGCACGATGCCGGGCACCAGCAGACCAACCACGGCGAGCGACTCGAGCAACGCCACCAGCAGCACGATCAAGATCAGTAATGTCGGCGAGGGGGAAAATTGGTACAGCCACTCGGTCACGTTCAAGTATCGGGCTCCAGCAAGTTGAGTCCACCCTTGATCAGCCGTTGCTCGAAACGTTCGGCGTATTCGTCATCCGCCAGGCGGCAAATACGAGCTTGGGCCTCGAGGGTACCGATTTCGGGGAGCGGCGTTTCCCCGAGCGCATGCGTCAAGCGCTCACGGACGATGAGGGCGCCGGCCTCTCCCGTGTCGGCAAGCAGCAGCCAAAAGACGCTATGGCGATGCCGGCCCATGGCATCACCACGTCGAGAGTTGCGTTGTACCACCTCACAGAAGGTCGTCAATAGCGTGTCTTGTGCCGTTTGGCCGAACTGCTCGTTGGCCATGTCGAGCTGAGGTAAATGAATGACTAGTGCACTCAGCGATTGGTTCAATATGCGGGCGCGGGCGACCTCAGCGATAAGTCGTTCGCTGAGGTCGTCGCGCGATAGCATACCGCTTTGCGTATCGAGCTGGTCGGTGGTCTTGAGCAGGCGGGCCTGTTGCATGTACCACCCGAGAGGCAGTATCGAGATGATGACCAGCGTGAAGTACTGCAGACCACCCGTGGGCATCGATAGCACAGGGGTGACCAGGAACAGCCACATGGGCGCTAGTAACACGTTGAGGAGTAGCGCGGCACCAGGTGGTAATAGCAGCGTGGCGAGTATCGGGGGGATTCCCATCCAGAGTGCGCCGGACGCCTCGAGGTAAGGCGCTTCCACGGCAATTGCCAGATAGCCGCTGATCAGCACCAGATAGACAGGTAGCCGGCGAGCGTAAGCTTTTTCTGACATCAGGGCAGCAGCGGACACCATGAGCGCCAGGATGGTGGCCGGCAGAATGCGCGGGTAATGGCCCATTAGATAGTGCCAGATTGCGAGGCTAGCGAGCACGAGCGCCCCGCAGGCATACGCCACGGCGTGCAGGCGTGACGACGAGAGACGTTCAGGCATGGTCGGTTGTCTCCTGTCGAACATGCAGGCCGCTGTCTTGCACCGAGAGTTCATGGCCCAGCTTGACGGGATCGAGATGGGGGGCGACGGGCGCGATGCGTATACGGCAGTGCTCCTGAAGCTCGGTCGAGATCGCGTCACGACGTAAGGCAGCGTGATGCTCGTCCTTTGAAATCAGGAGTACCGCAAAGGTCTGTGTATCCACGTGGTAACATCCTTCGAAGACGTAGATAAGAGCGGCCAGGCGCTCCTTGAGACGCCGTCGCGCATTGTGGCCGCGTTGCCGCGGACGCACTACCAGCAGCTCCGCGTAGACGTTTTCGCGCTGGCGCCGCGACCATTCGACGTTCAAGTCCTGACGTAGACGATGGAGTGACCAGAGCGAGTTCTCCGGCGTCAGGCGGTGTCGGCGTTCCAGTTCCAGGCGTAGGCGGTTGTGTTCGATGGCTTTGGCAAACCCCAATGCCATGAGGGCGGTAAGCAGCGCGCCGCTCAAGGCGGTTTGTGCCACACCCAGGGGGGCTTGAATGTGCCACCAGCCGAGTGTGGCGGTCACCAGGAGTGCGTAGCGCATGGGCCGAGGTTGCGGTGCGAGCAGCATGATCGGCCACAGCCATACGCCGATGGCGTACGTCATCGGCGCATGCCAGAGTAGCGCCAGCAAGAGCAAGGCACACAACGGGACCGTCCATGTCCAGGCGCGGCGCGATAAGTGACGCCACGCAAGCGTCGTCAACCCTATAATGGCAGCGATGAGCAGGCCTTGCGTGATCGGATCGTCTTCCCGCCAGGCGGTGATGGTCACCAGTCCCGTGCCCAGCAGGAAAAGCCCGGTTAGAGGTGTTTTGTATTTGCTCTGCATGGTGCCGTATAGTGATTCCTTTCCCAACGGTGCCGGCAGTATAGCCGTTGTGCCTCTGCCATCATGCTTCGGAAAGCACCGATTATCATATGCTTCCCGGCGGATACCCAGGAGAAAATTGCCCGAATGGCCCTTGAAACTTCCGAGTCCGAGATCGCCGACGTCGATGCTTACATGCATGCGATGGGCGAACGGGCGCGTGGTGCGTCACGCGTTCTGGCCCGCGCGACTACCGCGCAAAAGAACTGCGCGCTACTCGCCATGGCGAGTGCCCTGGACGAGGCGCGCGAGACATTGGAAACCGCCAATCGTCGTGATCTAGAGGCGGGACGCGACAACGGCCTCGCCGAGGCACTGCTGGATCGTCTGGCGCTGACGCCGGCGCGTATCGACACGATGATCGAAGGCTTGCGGCAAGTGGCTGCCTTGTCCGACCCAATCGGTGAGATTCGTGACATGCGCTATCTCCCTTCGGGACTTCAGGTGGGCAAGATGCGCGTCGCGCTGGGCGTGGTGGGCATCGTCTACGAATCGCGTCCCAACGTGACCGTGGACGCCGCCAGCCTGTGCTTGAAATCAGGCAATGCCACGATCTTGCGCGGCGGCTCCGAGGCGATCCATTCCAACCGCGCCATTGCGGCTTGTATCCGACAAGGGCTCAAGGCGGCAGACCTCGACGAGGCCTGCGTGCAAGTCGTGGCGACGACCGACCGTGCAGCGGTCGGCACATTGATCGCCATGCCGGAGTTCGTCGATGTCATCGTGCCGCGCGGCGGGAAGGGACTGATCGAACGCATTTCGAGAGACGCGCGCGTGCCAGTGATCAAGCATCTCGATGGCATCTGTCATGTGTATGTCGACCAGGCCGCCGATCCGGCCAAGGCGGTGGCCATTGCCGACAACGCCAAGACCCAGCGTTATTCGCCCTGCAATGCCATGGAAACGCTGCTGGTCCACACCGAGGCGGCGCCCCGGGTACTGCTCGAATTGGCTGACATCTATCGCCGCAAGGGTGTCGAGATGCGTGCGTGCGAGCGGACGCGGGCCTGGGTGGCGGACGCTGTCGCCGTGACCGAGGATGACTGGTATAGCGAATACCTTGCGCCGATCGTGGCCATTCGCGTGGTCGATACGTTGGAAGAGGCGATTACGCACATCAATACTTATGGCTCGCACCATACCGATGCCATCGTCAGCGAAAATCTGACCGACGCACGGCGCTTTCTGACCGAGGTCGACTCCAGCTCGGTCATGGTCAATGCCTCGACTCGCTTCGCCGACGGCTTCGAATATGGGCTAGGGGCGGAAATCGGCATTTCCACAGACAAGCTGCATGCGCGTGGGCCCGTCGGCCTGGAAGGCCTCACCAGCGAGAAATACATTGTATACGGCGATGGCCATGTGCGCAGCTGAGGCTCCGCCGTGTGTCGCGATGCTGGGCGGTACCTTCGATCCCGTGCACGTGGGGCACCTGCGTAGCGCCATCGAGCTGCGCGAAGCCTTGTTGCTCGATCGCGTTCATATGGTCCCGGCGCGAGTGCCGCCGCATCGTGCCTCTCCCGGGGTCGACGCCGAGCAGCGCGCGACCATGCTGGCGTTGGGCATCGCTGACACGCCGGGCCTTTACGTGGATGACCGTGAGATCCGCCGCGAGGGACCTTCCTATTCCACCGCGACCCTGGCGTCCTTGCGAGAAGAACTGGGCCCGCAGGCGCGCCTGGTCATGGCGCTGGGGTACGACGCCTATCTGCACTTGGCCGAATGGCATGAGCCGACGAGTCTGTTCGAGCTCGCGCATGTCGTCGTCGTCGATCGCCCCGATCACCAAAAGCCGCTTCCGACGGCGCTCGAGACGCTGATCGAAGGCCGTGAAGTGACGAGTGTCGATACGCTGATGCAGTCGCCTGCGGGGGGAGTGCTGCATTTGAGCTTACCCACGCGCATGGCGATTTCGGCCACGGCGATTCGAGAGCGATTGCAGCGCGGTGAAAGCGTGCGCTACTTGCTGCCCGATGCTGTGGAACGCTATCTCCTGGCGCGTCGTCTTTATCGACGATGATGTCGTCATCAATCAATGAAAGGAGCCCGGCGCGTGGTGGTGCCACCCGAAGGCCTTTTTAACCTTGCCCCTGGCGGTTTGGTGTCAGCGCGGTAGAATGCGGGCCTTGCCTAAAGGGGTATGACATATGAACGAGGAGCTATGCAGACTGAAGCACTCAAAACGCTGGTAATGGACACGCTCGAGGAACTCAAGGCACGTGATGTTGCCGAACTCGACGTTGCCTCGCTGACCAGCGTCACCGACACCATGGTCGTCGCTAGCGGGACCTCGAGCCGACACATCAGTGCCCTGGCCGAGAGCGTGGTGGAGAAAGTCAAGGAAGCAGGATGCCGCCCCTTGGGTGTCGAAGGGCAACAGGGAAGCGATTGGGTTCTGGTCGATCTGGGCGATCTCGTGGTCCACATCATGCTGCCCGAGACCCGCCAGCTGTACGATCTTGAGCGCTTGTGGTCGGATCTGCCCAGCGATGGGGTATCCGTTGTGGGGGCCCTTGGCGAGGTGCGTGGATGAAGCTGCGTGTGCTCGCCGTGGGGACTCGCATGCCCGACTGGGTCACGCAAGGCGTTGACGAATACCTCAAGCGACTGCCGCGTGATTTCAGCGTGGATATCGTCGAGATTGCGCCCGGCAAGCGGGGAAAGAACGCCGATGTGGCCCGTGCGATTCAGGGCGAAGGCGATGCCATGCTGGCGAAGCTGCGTGACCAGGAGCGTGTCATCGCATTGGATGTCGAGGGACGAAGTTGGAGTACCGAACGATTGGCCGCCAACGCCGAGCAATGGCGGCAGGACGGTCGCGATGTGGCGTGCCTGGTGGGCGGGCCGGACGGTCTCGACTCACGTCTGTTGGCGCGGGCCGAGCAACGCTGGTCGCTTTCGGCATTGACGTTGCCTCATCCACTGGTACGTATTCTGCTGGCCGAGCAGTTGTATCGCGCCTGGACCTTGCTGGCGGGTCATCCCTATCACCGATGAGCAACGGGGCTCGGCACCTGCTCAGCGGCTACCTTCCACCTTCCCGCCTGTTATCGGGGACCCATGCGTAAACGACGCGACCCAATCAAGGATACCGCTCGAGAAGTCCGGGTATTCCGGGCCCGCTCGCTACTGGCGGCATTGCTCGTATTGTTGATGGCTGGAGGGCTGGGCGCTCGTCTTTTCTATCTTCAGGTTGTCGAGCATGATGTCTTTACCACGCGTTCCGAGAAGAACCGTGTGCGCGTCGAACCGTTGCCACCGACGCGTGGGCTCATCTACGACCGCCAAGGGAAATTGGTGGCTGAAAACCGCCCAACCTACAATTTGACCATCGTCCGCGAGCGGGTCAAGGATATTGATGCCACTCTTGATCGATTGGTCGATATCCTGGGGCTGGACGAAACGCAGGTTGAAGCGTTTCGTAAACGGTCGCGTCAGCGTCAAAGACCCTATCAACCGGCACTGTTGATGAGCGATCTCAACGAGCGGCAAATCGCGCGGTTAGCCGTCAATCGTTACCGCCTTCCAGGGGTCGAGGTCGAAGCACAGTGGCTGCGTCACTATCCCGACCCCAAGATCATGTCGCATGTGCTGGGCTATGTAGGGCGAATCAACGACCAAGAGCTGGCCTCGCTTGACAGCGGCAACTATGCGGGCACGCATTATATCGGCAAGACCGGTATCGAGAAGCAGTACGAAAAAGCGCTACATGGGCAGGCTGGCCTGCGTAAGGTGGAAACCAATGCCCGGGGGCGTGTGCTACGCGAGCTCGAGCGTACACCGCCAGAACCGGGCAAGGACTTGACGCTGACCATCGACACGCAGCTGCAACAGATGGCGTACGATTTACTGGATGGGCAGCGCGGCTCCATCGTCGCGATTCAACCCCAGACCGGTGACATTCTAGCGATGGTCTCCGCTCCAGGATTCGATTCCAACGAGTTCGTGACCGGGATCTCCTACAAGGACTATCAGTCGCTGCAGCAGGATCCGGACCTGCCGTTGTTTAACCGGGCCGCACATGGCCATTACCCGATCGGCTCTACCATCAAGCCCTTCGAAGCCTTGGCGGCGCTACAAAACAGGGTTGTAACGCCCGAGGAAGTTATCTATGACCCGGGGTATTACAAACTGCCTAATGGGACGCGTCATTACCGCAACTGGTTGCGCTGGGGACATGGGCGTGTCGATCTGGAGCGCGCTCTTGCCGTTTCCAACAACACCTATTTCTACACCATGGCGCATCGCCTTGGCATCGATGACTTATCCAGCTTCATGCACAAGTTCGGGTTTGGGGAAGTCACCTCGTTGGATGTGCAAGGTGCTTCATCGGGCACCGTGCCTTCACGTGAGTGGAAACGCGAAAAGTATGGAGAAGCGTGGTATCCCGGCGAAACGCTCTCGGCAGGCATTGGACAAGGCTACTGGATGGTCACGCCGTTGCAGCTCGCAACGGCCGAGGCAACGCTGGCCAACCGTGGGAACTGGGTGCGTCCACATTTGGCCAAGCGCGTCGGTGAGGCTTCGGTCGAACCGCCTTTCAAGAATACCAAGCCCGACGTGAAGCTCGACAAGGATGTCTGGTGGGATGACGTTTTCAACGGCATGCAGAAAGTCGTCAGCGGCCGCGAGGGGACGGCGCGCCACATCGGCCAGGGGCTGCAGTATGAAATGGCGGGCAAGTCGGGCACAGCACAGGTGTTTTCCTTGGGGCAGGATCAGAAATACGACGCCGACGAGCTCAAGGAACGCTTGCGTGATCACGCCTTGTTCACGGCGTTCGCGCCAGTGGACGATCCGCAGATAGCCATCGCGGTGATCGTCGAAAACGCAGGGGGCGGTAGTTCGCATGCTGCAGGTCTGGCCCGCGCCCTGGCAGATGAATGGCTTCTGTCCGATGACGAGAACACCCATCAAGCCGAAGAACTCATCAAGGAGGACGTCGAAGTTGAAGGGACTTGAATGGCGTCGCTTCAGTCGGGCACCGTCGGAGGGCATGGGGCGTAAGCGCTCCTTCTGGTCAGGCCTTCATCTCGACCCTTGGCTGCTTTTGCTGCTGCTGAGTCTAATGGGGGCAGGGTTGGTCGTCTTGTACAGTGCCAGTGGCATGAGTCTCGCCGTCGCGCTGGGGCAGGCGTCACGTTTTGGTGTGGCATTGCTCGCTATGTTCGTGATCGCCCAGTTTTCTCCGGGTACCTTGTATCGCTGGACGCCACTGGCTTACTGCCTGGGAATCGCGATGCTTCTTGCCGTCGAGATCATGGGGGATATCGGCATGGGGGCGCAGCGCTGGCTCGAGATTCCCGGGGTGATTCGCTTTCAGCCCTCGGAGTTGATGAAGCTGGCGGTACCCATGATGGTGGCGGCGTACCTCTACAAGAGATCGCTACCACCGAGCATACGCGACCTGCTGATCTGTGCCTTGATCATCGGCGTGCCGGTAATGATGATCATGCGCCAGCCCGACCTGGGGACGTCATTGCTGGTGGCCTGTGCGGCGGTTTTGGTTATCTTTCTCGCGGGCTTGTCATGGCGAGTAATCGGCTTGCTGGCGGTGCTGCTTGCATCTGCCTTGCCATTGCTCTGGTTCAATATGCATGAATATCAACGCCAGCGCGTACTGACCTTTCTCAACCCCGAAAGCGATCCGCTGGGGTCGGGCTGGAATATCATCCAGTCGAAAACGGCCATCGGTAGTGGGGGCGTCTTCGGCAAGGGGTGGGGCTTGGGGACTCAGTCTCAGTTGGAATTTCTTCCCGAACGTCATACTGACTTCATCGGTGCTGTGCTGGGAGAGGAATTGGGATTGATCGGGATGCTGGTCTTCCTGGCCCTCTACGTGCTCATCGTAGGGCGCGGGTTGTTTCTCGCCAATACCGCCCAGGATACTTTTGGGCGTCTGATCGGGGGCAGCATCGTGCTGACATTCTTCATTTATGTCTTCGTCAATATCGGCATGGTCAGCGGCATTTTGCCCGTCGTTGGTGTGCCGCTTCCACTGGTCAGTTTTGGCGGCACGTCCAGCGTGACCTTGCTGGTCGGTTTCGGTATCCTCATGTCCGTTCATACCCATCGCCGGTTGTTGCCTCGCTAGTAGGGCGAGACGCGGAAAGGATGCGACGACAGCCCCTGGGCCAAGGAGTCAGAGCCTGATGAAGTGGAGTAGTGTGCGGTCCCATTGGCGAGGGTTCTCCCCGGCAGCGTTGTTGCTGTTTGGGTTGGCCCTGTGTCCGTCGTCGCATGCGGCCGAGGAATTCGATCCTGCCTCACACGCTGATATCCGCGAGTGGGTTGAGGACGTATCGGGGGACGGGATTTCTCGCGATGACGTGACTCAGGCATTGCACCACGCCCAGTTTCGCCAGGAAGTGCTGGACGCCATGCAGGGGGCGGCGGAGCGTCGCCTGAGTTGGCATGAATATCGCGACATCTTCGTGCAACCCAAGCGTATTCAAGAAGGCGTTGCGTTCATTCGCGAGCACCGTGACGCTTTCGCGCGAGCCAAACGCGAATACGGTGTGCCGCCCGCCTATATTGCTGCGATCATCGGTGTCGAGACACGCTATGGCCAGCACAAAGGGCGTCATCGTGTGCTCGATTCGCTCGCTACGCTGGCTTTTCATCACTCTTCACGCGGCGACTTCTTTCGTGGCGAATTGGCGGCGTTTCTCGAAATCACCCTGGATCAGGGGATTTCGCCGGAAGCCCCTAAAGGCTCCTATGCCGGTGCCATGGGCTACCCACAATTCATTCCGACCAGTTACCGCGCCTATGCCGTCGATTTCGATGACGATGGGCGGCGCGATTTGTGGGACGATCCCGTGGATGCGATCGGCAGCGTGGGCAACTACTTCGCCGAGCATGGGTGGCGCCGAGGGGGGCCAGTCGTGACGCCCGTCGATGGCCCCGAGAAGCCTCCGCAAGCGATCGATTTCAACCGCACGCGTGAGCCTTACGTGAAATTGGCGACTCTTGCCGATGTCGGTATTCATCCGCGTGATGAGCTCGACGCGTCACGTGTCATTCCGCTCTCCTTGGCACTCGAGTCGGGGAATTACCGCTACGCGCTGGGACATGAAAACTTCTATGTGATCACGCGTTATAACCACAGTTATCTATATGCGATGGCTGTCACAGAGCTCGCGGCAGGTATCCAGACAGCGCTCGACAAGGATGATGCATGAGAGTCGGCGGTGTACTTGTATGTCTGTTGATGCTGTTGGTGGCAGGATGCGCCAGTGACGGCGGCGGTCGTTATGCGCAGCAAAACGATGCTTATCCGGACGCGCCGCCCGATGTGTCGGATGTTCCCGATGCGGTGCCCAAGGACGAGCCACTTGCCAAGAGCGGTAATCGTTCCACATATGAGGTATGGGGCGAGACCTATCATGTGCTGTCGGATCCCAGCGGCTATGTAGAAGAAGGCGATGCGTCCTGGTATGGCACCAAGTTCCAGGGCTACGATACCGCGAGCGGGGAAACCTACGACATGTACAAGATGTCGGCGGCACATCGCACGCTACCACTGCCGACTTATGTCCGCGTGACCAACCTCGACAATCGGCGCAGTGTCATCGTGCGCGTCAACGATCGTGGCCCGTTTCATGGCGATCGGCTGATCGATCTGTCTTATGCCGCCGCAGCACGCCTGGATATCCTGGGACACGGAACGGGGCATGTGCGTGTGGAGGCCATTGACCCCGAGCAATGGGCCGAGCAGCATGAGCGTTCCACCGAGTCAGCTTCCCCAGAGGATGTGGCCAAGGCGTCCTCGGGCGTATCGGCTCGAGAGTCGATGCAGGGGGCAGTGGATGACGCCTCGACCGCCGAGGCGCCCCGGCAAGATCGTGTCACTGAGCGCCAGGGTGGCACGGGACAATATGTTCAGGTCGCGGCACTGAGTTCCGCGGCCAGGGCCAAGGCGCTGGAAAAGCGCTTGCAAGGACAAGTATCGCGTCCGGTACGCGTAAGGGAAGAGGCGTCCTTGTATCGTGTTCAGGTAGGGCCTGTGCATGATGCGTCGCATATCGATTCCATCAAAGCGGAATTGCAAGCGGCGGGTTTTGACCAGTCGTTCGTCGTTTCCGCTACCGAGTAACCCCGCTTAGCGAGAAAAGTTGTCATGAGAGTGTTCGCCCGATCGTCATTGTTACGCATTGTTTTATTGGTCACGCTAGGTGTCGGTGGTCTCATCCCTATGGCGCAAGCCGAGGATCCCCCCGAGCCCTCGCCGGTGCCGTCGTCTATGGTGCCGTCGGCGCCGAATCTGGCAGCGTCTTCCTGGGTTTTGATGGATGCCGATAGTGGCAAGATCCTGGTCGAGCACAATGCCGACAAGGAGCTGCCGCCGGCCAGCCTGACCAAGATGATGACCGCCTATATCGTCGAGCGTGAAATCGATGCCGAGAATATCGATGCCGACGACAAGGTAACGATTAGCGAGAATGCGTGGCGCACTGGCGGCTCGCGGATGTTTCTCAACCCGGGAAACAAGGTAAGCGTCGACAACTTGCTCAGAGGGGTCGTGATTCAGTCGGGCAACGATGCCAGCGTTGCTCTGTCGGAGCATATCGCGGGCAGTGAAGACGCCTTCGCCGATCTCATGAATCAGCAGGCCTCGCGTATGAACCTCCAGCATACGCATTTCATGAACCCCACCGGCTTGCCGCATGATGACCACTATTCTTCGGCCCACGATCTGGCGGTCATTGCGCAGCACATCATCGAGGACTATCCCGACCACTACGAGGTCTATGCAGAGAAGTACTTCACCTGGAACGATATTCGGCAGCCCAACCGTAACCGCCTGTTATGGCGCGATCCCAATGTCGATGGTTTGAAGACAGGGCATACCAAGGCAGCGGGTTACTGCCTGGTGGCATCTGCCAAGAAGGACGACACACGCCTTGTGGCCGTGGTGATGGGGACCGATTCCGACGAGGCGCGGGCGCAAGAGACCCAGAAGCTGTTGAGCTACGGGTTCCGCTTCTTCGAGACACAGCGTCTCTACGAAAGTGGCGCTGTGCTCAATAAGCCGCGTATCTGGGGAGGCGAAAAGGACGAGCTGCGTCTGGGCGTGGCCAACGACGTGTATTTGACCATGCCGCGTGGTCATAGCGACGAATTGAACGCCCAGCTCGACATCAAGAAAACCATCGATGCGCCGATCGAGAAGGGAGAGCAGCTCGGCACATTGAAGATCAAGCTCAACGGGGAAGTACTCGATAAGCGGCCTCTGGTAGCGTTGGAATCAGTCTCCGAAGGTGGTTTTTTCAAGCGAGTCTGGGATAGCGTACTGCAATTCATGTATGGATTCTTCGACTGATTCACTGTAGTTCGGTTTTGAGGGCGAAGCGTTGCGAAGGCTTCGCCCTTGGTCGATATGATAAGGTTGAGTAGAATACTCGGAAATATCATGCAGAGCCCATGTGAGGCCGTTCTCCATGCAAAAGACTTCACCCACCGAGCAGGGTGCACAAGATGCGCCCAAGATCGAGTTTCCCTGTCAATATCCCATCAAGATCGTCGGTGACGCGGAACCGGACTTCAAGGTCACCGTGGTCGACATCGTCGAGCAACACGCGCCTGGTTTTGATCGTCGTAGCGTGCGCATGGTCGATAGCCGCAATAGCCGCTTTCAATCCGTGCGTGTAGTGATTCACGCCACTGGACAAGACCAGCTCAATGCACTGTTCCATTCGCTGAAGGCGACGGGCCGTGTGCATATGGTGCTGTAGGTGGCGATGAGCGACGAATGTTCGCCGGTGCAGTTGCACCGCCTGGGGCGTCGTGCCTATGAACCGGTGTGGCAGGCCATGCGCAAGCTCACCGATGAACGTGATGCCACAACGCCTGATCAATTATGGCTAGTGGAGCACGAGCCAGTGTTCACGCAGGGGCAGGCTGGAAAGCCCGAACACCTGCTAATGCCCGGCGATATTCCGGTCGTTGTCACGGATCGTGGCGGGCAGGTGACGTATCATGGACCGGGCCAGGTCGTGCTTTATCCACTGATCGACGTACGTCGTGCCAAGCTGGGCGTACGGGAGCTGGTATCGGCGCTCGAGAACACGGCGATCGCGTTGCTGGCCGCGTATGGCGTGGAGGCGCATGCGCGCCCTGACGCGCCGGGTGTCTATGTCGGCGAGGCCAAGATTGCCTCGCTAGGCTTGCGTATTCGGCGCGGTGCCAGCTTTCATGGCATTGCGCTCAACGTCGATGGCGACTTAGCCCCCTTCCAGCGCATCAATCCCTGTGGTTATGCCGGCATGACCATGACGCGGCTTGCCGATTTGATTGACGCCTGTCCGGATAGCGATACGGTCGCCGTCGAGCTGGCCGAGCGTCTGGCACGAACGCTGGAACGAACGCTGGTGCCGGCTACCAACGAGCACGCCTGACAGCCAGTGCCTGAGCGTGTCGCCGTCCTTCAAGATTGAACGACGCGTCTCCATGAAAATGGCCCGCCGTGGACTGAGTCCACGGCGGGCCATTTTCATGGTTTTCCAAGGCCTGGGCCTGGAAAGCGTCGTGTCTAGCTGACGTTGACGGCTGCGATGCGGTCGGGATCGGGCGATTGGCCGGGCACCTCAGCGGGTGCCGCCAACCCCAGATTGTTCTTCTCGAACACTCTGTCGGCGCGATAGCTGGAGCGTACCAACGGCCCTGACGGCACTTCCATGAAGCCTTTTGCCAGGCCCTGCTGGCGGTAGTGTTCGAATTCGTCGGGCGTTACCCAGCGTTCCACCGGCAGGTGGTTGTGGGTCGGTTGCAGGTATTGACCCAGTGTCACGATATCGACACCGATAGCGCGAAGATCGTCGAAGGTCTCGAGGATCTCTTCTTCGGTTTCGCCGAGGCCCAGCATGATGCTGGTCTTGGTGATCACCTCAGGGCGGTGACGCTTGGCATGCGCCAGCACGTCGAGGGTCTTGCGATAACCGGCACGCGGGTCGCGCACGCGCCCGGTCAGGCGCTCCACGGTCTCGACGTTCTGGGCGAATACCTCTAGGCCGGAATCCACCACGCGCTCGACGGCACTGGGGATGCCATCGAAGTCCGGGGTCAGCGCTTCCACTGCCACCTGGGGCGTACGCGCCTTGATCGCGCGAATGCAGTCGGCGTAGTGGCCAGCGCCAGCGTCGGATAGGTCGTCGCGGTCAACCGAGGTCAGTACCACGTAACGCAGCCCCATCAGCTCCACCGACTCGGCGGTGTTCGCCGGTTCCTCGGAGTCCAGCCAGCCACGCGGGTTGCCGGTGTCGACGGCGCAGAAGCGACAGGCTCGGGTACATACCGATCCCATCAGCATGATGGTGGCAGTGCCGTTACTCCAGCACTCGCCCATGTTCGGACAGTGAGACTCGGCACAGACGGTGCTGAGCCGGTGCTCCTTCACGTTGCGCTTGACCGCCTCGAAGCGTTCGCCGCCGGGCATCTGGACGCGTAGCCATGAGGGCTTGCGGCCGCCGACGCCATCGCCTGCGGATTGCTCGCGTGATTTCATGCCATCCTTGATGGCGGCGATGCCTTGGTCGTTGCGGTATTTCTTGCCGCTGGTGATGCGGTGGGTAGGAGTGTCGCTCATAGCGTGAGCCTCTCTGCAAGCCGGCCGACGGCGCCGAGGCGACGCTACCACAGAAGGAGGGGAAGGGCGTCGGTCGACGTTTCCGGGGGGGCCTGGCACGTCTGATGATGCGTGAATTGATGTCTTCAGCATACCACAAAAGGCGTAGTGCTGGACAGGCTGTCAATGGCGCGTCAGTGCCAAGGACGACGCCTGGCCGCACGCGATACCACGCCCGGCCAATGCCGAGCGTGTCGTATTGCGCAGGGGCGAGTCAGTGCTGAATGTCACGCCTCGGGCATGGCACTCAATATCAGCTTGCCCGTGGTATGGCCGGTTTCGAGGCGGCGATGGGCCTCCCCGAGATTGGCCGGGGTCAATGGGCCGACGATATCACTGAGCGTGCTGCGCAGATGACCGGCGTCGAAACGCTTGGCCAGCGTCGCCAGGATCTGCCCCTGATGGGCGATATCGGCCCCATGCAGCGGCCGCGCGAACATGAATTCCCAACTGAACGTCACTGCCTTGCCTTGCAGGGCGTTGAGGTCGACGTTCTTCTGGGTCTCGGCGATGGCCACGATGTGGCCCAAGGGGCGCATGAGCGTGGTCATGTTCTCCCAGTGGTCGCCGATATCGTGGCAATTGAAGATGTAATCGACCTGCTCGTGACCGGCATGTTGCATGTTCGACACGAGATCGTGGTGATCGACGACCTCATGCGCACCCATGCGTCGGCACCACTCGATGGACGTATCGCGCGACGCCGTGGCGATGACCTTGATGCCAGTGAGTTGGCGAGCCATTTGCGTCGCGATCGAGCCGACGCCACCGGCGCCGTTGATGATCAGCAGGGTCTGGTCGCGGTGCGTATCGTCGCCTTGCGAGAGCTTGAGCTTGTCGAAAAGGGCTTCCCAGGCGGTGAGTGCCGTCAACGGCATGGCGGCCGCTTCTTCTGCGCTTAATTTGCTCGGTGCCTTGGCGGTAAGGCGCGCATCGACCAGCTGGTATTCGGCGTTGCAGCCGGGGCGCTCGACTTCGCCGGCATAGTACACGCGATCTCCTGGGGCGAAGTGCTCGACGCTGGCACCGACACGTTCCACTCGGCCCACGGCATCCCAGCCGAGGACGTTGTGCTGGTCGCTGGGCAGGAACGCGCCCTGGCGAATCTTGGTATCCACCGGATTGACCGATATCGCCTCGACGCGCACGAGAAGATCCCGTTCGCCGGGGGTGGGCATCTCGCGTTCGTGGCGCTCGAAAGCGTCCAGGGGCGCTGCTTGAGGCTGACCGGTGGTGGCGACTACTTGCATGATTGACTCCCTATAAAAGGCGAAACGTGATGGCACTGCCTATTAAATGAGGACCGTCTAGATCGGAGTCAAGTCAAGCGCGGCTGATTCAGGGCGTGCAGGCGAAGCTGGGGCCAGGCGCGGGCGCCAGTGGCGCCTTGAAGTGCGCATTCAGCTCGGGCAACAGTTCACGGACGAAGCGCAGGAAAAGCTCGGTCACGGGCGTAGGGTAGCGATCCTTGGGGTGTACGGTGCACCAGGACCGACGCAGTGGGAAACCGGGTAGCGTCGGTGACGCCAGCAGACCCGAAGCGAGCTCGAGCTGGACCGCCAGGCGCGGCAGCACGGCGACCCCGAGATGCGCCATGACACCCTGCTTGATCGCCTCGTTGGTGCCAAGTTCTAGGGTATGGCGCAGCGATACCCGCTCACGGGCGGCGAAATCCTCGAACGCGGTGCGTGTCCCTGAGCCGGGCTCGCGCATCAGGACGTAATAGCGCGTGAAATCCTCGAGTGTGGGCGCGTCGTCCGTCAACAGCGGATGCCCGGGCCACACCACGGGAATCATCTCGTTGTCGAGGATCGGCATGAAGGCGAGATTGGCATCCTCGGGCACCATGCCCATGATCACCAGGTCGTCGCGCCGCTCGGCAAGACGCTCCAGCGCCTGGCCGCGATTGCAGACACGCAGGCGGACCTGTACCTCCGGGTAGCGGGCGCGAAAGCGGGCCAGGATGTGCGGCACGACATACTGCGCGGTGCTGACGGCGGCGAGATTGAGCTCGCCGCGTATGGTCCCTGCCAATTCGGAAAGTTCCATCTGTAAGCTCGAAACCTGACCGAAGATCGACTGTACTGAGGCGGCCAGCGCATCGGCGGCCGGCAGCACATGCAGCGTCTTGCCCGCGTACTTGAAGAGTGGCTGCTCGAGCGCTTGCTCGAGTTGGCGGATCTGTGCGCTGACGGCGGGCTGTGTGAGGCCCAGTTGTTCGGCCGCACGCGAATAGGACTGCTGCCGGTGCACGGCCTGGAAAACCTGCAACTGGCGAAAGGTCAGACGATTGAGCAGATTGGGTCGTGACATGACGCCCCCGGCGTTGTCATAAGCTATTGTTTATAGCTTGGCAAAAAAATATCAATTTTTCTATTGATCCTTCGGTGGGTAGCGTGAGAGTACGATAATGACAAGCACTCAGCGACCCAAAGGGCGCCACGATGACACGCTATGTCAACGCGACGTCCACAACCGGAGGGCAGACGGTGTTCAAGAAACTTCTCATCGCCAATCGTGGCGAAATTGCTGTACGCATTGTACGCGCCTGCGCTGAGATGGGCATCCGCTCGGTGGCGATCTACACCGAGCCCGATCGCTTCGCGCTGCATGTCAAGCGCGCCGATGAGGCGCATTTCGTCGGCGAAGACCCGCTGGCGGGATATCTCGATCTGCGGCGTATCGTCGACCTGGCTCGAGAGACCGGCTGTGACGCAATTCACCCCGGCTACGGCTTTCTCTCGGAAAATGACGATTTTGCACGCATCTGCGAGGATGCTGGCATTGCTTTCGTCGGACCCAGCGCCGAGGTGATCGCGCGGATGGGAGACAAGACGGCGGCACGTACGGCGATGCGCGACGCTGGCGTTCCCGTCACGCCGGGCTCGGAAAACAATCTCGACACCTGTGAAGAAGCTTTGTCGCTGGCCGAGACCATCGGCTACCCAGTGATGCTCAAGGCGACCTCGGGCGGTGGTGGGCGCGGCATTCGCCGTTGTGATACGCCGGCGCAACTCGAGCAGGCCTGGGAGCGCGTGATCTCCGAAGCGACCAAGGCGTTCGGCAGCGCCGATGTGTTCATGGAGAAATGCGTCGTTGAGCCGCATCACATCGAGGTGCAGATTCTCGCCGACAGCATTGGCAACGTGATCCATCTCTTCGAACGCGACTGTTCCATCCAGCGCCGTAACCAGAAGCTCATCGAAATCGCGCCGAGCCCTCAGCTAACGCCCGAGCAACGTGCCTACGTCGGCGAAATGGCCGTACGTGCGGCGAGCGCCGTGGGTTACGAAAACGCGGGCACCGTGGAGTTCCTCGTCAAGGGTAACGAGGTCTACTTCATGGAGATGAATACGCGCGTGCAGGTCGAGCACACCATCTCCGAAGCGATTACCGGGGTGGATATCGTACGCGAGCAATTGCGCATCGCCGCGGGGCTGAAGCTCGCCTATCGACAGGAGGACATTCGCCACCACGGCTATGCTATTCAGTTTCGCGTCAACGCCGAAGATCCCAAGAATGACTTCCTGCCTTCCTTCGGACGTATCACGCGTTACTACGCGCCGGGTGGGCCAGGAGTGCGCACCGACACCGCGATCTATACCGGCTATACCATTCCACCGTATTTCGACT
Source organism: Chromohalobacter sp. 48-RD10 (assembly GCF_029889785.1). Lineage (NCBI taxonomy): Bacteria > Pseudomonadati > Pseudomonadota > Gammaproteobacteria > Oceanospirillales > Halomonadaceae > Chromohalobacter > Chromohalobacter sp. 48-RD10. The sequence goes on along the minus strand of NZ_JARANX010000001.1, from coordinate 106,752 downwards.
CCATGTGCTTGAAGCTGATCGTATGGGGCATGAGCTGGGAGGAAACCCTCGATCGTGGGATTCGTGCCCTAAACGATATGCGCCTTCAGGGGGTCAAGACGACTGCGCCTTACTACCAGGAAATTCTCCGTCACCCCGATTTCCGCAGCGGGCACTTCGATACCGGCTTCGTGCCCAGCCACCCCGAACTGCTCAATTATTCGGTCAAGCGCAATCCCGAGGAAGTCGCTCTGGCAATTGCCGCCGCCATCGCCGCCCACGCCGGTTTATAAGGAGATACCCATCATGAATGCCGTATCATCTTCCCAAGTCAACATCACCGACGTCGTATTGCGTGACGGCCATCAATCGCTGATCGCCACGCGCCTGCGCACGGAAGACATGCTGCCTGCCTGCGCCAAGCTGGACGCCATCGGCTATCATTCGCTGGAAGTCTGGGGCGGAGCAACCTTCGATGCCTGCGTGCGCTTTCTCAAGGAAGACCCGTGGGAGCGACTGCGCGCCTTCAAGGACGCGATGCCCAATACTCCGTTGCAGATGCTGCTGCGCGGTCAGAATCTGCTGGGATATCGTCACTATGCCGACGATGTCGTCGAGCGTTTCGTCGCCAAGTCGGCGGATAACGGCGTCGATGTGTTTCGCGTCTTCGATGCGCTCAACGATCTGCGCAATCTGGAAACCGCCATGCGTGCGGTCAAGGCCAGTGGCAAGCATGCCCAGGGCACCATCTGCTACACGGTGAGCCCGGTGCACACCCTGGCGATGTACGTGGATCAAGCCAAGCGCCTGGTCGATATGGGCGCCGACTCTATTGCGATCAAGGACATGGCGGGGCTTTTGACGCCATATGCCACGAGCGAGCTAGTATCAGCCTTGGTCGAGGCCGTAGACGTGCCGGTTCATCTGCATGCCCATGCCACCTCGGGGCTGGCCCCGCTGTGCCATCTCAAGGCCGTGGAAGCGGGGTGCCGGCATATCGATACCTGTATCTCGGCGTTTGCCGGCGGTACCAGCCACCCATCGACGGAAGCCATGGTCGCTGCCTTTCAGGGCACCGAATACGACAGCGGCTTGGATCTCGAAGCGCTCAAGGAGAGCGGCGACTATTTTCGGGGCGTGCGCCAGAAGTATGCCGCCTTCGAAAGCGAGTTCACCCGCGAGGATGTCTCGGTACAGATCAATCAGGTCCCGGGTGGCATGATGTCCAACCTCGCCAATCAGCTCAAGGAACAGAACGCGTTGTCCAAGATCCGCGACGTGTTCAACGAGATTCCCTGCGTGCGCGCCGATCTCGGTTATCCGCCTCTGGTGACGCCGACCTCGCAGATCGTCGGTACCCAGGCGGTGATGAACGTGCTCACTGGCGAGCGCTACAAGACCATTACCAACGAGGTGAAGCGCTATCTTCAGGGGGGTTATGGTCATCCGCCAGCGCCGGTGGATGACGACGTGCGCCGTCAGGCCATCGGTAACTCCCCGATGGAAGAGGCGCGTCCCGCTGACCGGTTGAACCCCGAGATGGAAAGGCTGAAGAAGGATATCGGTGAACTGGCCGAGGGCGAGGAGGACGTGCTGACCTACGCCATGTTCCCCGAACTGGGGCGCGATTACCTGCAGGGGCGGTGCGATGGCACGCTGGTCTCGGAGCCGATTCCCGCGCCCGATGCGGGAGACGCCAGTCGCCCGGTGACCGAGGGCGTGCCGACCGAGTTCGTGATCGACGTGCACGGCGAGTCTTATGAAGTGCAGATCACCGGCGTGGGCGGTAACAGCGGTGGCAAGCGGCAGGTGTACCTGACGCTCGATGGCATGCCGGAAGAGGTCGTCTTCGAGGCCAAGGATGCCTTCGTCGGCGGCGAGACCTCGGGCCGTGCGCGTGCCTCGCAACCCGGCCACGTCACGACCTCCATGCCCGGCAACATCGTCGATGTGCTGGTGGCCAAGGGCGATCGCGTCGAGGAAGGTCAGGCGGTATTGATCACCGAGGCGATGAAGATGGAAACCGAAGTCCAGGCACGGGTCTCGGGTATCGTCGAAGCGGTCCACGTTGCCAAGGGTGATCGCGTGACGCCAGGCGAGGTGCTGATCGAGATCACCTGATCGGAACGTCGCTCATGACCGTGGCGCCTCGTGATTCGGTGCTACGAGTCTGGTCTGTGAAATCGACGCATGCCGCAAATAAGTGGCATGCGTCGTGGTCCTTCAAAGCGGCAAGCAATGTGCAGCTCGCCGGCAAAGGTGCTGATCAATCAATCTCGTCGCCTACTTGGATGACCTTCATGGTGTTGGTGCCGCCATGGGCATTCATATGATCGCCGCGTGTCAGGATGACGTGATCGCCCTGCTTGACGATGCCCAGCGAGACGAGATTGTCGACGGCGTGGTTATTGAACTCAGTGGGCGCGAGACTTTGCGTGTCGAAGGGCAATGAGACGACCCCGCGATACAATGCCATGCGGCGCTGCGCGATTTCGGTATGTGCCAAGGCGACGATCGGCAGGCCGGAACGAATGCGCGAGGCGATCAATGGCGTATAACCGGTGGCGGTCATGCAGACGATGGCGGAGACCCCATCGAGATGGTTGGCGGCGTACATGGCCGAAAGTGCCACGGTTTCATCGACCCGGGTGAAGCCTTCGTGGATGCGGTGCTGCGATTGCTGCGCGGCACGCTCGCGTTCGGCACCCAGGCAGAGACGCTCCATGGCCTTGATGGTTTCCACGGGGTAGTCGCCGGCAGCGGTCTCGGCGGAGAGCATGACGGCGTCGGTACCATCGAGCACTGCATTGGCGACGTCGAAGACCTCGGCGCGGGTCGGTAGTGGCGACTCGATCATCGACTCCATCATCTGTGTCGCGGTAATCACCACTTTGTTAAGGCTACGTGCATGCTGGATGATGCGCTTCTGCACGCCGATCAGTTGGGCATCGCCGATTTCCACGCCCAGATCGCCACGCGCGACCATGACGGCTTCGCTAGCGCGGATGATATCATTCAATGTGTCGTCATCGGCGACCGCTTCGGCGCGCTCGACCTTGGCGACAAGACCGATCTCGCTACCCGCTTCGCCGAGCAGGTCGCGGGCCAGGCGTATGTCGTCGCCATGCCGCGGGAAAGACACGGCCAGGTAGTCGACACCGATGTCGATGGCGGTCTTGAGGTCCTCGCGGTCCTTGTCGGTCAGTGCGGCCGCGGACAGGCCGCCGCCTTGCTTGTTGATGCCCTTGTTATTGGAGAGCTTGCCTCCGACTTTGACCGTAGTGTGGATCGCTGGGGCATCGACGCGCTCGACCTGCAGCTCAAGGCGACCGTCATCTAGCAGCAGCACATCGCCGGGTGCGACGTCGGCGGCCAAGTCCTCGTAATCGCAGCCGACCTGGTTCGCGTCGCCGGCATCGCGTTCTAGGGAAACGTCGATGATGAAAGGTTGGTTCTGCTCGAGGGTGACGGCGCCTTCCTTGAAGCGGGCGATGCGGATCTTGGGGCCTTGCAGGTCGCCCAAGGCGGCGACGGTACGTCCGACGCGTGCGGCCGCGTCGCGTACCGCCTTTAGCCGCTGCCGATGGTCGTCCGCAGAGCCGTGGGAGAAGTTGAGTCGTACCACGTCGACGCCTGCGGAGATCATGTCTTCGAGGACCCCGTCGCGGTCGCTGGCCGGACCCAGGGTCGCGACGATCTTGGTGCGGCGCATCGGACCGTGAAACGCATTCTGCATGGAATTCTCCTTGGCCTCATGAAAGGGTAATAGCGGCTCTGTGCGAGCCATGTCGTTATTTTACGACATTGTGCCTCATCGTCTCGACAGGTGCGATGGCCCCCAAGTCGTGAACGTCAGATTATCACTTTTAGCATGCGGGACATGCCCCTAGGTTGGATGACTCTGGAGATGCTTGCCAGTGCCATGGTCATGGGAAGCATGTCGATTTGGGCGCGGGTTGTGCTTGCCGGTAGTCAGGTGTCGCGTCTAGTGTTTTCCAAGCCAGTGGCGTAAAGACAGTCATGCACTTGACGGACTGGCGCGCAACGAGGCGCTAAGGTAGGGTAGGCGCATTTTTCGCCGGGCGGTTCCCGGTCACGATATCACTGCCGGCGCCATGTTAGGGCGCGTCGGCCATTCGAGCGGAGCGTTATGGGCAAGTCACTGGTCATCGTGGAGTCGCCGGCCAAGGCCAAGACGATCAACAAGTATCTCGGCAACGATTTCGTGGTGAAGTCGAGTGTCGGGCACATCCGTGACTTGCCGACGAGTGGCAGCGGCAAGAACGCCACCGATCCTAAAGAGCGAGCCCGCCAGGCGGCGGCGACACGCAAGATGTCGCCCGATGAAAAAGCCACCTATAAAAAGCAGAAGCAGTGGACCCAGCTGGTACGGCGCATGGGGATCGATCCTGAGCATGGCTGGGACGCCAACTACGAGATACTGCCGGGCAAGGAAAAAGTCGTTGCCGAGCTCAAGAAGCACGCCGAAAAGGCCGATGCCGTCTATCTCGCGACCGACCTGGATCGTGAAGGGGAGGCCATCGCCTGGCACCTGCAGGAAACCATTGGTGGCGATGCGTCCCGCTATCGTCGCGTGGTCTTCAATGAGATCACCAAGAATGCCATTCAGGAGGCGTTCAAGACACCCGGCGAGCTGGACCTGTCACGCGTCGAAGCGCAGCAGGCACGGCGTTTCCTGGACCGTGTCGTCGGCTTCATGCTGTCGCCGTTGCTGTGGAGCAAGATCGCACGGGGACTGTCGGCGGGCCGGGTCCAGTCGGTGGCGGTGCGCTTGATCGTCGAGCGCGAGCGTGAGATTCGCGCCTTCGTTCCCGAAGAATTCTGGGATGTCCACGCCGATCTCGTAGCTGAAAAGGGCGATGCGACGCCGATTCGTTTCGAGGTAGCACGTCATGAAGGCCAGGCGTTTCGTCCCACCTCTGAACAGGAAACGCTAGAGCGCATCGCGCCGCTTCGCGAGGCGGCGCTGGCGATCACCGATCGTGAGACCAAGCCGACACGCTCCAAACCGAACGCCCCGTTCATTACCTCGACCCTGCAGCAGGCCGCCAGTGGACGTCTCGGGTTTTCAGTGAAGAAGACCATGACTCTGGCGCAGCGTCTCTACGAGGCGGGGTACATCACCTATATGCGTACCGACTCGACCAACCTCTCGCAAGACGCGGTGGAGAGTGCCCGGGCGTATATCGACGAACGTTTCGGCCAGGCGTATCTGCCTGAGTCGCCCAACCGTTATGCCAGCAAGGAGGGGGCGCAGGAGGCGCACGAGGCGATTCGCCCTACCGAGGTGGCGCAAAACGGTGACGAGCTTGCAGTGGAGCGCGATGCCCAGCGTTTGTATGAGTTGATCTGGCGCCAGTTCGTGGCCTGCCAGATGGTGCCGGCGGAATACCTGGCGACGACGCTGACCGTCGAGGCCGAAGAGTTCGAGCTCAAGGCGCGTGGTCGAGTGCTCAAATTCGACGGTTACACGAAGGTGATGAAGCCGGCGGGCAAGAAAGAGGAAGATCAGGCACTGCCGGATCTCGAGAAAGGGCAATCGATGACTCTGCAGGCCCTCGATCCTCAGCAGCATTTCACCAAGCCGACGGCGCGTTATACCGAGGCAAGCCTGGTCAAGGAGCTCGAAAAGCGGGGGATCGGGCGACCTTCCACCTATGCCTCGATCATCTCCACGATCCAGGATCGTGGCTACGTCAAGCTCGAGAGCCGCCGTTTCTATGCCGAGAAGCTGGGCGATATCGTCACCGATCGTCTCGCCGAATCGTTCAGCGACCTGATGGATTACGGCTTCACCGCACGCATGGAAGACCACCTCGACGAGATCGCCACCGGCAACCGCGAATGGCGTGAGCTGCTGGATGCCTTCTACGCCGAGTTCAAGGCCAAGCTCGAGCATGCCGAGGCCGAAGAAGGCATGCGGCCGAATCAGCCGGTGCCGACGGACATCGACTGTCCCACTTGTGGCCGCAAGATGCAGATTCGTACGGCGTCGACCGGTGTCTTCCTGGGGTGCTCGGGATATAACCTGCCGCCCAAGGAACGTTGCAAGACGACCATCGATCTTACCGCCGGTGACGAAGCCGTGGCGTCGGATGCCGATGAGGAGGCCGAAACCGAGGCCTTGCGGGCCAAGCACCGTTGCCCGGAATGTGGCACGGCGATGGATAGCTACCTGATCGACGAGGCGCGCAAGCTGCACATCTGCGGTAATAGTCCCGATTGCAGCGGGCATGAAATCGAGCAGGGCAAGTTTCGTATCAAAGGGTACGACGGTCCGGTCATCGAGTGCGACAAGTGCGGTAGCGAGATGCAGCTCAAGTCCGGGCGTTTCGGTAAGTACTTCGGCTGTACCAACGAGAACTGCAAGAATACCCGCAAGCTTCTCAAGAGCGGCGAAGTCGCGCCACCCAAGATGGATCCGATCCCCATGCCCGAGCTGGCTTGTCAGAAGGTGGAGGATCATTACGTCTTGCGCGATGGCGCCAGCGGCCTGTTTCTGGCGGCGAGTCAGTTTCCCAAGAACCGTGAAACGCGTCCTCCCTTGGTCAAGGAGCTCAAGGCGCATCGCGACGAGCTACCCGAGAAGTATCATTTCCTGCTCGACGCGCCGGGGGAAGATCCCGAGGGGCGTGACGCGCAGATTCGCTTCTCGCGCAAGACCAAAAGCCAGTACGTGATGAGTGAACGTGATGGCAAGGCGAGCGGCTGGCGGGCCGAGTTCGAAGACGGAAAGTGGCGGATCGAGGATAAGCGCAAATGACGCCGAGAGGTCGTACTAACCAGCTGCTTTATCATGCCCAGCTTTTATTGTATACCGCCTGGGAAGATGACGAGCATACCGATGCCCGGCGTATGGCGCATGAAGAAGGCGCCTTGGCCATGCTGGAGCTGGCGCTCAACGCGGCGCTGCGTGAGCTGACAGAGCATGCGCAACTCTCGCGCCACGATTGGCGCGAGCTGTTGTCCGATCAGGGCCCGGCGCTAGCGGGTGTCGTACAGTTGCGCGAGCTGGCGCGACGGGAAGATAGCTGGTTAGATCGATTGCTAGCGCGTCTCGAGTCTTTGCATGACGTCGAGGGCGCGTCGCGTCGCCGAACCGGTGGTTCGGGCATGATCGCCAGCGCCTCGGGCATGGCCTTGCCCGAGGAGCTCGATGCATGTATAGCGGCGTTCAAGGTTCAGCTTGACGAACTGCGCGAGACCAGCGAGGAGTGGTGACGACGCATGCATGCGGTGGTATCCTGATAAGTAACGAAAAGAAACGACCATGGCGTTTGCCTTGGTCGTTTTTTATTGGGTCAAACGGGAGAATATAGCGTGTCCGATACCGCGATTCTGGAAATCGTCGAACTTGCCGATGGTGAAGTCGTGCTGCGGTCTTCCGAAGCCGACGCCGACGGCGAGGCATTGGTAAGCATTCGCTTCTCGGAGGAGGCGCTGGATCTATTGCGTCAGAGCCGCTTCGAGGTGGCGCGTCAGATGATCGACCATGCGATCACGCGCACGCGCCTGTGGGAAGGCAATGAGGAAGAGTCGCAAGAGGCCCCGGAAACGGTGCATTGATGCGCTTTGCTTGAAGGTCGATGTGAGTGTTGTCGCCATGATGTTCGGCTGCCGATAAGGCGCCGAGCGTCATCGTATATAGCGCCATGAATTTCTTTCATGCTTGATTGAAGGATATGCAGTGGTCATGGCCGCTATGGCACGGCACAGTAAGCGCCCTAATCTTCGAGACGAGAGTCGAAAAACGCTATGAGCCAGTATCACCCTCCATTTCGTGCCGACACCGTGGGTAGCCTGTTGCGGAGCGACGAGCTCAAACAGGCGAGACGCCGTTTTCAAGCGGGGGAAATCGACTATGCGGCATTGCGCGATGTCGAAAACGCCGAGATTCGACGTGTCGTCGCCAAGCAGGAAGCGCTGGGCCTCAAGGCGGTCACCGATGGCGAGTTCCGCCGCGCCTGGTGGCATTTCGATTTTCTTGAAGGTCTCAAGGGCGTAGAAGGTTATAGCGCGGATCAAGGGATCCAGTTTCAGGGGCGTCAGACGCAGGCGCGCAGCGTGCGCGTGACCGACAAACTGGGTTTCGACCCTGAGCACCCGATGCTCGGACACTTCCGCTTCCTGGCGGACACGGTCGATAAGGCGACGCCGAAGATGACGCTGCCCAGTCCCAGCGTGCTGCATTTCCGTGGTGGTCGCCGCAGTATCGACAGTAGTGTCTATCCTTCCCTGGATACCTTCTTCGCCGACCTGGCCGACACTTACCGTGACGTGGTCAAGCATTTCTATGCGGCAGGCTGTCGTTATCTGCAGCTCGATGACACGGTGTGGGCGTATCTGTGTTCCGATAAGGAACTCGCGGCAGCACGTGAGCGTGGCGAGGACGCCGATCGTCTGCAACACATCTATGCCGAAGTGCTCAACCATGCGCTGGCAGATCGTCCCGACGATCTGCATGTCAGTCTGCACGTCTGCCGCGGTAACTTCCGCTCGACGTGGATCAGCGAGGGGGGCTACGAGCCGGTTGCCGAGACGCTTCTGGGACGCGTCGATGTCGATGCCTACTTCCTCGAATATGACACCGAACGGGCGGGCGGCTTCGAGCCGCTGCGTTTCCTGCCGGAAGGTCACAAGCAGGCTGTCCTGGGGCTGATTACCAGCAAGAGTGGTGAGCTCGAGCCCGCCGATACAGTTAGTGCTCGCATCGCCGAAGCGTCACGCTACGCGCCGCTTTCCCAGCTTTGCCTGAGCCCTCAGTGCGGTTTTGCCTCGACCGAGGAAGGTAATTTGCTCAGCGAAACGCAGCAGTGGGACAAGCTGCGCCATGTCGTGGATATTGCCAAGGCCGTCTGGCAAGACTGAGTTCTACTGTACTGGTCTGGTGTTCGCCCCTGCATGCTCGCATGTGGGGGCGTTTTATTGGTTGGCGCTCGCGTGCCAGTTCAATGAAGGCGAGGCGGATTGCGCGTTGGTCGGTAAGCCATCCTGCCATGTAACGGAAAGTTATCGCTTCTACGAGGAGGAATTATGACGCTTATCGACGTCAGCGGTGTGTCCATTCGGCGACGATTGGGGGCGTCTTTTCCCCTTGATCATGGGCAGTGTGGGAAAATTTATCGTTTCTCAGGCAATTGATATTGGCGAGATTAGCGTTATTCGTATTATCCTGTGGGCGGTACATGAGGGACCTGATGTATCAGGGCTTCATCACCACACACAGAAAGGTTTTCAAGGAGAACGCAGATGTTGTCCAACAGCAAGAACACGCTCAAGCTTCTGGTCGCCGCTGGCTCACTGGCCGTTTTGGCAGGTTGTGCTTCTGGCCAGGAACAGATGAAGAGCGATATCGATCAGGCGCAGGCTGATGCGGCTGAAGCCAAGAGCATGTCTCAGCAGGCAATGAATGCTGCCGAGAAAGCGCAGCGCGATGCGAATGCCGCTCTCGAAGCGACTCAGCGCAATCGCGACGAAATGGATCGTATGTTCGAGAAGTCCATGCGCAAGTAATGCGTAGGCAGTATGGGGCCGGCGTTTCAGCGTCTGGTCCAGAAAAAGGGCCCCGCCATTGGTGGGGTCCTTTTCGTTTGCAGCCGACGGGGATGACGTCCCCCGGGGCTCTCGGTGTACGCTAGCGCCTTGTCACGATCATTCGGAGTGGAACATGAGGCGATGGGCGCGTGCTTTGGCAATGACCTTGAGTGTTTTGTCGTTAGCGGTTGGGAGTGGGTCATGCGCGCTGGCGAACGCCGATGACGAGGTTTGGATCTTGATCGACGATAATGATTCCACGCTGGATATCTATCGCGGCGATACACGCATCGAGCGTTTCGAGCCGGTGGCGCTGGGGCGGGGTGGAACGGCGCGCGTTCGCCAGCGAGGCAGCAGGATGACGCCTACCGGCGAATTTCACATCAACCGTATCAATCGCGACAGCAAGTTCAATATCTTTCTGGGACTGGATTATCCCAAGCTCGATACTGCACGCGAGGCGATGCGGGCCGGGTTGATGTCTCCAACCGAGTATGCCGATTTCCAGGATGCCTATTACCGTGATGGGGCGCCGCCGCAGGATACGGTGCTGGGCGGCTACATCGGCATTCATGGGCTGGGGAGCAGTGACCCCGATATTCATCGGCGCTTTAACTGGACGGAAGGGTGTGTGGCCGTCACCAACGATCAGATCGAAGAATTGACGCGCCTGGTCTCGATCGGCACACGCGTCGTGATTCGTGGAGACGACGATGCACCGATCGATTCTCTGCGCGACAAGCCTCGGGCAAGCACTCAGATTTCGACGGATTGATAAAGCAGGTGCGGCAGTATCGGCAGGGCGTCATACAGGCTGCCTGGCAATGGTTCGTGCGGAGTCTCTTCTTCGGGCTCGACGTTCAGTGCCACCGCTGCGCCATCGGGAATCAACACCGCGTCCGCTAGACGCCGGTGATCGATATCGGTGTCGATAGCGTGGCGTTTCAAGGTGGCTACGAGGGATTCGTCAGCGTCGAGCACACGCTTGATGACTGGTGAACGGCGGTCTTCCTCGAGCAGGGGGAAGGACTGCACGTAGAGTGTCTCGTCGCGCCACCCGAACTTGGTCGGCTCGCTGACCAGGTTCACCTGGGTGCCCACCGGCAGTTTGTCGAAAAGATGCTCCACATCCTCCGGGAACATGCGAATACAGCCATGCGTGACGCGCATGCCGATACCTTGGGGTCGGTTGGTGCCGTGAATCAGGTAGCCGGGAATGCCCAGGCGCATCTTGTACTTGCCCAGCGGGTTATCGGGGCCGGGCGGCACCACATCCGGGAGTTCCCGGTCGTCCTCGGCGTGCTCCTTGATGATTGACTGAGGCGGATACCAGGGCGGATTTTTCTGCTTCTCGGTAATCCGTGTCTTGCCCAACGGCGTCGACCAGTCCATGCGTCCGACGCTGATGGCATAGGTCTCCACCCGTGCCGGTTCTCCCTCCTTTCGCTCGGGATAGTAATAGAGGCGCATTTCGGGAATGTTGACCACGACGCCTTCGCGGTCGGCATCGGGCAGAATGAAGCGTGTGGGCACCGTGACTTCTGTACCTTCGCCGGGATACCAGACACTGACGTCGGGGTTGGCGCGGCGCATCTCTTCGTAGCCGATGCCATACTGGCGGCCGATATCGAGCAGCGTATCCTCCTGTTCGGCCTCGATGACGCGTATCTTGCCGACGATATTGCTGTTGTCATCGATCTCGAAGCGCGTGACGCGCTGTTCATGGGGGGCCGCCTCGGTTTGCGGCAAACTAGCCGCTTCAGGGTCGATCACGGGGCCCGGAGCGGATTCGGCAGGTGTCGCTGCCTCGGGGTCGATCACTGGGCCCGGCGCGTCGTCGGCAAGTGCCAGTGTGGACAGAGACAGCAAGGGGGCCAGCAGAAAGGGGGATAGGCCACGAGATGTAACCGGCATGGATAAAGACTCTTTTTCGGTCAGGCAAGTGGCGGATGCCACACTCACCTGCATTCTGGCGTATTTTCATGCCGACACAAGCCTTCAGCGGGCTTATGACGCGCATCCGTGCGTCTGTGTAAGGGTCTGGCAGGGCACCCGCATGGCGGATGCTGCCTGTTATGCTGCTTCCGTCTTGCGGTTGAGTTGTTCGAGTAACGCTTCAAGCAAGGAAAAGCGCTTTTCCTCGTCGCTCATATCGCCTTCGAAACGCAATGTATCCGCGCCGTCCAGCCGGTAGTGCGCTGGGTGCTTCTGGATCATCTGGACCAGCGTCATGGGGTCGACGACGGTTTGTGTGCCGAAAGTGAGGCGGCCACGCTCGGCGCCGGCCTCAAGGCGCACGATGCCCAGACGTTCGGCACGCTGGCGGAGCCGGGTCTGACGGAAAAACGTCTTGAGAGGCGCGGGTAGTAAGCCAAAGCGGTCGATCATTTCGACCTGCAATTCCTGAAGCTCGGCTTCATCCTCGGCGTTGGCGATGCGCTTGTACATGATCAGGCGTTGCTGTACGTCGGGCAAATAATCGTTGGGGATCAATGACGGCAAGCTGAGGCTGATTTCCACACCATCGTCCAGCGGAGACTCGATGTTGGGCGTCTTGCCGCTCTTGATGGCCTTGACCGCGCGGTCGAGCATTTGCATGTAAAGGCTGTAGCCGACCGTTTCCATCTGCCCGCTTTGTTCATCGCCCAGTAGTTCGCCAGCGCCACGAATTTCCATGTCGTGACTGGCGAGGGTGAAGCCGGCCCCGAGATCCTCCGCCAGGCCGATCGCTTCGAGGCGCTTGAGCGCATCTTGGGTCATGGCCTTGGGTGGTGGCGTGAGAAGATAGGCATATGCCTGATGATGGCTGCGACCGACACGCCCACGGAGCTGGTGCAACTGAGCGAGCCCGAACTTATCGGCGCGTTCGATGATGATGGTATTGGCGCTCGGTACGTCGATGCCGGTCTCGATGATCGTCGAGCACACCAGCACATTGAAACGTTTGTGATAGAAGTCCGACATCACGCGTTCCAGCGTACGCTCGGGTAGCTGGCCGTGGGCAACGGCCACGCGTGCCTCGGGCACCAGCTCGGCAACGCGTTCGGCAGTGGTCTCTATCGTCTTGACTTCGTTGTGGAGAAAGTAGACTTGGCCACCGCGCAGAATTTCACGCAGCAGGGCTTCCTTCAGGACGCCTTCGTTGCGCTGCTGCACGAAGGTCTTGACCGATAGGCGGCGTGCCGGGGGCGTGGCGATGATCGAGAGGTCGCGAATACCGCTCATCGCCATGTTCAAGGTGCGGGGGATCGGTGTCGCGGTGAGCGTGAGAATATCGACTTCGGAGCGCAGACTCTTGAGTTTTTCCTTCTGGGAAACGCCGAAGCGGTGTTCCTCGTCGATGATCAGCAGCCCCATATTGGGGAGCGACATCGTCTTGGAAAGCAGCTTGTGGGTGCCGATGACGATATCGGCACGGCCTTCGTTGATGCGCTCCAGCGACGCTTGTTGTCCTTTGCCGGCGGTGAAGCGCGAAAGCAGCTCGATCTGCACCGCAGTGTCCGCGAAGCGGTCGCGGAAATTGTCATAGTGCTGTTGGGCCAGCAGGGTAGTGGGGACCAGTACCACGACTTGGCGATCGGAGTGCACGGCGAGAAAAGCCGCGCGCATGGCGACCTCGGTCTTGCCGAAGCCCACGTCGCCGCAAACCACGCGGTCCATCGGGCGCGGTGCGGTCATGTCGCCGATGACCGCATCGATGGCAGCGTGTTGATCGGGTGTTTCCTCGAAAGGGAAGCTGGCCGTGAAGCGTGCGTATTCCTCGCCGGGTGAGTCGCAGGCGAAGCCTTCGCGCGCCTCGCGTCGGGCGTAGGTATCCAAAAGCTCGGCGGCGGTATCGCGTACCTTCTCGGCCGCCTTGCGCTTAGCCTTGTCCCAGGTTTCCGAGCCGAGTTTATGCAGCGGCGCCAGTTCATCGGTGGCGCCGGCATAACGTGAAATAAGATGCAGACTGTCTACCGGAACGTAGAGCTTGGCGCCGCCGGCATATTCCAGTGCCAGAAATTCAGCGGCCTGGCCGCCGGCTTCCAGTGTCTCGAGCCCTTGGTAGCGACCTACGCCGTGGCTTTGGTGAACCACCGGAGAGCCGGGGCGCAATTCCGCCAGGTGACGTACGGCGAGCTCGTTGTCATCGGTCACCCGCCCACGGCGGCGTGCTTGGCGAACGACATCGCCGTACAGCTCGGTTTCGGTGATGACGCAGGTGGCGGGGCTATCGAGCCATAGCCCTTCATCGAGATCGCCTGCGCAAATTGCCAGTGGCGCACTACCATCCATGAAGTGTTGCCAGCCATCGGCCACGGCCAGCGTGCGCCCCAGTGGGGCGAGGGTTTCTTCCAGTGCTTCGCGGCGTCCACTCGACTCGGCGACCAGCAAGACGCGCGGAGCGTCGGGGGCACCGAGAAAGGCCTCCAGTTTGGCGAGGGGGTGATGACCACGTGCGTGGATGGCTACATCCGGGAGCGAGTGCGTGTTCGGTACCTTGGCATGCGGATGCGGTTCGTCATCGTCAACCAGCGCCACGCGTGGGTGCTGCTTGATGGAGGCGAATACCTCGGGCACGGGTAAGAAGGCATGTGCCGGCGGCAGCAAGGGCCGCGTGGGGTCGACGCCAAGATTGTCGTAGCGACTTTCGATGGCACTCCAGTGGTGCTCGGCTGCGTCGTGGACGCCGGGCATCAGCGCAATGCGCGTATGCGCATTCAGATGTTCGAACAGACTTGCGGTGTCCTCGAAGAAAAGCGGCAGGTACTGCTCCAGCCCGGGTGACGGAATGCCCTTGATCGCATCGTTGTACAGCGGGCATTGGCGCGGGTCGACGTCGAACAATGTCTCGAACCCCTCGCGGAAGCAGGCGATTGCCGAGCGTGACAGCGAATATTCGTGTGCCGGTAGCAACTCTACGCGCTCGACCTTATCCAGGGAGCGCTGAGAGTCGGGATTGAAATACCGCAAGGTATCGACTTCGTCATCGAACAGATCGATACGTAGGGGATGATCGCTGCCCATCGGGTAAAGGTCGATCAAGGCACCACGCAGCGCGTATTCACCGGGTTCGTAAACGGTCTCCACGGCGCGGTAGCCAGCTCGCGATAGACGCTCCCGGAATCCTTCTCGATCGAGTTGCATGCCGGTATGCAAGGTGAGTACACGACCGGCGATGTAATCGGTGGGCGGGAGTCGTTGCATCAAGGTATTGATGGGCACCACGACGATACCGCGCGTCCCTTCTTGCAACTGGCGCAGTGTCTTGAGGCGTGTCGAGACGATGTCCTGATGCGGCGAAAAGCTATCGTAGGGCAACGTTTCCCAGTCGGGGAACGATAAGATGGGATGATCGGCGAAGAATTGCAGTGCGCCTTCGAGCCGTTGAGCGCTGGAGGTATCGGGGGTCACCACCATCAGCGGAGCGTCGTCGGCGAGGCGTGCCAGCGCCAGTGCGCCAGCGGCGGCGTGCGGATGCTGCCAGTAGACGGTGTCACGCACGCCCTGAGGATGCGGTGGATCGAGCGGTGAAAAATACGACATGGTGTGCTTCATTTTCTGTGTCGAGATGATGATAGCAGGCAAAGCAAGGGATGGGGGCAATGCGCGGGGATTTAAAGCCAGGCCCGATATCGGCCTTGTAGTCGAAAATAGCGGCATGAATCGGCGTTCAATGCCTTTTTTCGGCCCTGTAGTCAAGGCCCTGTTGGTGTAGTGGAATTACACCGCATGCGACCAAGCAAGCATTGCCAAGGAGATGAAAAGCTCCGGATAATGCGCTCGTTTTTCGTTCCCCGCTGCCGTGACGAGGCCCGCCGTGAGTCAAGAAAAGCTCGAGAGCTATTTTCAGGATTGGCAAGAAAACGAAGCATTGGCCGAGGAGATGATCCCCCTGCTGGGACGCCTCTACCGTAAGTACAATGTCGTACCATCCCTGTTTGGTCGTTCGTTGATCAATCGCTCGGTGATTCGCATTCTCAAGAATCATCGCTACGTCAAGAAGGTCGAGGGTACCGAACTTTCGGTGCGCGAGACGTTGCCGATGGTCGAGGCCATGACCGAACTCGAGCTGGGGCCGGCGCACATCGATATCGGCAAGTTGGGAGTGGCGTTCAAGCGCTCCGAGCAAGACGACATCAGGGCCTTCCTCGAAACGGAACTGGCCGATATCGTGGGTCGCCATGCCGATACCGGCATGGGTGGCGAGCCCAAGGATGTCGTGCTCTATGGCTTCGGGCGCATCGGTCGTTTGCTGGCGCGTATCCTGATCGAAAAAGCGGGTGGCGGTAACTTGCTGCGTTTGCGTGCCATTGTGGTGCGGGGCGGCGGCGATGACCTGGAGAAGCGTGCCAGTCTGTTGCGTCGCGATAGTGTGCATGGGCCTTTCGCCGGTTCGATCCGGGTCGATCATGAGAACGAGGCGATCATCGCCAACGGCAACTACATCCAGATCATTCATGCCGACTCGCCCAGTGAGATCGATTACACCGCGTATGATATCCAGAGTGCTCTAGTCGTCGATAACACCGGCAAGTGGCGTGACGCGGAAGGTCTGTCCCAGCATCTAGCGTCCAAGGGCGTGGCGAAGGTGTTGCTGACCGCGCCCGGCAAAGGCGATGTCAAGAATATCGTCCAAGGCATCAACCACGACGAGATGACCGACGACGACCGCGTGATTTCGGCGGCGTCGTGTACGACCAATGCGATCGTGCCCGTCCTCAAGGCGATCAACGACGAGTTCGGTATCCTGCATGGGCATGTCGAGACGGTGCATGCCTACACCAACGATCAGAACCTGATCGATAACTATCACAAGGGCGACCGGCGGGGGCGCAGTGCTGCGCTGAACATGGTGTTGACCGAAACCGGCGCCGCCAAGGCCGTGGCCAAGGCATTGCCCGAACTGTCGGGCAAGCTCTCCGGGAATGCCATTCGCGTACCTACGCCTGATGTGTCCATGGCTATCCTCAACCTTACGCTGGACAAGGCCACTGACCGTGAGGCACTGAACGAGTACCTGCGCGACATGGCCTTGCATTCACGCATGCAAAAGCAGATCGATTACGTCGACTCGCCGGAGGTGGTGTCGTCCGATTTTGTGGGCAATCGCCATGCCGGCATCATCGATGCTCAGGCGACGATCGCCGATGATCGTCAGGTCGTGCTCTATGTGTGGTATGACAATGAATTCGGGTATAGCTGTCAGGTCGTGCGTATCCTCCAACACATGTCCAACGTGCGTTTCGTGTACTTGCCGCGCGAGACGCGCTGAGTATTCCCCGCCATATCTCCGCTGCGCCCCGGAACCGGGGCGCAGTCGTGTCTCGCATGCGTCATCGTAAGCCCTGCACTTCCTAAGGTTATGTAGTGTTATGTAGTCATTCGGGACTTGTCTCTCTATAATGGTGCTCGATTTTGGGGACGGCCTTTGGCCATGGGCCGAAAGAAGCAATCGTCTGATAAGAAAAGAATCCGACCACCGTGAAGGTTGCCCGCGCTGTTCAGCATGGTTAAAAGACGCGTGGCAAGCGTGTGGCCGTTCATGGACCCCTTTCCTTTCGAAACATCAGATCCGACAACTGGGCGAGACTATGATCGAAGTCAAACGAGGCCTGGATCTCCCCATCGCCGGGTCGCCCGAGCAGCGCATATACGATGCGCCGTCCGTGCGGCAGGTGGCGATCCTCGGCACCGACTACGTGGGCATGAAGCCGACGATGGAGGTCCGAGAGGGGGACAAGGTAAAACTGGGCCAGCTACTGTTCACCGACAAGAAGGTCCCGGGTGTACGGTTCACGGCACCAGGCGCAGGCGAGGTGGTAGCGATCAACCGTGGCGAGAAGCGGCGCCTGCTGTCGGTCGTCATCAAGCTCGATGATCACGAAGAGGCCGTACCCTTCACGGCGCATGGCGCGGACGCGCTGGATCGGTTGGAGCGCCAGACGGTCGTCGATCAACTGGTTGATTCAGGGCTCTGGACCGCATTCAGGACTCGCCCTTACTCTCGCACGCCTGCACCTGATGCTACGCCCGCCGATATTTTCGTTACCGCCATCGATACACATCCCCTTGCCGCCGACCCCAATGTGGTGATCGGTGAGGACGCCGCGGCGTTCGAGCAGGGGCTCAAAGTTCTCAAACACCTGACGCCGGGTCAGGTGTTCGTCTGCCATGGGCAAGGCGCCGAGCTACCGGGCCGCGAGCTCGAAGGCGTGCATTTCGAGGCCTTTTCTGGCCGGCATCCCGCTGGGCTGGTGGGTACTCATATCCATTATCTCTCCCCGGTGAGCCTTGCGCATCAGGTATGGCATCTCGGCTATCAGGATGTCATCGCCTTCGGCAAGATGTTTGCCGAAGGGCGCCTTGAAACACAGCGCGTAGTGGCCGTCGGCGGTCCGCGCGCCAAGCAGCCGCGCTTGTTGCGGACGCGCCTCGGGGCGAGCAGCAGTGAATTGCTGGAAGGCGAAATCGAAGCGCCCGAGGACACCCGCGTGATTTCAGGCTCGGTCTTCGGTGGCGAGATCGCCGAAGGTTCGCGGCGCTTCCTGGGGCGTTTCCATCGCCAGTTCTCGCTGCTTGAAGAGGGCAATAAGCGTGCCTTCCTGGGATGGCTGTCATTTGGGTTGCGGCGTCATTCGGTGATGGGCATCTATGTCTCTCAGTTTCTGGGGCTCAATCAGTATTCGCCGAATACGTCCACCAACGGTTCCGAGCGCGCCATGGTGCCGGTGGGCGCCTACGAACGCGTGATGCCGCTGGATATCATGCCGACGCAGTTATTGCGCTCTTTGATCGTGGGCGACATCGAGAGTTCGATGGAGCTTGGCTGTCTGGAGCTGGATGAAGAAGATCTCGCGCTTTGTACCTACGTTTGCCCCGGCAAGTACGAGTACGGCCCCATCCTGCGTGATAACCTCACCATGATCGAGAAAGAGGTCTGACGATGGGAATTCGTAATACGCTCGACAAGCTCGAGCCGCACTTTCACCAGGGTGGTAAATACGAGAAGTTCTACGCGCTGTACGAAGCGGTCGATACGATCTTCTATACCCCCCCGGACGTGACCAAGAGCACGGCGCACGTGCGTGATGGCATCGATCTGAAGCGCATCATGATCACGGTATGGCTGTGTACCTTTCCGGCGATGTTCTTCGGCATGTACAACGCTGGCCTGCAGGCCAACATGGCAATCGGCGACGGCTTCGGTGCGCTGAGCGGATGGCGTGAAGCCATCACCATGGCGCTGGCGGGGAGTCACGATCCCGGCAGCATCTGGGCCAATTTCGTACTGGGTGCCACTTATTTTCTGCCTATCTATCTGATGACCTTCGTCGTCGGCGGGTTCTGGGAAGTACTGTTCGCCGTCAAGCGTGGCCACGAGGTCAATGAAGGCTTCTTCGTCACTTCCGTGCTTTATGCGCTGATCCTGCCGGCGACTATTCCATTGTGGCAGGTGGCCTTGGGGATTACCTTCGGGGTCGTGATCGGCAAGGAAATCTTCGGCGGCACCGGCAAGAACTTCCTGAATCCGGCGCTGACCGGGCGCGCCTTCTTGTATTTCGCCTATCCGGCGCAGATCTCCGGCGATAGCGTATGGGTCCCTGCCGACGGCTATACCGGCGCTACCGCGCTCTCCGCGGCGGCCCAGAACGGCATGGGTGCCGTGCAGCAGGCATATAGCTGGTGGGACGCCTTTTTGGGTTTCATCCCTGGCTCGGTAGGAGAAACCTCGACATTGGCGATCCTCATCGGCGCGGTGGTCTTGCTGATCACGCGTATCGCCTCGTGGCGTATCATGCTGGGCGTGTTCGTGGGCATGGCGCTGACCGCGATGCTGTTCACCACCATCGGCTCGAATAGCAATCCGATGTTCGGTATGCCGTGGTACTGGCATTTCGTGCTTGGCGGCTTCGCCTTCGGTATGGTGTTCATGGCCACCGACCCGGTATCGGCGTCGATGACTGATCGTGGCAAGTTGCTGTTCGGCCTCTTGATCGGGGTGATGACGGTATTGATCCGCGTGGTCAATCCCGCGTTTCCGGAAGGCATCATGCTGGCGATTCTGTTCGCCAACCTGTTCGCGCCGATGATCGATTACTTCTTCGTGCAGGCCAATATCAAGCGCCGCCAGAAGCGTGATGCCGCGTACTCCACCGCGACGACCGAGGAGGCCACCTGATGGCCAGTAACAATTCCATCAAGAAGACGCTAACGGTCGCACTCGCGCTTTGCATCGTGTGCTCGGTGGTGGTATCGACTGCTGCCGTGGTCTTGCAGCCTACCCAGCAGAAGAACCAAGAGCTCGACCGCAAGAGCAACATCCTGCAGGTGGCCAATCTCTATGAGCCGGGGATGGACGTCGACGATGCGTTCGATGAGTTGATTACCTCGCGTGTGATCAATCTGAAGACCGGCGAGTACAGTGATCGTTTCGATCCGCAAAGCTACGATCAGTTCGATGCCGCCAAAGACCCGGCGACATCACGCACCTTGTCCGGTGAAGAGGATAGCGCTGGCATCGGGCGTGAAGAGATGTACTCGACGGTCTATCTGGTGGGTGACGACCCCGATGACCCGGACCAGATTATTCTGCCGATTCG
The DNA here is from genome assembly GCF_029889785.1 of Chromohalobacter sp. 48-RD10. Taxonomy (NCBI): domain Bacteria; kingdom Pseudomonadati; phylum Pseudomonadota; class Gammaproteobacteria; order Oceanospirillales; family Halomonadaceae; genus Chromohalobacter; species Chromohalobacter sp. 48-RD10. The sequence goes on along the minus strand of NZ_JARANX010000001.1, from coordinate 86,635 downwards.
TGGACAAGGGCTGTGGGGGCTGATGCGTGGCTTCTTCGCCATTGAAGGCGATGGCAACACCATCGTCGGATTGTCCTACTACTCTCATTCCGAAACGCCGGGGCTTGGCGGCGAGGTCGACAATCCCCGTTGGAAGGCGAAGTGGCAAGGCAAGAAGATTTATGCAGAAGATGGCATGAATCCCGACATCTCCCTGGTCAAGGGCGGTGCCGAGAGCAAGTATGAAGTCGATGCCTTGTCGGGGGCGACGCTGACGAGCCGCGGCGTGACCAATATGCTGCATTTCTGGCTGAGCGAGAGTGGCTTCGGCCCCTATCTCGCCCGCTTCCACGGCAACTCCGAAGGAGCGTGAACATGGCTGCTGATTCCGTAAAAGACGTTGTTCTCTCGCCGGTCTTCAAGAACAACCCGATCGCGCTGCAGGTGCTGGGGATTTGTTCGGCACTGGCGGTGACCAATTCCATGAGTGTGTCGTTGGTCATGGGCCTGGCCGTTATCGCGGTCACGGCGTGTTCCAACCTGTTCGTTTCATTGATTCGTCAGCATATTCCGTCGTCGATCCGCATCATCGTGCAGATGACCATCATTGCCTCGCTGGTCATCGTTGTCGATCAGGTGCTCAAGGCGTATGCCTACGAGATGTCCAAGCAGTTGTCGGTCTTCGTCGGGCTGATCATCACCAACTGCATCGTCATGGGCCGTGCCGAGGCCTATGCCATGCAAAACGGCCCCGTCATGAGCTTTCTCGATGGGGTCGGTAACGGCTTGGGTTATGCCATGATTCTGCTCGTTGTCGGCTTCTTCCGTGAGCTTTTCGGGTCCGGTAGCGTCTTCGGCTTCACTGTGCTGACGCCGGTGCAGGACGGTGGCTGGTATGTACCCAACGGCCTGATGCTGTTGCCGCCCTCGGCATTCTTCGTCATTGGCTTGATGATCTGGGTTCTGCGGAGCATTCGTACCGAGCAGGTCGAAAAAGCCGAGTACCGAATCGTGGCCAACAGCAAGGCTAAGATTAAGGAGTCCGTGTGATGTTCGAGCATTACCTGAGCCTCTTCGTCAAGGCAGTGTTCGTGGAAAACATGGCACTGGCTTTCTTTCTCGGCATGTGCACGTTTCTTGCCGTTTCCAAGAAAGTTTCCTCGGCCATCGGGCTGGGGATCGCGGTCGTGGTGGTGCTAACCATCACCGTGCCGGTCAATAACCTGATCCTGACGTATCTGTTGAAGGAAGGGGCTCTGACCTGGACGGGCCTTGAAGGCGCCGAAAATATCGACCTGTCGTTTTTGGGACTTTTGAGTTATATCGGGGTCATTGCAGCACTGGTGCAGATCCTCGAGATGTTTCTCGATAAGTTCGTCCCCTCGCTCTATAACGCGCTGGGGGTTTTCCTGCCGTTGATTACGGTGAATTGCGCGATTCTCGGCGCTTCACTATTCATGGTCGAACGTAGCTATAATTTCGGCGAGTCTGTGATCTACGGTGCCGGGGCTGGCTTCGGCTGGGCGCTGGCGATCACTGCATTGGCGGGGATTCGTGAAAAGCTCAAGTACAGTGACGTGCCGGCCAGCCTCCAAGGGTTGGGGATCACCTTCATTACCGTCGGACTGATGTCACTGGGCTTCATGTCCTTCTCCGGCATCCAGCTCTAGGCAACGGAAATAGGAAACCGACATGGTCAATACATCCATCATCGTGCTCGGCGTCGTCATGTTCACCGTGATCGTGCTTGGTCTGGTGGTCGTGATCCTGACGGCGCGCAGTCGTCTGGTCAGCAGTGGCGACGTCTCCATCGAGATCAACGGCGATCCCGAGAACACCTTGACGACCCAGGCAGGCGGCAAGTTGCTGCAAACGCTGGCCGCCAATGGCATCTTTCTTTCCTCCGCATGCGGCGGTGGCGGTTCCTGCGCACAGTGCAGATGCCGCGTGGCGGATGGCGGGGGCTCGATTCTGCCCACCGAAGAGTCTCACTTCACCCTGCGTGAGAAGAAGGAGGGCTGGCGGCTGTCTTGTCAGGTCCCGGTCAAGCAGGACATGAAGGTCGAGGTTCCCGAGGAGGTCTTCGGCGTCAAGAAGTGGGAATGTGAGGTCACCGAGAATCCCAACGTCGCCACCTTCATCAAGGAGCTCAACCTCAAGCTTCCTGAAGGCGAGGATGTGGCTTTCCGGGCCGGGGGCTATGTCCAACTGGTGGCGCCGCCTTACGACATCAAGTTCTCTGACTTCGAGATCGAAGATGAATATCGCGGCGATTGGGACAAGTTCAATCTCTTCGATACCTCCCACAAGAGCGACGAGGAGATCATCCGCGCGTACTCGATGGCGAATTACCCGGATGAAAAGGGTATCCTCAAGTTCAACATTCGTATCGCTACGCCGCCGCCCAATACCGATCATCCCCCCGGGGTCATGTCGACGTATACCTTCGCGCTCAAGCCGGGTGACAAGGTGACGGTGATGGGACCCTTCGGTGAGTTCTTTGCCAAGGAATCCGATGCGGAAATGATCTTCATCGGTGGTGGTGCAGGCATGGCGCCCATGCGCAGCCATATCTTCGATCAGCTCAAGCGCCTTGAATCGAAGCGCAAGATCTCGTTCTGGTACGGTGCCCGCTCCTGGCGTGAGACCTTCTATAATGAAGAATACGATCAGTTGGCTGCAGAGTTCGAGAATTTCGAATGGCATCTCGCGCTCTCCGACCCCTTGCCAGAGGATAACTGGGAAGGCGACACCGGCTTCATCCATAACGTACTTTACGAGAAGTACCTCAAGGATCATCCGGCGCCGGAAGATTGCGAATACTATATGTGCGGCCCGCCGATCATGAACGCATCCGTCATCAAGATGCTGACCGACATGGGTGTAGAGCCTGAAAACATCATGCTGGATGACTTCGGCGGATGAGACTGACAGCACACTGTGCAGGGCCGGCCTGGAAAGGGCTGGTCCTGTTTGTAGTATTGGTGCTGGCTGGTTGCGATCAACCGCCGCAGGCGCATCGCTTCGAGGGCCCCATCTTCGGGACGGGGTATCATGTGACCGTCTATGGCGACTTCAGCGATAAGCAACTTGCCTCGCTGGATGATGGCATCAAGGAGTCGCTCGACAAGGTCGACAACTTGATGTCGACCTACAAGGCCGACTCGGAGTTGTCGCGTTTCAATGCCGCGCCAGTGGATGAACCGTTCGAGCTGTCATCGTCGACGGCCAGCGTGATCGGGGAAGCCATCGACATCGGCGATCTCTCGAATGGCGCTTTCGATGTCACCATCGGTAGCGTGGTCAACCTGTGGGGCTTCGGTCCCGAGATGCGTCCGGACGAAGTGCCCAGCGATGATAAAATCGCCCAGGCGCTGGACAAGGTCGATTACCAGGCGTTGAAGTTGAAAGGCAATCACCTGACCAAGACCAAGCCGGTGTATGTCGATCTTTCGGGCATCGCCAAGGGGTTCGGGGTCGACCAAGTGGCGGCTCGCCTGGATGCGCTGGGCGTGACGTCTTATCTCGTGGAAGTCGGCGGCGAGATCCGCACGCGGGGGGAAAAGCCCAATGGCGAGCCTTGGCGTATCGCCGTGGAAAAACCGGTTTCTCGGGAACGTAGCGTACAACGCGTGCTCGAACTCGAAGACGTGGCGGTGGCGACATCGGGGGATTACCGCAATTATTACGAAGAAGATGGGCAGCGTTTTTCGCATACCATCGATCCGCGTACCGGTCGCCCGATCACGCATCACCTTGCCTCGGTGACGGTTGTTTCCGAGCGTAGTGCGACGGCCGATGGGCTGGCGACGGCTCTGGAGGTCCTGGGGCCCGAAAAGGGCATGGCGTTGGCCAACCGCGAGGATATTGCGGCGTATTTCATCGTCAAAACCGATGAGGGTTTCAAGACAGAGCTCAGCGAGGCGTTTCATACCTATCTTGCGGATGAGTCGTCCGAAGGGGAAAAGCAATGACAGTATGGCTTTTGGTATTCGCATTGATGCTGTTGCTGCTGGCCGGCATGGCCATCGGCGTCATTCTCGGCCGTAAGCCCATCGCAGGTTCGTGCGGGGGACTCAATCAGTTGGGCCTCAAGGAGGGATGCGATATCTGTGGCGGGGACGACAAGGCCTGCGAAGAAGAGAATCAAAAGCGCCGCAAGAGTGGGCGTCGTTCCAGCGACGAGAATCGGGGCGCCGACCTCGGCTACGACGCCGTTCGACGCTGATTGCACTCGTCAATCAATACTGACGTGGAATCGTTGGTTGAGTCCAAGGCGCCTTAGGGCGTGTCCCGACATGATATCGCGGGAAATCCGGGTATGCGCCCTGTAGGCGGCACGTCCCGTCATTCCCGCTTGCCGTGGCCAGTCTTGCGTTGAGGCTTATCGCAGCGGTTCCTCATGCATCGAGAGGAGCAGGCGAACCTAATGGCAGTTCACAATTATGATGTGGTGGTGATTGGCTCGGGCCCCGCAGGAGAAAGCGCGGCGATCAACGCGGCCAAGCATGGCAAGCGTGTGGCCATCGTCGAGAAGCAACAAGCGGTGGGCGGCAACTGCACTCACTGGGGCACGATTCCCTCCAAGGCGCTACGCCACCAGGTCAAGCAGATCATGCAGTTCAATACCAACCGCATGTTCCGCGATATCGGCGAACCGCGCTGGTTTTCCTTTCCTCGTGTGCTCGAACGTTCCAAGGTGACCATTGACCAGCAGGTCGAGATGCGCACCCAGTTCTATTCACGCAATCGCATCGATCTTTTCTTCGGCGTGGCGAACTTCCGTGACGAGCACACTCTGATCGTGCGGGACAATCAGGAAGGCGTCGAGGAGTTGTGCGCTCAGCAGTTCGTGATTGCCACGGGCTCTCGCCCTTATCGTCCCGCCGATATCAACTTCCGGCATCCACGCATTTATTGCGCGGACACCGTCCTGGGGCTTTCTCACACGCCCCGTACCTTGATCATCTTCGGGGCCGGGGTCATCGGCTCCGAGTATGCGTCGATCTTTTCAGGACTCGGTGTCAAGGTCGACTTGATCGATATGCGCGAGCGTTTGCTGTCGTTCCTCGACGATGAGATCAGCGACGCGCTTTCCTACCATCTGCGCCAGAATGGTGTATTGGTGCGCCATAACGAAGAATACGAAAGCATCGAAGGCGATGAGTCCGGGGTGATCGTCAAGCTCAAGTCCGGCAAGCGTCTGCGCGCGGATGCGTTTCTGTGGGCCAATGGGCGTACCGGCAATACCGATCAATTGGGGCTGGAAAACATCGGGCTCGAACCCAATGGGCGCGGGCAGCTACAGGTCGATGACCATTATCGCACCATGGTGCCGCATATCTATGCCGTGGGGGATGTCATCGGTTGGCCGAGTCTGGCCAGTGCCGCTTACGACCAGGGGCGTAGTGCCAGCGATGACTTCCTGGAAGAAGACTTCCGCTTCGTCGAGGATATCCCCACCGGTATCTACACGATTCCCGAGATCAGCTCGGTGGGCAAGAACGAGCGCGAGTTGACCGAAGCCAAGGTGCCTTATGAGATAGCGCAGGCGTTCTTCAAGGACACCGCGCGTGCGCAGATCACCGGGGACACGGTGGGGATGCTCAAGATTCTGTTCCATCGCGAGACACTCGAGATTCTGGGCATTCATTGCTTCGGCGACCAGGCTTCCGAGATTGTGCATATCGGCCAGGCCATCATGCAGCAAAAGGGCGAGGCCAATACCCTAAAGTATTTCATCAATACCACCTTCAACTATCCGACCATGGCCGAGGCGTATCGCGTTGCGGCGCAAAACGGACTGAATCGTATATTCTGATACGCGCCAATAGGGGGCCTGCGGTCGAAGGCCTCGGGCATTTGCCGGCCTGGATCGGCATTCGACGAGCCGGCACTTTTGCCGGCTCGTTGCATTGGGGCATCTATCGTCACATGAGCACAAGGAGGTTTTATGTATCGGGAGGACAAGCAGCATAGCGACGAAACGACGTTCACGTTGGGACGCGAAGAGTTGACCATCCACCATCGCCACGAATTGGCCAGCACGATAAACGACCTCTTGCTGGGGCTGTGGTTCACGATCGGCAGCGTATGTTTCTTCTACCAAGGCAGCGTCAAGGAGGCGGGCGTCTGGCTATTCGTGTTGGGCAGCGTGCAACTGCTTATCCGTCCGTTGATTCGTTTGCATCGCCAGATCACGCTCAAGCAGTTGCCTGCAAGTAGTCAGGAATTCTGAAGCGACTACCGATAGCGATAGACCCGCAAGCTGGGCAGGAAGGGCGTGTCTTCGAGCTTCGTGTCGGCACGTTGGGCGCGAGTTCGCTTGTCGGGCGGCTTTGCCTTCGGAGCGTTGTGCGAAGGCAGGCGAGCGTCTTCGCTGGGAATGAATAGAGGCAGTGGTAGATTCATGGCACGACGCATGCGCCCATCGGCCAGCGCTTCATGAAAGAACAGGTTGGCGCGCATGACGGGGGCCTGAGTTTGTACCTGTGCCAATGGCTCGCCGTCGGGAATATCCGCCAAGTGGCGTAGCTGAATGCGAATATGTGGGCTTTCGGTATCCATTTCCAAAAGCCGCCGTTCGGCATCACGTACGCTCAAGCGCTTGATGGAGCGCCCGCTGGTATACCAGGCGAGACGCACGCGCGACAGCGGCGCGTCCGCTACGGGTAGGTGTCGCCAGCATTGCTTGAGGTGCAGACGTGCCAAGCCTTGGCCGCGTAGATGGCTGTGCAGTGTGGGATGACGAAAGGGCAGCACGGCCTTGATCTCGTGGAGCAGGTTCGGTGCGTCTTGACGAATCTCGGCCAGTGTCGCCGCGAATGTCTGCTTGGCGTGATTGATGTCGGCGACGTATGCCAGCAATGTGGGGGTGGCGGCGATCAGGCCGATGTAATTGCGCGTCGCGCGACCGTCTTGTCCATCTTGATACCAGAAGTCGAGTAGTGCATGGCGTAGCCATGCGATATCGAAGGGAGTATCGCCCAGTACCCAGCCTTTCGGGGGAGCGTGTTCGACATGCTCGATGAGTGCCTCGCAGGCTTCGATCACATGATCGAAGTCGTGCTCGAGTCGGGCCAAGAGGTGATATTGCCGCTCCATTTTTATACCGTTATATCCATTCTAATGGCCCTATAGTGGCAAGCTTGGTGCGTCTTGGCAAGTATGCCTGGCGTTCAATGTCGGTCGTGTGAGATGGGCCGCGCCTGCCCATGGATGGCGGGCCAGTACGGCCCGCCACTCAACGGTCGCGGTAACGCTTGGTGAGATCGGCGTAGGCATCGACGCGTCGGTCACGCAGGTATGGCCAAGCTCGCCGCACTTGTTCGCTACGTGTCATGTCGAGCTCGGCCAATAGATGCGTCGTTTCATCGCCGGCCTGGGCCAATATCTCGCCCTGTGGACCGCAGATGAAGCTACCGCCCCAGAAGTCGATGCCCGACGTCGCATGCGAAGGGTCTGCTTCGTGACCGACGCGATTGGCGACCAAGACCGGTAGGCCATTGGCCACGCCATGCGAGCGCTGAATCAATGTCCAGGCGTCTTTCTGGCGGTGCTTCTCGGCGTCGTCATCGGACTGGCTCCAGCCGATGGCGGTGGGATAGAGCAAGAGATCGGCCCCGGCGAGGGCCATCAGGCGCGCGGCTTCCGGGTACCATTGATCCCAGCAGACCAAGACACCGAGCCGGCCGACGGACGTCTCGATGGGCTCGAATCCGGTATTTTCTTCGGCATCGCCGGGCGTGAAATAGAATTTTTCGTAGAACCCTGGATCGTCGGGAATATGCATCTTGCGATAGTGGCCCACGCAGCCTCGCTGGCGGTCAAATACCACGGCAGTATTATGGTAGAGTCCCGCAGCGCGGCGTTCGAAAAGCGATCCGACGAGCACGACGTCGAGTTCGGCGGCGAGGGCAGCGAGATGCTGGGCGCTGGGGCCGTCGAGTGGTTCGGCCAGATCGAACAGGCTATCGTCTTCGGTTTGGCAGAAGTAGTGCGTGGCATGCAGTTCCTGAAGCAGGATCAGTTCGGCGCCTTTCTCCGCCAGCTCACGAATGCCAACGTCGCTTTCCTGCAGACTACGGGCCTTGTCGGGCCAGGATCGTTGCTGAACGAGTCCTACCTTGAGCGTCGAAGGCATGGCGTCACTCCTTGTTATTGGTAACGTTGTCATGGGGATCGGCGGCGGACGCGGTGAAGAAAGCGCCGCGTGGTAGCTGCATGGTCAGGCAGTGGAGGCTGCCATGTTGGCGGATCACGGTGCGACAGTCGATGGGAATGATATCGCGTCCGGGGAACGCGCTGGCCAGTGCCGTCAAGGCCACGCCATCGGCAGCATCGGCATAGGTGGGCACGAGCACCGCACCGTTGATGATCAGGAAGTTGGCATAGGTGGCGGGCAGGCGATGGCCATCATCGGGGTCATAGCATGCGCGCGGCAAGGGCAAGGGAATAAGGCGATAAGGCTCGCCATCGGCGCGCCGAAAGGCCTTGAGCTCGCTCTCCATCTGCGTTAACGCGGGGAAATGCGGGTCGTCGGGGTCTTCGCAGCGTACATAAGCGATAGTCTCGGCATCGCAAAAACGGGCCAAGGTGTCGATGTGGCTATCGGTATCGTCACCTTCGAGATGGCCTTGAGTGAGCCACAGGCAACGCTCGATGCCCATGTCATCGCGCAAAGCGGCTTCGATGTCTTCACGCGTCAGGTGAGGATTACGGTTCGGATTGAGCAGGCAAGTTTCGGTGAGCAGTAATGTGTCATCGCCGTCACCCTCGATGGCGCCGCCTTCCAGGACCATCTCGCGAGTCTCCCGCGGGGCGGCGTAAATCCCCATATCCGAGAGGGCCGCAGTCAGGGCGTTATCGCGCTCGGCTGCGAACTTACCGCCCCAGCCCGTGAAGCCATAATCGAGCAGCATGATCTTGCCGTCGCGTTCGATGGCAATCGGCCCGTGGTCGCGGGTCCAGGTGTCGTCCGACGGCGCTTCAATGAGGTGCCATTGCTTGGGATGAATGCCCAGGCGGGAAAAGCGTGAATCGAGGCGTTGGCGTGTCACGTCATCGGCGACGATAACCAATACGGGCTGATATCGTGTGATCGCTACGACCAAGGCTTCCAGAGAGGCTTCGATACGCTCGAGCAGGGGCTCCCAATCGCTTTCGGCACTGGGCCACGTGAGTTGAATGGCGTCCTGGGGATGCCATTCGGGGAACAGGCGTGGGAGCATTGCGGTCTCCTATGGGGGTTGAGGCACGACGCCGTGGCAGGATTTCGTTGCCATGTCGATGATGACGGTAGCTGCAGGATTTTAGTCCTCGCCGACACGGATGCAAGTACTACCAGGTGCTGCCCATGATGATGCCATCGAATGGTTTTTTCGCCGTCATTGGCTCATGCAGGAGCATGCAAAAACACGTACCATGAGCCCGGCTCATACCAAGGAATCGATGTCGATGCTGGATCGCTTGCCGTTTCTTATCGGATTGCGCTATGTACGCGCGAAACGTCGCAACCATTTCATTTCATTCATATCCCTGACGTCCATGCTGGGCTTGATGCTGGGCGTGGCGGTATTGATCCTCGTGTTGTCGGTCATGAACGGATTCGATCATGAATTGCGGACACGCATATTGGGCATGGTGCCGCATACCAAGATCGAAGCCCAAGGGGGCATGACGGACTGGAAAGCACTCGCCGAACGCCTGGAGAAGCGTGACCACGTCATCGGCGCGGCGCCGTACGTTCAGCAGCAAGGCATGTTTTCCTCTGAAGGACGTACCCAGGGAGCTATGGTCAACGGGATCAAGCCGAGCTATGAAGGCAAGGTGTCGATCATCGACGAGCACATGACGCAAGGCTCGCTAGACGATCTTGCGCCCGGCGAGTGGCATGTGGTGCTGGGTGACTTGCTGGCACGCAACCTTGGTGTGGGCGTGGGGGATCGCGTGACATTGCTGGTACCCGAGGCCTCGATTACGCCGGGGGGCGTTTTCCCACGCCTCAAGCGTTTCACCGTCAGTGGCATCTTCAAGATAGGCGCCGATCTCGATGCCAATCTGGCCTATGCCAATATCAAGGACATGCAGAAGCTGGGCCGCCTGGGAGATTCGGTCGGTGGCCTACGCCTGGAACTGGATGATCTCTTCCAGGCGGGATCGGTCACCAATGCGATCGTGGACGATCTGGGCAGTGGTTACCGTGGGATTGACTGGACCTATACCCACGGCAACCTTTTTCAGGCGATCCAGATGGAAAAACGCATGATCGGGTTGTTGTTGATGGTGATCGTCGCCGTGGCGGCATTCAACATCGTCTCCACATTGGTCATGGTGGTGACGGACAAGCATGCTGACATCGCGATCTTGCGGACCATCGGTGCCAAGCCGGGGACCATCATGCGTATCTTCATGGTGCAGGGCATGACAATCGGGCTCATCGGTATCGTCGTGGGAGTGGCGCTCGGTGTAGTGCTGGCGTTGTCGGTCTCGGACTTGATTGCCTGGTTCGAAGCATTGACGGGTATCCAATTCCTGGATCCCAACGTCTATTTCATCAGCTATCTGCCTTCGCAGCTTCAGTGGGGCGACGTGGGTATCATCTCGGGATCGGCCTTCGTGCTGACATTCCTGTCGACGCTGTATCCCGCTTGGCGTGCGGCGCGTATTCAACCGGCCGAGGTATTGCGTTATGAATGAGGAAACCGCGATGGCGTCGAATGGCGCTTCCGCATTCGCCAACAATGAGATCATGCTGCAGTGCGATGGCCTGACGCGTATTTATCGCGAGGGCCCGCAGGACGTTACGGTGCTCGATGCGCTGGAACTGGAAGTGCGTGCCGGTGAGCGGGTTGCCGTAGTGGGTAGCTCGGGATCAGGTAAGACCACACTGCTTAATCTCTTGGGCGGCGTCGACCGCCCAAGTGCAGGGCATGTACGCATTGCCGGTCAGTCGCTCGCCGAGATGGGGGAGGCCGCACTGGGGAGCTTTCGCAATCGACATATCGGCTTCGTGTACCAGTTCCACCATCTGCTGGCAGAGTTTTCGGCGCTGGAAAATGTCGCCATGCCATTGCTCATTCGCGGGCAAAAGCGGCAGGAGGCGCAGGAAAAAGCGCGTGACATTCTTTCCCGCGTGGGCATGGCAGAGCGTTGCGAGCACAAGCCGGGCGAACTTTCGGGCGGGGAGCGGCAACGCGTAGCGATAGCACGCGCCTTGGTGACCGATCCCAGCCTGGTACTGATGGATGAGCCGACCGGTAATCTCGATCAGACCACGGCGGGCAATATTCTGTCGTTGATGGATAGTCTTGCAGCACGTAGCGCCTGCGCCTTCATCATCGTCACCCATGACACTGGCCTCGCCGCCCACCAGGACCGCGTGATGCGCCTTGATCAGGGTCGTCTTAGCGCGGACTGAGTCAGGAGTTCACGTCTGACGCTGGCGGCGCCGTCGTGCGCGACGCTGCCAGCTTCGGGCCACCTGCCAACGCCAGATCAGTCGAATGATCAGGTTGCTGAGCAAACCCACGATGATCGCCACCACGAGCGAGCCCGTCAGCAAGGCGGGCAAGATATCCGCCATTTTCTCGGCAACCCAGGTCGTAGATAGTCTATCCGGCATGTGCCGCGCGGGCGTATCCAGAAGCCAGGTGCCCACCCGGTAGTTGAAGTAGAAGATCACCGGCATGGTAAGCGGATTGGTCAGCCAGACGAGGCTGACCGACAAAGGCAGGTTGCAGCGCAGCAGCCAAGCACCGAAAGCAGCGACGACCATCTGTAATGGTATGGGGAGTAGCGCAACGAAGAGCCCCACCATGAACGCATTGCCTACGCTACGGCGCGACAGCATCCATAGAGACGGATCGCCCAGCAGGTGGTGCATGAAACGCAACGATCTTTGGCGTTTCAGCGTTTCCGGCCGGGGCATGTAACGCTGCAGAAGTCGGCGGGGCATGGTCCACGAGCTATCGAAGTGTCGATTCATTATCCATACAACTCTGGGCTCTCGCTATCGTTGCGCTCCAGCGCGCAGCAGTCGATGATATATCACCATTAGCTAAGACAAGGATGATGAATGAACCTGGGGTGGGCGATGCCGCTGGCTCTGGCAGCACTCGTCGGCAGTGTCTGGGGTTGGTGGGGACTGGTCAGCGGTATTTGTGTGTGGGGGCTGGCCGTTGTGTTGGCTGTGGCGCGCGGACGCCGGCGGTGGCTTGTGATGCTTGTCGTGGCGGGGTTATGCGCGTGGCAGGTGACCGAGCAGCGCGTAGGCACGTTGCCTGAGGGCTTGTCGCGTCAGGATATTACGCTCGTCGGGCGGGTAACGCAGGTCAGTGAAGATCAAGGGCTGACACGCATGCGCGTCGCGGTGACTCATTGCGCGCCGCAAGAGGCAGGTTTGCCGTCATGCGATGCGCTTTCGAAGGTGCGGCTGTCATGGTACGACGCCCCGTCCTTGCATGTCGGTGACCGTTGGCGATGGCGCGTGCGCATGCGTCCGCCGCAGGGCTTCGCCAATGGTTACGGCTTCGATTATGCGGCTTGGCTATGGCGCGAGGGCATCCAGGCGACGGGGTATGTGCGTGATTCGTCCGTGACACAGCGTTTGATGACCGCGTCTCCTGATATGCGCGATGCCGGCTTGGCGTTTGTGGATGCGCAGTCGTTGTCCGAGCTTGCTACCCGCTGGCTGGCGGCGCTTACCCTGGGGGCTAGTGAGCGTCTGACGCAAGACGACTGGGATTTGCTCAACGCGACCGGCACCACGCACCTGATGGTGATTTCCGGATTGCATGTCGGCTTGGTGGCAAGCGTGACGCTGGTGTTGCTGCGTCTGCTGGCGCGAGGTGTGACGCCAGGGCATTGGCGCCTCGCGACTTGGCCGTGGTGGCTAGCAGGGCTTGCGACGCTGGGATATGCCGCTATGGCAGGGTTCGAACCGCCCGCGCTACGTGCCACAGTGATGGTCTTGCTAGGGTTGTGGGTGGCCAGCGGACGTCATGCGCCAGGGCCTTGGCAGGCCTGGTGGCTGGCGTTGCTGGTGATCGTTGTGAGTGATCCTCTGACACTGTGGCGCCCCGGGCTGTGGCTATCGTTTCTAGCGGTGGGCGTTTTGATCGCGGCCTGGCAGGGGCGTCCCGCGCCGCGTGGTGTGCGAGGATGGCTGTGGGCACTGGCGCGTTCGCAATGCTTGCTGGCGCCGTTCATGGCTGCCGCCGTGCTGGTCGGTTTCGAACGGTTGGCGCCGGTGGGGCCGCTGGTCAACCTGCTTGCGGTGCCACTGGTCGGCAGCATCATGGTGCCGCTGGGTCTGCTAGGCTGGGCGCTGGCCTGGTCGCCGAGTCTGGCGATGCTCCCGTGGGGAGTGTTCGATGTGCTCGCACAGGGCGTTTGGCAAGGACTGACGCTGGCTGCCGCATGGCTGCCTGTGTGGTCACCGCCGATATGGGAAACGTGGCCGCTGGCACTGATATTGGCGGCGCTAGGCGTGGTGTGGCTGATTCCCGGGCTGGTGGGGTATCTACGCCTATGGGCCTCGGTGAGTCTGATTGCCTTGGCGTTCGTCCTGCGTCCACCCGCTATTGCGCCGGGGCGGGTCGTGGTCACTGTGCAGGATGTGGGGCAGGGGCAGTTGGTCGAGCTGCGCAGTGCCACGCAACATCTGCTGTTCGACACCGGGCCACGCTATGGCTCGGGATTCACTCCCGCAGAGTCGCTGTGGCCACCGGGGCGGCACTTCGACGATGTCATCGTCAGTCATAGCGATCGCGATCATGCCGGTGGCGTAGAGACGATTGACAGGATGCATCATGTCGCGCGCTGGTGGGGGCCGCCGGAAATGCCCGTAGGCATTGCCACACGGGCTTGTCGCCGGGGCGTGGAGTGGCAAAGGGACGGCGTCGACTATCGGTTTCTATCGCCCGTGGCAGGTGACGTGACGCGCTCCGATAATGATCGTTCGTGCGTATTGCAGGTAACGGCTGGCGATCAACGCCTGCTGATCACGGGGGATGCGGGCAGCGACATCGAGCAGCGCTTGCTGGCGGGGTTCGCGACCCCATTGACGGTCCTGGTCGCGGGGCATCATGGCAGTCGCACCAGTTCCTCGCCGGCGTTCGTGGCCCGCACTCGGCCGGAGCACGTCATCTTCAGCGCTGGCCGGTATAATGCACATGGGCATCCGCATCCCGAAGTGGTGCGCCGTTTTCGTCGCGTCGGCAGTTGCTTATGGAATACTGCCACGGACGGCGCGTTGCGCTTCACGTTGGGTGGACCGGCGTCGCGCATGCATCCGGCGCGCCCGCCCGGCGGTGTCGAAGGGGCGTGCATTGGGGTAGAATCCGGCGTTTGATGCTTGTGCATCGTATTCAACTGGCATACCGCCCTGCGGCTAATGCGCCACTTACTGCAGCAGTGCCCCCTTGAACGGGGCGAGCAAGCCTCTCAACCAGCGGAGACGCCGTGAGAAACGCTACCAGTTGGTCCCTTTACCGTCGCTTGCTGGGATATGTTAAACCGCATTGGAAGGCATTCATGGCCGCCGTGGTGGGATATGCCATCTATGCGGCCTCGAGCACCGCGTTGGCGGAAATGATGAAGCGCCTGATCGACGGCATCCAGAATCCCGATGCGGCCTTTCGCCTGATGTTGCCTCTGTTCGTGATTGGCATGTTCGCGGCGCGGGGCGTGGGGACATTCCTGGGTACCTACTACATGAGCGATGTGGCTCGTAATGTGGTGCATGCGTTGCGCTGCGAAGTGTTCAATCACATGTTGAGCCTGCCGGGGCGTTTTTTCGATATGCACTCCAGCGGCCATTTGTTGTCACGCGTCACCTACCATGTCGAGCAGGTGACCGGGGCCGCGACCAACGCCATCACTATCATCCTGCGTGAAGGCCTGTTCGTGATTGGCCTGGTCGGTTATCTCCTCTGGACCAACTGGATGCTGGCATTGCTCTTCTTGGCCGTCACACCGTTGATCGGGCTGGTGGTCAGTTACACCAGCAAGCGCTTCCGACGCTTGTCGCGGCGCATTCAGAATTCGATGGGCGATGTCACCCATGTCGCGTCCGAAGCGCTATCAGGGTATCGCGTGGTGCGTACCCACGGCGCCGAAAGCTATGAAAAGGCGCGTTTCGCCGAAGCTAGCGACTACAACCGCGAGCAGAGTATGAAGGTGGCGTTTACCAAGGCCGTCAGCACGCCGGTCATCCAGCTATTGGTGGCGCTTTCGCTGGCGGGACTGGTATGGCTGGCGATGGCGCCGGCCTTGATGGCCTCGATGACGCCGGGCGAGTTCGTGGCCTTCATCACCGCTGCGTCGTTGATGGCCAAGCCGGTGCGGCAGCTTACCGAGGTCAACAGCACGATCCAGAAGGGACTTTCCGCCGCGCAGGAGTTGTTCGGTCTTCTCGAGCAATCCCCCGAAGTCGACGAGGGCTCCTATGTGCCGACGCGCATCGACGGGCGTGTACATTTTGAAGGTGTTCGCTTTCGTTATGGCGAGGACCAGGCCGAGGTGCTCAAGGGGATCGATCTGGATATCCCCGCCGGAGAGATGGTCGCCATCGTGGGGCGTTCCGGTAGCGGCAAGTCGACCCTGGTGAGCTTGCTGCCACGTTTTTATCGCCCCACCGAGGGGCGATTGACGCTGGATGACGTGGATATCCAGACCTATTCGCTGTCGCCTCTGCGTCAGCGTATCGCGCTGGTCTCCCAGCAAGTAACGCTTTTTAACACCACCATCGGTGCCAATATTGCGTACGGGCACCCGGATTCCGACCGGGAAGCGGTCGAGCGCGCCGCACGCGCGGCCTACGCGCATGAGTTCATCGAACAGCTGTCGAACGGCTACGATACCGTCGTCGGCGATAACGGAGTGATGCTGTCCGGCGGCCAGCGGCAGCGCCTGGCCATCGCGCGGGCGATTTTCAAGGACGCTCCCGTGCTGGTACTCGACGAGGCCACTTCGGCGCTGGACACAGAGTCCGAGCGTTATATTCAGCAAGCGTTGGAAACGGTATGCCGTGGGCGCACGACCTTCGTCATTGCCCATCGCTTGTCGACCATCGAGCGCGCCGACCGTATTCTGGTCATGGAGCAGGGCGAGATCATCGAAAGCGGCACGCATACTGAATTGCTGGCGCAGGATGGCGCCTATGCTGCGCTTCATCAACTGCAATTCCAGGAGGCCGAGTGAGTCGCTTGCAGGATGCCTGGTACCGTGACGCGGCCTGGCTCACGCCGCTGCGTCCCTTGGCGGGGCTTTATGCCTCGGCCATGGGGGCGCGACGCAGGGCCTATCAGCGTGGCACTAAGACGATCTGGGCACCTCCGGTGCCATTGATCGTGATCGGCAATCTTTCCGTGGGAGGCACTGGCAAGTCACCTCTGGTGGCCTGGATGGCGCGCTGGCTCGCCGAGCATGGCTGGCACCCGGGCATCGTGTCGCGCGGCTATGGCGGCCATGCGCGGCGTTATCCGCTATACGTGACGCCGGAAACCTCCCCTGCAGAAGCAGGCGACGAGCCGGTCATGCTGGCGGCTCAGACGGGACTTCCCGTCGCGGTCGACCCTGATCGCTCACGTGCCGCGCGCAAGTTGATCGCGGCCGGCTGCGATATCCTGTTGTCCGATGATGGGCTGCAGCATCTGGCCATGGGGCGCGATATCGAACTCGTAGTGGTGGATGGCGCGCGCGGCTTCGGTAATGGTCGCTGTCTGCCCGCGGGGCCGCTGCGTGAACCGCTTTCCCGGTTGGAAGACGTGGATGCAGTCATCGGCAACGGCTCCCTGCAAGAGGAATTGCCGGTGCCTCACTACAGCATGCATCTGACGCCGTCGCGTTGGCGGCATTTGATCGATGACGTCTGCTATCCCATCGAAGGGCGGCCATTCAATGGGCGCGTGCATGCCCTGGCGGGAATCGGTCATCCATCGCGTTTCTTCGAGACACTGGCGGGATTGAACGTCGAATTCGATCCTTGCCCGTTGGCCGATCACCATCGCTTCGATGCCGCCGACCTGCAATTTTCCGACAATCGTCCGGTGGTCATGACAGCCAAGGATGCGGTCAAGTGTCGTCCTTTCGCGCATGAACGGTGCTGGGTACTGGATGTCGAAGCGCATCCCGACCCGGCGCTCATGACCTGGCTAGAAGGCCGCTTGGCGGCATTGACCGACGAGGTGAACCATGGATAAGCAAATGCTGGCAATGCTGGTGTGCCCACACTGCCAGGGCAAGCTCAAGTACGACCGCGAGCGCGGTGAACTCAAGTGTCACTTCGATGGCCTGGCATATCCCGTTGAAGATGACATTCCGGTGATGCTGGCAGAACAAGCGCGCCGCATGGATGCCGACGAGAAGCTGGCCAAGACGCGTAGCGGTGCCGGAGAGGCGCGGGATGACGCGACATGAATGATGTGGTCGTGGTGATACCGGCGCGCTATGGCGCGTCACGGCTACCGGGCAAGCCCTTGTTGGATATCCACGGCGAGCCCATGATCGCACGCGTATGGCGACGTGCCTGTCAAAGCGGTGCCACGCGTGTGGTGGTGGCCACCGATGATGCGCGTATCGAGTCGGCCATGCGGCCCTATGAAGCCGAGGTCATGCTGACCGAGCGTGACCATCCCTCCGGTACCGATCGCCTCGCTGAAGTGGCGGCACGTCTAGGCTTGGATGTCGGTACCATCGTGGTCAATGTGCAAGGCGATGAGCCGTTCATTCCGGCGTCGCTGATCGATCAGGTGGCATGGCGTCTCGCCGACGATGCGAGTGCCTCGGTTGCCACCCTGGCGGAACCCATCGGTGACGTCGAGGCCTTGTTCAACCCCAACGTGGTCAAGGTGGTGCGCGATCTATACGGGCGCGCCCTGTATTTCTCCCGTGCGCCGGTACCCTGGGACCGAGAGAGCTTCGCCCAGCGTCCCGATCATCTGGAGACCGATGCCTGGCTACGCCATATCGGACTCTATGCGTATCGTGCCGGTTTCCTGGCCGAGTATGTCGATTGGTTGCCGTCGTCGCTCGAGCAACTGGAGCAGCTCGAGCAATTGCGGGCCATGCATCATGGGCATCGCATTCAGGTGGCGCTGGCCTGCGAGGCCCATCCGGCGGGGATCGACACTCAGGAGGACCTCGAACGGGTGCGTCGCCTGATCGCCGAGGAGGAGGGCGCGACATGATCCGCATCCTCTTCGTGTGTCTGGGCAATATATGTCGCTCGCCCACTGCCGAAGGTATCGTCAGTGCGCGTCTGCATGCGGCGGGCCTTGCGGAGGCCGTGGCGCTCGATTCCTGCGGTACCGGGCGCTGGCATGTGGGCGAACCGCCCGACCCGCGTGCCCAGAAAGAAGCGCGAGCGCGAGGTATCGATATCAGCTCGCTATGCGCGCGCCAGCTTCGAGTCGACGACTTTCAGGCGTTCGATTACCTGCTGGCCATGGATGCAGACAACCTGGCTCATATGCGACGTATGGCGCCTGCCGACTGCCAAGCGCATCTCGGTCTGCTGCTGGATTTCGCAGGGACCCCCGAGCGCTCCGTGCCGGATCCGTATTACGGGCCGGGGGACGGGTTTGCCAATGTATTCGCCTTGATCGAGCAGGCTGCCGACGGCTTGATCGACACTTGCCGTCAACGCCTTGAAGTGCAGTGTTCGGAGCCGGGCGATGGCGCTCGCTGAGGCCGCGACACTCGATAATACGCTAGGGTTGCCCTGTCGTGCACAACGTTTCATCGCGGCCACCACGCACGATGAGATACGCACTGCGCTGGTCATGGCAGAAGACGAGGCGGTCCCGCTCAATATCGTGGGCGGCGCCAGCAATCTGATCTTGGCGCCCCGTCTCTCAGGGGTGACCTTGCAGGTGGCGAGTGACGACTGGTGGTGGGAAGAAAGCGATGACCAGACGATTCTCGTATACGCCCAGGCGGGGATGCCCTGGCACGATCTTGTCACGGCATGTGTCGAACGCGGCTGGTGGGGAATCGAAAACCTGGCGTTGATCCCCGGCCATGTCGGTGCCGCGCCGATCCAGAATATCGGCGCTTACGGTGTCGAACTTGCCGACGTATTGGATGCGGTGCATGTCATGCACTGCGATGATGGCCGCGACGCCGTTTTCTCGCGCGATGATTGTGAATTCGCCTACCGTGACAGTATTTTCAAGCGCGCCTTGGCAGGGCGTGTCGTGGTAACGCAGGTGGTGTTGAGGTTGTCGCGCCGCCCTGCGCCTCGCTTGGGTTACGGCGATCTTGCCAAGCGTGTTTCGGTTCATCCCGAGGTACAGGAGATCTTTGATGCCGTGTGTGCGGTGAGGCGAGAGAAGCTGCCCGACCCCGACGTGCTGGGTAACGCCGGCAGTTTCTTCACCAATCCTGTGCTCGAGGTAACTCAAGCCGAGTGTCTTCTGCGCGAATATCCGGCGATGCCGCATTTCCCGCAACCGGATGGGCGCGTCAAGCTGGCTGCGGGATGGTTGATCGAGCGCTGCGGCTTCAAAGGAACTCGCTGGGGCGCCTTTGGCGTGCATGAGCGCCAGGCATTGGTGCTGGTGCACTTCGGGGGTGGCGACAAACAGGAACTATTGGCACTGGCCGATCATGTTCGCGATACCGTGTATCAGGTATTCGGGGTGTTGCTGGAGCGAGAGCCCCGCCTGATGGGGTAGTGCGCCCGCGAAGTATCCACGTTCGCCAGTGTGTCTGGCGAAGTCTTGTGGCAATGCATTATTGAATACCCAGGTGAAGTGACCATAAAAAAACGCCTGAAGGCATCATCCTTCAGGCGTTTTTGTGTCCGGCAGGCGGCCGAGCCGGCCGCCTTGGGAACTTAGGCGTTGTCGTCGCCGCGGAAGAGATTTTCCTGGAGACGATGACGCTGTTCGCGCGGGTCGTTGTGGGCGCGACGGCGCTGACGCGGCGCGGTCGTTTCCTGGGGCGCTTGCGACGCTACCGTGGTAGTGGCTGCCGGAGCGGATGCCTCCTCGGCACGAGGTGTGGCTGTCGGTGCCGGAGACTCGGCCGGCGTCGCAGACGTTTCCTCGGTGCTGGTCGGGGCGTCGATCGAGGCCGGCGTTTCGTCCTTGGACGCCGTTGTGGGCGTCGCAGTCGAAGCCGAACTGACCTGTGCTTCGGCGCTGTCCTTGGACGTTGTCGCAGCGGTCGTATCGGTGGCGGTGACGTTCTCGCCCTCAGCTTGGGAGGACGGCGTCACGTCATCGTTTTCCGTCTTGTCATCGCTTGCCTGCGCCGCTCGGGGCTCGGTGGGCGTAGACGGCGCAGATGTCTCACTCGCGACCGGCGCGTCGCTGGCCTCGGGAGCCTGCTTCTCGGCCTGAGACGCTGGGCCGCTTTCCGCCTTGGGGGCTTCGGCGATGTCGTCTGCATCTTCGGGCGCGGTGTGCGTCGGCGCCTGTGCCGGAGAGCCATCAGCGGGCGTTTGTGAAGAGTCTTCAGCGGGTGTTTGTGAAGAGCCCTCAGCGTGCGCTTGTGAAGAGCCCTCAGCGGGTGCTTCTTCCGATGTCGCCTGGGCGGCGGGGCGCTCGGCGTTGTCCGCTTTCGGCTCCGTGGTGTCGACTTGTGCCGCATCGTCTTTCGAGGCATCGGTAACACGACCGGTCGCCGGTGCCTCGGCCGGGGATGACGGCTTCGTGGCGTCCGCGCGGGGCGTGTCCGCCGAGTCGTGCTCGGCCGTGGCCGCAGGCTGAAGCTCGTCGGTCTGTGTCGCGGCCTCGGGCGTCGCTTCGGTCATGGCAGACGATGCTGCTTCGCTCGGTTTGGCACTCGCTTTGTCTTCTGTCGACGTGGCGGGCGAGACCGCAGCGCTGGAAGCTTCGCCCTTAACGTCTTGTGCCGGTTCACTTGCCGCTTCCTGCTGCTGAGCTTGCAGTTTTTCCTGCTCGGCGACGGATTGCGGGTTCACGGCATGCTTGCGACTGCGCTGGCGCGGGTTATTGCGCGTGCGCTTCGGCTTGCTGTCTGCCTTCGGCGTTTGGCCTTGTGCAGAAGAGGCTGAGGTCTTGTCATCGGGTGTTGCTTGTGATGTGGACTCCGACTTGGGCTTGTTGGCTTTGGTGTCTTTGGTGTCTTTGTTTTCCGTGCGGGGCTTGTTGGATTTACCGGTGTTACGGGTTTCATTGCGCCCGTCGTTACGCGTGTTCTGCTTCGAGTTGTCGCCGTTACTGGCTTTTTCACTACGTTCGCCATTGTTCGACTTGCCGGAACCACGCGAAGGCTTTGAGTTGCGGTTGGACTGCGAGTTGTTGTTCTCTTCGCGACGGCCTTCGTTACGCGATGCCTGGCGCTCTTGTGATTCCTCGCCATTACGGCGCTGGCGGTTATTATTGCCTTTGCGGTTATTGTTGCCACTGCTGGAGGCTGTATCGCGGCGCGTCTCATCATTGTCGCGTGACGTTTGATTGTTGCGTGACGTTTGATTGTCACGTGACGTCTGACGCTGCTGCTTGTCGGCGGTCTTCTTGTCGCCTGAACGTCCCGCTTGGCTGTTGCCATTACGGTTGCGCTGTTGCGAGGAATCCGCCGTGGACGACTTGCTGGCCGCGCGTTTTGGCGACTCGGCACCGGACTCAGTGCCCTGTGACGGGGCGGCGCTATCATCGCCATTGAGCAGCTTGCCGAGGCCTTTCACCATGCGTGAGAAAAGCCCACTTTCGGGCGCTGTCGCAGGCGTCGTGGTGGCGCTTGCAGTACTCGATTTGCCTTGGGGCTCGGCGTCGGTCTGCAGCGAAGTAGGTGCCGGGGTATTGTGCGCGACGCTCTTGACAGCAGCTTCGGCGCGCTGCGCCGGCTTGTCGAAAACTGGATCGGGCTCGTGGGTATCCTCGGTTTCGGTGGCCAATTCGAAGCTCGAACGCTGGCCGTCTTCTTCATTGACTTGATCGTCGCGCAGACGCTGCATGTCGTAGTGCGGCGTATCCATGTCGGGGTTGGGCAAGAGAACGACCTGGACGGCTTGCCGTTGCTCGATGTCGTTGAGCACACTGCGCTTTTCGTTGAGCAGATAGGTTGCTACCGGTACTGGAAGCACCGCGCGAATCTGCGAGCTGCGCTCCTTCATGGCTTCTTCTTCGATGAGGCGCATGATGGACAGCGAGATGGAGCGTATATCGCGGATGGTGCCTTGACCGTTGCAACGCGGGCAGACCACGCCGCTGGTTTCGCCGAGCGAGGGCCGCAGGCGCTGGCGCGACATTTCCATCAGGCCGAAACGCGAGATGCGCCCGATCTGCACGCGGGCACGGTCGAGCTTGAGCGCATCGCGGACACGATTTTCCACTTCGCGCTGGTTCTTGGCTGGCGTCATGTCGATGAAGTCGATGACCACCAGGCCGCCGATGTCGCGGAGCCGCAATTGCCGTGCGATCTCGTCGGCGGCTTCGAGATTGGTCTGAAGCGCCGTTTCCTCGATATCGCTGCCGCGTGTGGCGCGTGCCGAGTTGATGTCGATGGATACCAGGGCTTCGGTGTGGTCGATGACCACGGCGCCGCCGGAGGGCAGTTTGACTTCACGCTGATAGGCGGTCTCGATCTGCGACTCGATCTGGAAGCGCGAGAAAAGCGGAACGTCGTCGGCGTAGAGCTTGATCTTGTTCTGGTAGGAGGGCATGACCTGGCGGATGAAATGCAGGGCTTCCTCGTGCACCTCGGGGCTGTCGATCAGGACCTCGCCGATATCATGGCGCAGGTAATCGCGCATGGCGCGAATGATGACGTTGGACTCGCGATAGATGAGGAAGGGGGCACTACGCTTGCCGGCTTCTTCGGTAATCGCTTCCCAGACTTGCACCAGGTAATCCATGTCCCACTGGAGCTCTTCGGGGGAACGCCCGATCCCGGCGGTACGCACGATGACGCCCATCTTGTCGGGAACGGTGAGCTGGCCCATGGCGTCCTTGAGCTGCGCGCGGTCTTCGCCCTCGATGCGACGCGAGATACCACCGGCACGGGGATTATTGGGCATCAGCACGAGGAAGCGCCCGGCCAGGCTGATGAAGGTGGTCAGCGCGGCGCCTTTGTTACCGCGTTCTTCCTTGTCGACCTGGACGATGACTTCCTGGTTTTCCTTGAGGACTTCCTTGATGTTGGGGCGCCCGGAAGGTTCTTTGGTGAAGTACTCCCGCGAAATTTCCTTGAGCGGGAGAAAACCGTGGCGTTCGGCACCGAAATCGACGAAGGCGGCTTCGAGGCTGGGCTCGATACGCGTGATGCGGCCACGGTAGATGTTGGCCTTTTTCTGTTCCCGGGCACCGGATTCGATGTCGAGATCGTACAGGCGTTGTCCATCGACGAGCGCGACGCGCAGCTCTTCGGGCTGTGTCGCATTGATGAGCATTCGTTTCATGCAAGTCTCACTGACTAAGCGTGCCGGTCTAACGACAAGGCGTGGCAACGGCGCGTCGAATCGTTTGCTTGCATGCTTGTGCTCAGTGCATGTCGTGACGATGTCTTAGCGACCCGGAGGCCGTGGGCGACAAGACAGGCATACCAACGGTCGTCATCGCCCGCCGGGGACGATGCGCGTGATGATGGCCGCCGAATGCGGTGGACGAGGGGCCCGCCAGCGCTTCGAGGGGTGTTCAACTTCGTTATCCCGTTCGTATCGATCCTGTCGTATACATCCCTGAACACTGTAAGAGCATGTTGAGTACTCGGCGGAGGCAGGACATGTCCCGGCGGGAGTGTGCCCGTCCGGCCCTGCGGTCATCCGCCAGACAGCTAGCAATAAGTCGATTCGGCGACGCCGGCCCCGGCACGGTGTTTATGTCACCCCGTGTGGTGGCGCCGACAATATCGTGCGCCCCTGGCGGGCATGGCGTTCCAGACGTTCGTTTCCCCAAGTGCGGCAATGATGTCGTCGCCAGCGGGGATGTCATGTTCTTCGTTCGGGCCTGCGTGTCTGTAGAGCAGGCGCAATTGACGGGCGCTTGATACCCATTCGAACGAGTCTCGAATATAACAGTAAAGCGATAACGCAGCAATTGGAGTCAAGCAGGTCTCGCTGCGGTAGAATGTTGGTTGGCGTCAAGTAGGCGACAATTCGGTGGCGATTCGTAAAGGAGAGGGTGCGCATGGCCGAGGGCCGCGACGTACAGTGGGTAGAAATAAGCGAAGGACAGGTCGGGCAACGTATCGACAATTTCTTGCGTACGCGGCTTAAGGGAGCGCCCAAGTCCTTGATCTATCGTATCGTGCGCAAGGGCGAGATTCGCGTCAACAAGAAGCGGGTCAAGGCGGACTACCGCCTGGTGCTGGGCGACATGGTCCGCATACCGCCGCTACGTCTGGCACCTGAAGAAGCCGTGCGCGACGTCAGTGACGGACTACGCAACTTGCTGGCGGGCAGCGTGTTGGTCGAGGGCCCCGACTGGTTGGTGCTCAACAAGCCGGCCGGACTCGCCGTGCATGGCGGTAGTGGCGTGAAGATCGGGCTGATCGAGGCGTTGCGCCAGGTCCGTGACGATCTCGATTTCCTGGAGCTGGTGCATCGCCTGGATCGTGATACCTCCGGTTGTCTGTTGTTGGCCAAGTCGCGCGAGGCGTTGGTGACCTTGAATCAGGCGCTCAAGGCACATCAGATGGATAAGCAGTATCTGGCCCTGGTTCAGGGGCGCTGGCCGGCGCGGCGCGAGTTCGTCAGCGCCCGACTCGATCGCTTCAATGCGGGCAACGGCGAGCGTCGTGTGCGTGTCGATAAGCAAGGCAAGGTGTCGCGCACGCGTTTCGCCGTGCGCGAAGCATTCTCGCGTGTCACGCTGATCGAGGCCGAGCCGGTGACCGGACGCACGCACCAGATTCGCGTGCATGCCGGTCATGCCGGGCATGCATTGTTGGGGGATGACAAGTACGGTACTCGCGAGGGCGCACGCTTGGCGCGTGAGTTGAAGCTCGATCGTTTGTTCCTGCATTCCCATGCCTTGACCTTTCCCGAGCCGTCGAGCGGTCGCCCGGTGCACGTCAAGGCGCCGCTGGGGGAAACGCTCGAAGCGGTATTGGCGAGAGCGCGCCGTGCCAATTGATTGGTTCATGAGTCGCGAGGGTGCGGCCTCGAATAACGCCGATGAGAGGAAAGTGGGTTGCGCTATCGTTTAGTGATCTTCGACTGGGATGGCACCTTGATGGATTCTGCGGCGCGTATCGTCGCCTGCATGCAGGCAGCCGCGCAGGATATCGGCTGGACGCCGCTGTCGGATGCGGCGGTACGTGACATTATCGGGCTGGGGCTGCCGGAAGCCATCGCCAAACTGTACCCGGGTATGACTGCGGAGCAGCGTGAGCGTTTGCGCGAGCGTTACGCGGCACATTTCGTTGCCGCCGAGCGTGAGCCGATGCACTTCTTCGAGGGGGTAGCATCCGGCATGAAACACCTGCGCAGCGAGTCGAGCCTGCGACTGGCCGTGGCGACCGGCAAGAGTCGCCGTGGTCTGGAGCGTATCTTTACGAGCACAGGCAGTGGTGAATGGTTCCACGCGAGTCGTACGGCCGATGAAACGCTGTCCAAGCCGCACCCTCGCATGCTGGAAGAATTGCTGGCCGAGATGCGCTTGTCGCCGGAAGAGGCGTTGATGGTCGGCGATACCGAGTACGACATGGAGATGGCGCGGGCACTGGGCATGGATCGCGTGGCGGTGACCTATGGCGTTCATGCCCGTGAGCGCCTGGCGCGTAGCGAGCCGGTGCTGATGGTCGATACGTTCTCGGCGTTGATGGATTGGTTGTATGTAGATCACCACGATGACATACGTGATACAGGAATGGGCACGGTGAGTCGGAGTGAAATCTCATGAGTGATGATAAACGCGAGGACGCTTGGACGCAGGGCGCCGAGGTCGGGCGTGCGCCGCGCGAACGCAATCAGGCCGACGAGTCCTTCGAGGAGTCGACAAGCGATCCCGAGCGCTTGCGCGAGCTTCGGCGTCTGCGTGAGCAGCGCATGCTCGATCGCTGGATCGATGGCGTGCTCGTCGAGCAGCGGCGTTCGCGGCGCTGGAAACTGTTCTTTCGTCTAGTGGTTGTGCTGTTGATTGCGTCGTCGCTGGCGATGACGGCGTACGCGCTATTCTTCGCCGGTCGCGACATGACCGGTAGTGTCGGTGCGCCCCATCTGGGTGTCGTCGAGGTCGACGGTGTCATCGATGCCGATGGTGAGGCCAGTGCCGAGCGCATCATCGAGGGGCTGCGTGCCGCGTGGCAGGCACCGTCGTCGCGGGCAGTAGTGCTGCATATCAATAGCCCTGGCGGTAGCCCGGTGCAGTCACAGCGTGTCTATGATGAAGTACGCCGTTTGACGGAAAAGGGCGACAAGCCGGTCGTGGCGGTGATCGAGGATATCGGGGCGAGCGGTGCCTATTACATGGCGTCGGCAGCGGACGATATCTATGCCGCCCCGGCGAGCCTGGTGGGCTCCATCGGTGTCATTTATTCCGGCTTTGGGATGCAGGAGGCCATCGACAAGCTGGGTATCGAACGTCGAGTTTTTACCTCCGGCGACAACAAGGCGTTTCTCGACCCCTTCTCTCCGATGCGCGATGAGCAGCGGGATTTCTGGCAGGACGTGCTGGATACCACCCATCGTCAATTCATCGAGGATGTCAAGGGCGCACGCGGCGAACGCCTGGCCGACGACCCAAGGCTCTTTTCCGGCCTGGTCTGGACCGGGGAGCAAGCGCTCGACCTGGGGTTGATCGACGGCTTGGAGAGCCTCGATGGATTGTCACGGGAGCGTTTCGATGATGTGCAACTGCATGATTATACGCCGGCGCTCGATCCCTTGAGCCGCTTATCACGCCAACTGGGGCGTGTCGCGGCCGAGTGGGCCGGGGTCTCCAGCAATGCGTCGCCCGTGCGTTATCAGGTGCAATAATGACACCAGGCCGGTATCAGCCCAGCGGGTCGAGGCCGGCCTCGCGCAACATTTCACACAGACGTATCAGCGGCAGGCCGATCAGGGTGTTCGGGTCGCGTCCCTCGAGGCGCTCGAAGAGTGTGATACCCAGCCCTTCCATGCGAAAACTGCCGGCGCTATCCAGTGGGCGCTCCTTCTCGACGTAACGCTCGATCTGAGTGTCGCTGAGTTCGCGAAATACCACGTCGTAACGCTCGTGATCGACCCAGTGGCGCGCGTGGGCGGTATCGATTAGCGCGATGCCGGTTAGAAAACGAACGTGTCGGCCCGAAAAACGGTGCAAGTTGGCGCGTGCGGTGGCCATGTCGCCGGGTTTGCCGAGTATCTCGCCGTCGAACATGCAGGCCTGATCCGAGCCGATGATCAAGTGCTCGAGGTAGTCGTCGGCGAGCGCCGTGGCCTTGCCCAGGGCGAGGCGATGCACCAGGGCCTGGGGCGATTCACGAGCACGTGGCGTTTCGTCGATCTCCGGCGCGGCCCACGCATAAGGCAGTTCGAGCCGGTCGAGAAGCTGGCGGCGCCAACGGGAGCCGGAAGCGAGGACGAGGCGAGTCATGGCGTCTCCTTGAAAGACGATGGCGGGGTGGCGCGTCAATACGCAGTCTGCCGCGCTCCGTTGGTTCTGTACAGTGCGCTTATTTTGACAGCGTCGGGGTGAGTCCCTATTATTGCGCGCCTATGTTGACCACACGACTTCCCAAGCAGGTCGAGCCTTATAAGCTCGCTGTCAATCGTGAACGTCTCGAAGGCCTGGCGGCACTCGATGCGATGTCGCGCCTTGGCGAAGAGATCGGCGCGCAGCAGGGCGACTGCGAGGTACGCCTGAGTTTCGATATCGATACGCAAGGGCGGCGCCTCATGGACGGCCAGCTCCTGGCGCAGGTGCAGATGCCTTGCAGACGTTGCCTGGAGCCCATGCCGGTGACGCTGGAGAGTCACTTCCTGCTGGGACTGGTCACCGATGATAGTCTGGCGAGTGACTTGCCGAGCGACTATGAGCCGGTATTGGTGGAAAACGAGCAGCTGAATCTTCTGCTGGTGGTCGAGGATGAGCTCATCCTGAGTCTGCCGCAGGTGATTTATCATGACGAAGCGGATTGCGCCGTTTCGCGCGATCAGTTGGAAAGCGGCGCTGATGCCGAGGTGTCGGAGCAGCGTTCTACAAGCCCTTTCGAAGTGCTGCGCAACTTGAAAGGCAAACTTTGAATCATCGTCGACACTCTGGAGTGTAACCCATGGCAGTTCAAAAAGTACGCAAGAGCCGTTCCAAGCGTGGCATGCGTCGTAGCCACGATGCGTTGAGCGCCCCGACTCTGTCTCAGGACAAGGAGACCGGCACCACGCATCGTCGTCACCACGTGGCGTCCGATGGTTTCTACCGTGGCCGCAAGGTCTTCGACGTTTAAGACGTCGAAGACGCGCACGTGACCGTGCGAATCGCTATCGATGCGATGGGCGGGGACCTGGGTCCCCGCGCCACCGTTATCGGCGCTCTCCAGGCGCTCGCCATGCACTCGAATCTCGAGATTCACATGCACGGCCCTCGCGACGCCTTGGAAGCCGAGCTAGAGTCCCTTCCTAAACGCCTTTCCGGCTATCGCTCCCGTCTCGTCCTGCAGCACGCGCCGCGTGTGATCTCACAGGCCATGCGGGTAGCGAACGCCGTGCGTGAGGCCGATGGGTCCAGCATGCTCGGTGCCATCGCGAGCGTTCGCGATGGCCAGGCACATGCCTGTGTCAGCGCGGGTAATACCGGGGCGTTGATGGCGTTGGCGAGGCGTGAGCTGGGCACGGTCAAGGGCATTGCCCGGCCTGCCATCAGCACGGCGGTGCCTACTCAGGGTGGCGGGCGGTGTTATCTGCTCGACCTGGGAGCCAATGTCGGTGTCCAGGCTCGTAATCTGGTCGATTTTGCGCGCATGGGCGCGATCATGGCGCGAGTGATCGATGATGTGGCGATACCGCGTGTGGCGCTGTTGAATATCGGTGTCGAAGCCAATAAAGGCGTGCCCAGCGTACGTGAGGCAGATGAAAATCTGCGCCAAGGGATGGCGTACCAGCAAGATGGCGATGGCTTCGAGTATATCGGCTACCTCGAAGGTGATGGCATCTTCTCGGGGGCGGCGGATGTCGTGGTGTGCGACGGTTTCGTGGGCAATGCGGTTTTAAAAGCCAGCGAGGGCTTGGCGACGATGTTGCTATCGCGTCTTCAGGAGACGTTCGAGGCGCATTTTGCCACGCGTGTGGTGCGTGCCATGGCAAGGCCTGCGTTACTACGTCTCAAGCGACGGCTCGACCCGGTACGCTATAATGGCGCTAGTCTGCTGGGGCTGTCGGGTATTGTCGTCAAGAGTCACGGCGGGGTCGACGCCAAAGGCTTTGCCTATGCCATTTCACGTGCAGTGCGCGAGGTCGACATGGACTTACCTTCGCATCTGGTACGGGAGTTGGGCGATGCGGTGCGTCCTGAGCCTTCTATCCTCTCGGTCGACCCCGATAGCGGTCGAGCGGATAGTGGGTTGGCGAGCGATGCTCAACCCGACGCCCCCCATCCTCAAAGGTGACTGTCATGACACAATCCCTCGCCCTCGTCTTTCCGGGGCAGGGCTCCCAGCAGATCGGCATGCTGAGGGAGCTGGCCGAGCGTTACAGCGTCGTGCGGACCACGTTCGACGAAGCGTCCGGTGCATTAGGTTACGACCTCTGGAAAGTCGTGCAAGAAGGCCCCGAGAGCGCCTTGAACGCTACCGCCTGTACGCAACCAGCACTGCTGACCTCTAGCGTTGCGATCTGGCGCGTCTGGCAAGAGCTTGAGGGCCCGCGCCCTCTGGTGATGGCGGGCCATAGCCTGGGTGAATACAGCGCCATGGTATGTGCCGGTGTCATCAGCTTCGCGGAAGGCGTGCGTCTGGTGCGTCTGCGCGGTGAGGCGATGCAGGCGGCAGTACCGGAAGGCCAGGGTGCGATGGCGGCGGTGCTGGGTCTCGATGACGCGACGGTCGAGACGGCGTGTCGTGAAGCGGCGCAAGGTGAAGTGGTCGCGGCGGTCAATTATAATGCTCCGGGGCAAGTCGTGATAGCGGGTAACAAAGCCGCCGTCGAGCGGGCCATTGGCTTGTGCCAGGAAGCCGGTGCCAAGCGAGCCTTGCCGCTGCCGGTGTCGGTGCCTTCGCATTGCAACTTGATGCAGCCGGCCGCCGAGCGCCTCGCAGCGGAGATCGATCGACTCGATCTCAGAACGCCACGTTACACTGTGGTTCAGAATGTCGATGCGCTCGCGCATGAGGACGTTCAAACGCTCAGTCAGCGCCTCGTCGAGCAGCTTTATCGCCCGGTACGTTGGACGGATTGCGTCAACGCCATGTACGAGCGCGGCGCCCGGGTCTTTGTCGAATGCGGGCCGGGTAAAGCCCTGACCGGACTCAATAAGCGAATACAACGCCAAGCCAAGGGGCTTGCCGTCAACGACCCCGAATCGCTCGAGAGCGCGCTGGAATTGGCGCGTAGCGAAGGGGAGCAGTCTTAGTGATGAATGCGGGAAACCAGATGACAAGCGAACGCAGGATAGCCCTGGTCACCGGTGCCAGTCGCGGCATTGGACAAGCGATCGCCCGTGAGCTGGGCCGTCAAGGACGTGTGGTGATCGGCACTTCAACCAGCCAAGCCGGCGCCGACGAGATCGATGCCGATCTAAAGGCGCACGATGTCGAGGGTGCTGGTCGTATGCTCGACGTTACCGACCAGGCCAGCGTCGAGAGCCTGATCAAGGCGATTGGCGACGAGTTCGGTGTGCCGACCATACTGGTCAACAATGCGGGTATTACGCGCGACAATCTGCTGATGCGCATGAAAGAAGACGAGTGGGACGCGGTGCTCGACACCAATCTCAAGTCGCTTTATCGCGTCACCAAGGCGTGCGTACGCGGCATGACCAAGGCACGCTTCGGGCGTATCGTCAGTATCAGCTCGGTCGTCGCCAGCATGGGCAACCTGGGGCAGACCAACTATGCGGCGGCCAAGGCCGGAATGGAAGGGTTTTCTCGCTCCCTGGCGCGTGAAGTCGCTTCGCGTGGCATTACCGTCAATAGTGTCGCGCCGGGATTCATCGCCACCGACATGACGCAGGCGCTACCCGAGGCCCAGCACGAAGCGTTGCTGGGACAGATTCCGCTCTCGCGTCTGGGTGCCCCCGAGGAAATTGCCGCTGCCGTGGGCTTTCTCACCAGCGACAATGCCGGCTACATTACCGGTGAGACGCTGCAGGTCAACGGCGGCATGAATATGCGTTGACGCTCTCCAGGGCGCTGTTGCGTCGTCTGGGAGCGGTCTATAAACTAGCCGCAGCTTTTCCAGAGCTAGCGGATTCGTACCACTAGGAGTAACAAGAGAATGAGCACCATCGAAGAGCGCGTGAAGAAGGTTGTGGCTGAGCGCCTGAACGTCAAGGAAGAAGACATCCAGAACACGTCTTCCTTCACCGAGGATCTCGGCGCCGACTCGCTGGACACTGTCGAGCTGGTGATGGCGCTCGAAGAAGAATTCGACACCGAGATTCCCGACGAAGAAGCCGAGAAGATCACGACCGTTCAGGAAGCGATCGACTACGTCGTCGCTCACCAGTAAGTAGAGCGGTACCGGGTTGCCCGGTTCGACATCGACTCGCGAAGGCCGCTCTGTCATCAGGGCGGCCTTCGTCGTTTGTGCATGCGTGCGGTCTCCATCCCGTCGGTGTTTCGGGTATAATGCGCGCCAAACACGGCACTGCCGTGCCAACTCGCAAGTCTGGAGGAGAGCTGATGCCTCGTAAAAGGGTCGTGGTAACCGGACTGGGACTGGTAACCCCGGTCGGTAATAATGTCAAGGAAAGCTGGGACAATCTCCTGGCAGGCAAGAGCGGCATCGCACCGATCGACCACTTCGATACCACGGGATTCAATACGCGTTTTGGCGGTTCGGTGAAGGACTTCGACATCAGTCCTTACCTGAATCCCAAGGAGGCGCGCAAGATGGATCTGTTCATTCAGTACGGAATCGCGGCGGCGGGACAGGCCATTGCCGATGCCGGACTGGAGAGCGACGAGGACAATGCAGATCGCATCGGTGTGGCGATCGGCTCGGGCATCGGGGGGCTGCCGATGATCGAGCATAACCACAATGCCTTGAATCGCGGTGGCCCACGCAAGATCTCGCCGTTTTTCGTACCTGGGTCGATCATCAATATGATCTCCGGCAACCTGGCGATCCAGCATGGTTTTCGTGGGCCCAACATCGCCATTACCACGGCGTGTACCACGGGTACGCACAACATCGGCTACGCGGCGCGTACCATCGCCTATGGCGATGCGGATGCCATGGTCTGCGGGGGAGCCGAAATGGCCACCACGCCCCTGGGCCTGGGTGGTTTCTCGTCGGCGCGCGCGCTGTCTACGCGCAATGACGACCCTGCTGCTGCAAGCCGTCCCTGGGACCGCGAACGAGATGGCTTCGTGCTCTCCGATGGCGCCGGAGTGCTGGTGCTCGAGGAGTACGAGCATGCCAAGCAGCGTGGCGCGCCTATCTATGCCGAGCTTCTGGGCTTTGGCATGAGCGATGACGCCTACCACATGACTGCGCCCAACGGTCAGGGGGCGGAAATGGCCATGCGCAATGCCGTCAAGGACGCCGCTATCGATGCCGGTCAACTGGATTACATCAACGCGCACGGGACTTCGACCCAGGCGGGCGATGTCGCCGAGAGCCATGCTGTGGAGCGCATCATGGGCGAGGCGGCCAAGTCCGTGACGGTCAGTTCCACCAAGTCGATGATCGGTCACCTGCTGGGAGCCGCCGGCGCTGTCGAAGCGATATTCAGCGTGCTCGCCATCCGCGACAGCGTTGTGCCGCCAACCATCAACCTCGAAGAGCCTGACGAGGGGTGCACGCTAGATTACGTGCCCAACGAGTCGCGCGAGAGGTCGGTGAGATATAGCCTGTCGAATTCCTTCGGCTTCGGCGGCACCAATGGCTCACTGATCTTCGGCCGCGTTTAGGCGCCATGGCCGACGAGGCAGTGCCGTTCGATGATCGCGGCGTCGCTTATGGGGACGGTCTCTTCGAGACCGTCCTCGTACGTGATGGCCAGCCTTTATTATGGAACGCGCATCTACGGCGACTGGCACGCGGTGCCGAGCGGCTGGAAATTCCATTGCCGGATGCGCAGACCCTGGCGAGCTTGCCGGGGCATGCAGGGGATGGCTTGTTCGTGCTCAAGCTACTCGTGACCCGTGGCAGCGGTGGGCGTGGGTATGTATCTCCCGAATCGCCCGTGCCGCGTCTGCGTTGGCGGTATATGCCATTCACGCCACAGTCTGCGCATTGGCGCGATGGCGTGCGCGTTCGCCTGTGCCGGCTGCGCTTGGGGCACCAGCCTTTATTGGCAGGCATCAAACACCTCAACCGTCTCGAGAATGTCATGGCGCGCCGTGAGTGGTGCGATCCCGACGTTGCCGAGGGCGTGTTGTGCGATCATCACGATCGTCTCGTCGAGGCGACCAGCATGAACTTGGTGTGGCGGCGGCACGGCATTCTCGAGACCCCCGATCTGACGGCATGTGGCGTGGAAGGTACGCTGCTGGCGGCGTTGCGCGAGCGTTTGCCGATCCACACGCGCGAAACGGGGGTCGAGACATTGATGGAGACCGACGCGGCCTGGGTCGTCAACTCGGTTCAGGGCGTGTGGCCTCTGAGGCAACTGGACGATACCGACGGTACTTGCCTGAAGCGGTGGGCGATAAACACGACGCATCGGCATCTGCAACAGCATGCCCACCCATTGCTGGGCTATCCCCATGACGCCTTCGATGAGGCGTGAGACAAGGTATCGACATGCGAGTGGTGAAGGTTTTCATAGGGATTGCGATATTGGCTGGTGTGTTGGTGTTGGGGGCCTATCAGTATTGGCAATCTCGCCTGGCGGCTCCGCTGGCCTTGGAACAGACGACGATTTACGAAGTGCCGCGCGGTGCAGGATTCTTGCGTGTCATAGGCGAGCTCGAAGAGCGTGGCATCATCGACACCGCCTGGCCGTATCGCGTCCTGGCAAAGCTCTCGCCCGACAAGGTCAACGGACTGCGTTCCGGCGAGTTCGAGCTCGACCCCACAATGAGCGGCAACGACATGGTGGCGCGACTTTCCAGCGATAACGTCGTGTCCTATCGGTTTACCATTCCCGAAGGGTGGACGTTCGCGCAGATGCGTCGCGAACTGGATGCCGCGGCCAAGCTCGAGCATCGTACTCGAGACATGAGCGATGAAGAGGTCATGACGGCCCTGGGGCACGAGGATGAACATCCCGAGGGGCGTTTTTTCCCCGATACGTATCGCTATCAAAAGGGGATGACGGACCTTGAGGTATTACGTCGCGCTTACGATCGTATGGCGGTTACTCTGGAGGATGTCTGGGCGCAGCGGCATGCCGACCTGCCTATCGATAGCGCTTACGATGCGCTCATCTTGGCTTCGTTGATCGAACGCGAGACGGGGGTCCCGGAAGAGCGACGTCAGATTGCCGGCGTCTTCACGCGACGCCTCGAAAGCGGCATGCGGCTGCAGACAGATCCCACAGTGATATATGGCATGGGAGACGACTACGATGGCAATATCACGCGAGCCGACCTGCGTCGCGAGACGCCCTATAACACCTACGTGATCGACGGGCTTCCACCGACACCGATTGCGATGCCGGGTGCGGGATCGTTACAGGCCGCCGTGGATCCGGCCCCGGGGGATGCCTTGTATTTCGTCTCTCAAGGCGATGGGTCGCATCACTTTTCCAGTACGCTGGCCGAGCACAATGCCGCGGTACGTCGTTACATTCTCAACCGCTGAGCGGGGTAGACCATTGCCATGACGCCAGGACGTTTCATCACCCTCGAGGGGGGCGAAGGGGTGGGGAAGTCCACCAACGTGGATTTCGTGTGCGACTGGTTGAGCGCACGCGGTATCGAAGTGCTGCGCACGCGTGAGCCGGGTGGCACCCCACGAGCCGAAGCGATTCGTGCACTGCTGCTCGACCCCGCCCCGCAGGAGCCGCTCGACGAGACGGCCGAATTGCTGCTGATGTTCGCGGCTCGCGCCCAGCACCTGGCGGCCAAGATCCGTCCCGCCTTGGCACGGGGCGTGTGGGTGGTCTGCGACCGTTTTACCGATGCGACCTTCGCCTATCAGGGGGGCGGACGTGGGCTGGATGAGACGCGTATTGCGACACTTGAAGCTTTGGTGCAAGACGATCTGCAACCCGACCTGACGCTTTTACTGGATATGCCGGTCGAGGCTGCCCAGCATCGTGTCGAACGTCGTGGCACCTCACGCGACCGCTTCGAGCGCGAACGGAAGCACTTCTTCACCGCCGTGCGTGAGAGCTACCTTTCCCGCGCCGCCCAGGCGCCGGCACGGTTCGCCGTGATCGATGCCGACCGAGAGCTGGATGCGGTACAGGCGTCGATCGCTGATCACCTGGCAGCGAGAAGCGCGTTATGGTCGTGACGCCTCTGCCTTGGCAGCGTGACTTGTGGCAACATCTGACTCGCCAACAGGACGCGGGCCGTCTGGCGCATGCACTATTGATTTCGGGTGCGCATGGGGTCGGCAAGCACGATCTCGCCGATGCACTGGTAGCCCGCACGCTGTGTCATGCGCCGGGCGACACCGCCTGTGGTGAGTGCCATGCCTGTCACATGCTGGCGTCGGGGTACCATCCTGACCTGCTCGATATTACCCCGGCCGAAAAGCGCCGCCAGATACGCATCGATCCGATTCGGCAGGTCAACGCTTTCGTGTCGCAGACCGCACAACAAGGCGGTTATCGCGTGATTCGTCTGCATCCCGCGGAGGCCATGAACGTGGCTGCCTCCAACGCGCTCCTCAAGAGTCTCGAAGAGCCAGGCGCGAAGACGCTGTTCGTGCTCCTGGCGGATATTCCTTCGCGCATGTTGCCGACCATTCGTTCGCGCTGCCAGCATTGGAGCCTGGGCGTGCCCGAGCCACACAGCGCCCTTGAATGGCTGAACGAACGTTTCGAGGATCCCGAACAGGCGCGTTTCTGGTTGCGCGTGGCCGGTGGCTTGCCCCAGTTTGCCGTCGAGCTGGCCGAGGGGCGCGGCTTGCGCCAGGAGCTGCGCGAGCTCTTCGATGCCCTGGTGCGCGGCGCGGAGCCGGTCGCCGAGGCGGCGCGTCTCGATCCCCAGTCGTTGGACCGCGTGCTGTGGTACGGTATCGTCTGGCTCGAAGACCTGATTCGATTGGGTGTCTCCGGCGAAGCACAGTACGTGCGCAATCCGGATCTGCTGCCGTTGTATCGCCAGGCAGCCAAGAATGCCCGGGTTCGCGATTGGTTCCGCCTGCTTGACTACGCGCGTGAACAGCGCCGTTTGATCGCCGCCGGGGGCAACCCCAATGCACAGTTGGTGCTGGAAGCCTGGCTGGTACGTTGGGCGTCGCTGTTGCGCTCATGAAAGTGCCGCGCCGGCGGGCATGAATATTGTGCATGAAGCGAGTCGTGCACCCTGACCGAGGAGTACCCGGCGTGGCGCAAAAAGCCTTATCCCTGACGTTCCACGATACGCAGACCCTGCAGGCAGCTCATATGCCTTGGCTGGAACGGGGTGGTGTCTTCGTTCCCACGCAGGAGCGTTATGCGCTCGGCGATGCAGTGTATCTGCTGATCACCTTGCCGGATGACGCTGAGCGCCTACCGGTTTCGGGTACGGTCGCCTGGCTGTCGCCGCCGGGTGTCGGCGGGCGTCGAGTCCCGGGAATCGGTGTGCATTTCAGCGACGCCGATCAGCGTGTGAGAGAACTGATCGACACCCAGCTTGTAGGTGTCACCGCCACACGCCCTAGCTATACCCTTTAGGTCTCGTCTGATCGAGCGCAGGCACTTTTCAGACAGTGCCTTATGCCATGGGCTGGGCCACCCCTTTTTCGATTCTTTAGGTACCGCATGTTCGTTGATTCCCATTGTCATCTCGATCGACTCGATCTCACTGCCCATGACGGCAAGCTCGAGGGCGCCCTGGAAGTCGCCCGCCAACGTGGCGTGCGTCATTTCCTAGCGATCGCCGTCACGCTGGACGACGTGCCCAACTTGGTCGATATCGCCCGTGTCCATGATGACGTCTCGCTCTCCGCCGGGGTACACCCATTGCACCGAGTCGAGCACGAACCCGACGTGAAAGCCATTGTCGACTGTGCCCAGCG
The DNA here is from genome assembly GCF_029889785.1 of Chromohalobacter sp. 48-RD10. NCBI lineage: Bacteria > Pseudomonadati > Pseudomonadota > Gammaproteobacteria > Oceanospirillales > Halomonadaceae > Chromohalobacter > Chromohalobacter sp. 48-RD10. The sequence continues at coordinate 49,488 of NZ_JARANX010000001.1, read as the reverse complement.
TCATGAAGCGGTGGCGATTGGCGAGACCGGGCTGGACTATCACTACGATGAAGTGGCCCACGAGGTTCAGCGACGGCGTTTCGCCGACCACTTGCGCGCCGCGCGCGAACTCGAACTGCCGGTGATCGTGCATACCCGTGATGCCAAGGAAGACACCTTGGCGTTGATTCGTGAGCATATCGACCCTGCCGTGGGGGGTGTCCTGCATTGCTTCACTGACGATCTCGACATGGCGCGGGAGGCGGTGAGGCTGGGTTTCTATATTTCGCTTGCCGGTATCGTGACCTTCCGTAACGCGACCTCGGTTCGCGAACTGGCGCGTCTTGTGCCCCTCGACCGGCTATTGATCGAGACCGATAGCCCTTATCTGGCGCCGGTGCCGCATCGTGGCAAGCCCAATGAGCCTCAGTGGGTCTTGGAGGTGGCGGAATGCATCGCCGCCGAGCGGGGCATCAGTGTCGATGAAGTCGCGATGCAGACGAGTGCCAATTTCTACCGGCTGTTCCGCGCTGCACTGCCCGAGGCGCCCGACGATGTGCGCGAGGCATTGGCACAGATGAGCGGTCAGTAACGCCCAGCACGAGGAGCGAGCATGCCACTAGAGTCGTTGACGTCGCATCTCGACGCATCACCGACGGCAGCGTTGCCGCCGGTTGATACCTGGAATCCGCCTTTCTGCGGTGACATGGCGTTGACCATCGCCGCCGATGGCCGCTGGTGGCATGAGGGCACGCCGATCGGGCGCGCACGCTTGGTCGGTTTGCTGTCGCGCCTGCTGCGTCGGGAAGAAGATGGCGATTATTACCTGGTCACACCGGTCGAAAAACTGCGTATTCAGGTCGAGGACAGAGCGTTCCTGATCGCCGATGCCGATTGCCGCGACGGGGTGTGGACGCTGACTACCAATCTCGGCGATAGCGTCACCTTGGGTGCGCAACGCCGCCTCGTGGTCAGCGCCATGCCGGCCGGCGATCCGGTGCCCGAGGTCGCCATTCGCTTTGGATTGTCGGCACGGCTCAACCGCAACGTCTACTATCGCCTGATCGATACCGCCGAGATGCATGAGACGCTCGACGGTAGCGAGCTGGGGATATATAGCGCCGGCGTCTGGCAGCCCCTCGGCTGGTTGCCCGAGGAGACGCCGTGAGCGAGGCGACGCCTGAACAGCACGCCGTAGTCGCGCATGGCGAGGGACATGCGCGCGTGTCGGCGGTCGCCGGTGCCGGCAAGACCACCACGCTCGTACAACGCGTCTTGCACCTGCTGGCCAACCGCGTGCCACCGCAACGTATGTTGGTGCTGATGTTCAATCGCGCCGCGCGCGAGGACTTCACCCACAAGCTGGCTCATGAGGCGGCGGGGCAGCGCCTTCCCGACGTACGAACCTTTCACTCCATCGGCCATCGCCTGACCCAGACCCTGACGCGCTGGGGGTATCTGTCATCGCGTCAATTGATCGCCGCCGACTGGCAGCGCGAGCGGCTGTTGCGTCAGGCAGTGCAGATGAGCCTGGAACACGCCGACGATAGTCAACGCCACGCCGCGCTGGAGTCGGATCGTCTCGAAGCGCTGGCGCAGTTCTGCGAACTGGTCAAGGCCGAGATGTGCGCCCCGGAGTTGCTCCACGAACGCATGGATTTCGGTGACGGCACCCAGCATTTCTGCGAAGCGTATGCGGTCTTCGAGGGGTTGCTCGAGGATCACGCCTTGATGACCTACGCCGATCTTCTCTATCGGCCGCTGCGCTGCCTGGAAGCGGCTCCCGAGGCACGTTCCCGGGTGCAGGGCTTTCTCGATCATGTGATCGTCGACGAGTATCAAGACATCAATGAGGTGCAGCAGCGCTTATTGGCGATTCTCGCGGGGTCTTCCGCGCAGGTGATGGCAGTCGGCGATGCCAATCAGTGCATCTACGAGTGGCGCGGAGCGCGTCCCGATGCCATGTTCGAACGCTTTACTACCTTGTTCGGCAGTGCTCACGATTATCCGCTGTCGTATACCTTTCGCCATGGCCATGTCTTGGCCTTGGCGGCCAACCACGCCATCCGCGCCAATCGTCGGCGTCCCGATCAGCTATGCCTGGCCGCGCCTGGCACGCCGACGACCCGCGCCGACGTGGCGGTGGGCAGCAGTGCGCTGCTCGATGCCCTTCAGCAGTGGCGTGGCGACGGGCGAGCCCTGGGCGAGGCCTGTGTTCTGGTGCGCAGTTGGGCGTTGTCCGTCTCTGTGCAGTTGCAGCTGTTGCGTGCCGGCATTCCATTCCGGCTCGCGCGCGAGGATCGCTTCGTGTTTCGTCTGCCGCTGGTGCAGGCGCTGGCGGGGTATCTGGCCCTGGCGCGTGATGGGCGCCGTCTGCAGGACCCCGAGCAGCTCAACCTGCTGTTATCACAACCGACGGTCTTCGTGCCCCGCGAGACGCTGACCGCCTTGGCGCACCAACTGGCTCAGACCCAGCAATGGCCTGAGCGGCACGACCCTTTGTTGAATGCGTTGAAGCCCCTTCAGCGGCGCAACCTCAAACGTCGCTGGCAGTTGTTATGCGAACTGCCGCGCATGTCGAATTGGCCGCCGGCCAAGCTGCTCGAACATGTCGTCGAGGCCACCGAAGCGGACAAGGCCCTCAAGCGCGCCGCCTCGCGTCGCGCCAAGGCCGAAGATGACGTGCGCCTGCTCGACGTGTTGATCGAACAGGCCGGTGAACTAGCCAACGACCCCGAAGGCTTCATCGAACTACTCAGCCAACCGGTCGAAGCGCGCGAGGATGGCGTATTGGTGACCACGGTGCATGGCGCCAAGGGACTCGAATGGCCGATGGTCGCGCTGTGGGGCGTCAACGAGGAAGACTTTCCGCACTACACGCGTGAGACGCCCCTTGATGCCGAGCGCCTAGAGGAGGAACGGCGTCTCTATTATGTGGCGATCACCCGGGCACGCGAGCGTTTGCTGGTCCTGCATGATGGCGGCGATCATCGTCCCAGTCGCTTTCTCGAGGAAACCGCCTGGGAGGACTGTCATCGCGCCGCCGCCGCGCTCGGCGAGACACCGTGTGAGTCGCTGGCGGTGCGGGCGCCGGAGGTGGTCGGGCAGTATCTCGAACGTTGCGGCCTGAATCTAGCCGTTACCCGAGCGTCAGAGACAGCCTCTGAACCAGCGTCTGCGACATGGGCGGTGGGGCAGTGGGTGCGACATGGCGTCTTCGGCGAGGGCGAGGTCGTGTTGCTCGAGGGCGATCCCGCCAATCCGGTCATCGAGGTACGTTTCACGCAGGCGGGGCGCCGGCGGTTGATTGCCGCACGAGCCCCGCTGGAGCCTGTGGCTCACATGTTGGGATAGTTGGGACCGCCGCCACCTTCCGGCGCCACCCAGGTGATGTTCTGGGCAGGGTCTTTGATATCACAGGTCTTGCAGTGCACGCAGTTCTGGAAGTTGATCTGGAACTTGGGCTCGCCGTCTTCCTCGACGATTTCGTAGACTCCGGCGGGACAGTAACGCTGCGCGGGCTCGGCGTATTCCGGCAAGTTGACGCGTACCGGAATCTCGGGATCGGTGAGCCGCAAGTGACAAGGTTGATCCTCTTCATGGTTGGTATTGGAGAGGAATACCGACGAAGACTTGTCGAACGAGAGCTTGCCATCCGGCTTGGGATAGTCGATGCGCGTCGCCTCGCTGGCATGGCGCATGCGTGCATGATCGGAGGTGGTGTCGTGCACGGTGGGCAATTTTCCGCCCAGCAGTTGATCCAGGAAATTGTAGGCGCCGCCCTTGACGGTGCCGTACTTGTGAATCGCCGGCCCGAAACTGCGGCTTTCGGTCAACTCCGCCCAAGCCCAGCTATTTTGCCACTTCGAGGTGAACGCGGTCAGTTCCGTGCCGCCTTCGTCACCCGCGACGAAAGCTTCGAACACGGACTCTGCGGCGACCAGGCCGGATTTCATCGCCATGTGGATGCCCTTGATCTTGGCGAAGTTGAGCGTGCCGGCATCGCAGCCGATCAATAGGCCACCGGGGAAGGTCATCCTGGGCAGACTATTGGCACCCCCCTTGGTGATCGCGCGAGCCCCGTAAGAAACGCGGGAGCCGCCCTCGAGATGCTGTTTGAGCACCGGATGGTGCTTCATGCGTTGAAATTCATCGAAGGGCGAGAGATAAGGGTTGTCGTAGGAAAGATCGACGATCAACCCCACCACGACTTGCTGGTTTTCGGCGTGGTAGAGAAACCAGCCACCATGTGTGTCGCTGGGCAGCGGCCAGCCCGAGCCATGCAAGACGCGCCCTGGCGCGTGCTGATCGGCGGGCACGTCCCAGAGTTCCTTGAAACCCAGAGCATAGTGTTGCGGATCGCGACCCTCGTCGAGGCCAAAGCGCTCGATCAGGCGCTTACCGAGATGCCCATGTGCGCCCTCGGCGAATAGCGTATATTTGGCGCGCAGTTCCATGCCCGGCATGTGGCCGGATTTTTCGCTGCCGTCGGCGGCCACGCCCATGTCGCCGACGAGGATGCCGCGTACCGTGCCATCATCATCGTGCAGGCTTTCCTGGGCGGCGAAGCCGGGGAAAATTTCCACGCCCAGTTCTTCCGCCTGTTCGGCCAGCCAGCGACACAGGTTGCCGGCGCTGATGACATAGTTGTCATACGCGCCGCCGGTGTTGTGCATGCTTTTGGGCACCAGGACATTGGGTAGCTTCTGAGCGTTATCGGCGTCCTTGAGCAGGTAGAGATCGTCACTGACCACGGGAGTGGTCAACGGCGCGCCGCGTGATTCCCAGTCGGGGAAGAGTTCGCGAAGGGCGCGTGTCTCGAGCACGGCACCGGACAGAATATGCGCGCCCACCTCGGAGCCTTTTTCGACCACGCAGACGCTGAGTTCGCGCTGGGCCTCGTGGGCCTGCTGCATCAGGCGACACGCTGCCGATAGTCCGGACGGGCCGGCGCCGACGATGACGACGTCGAAATCCATGTATTCGCGTTCCACGGCTTGATCTCCTCCATCTTCGCGTTGGGCGGTCGACGCGCCCGAGCATGCACAGTGTCTTTCGAGCAATGATGCATGGACAAGTCGCGTTTTTCTTGGTTGTATTCTAAAGATTGTATTTTAAACGGCCGTTTGATTCTACATGGGGCGACCGGCCCGCATGATGTCATTTTCCGCGTGGTTTGTCCTGGGGCAGCTCGATAGGCCGCTGGCGCTGCCATGACGGCGCTTCAGGGTTTGACCAGGTTGGACGAGTTCACGCAATATTATATAGGGTCGCCGCGTGTTTAACGGGCGACATTTTTCGGGACACGCCCCCTATCAAACGCTTGAATGAATTTATTCTAAGGGCATGCCTGCCGGTTCTAACCAAGCGAGGACACCATGAAAGTACTCGTCGCGGTCAAACGCGTCATCGATTATAACGTCAAGATCCGAGTCAAGCCGGATCATTCCGACGTCGATCTCACCAACGTCAAGATGGCCATGAATCCGTTCTGCGAGATCGCTGTGGAAGAAGCGGTGCGCCTCAAGGAAAAAGGAGTGGCCAGCGAGGTAGTCGCCGTCACCATCGGTCCCAAGGCGGCGCAGGAGCAACTGCGTACTGCCCTGGCGCTGGGTGCCGATCGCGCGATCCACGTCGAGACCGACGACAAGGTCGAGTCGCTGACCGCCGCGAAGCTCCTCAAACGGGTCGCCGACGACGAACAGCCGGGCCTGACGATTCTCGGCAAGCAGTCTATCGACACCGACAACAACCAGACCGGCCAGATGCTGGCCGCGCTGGCGGGCATGGGGCAGGGCACGTTCGCCTCCGAGGTACAGGTCGAGGACGACGAAGTTCAGGTGACCCGTGAAGTCGACGGCGGTCTGCAGACCGTCGCGCTCAAGCTGCCGGCGGTGATTACCACCGACTTGCGCCTCAACGAGCCACGCTATGCCAAGCTGCCCGACATCATGAAGGCCAAGAAAAAGTCCATCGACGTCAAGAGTCCCGATGACATGGGCGTCGCCGTAGCGTCCAGCCTGAGCGTGCTCAAGGTGGAATCGCCGGCGGAACGCCAGGGCGGCACCAAGGTGGCCTCCGTGGATGAACTCGTCGACAAACTCAAGAACGAAGCCAAGGTGATCGCATGAGCATTCTGGTTATCGCCGAACATCATAACGGCCAACTGGCAGACAGCACTGCCCACGTGGTCGCCGCGGCCCAGGCCATCGGCGGAGACATCGATATCCTGGTGGCGGGTGATAACGCCGCAGGCGCCGCCGAGGCGGCCGCCAAGCTGTCCGGTGTCGCCAAGGTGAGAACCGCCGACGACGGCGTCTATGCGTACCAGCTCGCCGAGCCGATGGCCGAGCTCATCGCCGGACTTGCCGGCGACTACAGCCATGTGCTGGCTGCCGCGTCCACCCATGGCAAAAACGTGTTGCCGCGCGTCGCCGCGCTCAAGGACGTGGCCGCACTGTCGGAGGTAATCGGCGTGGAAAGCCCCGATACCTTCCAGCGTCCTATCTATGCGGGCAACGCGATTGCCACCGTGCAGTCGAACGATGCCCTCAAGGTACTCACCGTGCGCACCACGGCCTTCGATGCCGTCGACGCAACGGGTAGCGCCGGGGTCGAGGCGATCAGTGCCACCGTCGAGAATACCCTGTCGCGGTTCATCGGCGAGGAGCTGGCCAGCAGCGATCGTCCCGAACTGGGCAGTGCGCGCGTGGTCGTTTCCGGCGGTCGCGGCATGGGTAACGGCGAGAACTTCACACTGCTCGACGGCATCGCCGACAAGCTCGGCGCGGCGATTGGTGCTTCGCGCGCGGCCGTGGACGCCGGCTTCGTGCCCAACGACATGCAGGTCGGGCAGACCGGCAAGATCGTTGCCCCGGAGCTGTATATCGCCGTGGGCATCAGTGGCGCCATCCAGCATCTGGCGGGCATGAAGGACGCCAAGATCATCGTGGCGATCAACAAGGACGACGAGGCACCGATCTTCCAGGTCGCCGATTACGGCCTGGTGGGCGACTTGTTCGAAGTACTTCCCGAACTCGAATCCAAATTGTAAGTCGTAGGTATGAGTGTGGCCTGCCAAAGACTATTGGCGCGCACTGCATTGCTGAACCGGCCCTGGGTGGCCGGTTTTCTGTTTCATGGTACATGATTGATAATTATTATTGTTTGTATTAGCGTACTAGCCGTCCATTCGTCGGCGCTGATGAGCGTTCGACACGATCAAGCAACGGGAGAAAGCGTGGTGCCTAACGACACGCGAAGCCGAACACGGACATGCCGGCGTGCGGCCTGCGCCGGTATGGCGTTATTGATGGGCGTTTCGGCAACGGCCTGGGCGCAGCAGACGTCATTGCGAGACGCCAGTGCGCAGGCGCAGCAAGAACAGGCGGCGCTGCAGGACAAGATAGACGCGGCCGACGACGAAACGCGTGAATTGCTGACGCGCTTGCGCGATGCTAGCCGCGAGGCCTCGCGGCTCGAGCGCTACAACGACGAGCTTGCCCGCCGTAATCAGGCGCAGCAGGCCTTGATCGAGAAGCGCCGCGAGGCCATCGATCAACTCTCGGTGACGCGTGAAGCCCTGCCGGGGCAGTTGCGCGATATGGTGTCGCAATTGCGCACCCTGATCGAAGCCGACTTGCCATTCTTGCGCGAGGAGCGCCTGGCACGCGTCGAGAGTCTCGATACGATGCTCGATGACAGCGAGATGAGTGCGGGTGACAAGCTCGATCGCGTGCTCTCCGCCTGGCGCACGGAGCTCGACTATGGTCGCGAGATGGATGCCTGGCAAGGTCCGCTGGTGGGCGACGACGACCGCCAGGTCGATTACCTCCGCGTAGGGCGTATCGGGCTCTATTACGCCACGCCGGATGGCCGCGCCGGTGGCGTCTGGCGTGCCGATGCCGAGGAATGGCAACCCCTCGAGGGCGATGCGCTCGATGAACTGCGCAAGGGGCTGCGTATTGCGCGTGATCAGCGAGCGCCGGCATTGCTCGACCTTCCAGTCTCGGTAACGCTCGAGACGCAATCGGCCGACGACGCGAATTCTCCAGCCCAGGACGAGGGGGCATCATGAGCACATGGAAGTCTCTGCGGTCCCGGGTATTGGCATTGGCCCCGGTGCTGATATTGACGATGGCACTGCCGGGCATCGTGCCATCGGCGATGGCTCAGGAGAGTGACTCGAGCCCCTCGCTGCAGCAAATGCTGGAAAGTCTGCGCACGGATAGCGAAGCTGCCGAGGCGCGAGACCGAGAGCGCTTGAACGCACTGGTGGACGACCGCACTGCACTGCGCGACGCGGTGGAAAAAGCGGAAAGCGAACGCGATGACGCGCGTCAACGGCGCGACGAGCTGGAGGCAACGCAAACGCGTCAGCGTGAAGCGCTCGATGAAGTCAACCAGCGGCGTCGCGATGAAGCGGGCGATCTCGATGGCGTATTCGATGTGGCGCAAGGACAAATCGGCGAATTGCGCGATGCGCTGGGTGACGGTTGGTTGACAGTGGGGACGCAGACGACGCTGCCGGAACGGCTCGACGATGACGCCATCATCGATACCCAGACACTGGAAAACCTGGGGCGGACGTTTGCCGAGCTGACAGCGGAGACCGGGCGTGGCGTGCGCTTCGAGGCGCCCATCGCCGATGCCGAAGGTAATGTCGAGCAACGTGAGGCGGTACGCCTGGGCGACTTTCTCGCCTTCAGCGGTGGCAAGCTTCTGACACGTGACGCGGGCAATCAAGCGGACGAAGCTGGTCTGCGTGTGATCTCACATACACCCGAAGATGCCAGCGACGCGCTGCAATCCTTCCAGAATGGTGACAGCGACCGCGTGGTTTTCGATCCCACGCAAGGCAATGTGCTCGATGCCTTGGCGCAACAACCCTCGCTGTGGGAGCGTTTTCAGCAAGGCGGCTCAGTCGGCTACGTCATCGTCGTGCTGGGGATCGTGGGGTTGCTGGTGGCGTTGTCGCAATACGCGTATTTGCTGATGGTCAGCCTGCGTCTGCGTCGTCAGCTCCGCACTCCCGAGACCTTGCGCAGCGATAATCCGCTGGGGCGGGTGCTCGGCCGCTTCGCGGCACTGGGTCACGATCATGCACCGGAAGCGTTGGAGGCACGCCTCGATGAAGCGCTACTGGCCGAAAAGCCGCGTCTCGAGCGTGGTCAGCCTTTGGTCAAGCTCATGGCGGCCGTCGCCCCCTTGCTGGGGCTGTTGGGGACCGTGACCGGGATGATCGGCACCTTCCAAGCGATCACCGTGTTTGGCACCGGCGATCCGCAGCTCATGGCCGGCGGGATCAGCCAGGCATTGGTGACCACCGTGCTGGGCCTGATCGTCGCCGTGCCGCTTCTATTCGCGCATACCGCCTTGAGCAGTCGCAGCCGCGAATTGCTCGGCACGCTCGAGGGTCGGGCGAGTGCCGTGCTGGCCGAGCATCTCGAGGCCTCATACGGGCATACGAGGACGCAGGCCGATGTCCACGCTCGCTGAGCCCATCGTCTGGCTGGTTCATGCCGGTGGTCCGGTGCTGGTGGTGATTGCCCTGGTTGCCATGGCGCTTTTCGCCATGGGGCTGGAGCGTGGTCTGTACTGGCAATTCGTGCATCGCCGTCGTCGTCGGGCATTGGTGGCGCGCTGGGTCGCGCGCCGCGATCACGCCAGCTGGAGCGCGTTGACGCTGCGCGAGGTCTGGACCTCGGAGCTCATCGGTCAACTGCGGCGCCCTCTGCCGTGGCTCAAACTCCTGGTGGGGCTGTGCCCGCTGCTGGGATTGCTGGGAACGGTCACCGGGATGATTCAGGTCTTCGATAGCCTCTCCTTGACCGACGTCAACCAGGCGCGGGCCATGGCCGATGGCGTGGCCCGCGCGACGTTACCGACATTGACCGGCATGGCAGTCGCCGTGGTGGGGCTATTGTTCACCACCCGTCTAGAACACGTGATTCGGCGCGAGGATCAGCGGCTTCATGACCGCATGGCACGTGCCGTGGAGGATGCCAATGCGTAGGCGTCGACTACAGGACGTCAATGACGACGCCCAGGAAATAAACCTCACGCCGATGCTGGATGTGGTGTTCATCATGTTGATCTTCTTCATCGTGACGACCAGCTTCATCAAGGAGAGTGGCGTGGAAATCGACCGTCCCGAATCGTCCTCCGCGACCGCGCGCCCCGAAGCGCAGGTCATGGTGGCGATCACTGCCGAGGACGCCGTGTGGGTCGATGGACAGCCGGTGGATGCACATCGCGTCGGCAATGAAGTGGCCAGTCTGATGAGCGACGAAGGCGGCGTGGTGATTCAGGCCGATCGCCAATCGACCACTGGGCTGCTCATCGAAGTCATGGATGCCATTCGCGATGCCGGCGTTGAAAACGTCGCCGTGGCGGCGGACCGAGGCGCCGACGGATGAGAGCGATCGCAGGCGCTGCAGGCGGCATCTTGATGGCATTGGGGCTTTTCTATCTGTTGGCCTTGCTGGTGGCGCCGCCGGAGGATAACCATGAGCCGGTCGAGCAGCCGATGTCGGTGTCACGCGTCGAGGCGCCCGAGGCACAGCAGGCGTCGGCACCGGAAGCGGCTGCACCGGATGCCCCGACGCCACCGGCTCAAACGCCGCCGCCTCCGCCGCCCTCGCCAGTGCCCGCGACCCAGAGTGACAGTTCGCTGACGTTGCCCGAGCCGCAAGCCTCGGCGCCTCCCTCGCCGGAAGTGCCTGAGGAGTCGTTGCCCGAGCTCGAGGAAGTCGAGCCCACTCCAGAGCCGGAACCCGAGCCGGCGCCTGAGCCTGAGCCCGAACCGCAGCCTGAGCCTGCAGAAGCAACGTCACCTGCGGATGCAGCGTCGCAAGGCGACAGCGCGGACGCCTCAGATGCCGATGCCTCGGCGAACGGTGAAACGAGTGAGCAGGACGCTGAAAAAGTCGGCTCGCCGCAGCCCACCGAACGCGTGCCGCCGGAGTATCCGTCGCGGGCGCAACGGCGTGGCATCGAGGGGTTCGTGGAGGTGAGCTTCACGATCAAGCCCAATGGGCGAGTCGATCGCGATTCCTTGCACGTCACTGATGCCGAGCCGCGTAGTACGTTCGAACGTGCGGCGCTCAAGGCCGTCGCCGATTGGCAGTTTTCGCAAAGCGATCATCCGCGTGAAGCGCGTCAGCGGCTGGAATTTCGTCTCGAGAGGTAACGCATGCAGTGGCGTCATTGGGGATGTGTAGCGATGCTATGTCTGGGGCTGGGAATGGCCAGCACGAGTGCCAGTGCCGCCGGGCCGGCACTGGCACCCGATATGGTGCAGGCGTTGGAGTCGCTTCAGCAGCGCATGCAGGATAACGCCAGCGAGAGCGCCATCGATGACGCCAAGGCGGCCGCTGAGCGGTTACAAGGCGGTAATCGGGCGGATCGCTGGGCACGTGCCTTGTTTCTGCAATTGGCGGCCACGGGTGAGGCGCATCGAGGTCGGGAAGCTGCCGCTGCGGATTTGTTTTATCAAGCACGGCGCATTGACGGTGTGGGGAGCGATTCGCGCCGGCGCTGGCTCAACCAGGAAGCACGTTTGAGGCTGCGCGCGGGGCTGACCGCGCAAGGCGCCGAATTGCTGGGCGAGTGGATCGAGCGTCATGGCGGTGACCGCGACAGCCTGTGGTTGATGGTGCAAGCCCAGGCGACGCTCGAGCAGTGGTCGCAGGCGGCGCAGTGGGTCGATCGCGCGCGGCGCGCAGGTGGTATGGAGGCCGATAGGCGTCGCCTGGCGGCCAGCGTTTATCAGCATGCCGAGCGTTACGACGCGGCACTGGCGCTGCTCAATGATCAGTTGCAAAGCAATAGTGACGATCCCCAGGCATGGCGGCGTGCCGCCGCGCTGGCGCAGCGCATGCAGCAGCCGGGATTGGCAGCGGCGTTATGGGAGGCCGGTTGGCGGCGGGGCGCGCTCGCGGGCGAGGACGATCTCGAGCGTTTGATTCGGCTACATCTGGCGGGCGGCACCCCGGCGCGTGCCGCCGAGCATCTGGAAACGGCATTCGAGAAAGGCACGCTGCCACGCGATCGCGAGCACCGGCGTCTTCTTGCCGAGGCCTGGACGTCGGCGCGCGCGCACCACAAGGCGCTGTCGGCGTGGCGCGCGCTGGCTGAAGAGACCCAGGCCGCCGAGGACTGGCGCCAGCTCGGCGAGCTGGCCTACGGTTGGGGCGAATGGTCGACGGCGATAGAAGCGCTTCACCAAGCACGTGAGCAGGGAGCCGATCCCGCGCGAACCTGGCTCTTGGAGGGCGTGTCGCAACTGGCGTCGTCGGATGAAGAGGCGGCGCGAGAGGCGTTCGAAGCGGCGCGCGATGCCGGTGCGTCGCAGGCCGAGTCCTGGCTGGCATCGCTCGGCGAAGGGGATGTCGGGAAAGCGCCTGACGTCGACGCATTACCCGATGAGGCAACGCCTCAGGTGCTCTCCGATACGCAATGACGCATGTGACACACGCTTTTTACGGACGTTGATGCGTATTACAACGCGAGCTGTGCCCATACCGGGGCATGATCCGAAGGACGCTGTATGCCGCGTAGTGCGTAATCGATACCGGCGTCTTCCACCTGCTCGCACAGCGTGGGGGTGACCATGATGTAGTCGATCCGCAGGCCGCGTTTAGGCTCGCGCTCGAAGCCCCGCGAACGATAGTCGAACCAGCTGAAGCGATCGTCGACTTCGGGGTAGCGCAGACGATAGCAATCGCTCAGTCCCCAGTCGGCGAGTCGCGTGAGCCATTCACGCTCCACGGGTTGGAAACTGGTCTTGCCCTCGCGCAGCCAGCGCTTGCGATTGGACTCGCCGATGCCGATGTCGATGTCGGCGGGCGAGATGTTGAAGTCTCCCATGACCGCGAGCCGCTCATTGGGCGTATGTCGCTCTTGCAGCAATGCCGTGAGGCGGGCATAGAAATCGCGTTTGGCGGGGAACTTGGTGGGGTGCTCGATATTCTCACCCTGCGGGAAGTAACCGTTGTACACGGTCATGGTGTCGCCGTCGTCACAGCTGATGCGGACGCCGATCAAGCGTCGCTGGGCCTCTTCGCCATCGTCGGGTAAGCCGTAATGCACGACCTCGGGGGCCTGTCGGGTGAGTAGCGCGACGCCGTAATGGCCTTTCTGCCCGTGAAAAGCGACGTGATAGCCGAGCGCTTCGACGCTTTCACGCGGGAACTCACTGTCCTGCACCTTGGTTTCCTGGAGACCGATGATATCGGGACGATGCGCTTCGATGAGCGCTTCCAGTTGATGCAGGCGAGCGCGGATTCCGTTGATGTTGAAGGAGACCAGGCGCATCAGCGATCACCCCGTGAATCGTCGTCGCGTGTCGGCGCGCCATGCACGTCGAGGGTTGGCGCCTGCTGTTGACGTGCCAGGCGACGTGCGGCCTGTAGTTTGCGTTGCTGGCGTTTCTTCTGTACGTAGCGCGGCGACGATTTGACCTGATCGGGGTTGTCGTGGCGCCATTTACGGAAATCCTTGCGACGCCCGGTGCGAATCGTCACCTTGCTGGCGATCGAGCGCGTTTTCTTGCTGCGTGTCATGTCGTGACCCTGTGTCGTATTGACTTGAGAATCATTCTACCAGTCGCGCCGCCGAGCGGCATCCGTGCTTGAGCGCGATGCCCGCGCGATGCTCGGCAATGACTGATACAATGTCTGCTTGCGTCGTGATCCAGCTTGGCTGTCGCGATGGCCGTGGCGCGCTCCGGAAAAGCGGACAAGCGCGCTGGATTCATGCATTTGCGTACGAATATGGACAGACATAGAAGCCTATGAGTGAGTCGGATAAAACCCCAGAACCGGCCCAGAACCGCAAGCCAAAGCGTCGGCGTCGCAAGCCGCGTCGTTCGCAGTCCCAGTGGGACATCAAGCAGTTCCAGGTGACACCGGTGGCGGGCAAGTGGCGTTTTCACGATTTCGATCTTCCTGTGCCGCTCATGCGCGCGATTCACGCCCTGGGGTTCGAATACTGCACGCCGATCCAGGCAGAAGCCTTGACCCATACGCTGCTAGGTGGCGATGTGGTCGGCAAGGCGCAGACGGGGACCGGCAAGACCGCCGCTTTCCTGATTTCGACTCTGGCGTACTTCCTGGAAGAGAAAGCCCCTGACGGCCAGAAGCCCGGTGCGCCACGTGCGTTGATCGTCGCGCCGACACGGGAGTTGGCGCTGCAGATCGAGAAAGACGCCAAGGCACTGGCGCGCTTCACTTCGCTCAATGTGGCCAGTGTCGTCGGTGGCATGGACTATCAGAAGCAGCGCGATCAGTTGTCGCGCAAGCTCGATGTGCTGGTTGCGACGCCGGGGCGTCTGCTCGACTTCCACGAGAAGCACGATGTCGATTTGACGCAAACCGAAGTGCTGGTCCTCGACGAAGCGGATCGTATGCTGTCGATGGGCTTCATCCCCGACGTCAAGCGCATCATCCAACATACGCCCAAGACCGAAGAACGCCAGACTTTCCTTTTCTCGGCGACGTTCAGTCCGGACATTCTCAACTTGGCCAAGCAGTGGACGCATGGCGCCACACACGTCGAGATCGAGGCCAGCCTCGAGAATGCCGCCAACATCGATCAGCGCGTCTACCTGGTGGGCGACAGCGACAAGCAACGCCTGCTGATCAACTTGCTCAACCAGGAGAGCATGGAGCGCGTGATCGTGTTCGGCAATCGGCGCGACCTGGTGCGCAACCTCGACAGCGAACTGCGCCAGGCAGGGGTCAACGTGGCGATGCTCTCCGGTGATGTACCGCAAAAAGCGCGTATCGAAACGCTCGACCGTTTCCGTAACGGCGAGGTGGATGTGCTGGTTGCCACCGATGTGGCAGGGCGTGGCATTCATATCGATGATGTCAGCCATGTGGTGAATTACACCCTGCCGGAAGATCCCGAAGATTACGTGCACCGTATCGGCCGCACGGGACGTGCCGGCGCCGAGGGTGTATCGATCAGTTTCGTCGGCGAAGAAGATGCCTTTGCGCTGCCGGGAATCGAATCCTACATCGACGCCAAGCTGCCCTGTCAGCATCCTCCCGAAGGGCTGCTCTGACCCTTGGCAGAGACGGCATCCAAAGCGCTCGACCCTGAGCTCAAGGCAACCATCCAGGGGGCCTACCGAAAGGTGCTCGATGGGCTCGAGCTGACGCCGCGTTATGGGCAGCGCCTGATGATCGCCGAGATCGCGCGGACCCTGGGCGGCATCGAGGCGGATGATGCTGGGCGACGTCTTTCCAACGAGCATGTCTGCGTGCTTGAAGCGGGTACCGGTACTGGCAAGACGTTGGCCTACTTGCTGGCCGCGCTGCCCATCGCTCAGGCACGCGGTAAGCGCCTGGTGATTTCCACCGCCACGGTGGCGCTCCAAGAGCAGGTGCTGCACCACGATCTACCGGCCCTCAAGGCGCACAGTGGCCTCGATTTCGAATACGCCCTGGCCAAGGGCCGGGGGCGCTATCTGTGCGTGGCACGGCTCGATCAAGTCCTGGAAGGTGGGGAAGACAACCCTACGCTATCGCTTTTCGAGGAAGCGATGACGTCCCGCGATGGTGACGACTTTCAGGCCTTGGCGCAGGAGATGGCCGACGCCTACTCGGCAGGGCGCTGGGAGGGGGATCGCGATAGCTGGCCGACGGGAATCGACGATGCCGATTGGCGCCGTCTGACCATCGATCATCGCCAGTGCACCAACCGCCGCTGTGGCCACTTCGGTGCCTGCGCCTTCTTTCGTGCCCGCCGCGGTCTCGATCAGGCCGATATCATCGTCGCCAATCACGACCTTGTGCTGGCGGATCTTTCCCTGGGGGGCGGGTTGGTATTGCCCTCGCCCAAGGAGTGCATCTACGTCTTCGACGAAGGGCACCATCTACCCGACAAGGCTCTCGATCACTTCTATCACCGTTTGCCGGTCAACGGTACGCTTCGCTGGCTGCGCACGCTGAAGAAGTCGCTGACCGAGCTGAATACCGCGCTGGCCGTGCAGCCGACCCTGGCCCGATTGTTGGCGAGCTTGCCGGAAGCCATCGCTGCGCTGGAGCCGCGCCTCGGTGAGGCGTTTGCCATGGGGCATCGTATCGCCGAACTGGAAAACGGGCTGCCTGAAGAGACTAATGACGCCGTGCATCATCGCTTCTCCATGGGGCGGGTGCCCGAGGCGCTTTCCGAGCAGGCCGGGGCGATGGTCACGGCGTTTGCCGAGTTGTCACGTACGCTCGAGAGCATGGCCGATATCCTGCGTGAGAGCCTCGATCCGGAAAAAGCCACGGGGTTATCGCGCGAACAGGCCGAGGCCTGGCTGCCGTTGATCGCCCTGCTGCACGGCCGTGCTCTGGATGCGCACGCCTTGTGGCAGGCGTTGGCCACGACGGACCCTGAGGACGGCGTGCCGCAGGCACGTTGGCTGACCTTCGAGCGTGTCGCCGGCGAGGTGGAGCTGACGTTTTCGGCAAGCCCCGTCTCGGCCGCCGAGACCTTGGCCCGGCATCTGTGGGGCACATGCTATGGGGCGGTGGTGACCTCGGCGACGCTGACGGCGCTCAATCGCTTCGAGCGTTTGCAAGAACGCGCCGGGCTTGCCAATCGCTATCGCTATCAACGTCTACCTAGCCCTTTCGATTACTCGCGGGCCGTGCTCAGCGTGCCGCCGGAAGCCGTCGATCCCAGCAATCGTGAGGCCCACGAGCGTGCGCTGCTCGATTTCACCCAAGCGTTGGGTGAACGCGAAGCCGTGCTCATGCTGTTCTCGTCACGCAAGCAGATGCGTGCCGTGCTCGAAGCGTTGCCGGAGGCGGTGCGTCAGCGGGTGTTGGCTCAAAATCACCTGCCTAAACGTGACTTGTTGCAGCGTCATCGCGCGCGCATCGATGCCGGGGAGGGCAGTGTCATCTTCGGGTTGGCAAGTTTCGCCGAGGGGATCGATCTACCGGGGGAATACCTGACGCATGTGGTCATTACTCGGCTGCCGTTTTCCGTGCCTGATGATCCGGTAGGGGCGACGCTGGCGGAGTGGATCGAAAGCCGGGGCGGGAATCCGTTCATGCGCATCTCGGTGCCGGATGCCTCGATTCGTCTGGTCCAGGCCTGCGGTCGGTTGATCCGCAAGGAAGCCGATCAGGGGCGCATCACATTACTCGACCGGCGTGTGCTGACGCGTCGTTATGGACGGGCACTGCTCGATTCATTACCGCCTTTCCGACGTGAAATCGACGGCATGGCACAGTAAGGTTCTGAAACACGTTGCAGACAGCGCCTAGTCTCTTAAGAGGTCGTCGATGAACCGACCCCGCGGGTGAGGCGGGGTCGTGGAGAGGGGGCGCAAGGGACTTATTCGCCGCGCTGGCGCTGGGGCAGTGCCGGCTTCAACTTCTCGTTCATCTCGCGCATGGCCGTTTCGGTGGTCGGCCAGTCGATACAGGCATCGGTGATGGAAACGCCGTACTGAAGCTGCGAGCGATCCTCGGGAATCTTCTGGTTCCCCCAGCCGATGTGCGATTCGACCATCAGCCCCATGATCGAGGTGTTGCCCTCGAGGATCTGGTTGGCGATGTTATCCATTACCAAGGGCTGCAAGGACGGATCCTTGTTGGAGTTGGCGTGCGAGCAGTCGACCATGATATTAGGTATCACGCCCGCCTTGCGCAGCTCCTGGTCGGCGAGAGTAACGCTGACGCTGTCGTAATTGGGCTTGCCGTTGCCGCCGCGCAACACGACATGGCCGTAGGGGTTGCCACGTGTGCGAATGACGGCGACTTGTCCGCCCTGGTCGATACCCAGGAAGTTATGCGGATTGGCGACGGACTTGAGCGCGTTGACCGCGACGTCGAGACTGCCGTCGGTGCCGTTCTTGAAGCCGACCGGCGACGAGAGACCGGAGGCCATTTCACGGTGTGTCTGGGATTCGGTGGTGCGTGCCCCGATGGCCGACCAGCTGATGCAATCCTGCAAATACTGCGGCGAGATGGGATCCAGCGCCTCGGTGGCCAACGGCAGGCCCATTTCGGTGAGCTCCACCAGAAGGCGCCGGGCGGTGCGCAGCCCTTCCTGGATGTCGAAGGTGTCGTCGAGGTGCGGGTCGTTGATCAGCCCCTTCCAGCCGACGGTCGTGCGCGGCTTCTCGAAATACACACGCATGACCACGTACAGGCTGTCGCTTACCTCGTCGGCCAGTTGGCGCAGACGGCGAGCATAATCGCGTGCCGCATCCACATCGTGGATCGAGCAGGGGCCGATGACGACAACAAGACGCGGGTCGTCGCCGTCGAGAATCCGTTGAACGGTTCGGCGCCCTTCGAGTACCGTGCGCTCGGCCTCCTCGGAAAGAGGAATTTCACGCTTGAGCGCTTCGGGTGTGACCAGTACGTCCTGAGAAAGGACGTTAATGTTATTGACCTGCTGTTCTGACATTCCGCTACCTGTAGATATGTGTCGCGAAGGGCATCGGTTTCGCTTGCTAAGAATCGTTACTATCGCCTGTCAGCGCTGGGAAAATCAATGTCATGGCCGAACTTCTCGCCATGATGACGGTCAATGCTCGGATGCCATCAGCGCATCCGCCGCTTTATCGCCTTGATGGGGCGGGCAGAAAAAGGAACACTAGGCACTACTTAAGTCAAGCAAGTGGATCGGCCACATGACCCTAGGTCTTCGCCCAATTTCGTCTATTACTTTGATTCTTCAGTGCCCTGTGGGCTCGACTGGAACATGATGACCACACAGCAGATACAATTTTCCTGCGCTGGCGCCGTTGTCGGCGCTTCGCTTTATAGTGCCTCCGGCATGGGGGAGGAATGAATGGGCACCAGGGATACCGACCACCAGCTCGTCGAGCGTGCCCAGAAGGGAGACACCCGGGCTTTCGATCTCCTGGTCAAGAAGTACCAGCACAAGATCCTCGGCTTGATCGGGCGTTATGTGCATGACCCTGCCGAAGTGCAGGATGTCGCCCAAGAAGCTTTCATCAAGGCATACCGCGCCTTGAGCAAGTTTCGCTCCGATAGTGCCTTTTATACGTGGATGTATCGCATCGCCATCAACACCGCCAAGAATCATCTTGTTTCCCGCGGCCGACGGCCGCCGGGCAGCGATATGGACATCGTGGATGCCGAGGTGGTCGACCATAGCGGTCGTCTTTCCGACATCGAGACTCCGGAAGCCGCCTTGCAGCGCGATCAGCTCGAGGCGGTGGTGTTCGAGGCCATCGAGAACCTGCCGGAAGATCTCCGGACCGCGATCACCTTGCGTGAGATGGATGGTCTCGCCTATGAGGACATCGCCAATATCATGCAGTGTCCGGTCGGCACGGTGCGCTCGCGCATTTTCAGAGCACGTGAGGCGGTGGATAAAGCCATCGAGCCGATGCTCAATGCGCCGCGTCAGGCCGATGCCACGGTCGAGTGATCAAGCCGGGTGATAAAAAAAGTGTCACTCGACGCATGCAAAATTGAACTGTCCGGCGCCTTTGACGTCTCAACGAGTACCAGTGGAATGAGTGGGCGCTATCGCGTCAGGTGGGCAAGACGCTCGTGCAAGATATCAAGAAAAGGTGTTGCCACACGTGAACCGCTGCGTAGCGCCCAGTAGACGATGGGCAGTCGTCTTCTCGAATGTGAGGGTGTAGGTATGAATCAGAACGTGCGAGAGCCCTTGTCCGCGCTGATGGATAATGAGGGCGACGAGCTCGAGATACGCCGTGTCATGAAGTCGTTGCAAGACGCGCCTGAAGACGCCGAGACATGGCGGCGTTATCACTTGGCGCGCAGCATGATGCAGCGTGATCGTGGTGTGGATGTCAGTGCGGATCTGTCCGCCGGCATAATGGCGCGCCTTGCCGACGAATCCGGACCTCAGGAGGCGACCAACTCGCGTCGTGTGGTGCCGTCTTCCTTCGCAGGAAGTGCCGCCGTCGCGGCTGCGGTGTCGCTGATGGTCATTACCGGCGTTCAGGTGTACAACGCCAATTCGCCGGACGGTGTCACTGGTGAAGGGGCTGAATTCGCCAGCGGCAATGCCTCTTCCAGCGAGACGCCTTCCGCCGAGGGCGGCGCCAGCGTGCAGCCAGCATCGCTGCAGAGCGCGCCCTCGGGGGGCGGTGTCGGCGCCAGGCTAGCGAGTTTCGGCGGCGACGGAAACGGGTTCTTGACCTCGTCTGGGGCGAATCCAGTATTTCCCAGCATGGCGCCTTCAGGGCCCGGCGGTGCCATGGAGGTCGGTATGGATGCGTCGCTCTTTTCCGACTCTCCGCGTCAGGCGTTAAGCAGCGACCATGAGCAGGCGCGCCTTCTGCAGGCGTACTTGAACCAGCAGCAGGGAGCTAGCGAGGCTTGGATGTCGTCTTCTCGCGCATCCGATGGCTCGGGTGCCGAGGTATCGAGTCAGCGTTAATTCCATGCCGTCTGTCGTCCGCGTGTGACGATCCCGTGCCAAGGCGCGTTACCTGTTGTCAGGAGCGCGCCTTTGTCGTTTGGCGCTTCGGCGACGTGCTGTGTGGATAGGTGCGGGAGGCGGCTGACAGGTAGCAGGGACGCCCATTGAGCCAATGATGCTTTTCCGTGAATGCTTCTCCCTTTAATGTAGCAATGAAGGTGTCGATACGAGATCTCTTGGCTATCGACCCTTGGTAGGCCGGTGTGCATCCCGGCAGTTGTCAATGTGACTCCTCGTTTTAGTCAACGAGTTCACGCTTTTCATCAGGAGTCTTTTATGCAACGTCTCTCTCGTTATGTCACCCCATTGTTATTGGCGTTCGTTACGTTATGCGCTGCGCAGATCGCTCAGGCGCGCGAACTGCCGGATTTCACTCAATTGGTCGAAGACGCCGCGCCGGGCGTCGTCAACATTTCCACTACCAGTACGGTCGAACCCCGGGGCATGTCTGGATCGCCGTTTGGAGATCAGGGCGTCCCCGATATCTTTCGCCACTTCTTCGGCGATCAGATGCCGCCCATGACGCCGGGAGCGCCCGGTCAGGGCAGTCAAGAACGCCACTCGCTAGGGTCGGGGTTCGTGATCAGCCGTGATGGCTACATCATGACCAACGCGCATGTGGTGGACGGTGCCGACGAGATCGTGGTGCGACTCAATGATCGCCGCGAGCTCGAGGCCACTCTGGTGGGCGCCGACAAGAAAACCGACGTTGCCGTACTCAAGGTCGATGCCGACGATTTGTCGACACTCGACATGGGGGACTCCGACGACCTGCAGGTTGGCGAATGGGTCGCGGCCATTGGCTCGCCCTTCGGGTTCGATCATTCGGTCACTTCAGGCATCGTCAGCGCCATCAATCGCACCCTGCCGAGTGACGCTTACGTCCCCTTCATCCAGACCGATGTGGCGATCAACCCTGGCAATTCCGGCGGCCCTTTGTTCAATCTCGATGGCGAGGTCGTGGGCATCAACTCCCAGATCTACACCCGTAGCGGTGGCTTCATGGGGGTTTCTTTCGCCATCCCGATCAATGTGGCGATGGACATCGCCGATCAGTTGAAAGACTCAGGGCACGTCAGCCGTGGGTGGCTCGGGGTGGTGATACAGCCCGTATCGGACGATTTGGCGGAATCCTTCGGTCTTGACGATACGCGCGGTGCGTTGATTGCCGATGTCACCGATGATGGCCCTGCCAGCGAGGCCGGACTCAAGGCCGGCGATGTGGTGCTCGCGGTCGACGACGAAAAGGTCGAGGATTCCACCACCTTGCCCCGTTTGGTGGGCCGTGTATCGCCTGGCGACGACGTGACGCTGAACATCCTGCGTGATGGCGAGCCTCAGAAGGTCGAGGTCACCGTAGGCAACTGGCCGGAAGAGGGCAAAATGGCGTCCAGCCAACAGCCCCAGGAGAATGACAGTCAAGCGCGCCTGGGCGTCGCGATCAGCGACCTTGACGAGCAGATGCGCAAGCAACTGGACGTCGACAACGGTGTCCTGGTGCGTCAGATCGACCCACGAGGTGCGGCAGCCGCGGCCGGAATCGCCCGCGGTGACGTCATCGTCAGCTTCGATAGCAAGGCCATCGCAAACACCGATGCCTTGCTGGAAGCGGTGAAGAATGCACCCACTGACCGTGCCATTCCGGTGCGTATCATGCGTGACGGACAATCGCTGTTCGTGGCGCTGCGGCTGCAGCCCGCCGATGACTGATACCGGGTCGGCGTGCAGACGCTAGGCATCGAGGCCCCGCTCCGTCGGGGCCTCGTCGTGTCGATCACACGCCCTCGCTGTCCATGGAAGGTGCTTGCCGGTACAATGCCTTTCAATTGAATTGTCCATCGGTCCGCATACGCTTGCTTCATTGCTTGGCCGGATCGTGTTTCTGACCCAGGTAGGACTTGATGAGCCGCGACGAAAATAACGCAACGCTTCCACTCATTCGCAATTTCTCCATCATTGCCCACATCGACCACGGCAAGTCGACGCTTTCCGACCGCATCATCCAGATCTGCGGTGGCTTGACCGAGCGCGAGACGAAGGAGCAGGTGCTCGACTCGATGGATCTCGAGCGTGAGCGAGGCATCACCATCAAGGCGCAGTCCGTGACGCTGGACTACAAGGCCGAGGATGGTCAGGTCTATCAGCTCAACTTCATCGATACGCCAGGCCACGTCGATTTTTCCTACGAAGTGTCGCGCTCGCTTTATGCCTGCGAGGGCTCGTTGCTGGTGGTCGATGCGGCGCAAGGCGTCGAGGCGCAATCAGTGGCCAATTGCTACACGGCAGTGGAGCAAGGGCTCGAAGTCCTGCCGGTCCTCAACAAGATCGACCTGCCCCAGGCCGATCCCGATCGCGTGGCCCATGAGGTTGAGGAAATCATCGGCATCGATGCCTCCGATGCCTGCCAGATTTCCGCGAAGAGCGGCCTGGGCATGGACGCTCTGCTCGAGCGTCTGGTGCGTGACGTGCCGCCGCCCCAAGGCAACCCCGAGGTGCCGTTGCAGGCGCTGATCGTCGATTCGTGGTTCGACAATTATCTGGGTGTGATTTCCCTGGTGCGCCTGTTCGACGGCACGATCAAGAAGGGCGACAAGATCCGCATGAAGTCCACCGAGCGCGCCTGGGAAGTCAGCGAAGTCGGCATCTTCACGCCCAAGCGAAAACAAACCGGTGTGCTGCGTGCCGGTGAAGTCGGTTTCGTCGTGGCCGGCATCAAGGACATTCACGGCGCGCCGGTGGGTGACACCATCGTGCATGCCAAGGGGGGAGATGACGTCGCGCGCTTGCCCGGCTTCCAGAAGGTCAAGCCCCAGGTCTATGCAGGCATTTTTCCGGTCAGCTCCGACGATTACGAAGACTTCCGCGATGCGCTGGAGAAGCTGGCCCTCAACGATGCGTCGCTGGATTACGAGCCGGAAAACTCCGATGCATTGGGCTTCGGTTTCCGCGTCGGCTTCCTCGGCACCTTGCACATGGAGATCATCCAGGAACGTCTCGAGCGTGAGTACGACCTGGACCTTCTGACCACGGCGCCGACGGTCATCTACGAACTGGTCATGAAAGATGGTGAGATACAATACGTATCCAATCCGTCCAAACTGCCGGACATGGCCGACATCGAAGAGATGCGCGAGCCCATCGTGCGTGCCAGCATTCTGGTGCCGCAGGAATACGTCGGCAATATCATCACCGAGTGCGAACAGCGTCGCGGGACACAGCTCGACATGTTGTTCCTGGGCAGTCAGATTCAGCTCACCTACGAATTGCCGATGAGCGAAGTGGTGATGGACTTCTTCGATCGCTTGAAGTCGATCTCCAAGGGCTATGCCTCGCTCGAATACAACTTCGAGCGTTTCGAAGCCGCCAATCTCGTGCGTCTCGACGTATTGATCAATGGTGACCGCGTCGATGCACTCGCCACCATCGTGCATCGCGATCATGCGCATCCGCGTGGACGCGCGCTAGTGGAAAAGATGAAAGAGCTGATTCCGCGTCAAATGTTCGACGTTGCCATCCAGGCGACGTTGGGCGGGCAGGTGGTCGCACGTTCGACCGTCAAGGCGCTGCGCAAGAACGTCACCGCCAAGTGTTACGGTGGCGATGTGACCCGCAAGCGGAAATTGCTCGAAAAGCAAAAGGCAGGCAAAAAGCGCATGAAGCAGGTAGGTAAAGTAGAAATTCCACAGGATGCCTTCCTTGCCGTCCTCAAGATGAATGATTAGGAATCATAGCCATGGATTTTTCGTTGTTGCTGGTGTTGGCGGTCGCCATCACCGGCGTTGTCTGGCTGGTTGATATCGTATGGTGGCGGCGAACCCGCCGTGCTCGTCTGGAAAAGGCCGAATCGCAAGTCGAAGGTGGGCTGGACACCGCCACGCGGGACAAGTTGGGCAAGGAACCCTGGGCGGTGGATTATGCGCGTTCCTTCTTCCCCGTGCTGCTGATCGTGCTGGTGCTGCGGAGTTTCGTGGTCGAGCCGTTTCAGATTCCTTCCGGCTCGATGCGCCCGACACTCAAGGTCGGAGACTTCATCCTGGTCAACAAGTTCACCTACGGGCTGCGGCTACCCGTCATCAACACCAAGGTCGTCGATGTCGGCGAGCCCGAGCGTGGCGATGTCATGGTGTTTCGCTTCCCGGACGATCCCTCGGTCGACTTCATCAAACGTGTCGTCGGCTTGCCAGGGGACCGCATTCGTTATGAAGATAAGCAGCTTTACGTCAACGGGAAGCCGGTCGGCAAATCGTTGACCGACTCTGATCTAGAGATAGCGCCCGGCGAGCGACTGCTCGAGGAGCAGTTGGATGGTGTGGCGCATGCCATTTATAACAATCCCGACGATCCCGGTCCGCACATGCGGGAGGTCGTGGTGCCCGAAGGTCAGTACTTCATGATGGGCGACAACCGCGATCATTCCAACGATAGCCGCTACTGGGGCTTCGTACCTGAAGAGAATATCGTGGGCAAGGCGTTCGCAGTGTGGATGCACTGGGATAGCGGCTTGCCGAGTTTCTCTAGTGTCAGAGTCATCGAATGAACCATACTCTTGACTGACGCATACTGGGGGAGAGCCATGCTCTCCGCCGCTTCACCCAGAACAGATGAAAAAGGCAGTGTCGTGAGTAGCCCTTTGCATGCCCTCAGTAAACGAATCGGTTACCAGTTTCGCGATACCGCGCGGCTTGAATTGGCGGTGACCCATCGTAGCTATGGGGGCAAGAACAACGAGCGCCTGGAATTTCTGGGTGACTCCATCGTCAACTTCGTGATCGGTGAAGCGCTTTTTCAGCGCTTCCCCCAAGCGCGAGAAGGTCAGTTATCGCGTTTGCGCGCGCGCCTGGTGAAAGGGCAGACCCTGGCCGAACTGGCGCGTGAGTTCGAGTTGGGCGAATGCCTGCGACTCGGCTCCGGCGAGATGAAAAGCGGTGGCCACCGGCGCGATTCGATTCTCGCCGATGGCGTCGAAGCGCTGATCGGCGCCATCTATCTCGATGCGGGCATGGACGTCGCCAAGGCGCGGGTGCTGTCGTGGTACGCGACGCGCCTGGAAACCCTCGATCTACAGGACAACCAGAAAGACCCCAAGACGCGACTTCAGGAATTCTTGCAGTCGCGGCAGTCGTCTTTGCCACGCTATGAGGTAGTCTCGGTCGAAGGCGAAGCGCACGCGCAGGTCTTTACCATCGAGTGTCATGTCGAGATGCTCGAGGATCATACACTTGGTGTCGGTTCCAGCCGCCGCCACGCTGAACAGCAAGCCGCCGAAAAGGCGCTGGAAATACTCGAACCTTCTCAGAGCAGGCACGCATGACGCAACACTGTGGTTTCGTGGCCATCGTTGGCCGCCCCAATGTCGGCAAGTCGACGCTGATGAACCGGATTCTCGGCCAGAAGATTTCCATTACTGCGCGGCGTCCGCAAACGACGCGCCATCAGGTGATGGGTATCAAGACCGAGGAAGACACCCAGTTCGTCTATGTCGATACACCGGGCATGCACATTCAGACACGAGGTCGCGACAAGGCGATCAATCGCTTCATGAATCAGGCCGCCACGCACGCCCTGCGCGATATCGATTGCGTGATCTTCATCGTCGACCGCACCAAGTGGACCGAGGAAGACGACGTGGTGCTCGAGAAGCTCAGCAACGTACCGGCACCGGTGATTCTGGCCGTCAACAAGGTCGATTGGCTCGAGGACAAGAGCAGTCTGCTGCCGTGGCTGGATAGCGTGAGCAAGAAGCGCGAGTTCGCCGCCGTAGTGCCGCTCTCGGCCAAGAATGGTACCAACGTGCCCGAGCTTGAAGCCGAAGTCGCCCAACGCTTGCCCGAAAGCGTGCATTACTTTTCCGAAGACCAGATCACCAACAAGAGTCAGCGCTTCCTGGCCGCCGAGTTGGTGCGCGAAAAGATCATGCGCCAGTTGGGTGACGAACTGCCGTATCAGATGACCGTCGAGATCGAGGAATTCAAGGATGACGGCAAGACGCTGCACATCAGTGCCTTGATTCTGGTCGAGCGCTCGGGACAGAAAAAAATCCTGATCGGCGACCAGGGAGAACGTATCAAGAGCATCGGCCGTGAAGCTCGTCTGGAGATGGAGCGTGCCTTCGATGCCAAGGTCATGCTCAACCTGTGGGTGAAGGTCAAGGGTGGATGGTCCGACGACGATCGCGCCCTGAAGAGCTTGGGTTACGATCTCGACTGATGGCGCTTGCCCTGGCGCATGGATGCCGCGATGACGCCTGAACCGGCCTTTCTACTGCACAAACGTCCCTACCGTGAGACCAGCGCCATCGTCGAGTTGCTGACGCTCACCCAGGGGCGTGTGCGTGCCGTTGCCCAAGGCGTGCAACGCGGTGGCAGCAAGGCGCGCGGGATCCTGCAGCCATACTCCCCCCTGCACGTCACCTGGAGTGGCAAAGGCGAACTCAAGCGTTTGCGACTGCTTGAAAGTCAGGGCAATACGGCCTTGTTGGCCGGTGAAGGGTTGCTGTGCGGACTTTACGCCAACGAACTCATGGCGCGCGTATTGCCGCTGGAGTATCCGGTGAATGAGGTTTTTTCGCTTTACGCGCTGACGCTCGAGGCCTTGCCATCGCCTGCCAAGCGGGCGGGAGCGTTGAGACGTCTGGAAGTCACTCTGCTGGAGAGCCTCGACATGGCACCGCGTTTCGTCGATGAACACGATGCCCCGTTGGACGCCTACACGCATTATCGATACCACGCCGAGCGGTATTGTTTTCGCGCCGTAGCTGCCGGAGAGAGCGGCATCGATGGGCGCAGCCTCAAGTGGTTGGCGCGGGGCGACTGGGAGGCGCCGGGACTGGCAGGCGTTGCCAAGCATGTCACGCGTGCGGCATTGGCGCCTTTATTGGGTGAGCGCCCCCTGCGCTCGCGAGAATTGATGCGGCGACTGGCCGAGCGTCGACGCGCCAACTAAATACTGAACGCAAGCCTAATCGCGCATTTCATACTTTTTCATTGAAAGGAATCCGCCATGAATCCGCCACGTATCCTGTTGGGCGTCAACATCGATCATATCGCCACGCTGCGCCAGACCCGCGGGACGCGTTATCCCGATCCCGTGCAGGCGGCCATGCTGGCCGAAGAAGCCGGCGCCGATAGCATTACCCTGCATCTGCGCGAGGACCGCCGCCATATCCAGGAACGCGACGTGCGCATACTGGCCGAGACACTGACGACGCGCATGAATCTGGAAATGGCCGTGACCGAGGAGATGATCGCTTTCGCTGAGGCGTTGCGTCCCGCCAATGTCTGCCTGGTGCCCGAGCAGCGCGAAGAGCTCACCACCGAGGGTGGGCTCGATGTCGTGGGCGCCTGTGAACGGGTGGATGAGGCTTGCCGCCGGCTAGCCGCAACGGGCAGCGACGTATCGCTGTTCATCGACCCCGAGCCCGCCCAGATCCAGGCCGCGTTCGAGTTGGGCGCGCCCACCGTCGAGCTGCATACCGGGGCCTATGCCGAAGCCAGTGGCGAAGAACAGCGTATCGAGTACCAACGCCTGGTGGCGGCGGCCGAGATGGCGTTCGAACTGGGGCTGACGGTCAATGCCGGTCATGGTCTGCATTACCACAACGTCGAGGCGATTGCCGCGATCCCCGGCGTTCATGAACTGAATATCGGACATGCCGTTATCGCGCGGGCGTTGTTCGTGGGCCTTAAAGAGGCCGTGACGGAAATGAAGCGCCTCGCGGTCGCCGGGCAGGAAGCCGGGGTCATGGCGCAGCTCGATGAACACGAGCACGGCCACAGCCACGACCACGAGCATGACGATAGCGGCGAGTGCTGCGGCGCTTGAGCCTGCACTCGTCAGTCCTCGGTCTGCCAGTGCTGGGCCTGCCACTCGCGTAGTCGCGTGATCGCGGTCTGAAGCGCAGCGTAGAGTCCCTGGCAGGCTTCGAGTCCCTGTGCCTTGAAGCGGGTTTCCAGCGTCTCCGCCAATAGGGCCAGTTGCGGCACGCCGCAGTAGCGGCAGGCGCCATTGAGGCGGTGGACCTGTTCATGGAAAGCCTCGGCATCCTGAGCGACCCAGGCGGCGTGAATTGCCTGCTCGGATTCATCCAGATGTTGGAAGAGCAGGCTGAGCATGTCGTGTGCCAATGCCTCGCGTCCACCGGCCATGCGCATGCCAAGTTGCATATCGACCACGGGCAACTCATCCCCGGCGGTATCGTCCTGCGGCTCTTGCGCCGGTGCTTCGCCAGGTGGTGCGGGAAGCGCCGTGGGATGAGGCTCGGGCGCGGAATGAGGCTCGGGCGCGGAATGAGCGATTGTACCCAGGTGGTGCTCGAGAATGGCATTCAGTGCCAGTTCGCGGATGGGTTTGATCAAGCAGTCGCTCATGCCGACGTGCAGGAGCTGTTGACGCTCTTCTTCGAGCGCATGCGCGGTCAGCGCTACGATGGGCCGCCGCTGCCAGTCGTCGCCTAGCGCGCGGAGCGCTTTCATGGCGTCTACGCCGTTCATGCCGGGCATCTGGATGTCCATCAATACCAGCGCAATGGACTCGCTTTGCGCCATCGCCAGCGCTTCCTCGCCGCTTCCGGCGAGTAGCGGTGACAAGCCGCGGTCCTGCAATAGCTCCTTGACCAGCAGGCGGTTGGAGGGCGTGTCATCGACGACCAGCACTTTGCCGCTCGGCGCTGGCGATGGAGTCTCCGCTGGTGCGTGCGCCGGCTCGCCCTCGACCATCAGCAAGGCGTTGATGGCATTGCCCAGGCCGCGTCGCGACACGGGCTTGGTGGTGATCTCGCCGCCGTGGGGGAGCGCCAGGTCGGGCAGCTCGAAGGGATCGGCATTGATCAGCAGCAGCCCGGGGCACGCGCAGTGATTCAGCGCTTCGCGCCAGGCGGTGATCTCGCGAGGTCGCAAGTCATCCTGGGTCAGCCCCAGCAACAATAGGTCGATCTCCGGTGGTGGGTTCGTGCAGGCATCCCGCGAGGGCAGTGGCACGACGTGAGCATCCCAGCGCTCGAGCAGGTGCGTGAAGGCTCGCCGGGTGGCGGCGTGGGGTTCGAACAGGCCGACGCGATAGCCGCCCAGATTCAACTCGGGCAGACGCTCGCGCTGTTGCGTCGCGATCAGCGTCAGCGAAAACGTGAAGGTCGTGCCTTCGCCGCTTTCGCTTTCGACATCGATCTCGCCGCCCATCTGCTCAACCAGGCGCTTGCTGATCATCAGCCCCAGCCCGGTACCGCCGTATTGGCGCGAGCGGCTGGCATCGCCCTGACTGAAGGCCTGGAAAAGTCGCTCGCGGCTTGCCAGATCGAGGCCGATTCCCGTATCGCGGACGCTGATGTGCAGCTTGGTGTTGGTGGTGCTGAGCTCATCGAGCATGACGCGTACCACGACCTCGCCGCGCTCGGTGAACTTGACGGCATTATTGACCAGGTTGGTGAGCACCTGTTTGATGCGCAGGGGGTCGCCGAGCAATTGATCGGGCACATCGTCGTAGACCAGTCCCAGCAGATGCAGGCTCTTGTGCTGGGCGTTGGGGGCCTGAAGGCCGAGGACTTCGTCGATCAGGGCGACCATGTCTATCGGTACGGTTTCCAGTTCGAGCTTGCCGGCCTCGATCTTGGAGAAATCCAGCACATCGCTGATCAGCGAGAGGAGATTGTCCGAGGCGGTTTGCACTTGTTCGAGCCATTCGCGCTGGCGGCTGTCCAGTGCACTTCGTCCGAGCAGTTGGCAGAAACCGATGATGCCATTGAGTGGCGTACGAATTTCATGGCTGATATTGGCCAGGAACTGGGACTTGATGCGATTGGCTTCCAGCGCGCGGCGATGGGCCATGTCGAGCTCTATGTTCTTGACCTCGATGGTTTCCATCGACTCGCGCAAATCGAAGGTCGTCTGATCGATTTGCGCCTGGGTGTCCTCGCGCAGCCGCATCATGTGATCGCCCAGGGCGTTGAGCTGGTGCCCCAGCGTGGCCAGTTCACGCGCACCACGAGGCTTCAGGCGGGCGCTGTAATCGCCGCCGTTAAGGCGTTCGAGCAGGTCGATCTGATGTTGCAGCGGCCGGGTCAGGCGGCGGCTCAGCGGGTAAGCGAGCAAGAACAGCAGCAGGCCCAGTACCAAACCGACTATGCCGTGGCCGGCCAGCTGGCGATAAAAGGCCAGCGTCAGCGCGGTGGTGCCCAGATCGACATCCAGCCAGTAGGCCGTGGGCGCGTTTGCTGTCTCCGAGTCCATATTGACCGTACCCAAGGGTTGTAGCCAGTGCCAGCGTTGCGCGTGCCCCTGCAATGTACCCTGGGCCGGTAGCGGTCGCGCGGGGGCGGGCTGCGTTTCGCCGAGGCTGAGCACGGCCTCGCCATCGCCGTCGCGAACGCTGACGGCGTGGATCTCATCGATATCCAGCAGATGTTGGGCCAACTGGCGGAGGTGTTCGTCACGCCCTTCATCGAGCGCCAGCGTGAAGGCCGGCGCCAGCGTCGTGGTGACATCGTCGACGCGTGTGGCGAGTGCCTGACGCGCCTCCTGGCGTCCGGCATAGATATCGTACGCCCCATAGGCGATTCCCACGCCCAGTGGCAAACCCAGCAATAAAAGCAGCAAGCGCAGCCTTAGTGACATTCCGACCGCTCCCTTCGTGTTCCCCATCGGCAGTATGCCACACTCAGCGGGTTCGCCTGTCGCCGACGGGCCGTCCCGGATATAATTGGACGCATCGAATAACCCACGAATGCGTTTTGACGCGACGCGCATCGCTCACGCCCGGCGTATCGATGGGGGTCGCGGTCAGCAAAGGATGAATCCATGCAATTTCCCACTCTCGCGGATGTGGTCGGCCACACGCCGCTGGTGCGTTTGAACCGGCTGCAGGCAGGTCATGGCAACACGCTACTGGCCAAGCTCGAAGGCAACAACCCGGCGGGTTCGGTCAAGGATCGTCCGGCTCTGTCGATGCTAGGAGAAGCCGAGGCGCGTGGCGAGATCAGTCCTGGTGATACCCTGATCGAGGCGACCTCGGGCAACACTGGCATCGCGCTGGCCATGGCGGCGGCGATCAAGGGCTACCGCATGTCCTTGATCATGCCCGAGAGCGCTTCCAGCGAGCGCAAGCAGGCGATGGCCGCTTATGGCGCGCAGTTGATCGAGGTCAGCAAGGACGCAGGCATGGAAGGTGCGCGTGACCTGGCCGACGAAATGATCGCGCGCGGTGACGGAAAGCCGCTCAATCAGTTCGCCAATACCGATAATTCATTGTCGCATTATCGCACCACCGGGCCGGAGCTCTGGGATCAGACCGACGGGCAAATCACCCATTTCGTCAGTTCGATGGGTACCACCGGCACTATCATGGGCGTTTCGCAGTATCTCAAGGAGCAGCGTTCCGACGTTCAGATCGTCGGCCTGCAACCCGCCGATGGCGCCAGCATCGCCGGTATTCGTCGTTGGCCGCGTGAGTACCTGCCGAGCATTTTCGATGCCTCAAGAGTCGATGTCACCCTGGATATCGGCCAGCAGGAAGCCGAGGAGCATATGCGTCTGCTCGCCCGCGAAGAAGGCATTCTGGCGGGGGTCTCTTCCGGTGGCGCGCTGGCGGGGGCGCTGCGGATCGCCGAGCAAGTGGAAAACGCGGTGATCGTGTTCATCGTCTGCGACCGGGGCGATCGTTATCTATCCACCGGTTTGTTTGCCCCGGAGCGCTGAGATGGCGATGCTGGGCAAACGGCGTCCACCGCGCGCCGCCACAAACCGTGTGCGTAGAGAAAATGGGACGAATGCGCCGCGTAGTGGCGAGTCGGCAGATACGTTGACCATCGAGCGCCTGGCGCATGATGGTCGTGGCGTGGCACGCGACCCGCATGGCAAGACGGTGTTCGTCGATCAAGCGCTCCCCGGCGAGCGTGTGCGCATCGCCGTGCATCGTCAGCGCAAGCGCTTCGATGAGGCGCATGTCGTCGAGTGTCTCGAACCCTCTCCACAGCGGGTGACACCGCCTTGCGCATACTACGGGCGTTGCGGCGGTTGTGACTTGCAGCATCTGGCGCTCGCAGAGCAGCGCACCCATAAACAGCGCACGCTCGAGGAACTGTTCACGCGTCAGGGGCTCGACCTCCCCGAGGTGCAGCGCTTGGCCGGCGAAGGCCTGGGCTATCGGCGTCGCGCTCGCCTGGGCGTCAAATGCGATGCCGAGGGAACGCCGCATCTCGGCTTTCGAGCACGGGGCAGTGAACACCTGGTCGATATCGACAACTGCATGGTGCTCGAGCCCGCACTCTCGGACTTGATTGCGCCGCTGCGCGAATGCCTGACCACACTGGAGGCGCCACGCCGCGTTGGCCACATCGAACTGCTCGCCACCGCCGAAGGCGCCTGTGTGGTGATACGTCAATTGCGCGATGTGCCCGGTGACGAAGCCCGTTGGCAACGTTTCGCCGCCGAACGCGATATCACTCTGATCTGGCAAGTGGGGCGTGACTCACCCACGCGGCGCTGGCTGCATGCGCCGTTTGGCGAGACGCTGCACGTCACGCTGACGCTGGACGACACCACCTTGCAATTGGGATGCGCGCCGGGCGATTTCCTGCAGATCAACGCCGAGGTCAATGCCCAGTTGGTACGCACGGCGCTACGCTGGCTTGCACCACGAGGGCACGAACGGGTGCTCGATCTGTTCGCCGGCGTGGGCAACTTTACGCTGGCGCTATCGCCGCATGTGGCGGCGATCAGCGGCATCGAAGGCAGCCCGGCGATGGCCGAGCGCCTGGCCGACAACGCGCGCCGTGCCGGTTTGCACCATGTCGAGGCACATCAGACCGATCTGACCACGCGCATGCCCGATGTCGACGATGTCGACTGGGTCGTGCTCGACCCGCCACGTGGCGGTGCCGAAGCGCTGTGTCGGGGGCTTGCCGAGCAGCCAGTGGAAAAGGTGCTGTATGTGTCGTGCGATCCCGCCGCGCTGGCGCGGGATATGGCACATCTTGTGCAAGGTGGTTACCGCATCGAACGTGCCGCGGTGGTCGATATGTTTCCGCACACCGCACACTTGGAGTCCATGCTGTTGCTGACCCGCGAGTCGTCGCGCGGTCGGTCCATGTCCGTAGAAAGGGAAGATCATGGTCAAGGTCCGTGAAGACCAGCCGCTGACGCAGACCGGCGATGTCGATATCGCATTGTGGTTGCAGCGCCTCCAGGACGATATCGCACTACGCGATGTCGCGGAGATGCACGAGGCCTGCGAGCTTGCCCGACATCTGGCCTGTAACGCCGAGAAACCGCACCACAATTGGGCCGAGCCGGCTTCGAGCTTCCGTACCGGTCTGGAAATGGCCGATATCCTCGGCGAGCTCAAGCTCGATCAGGCAATTCTCGAAGCGGCAGTACTGTATCGCGTGGTGCGCGAAGGGCTGATCACGCTGGAGGCCATCGAGAAGCGCTTTGGCTCGGAAGTGGCCTCGCTGATCGACGGTGTGCTGCACATGGCAGCGATCAGCCAATTGCAAGCGCCGCGTCAGGGGTTATCGCAGCACAATCAGCAGGAAAACCTGCGCAAGATGCTGGTGGCGATGGTCGACGACGTACGCGTCGCCTTGATCAAGATCGCCGAGCGTACCTGTGCGCTGCGCATGGTGCGCGATGCGCCGCGCGACAAGCGTCTGCGGGTGGCGCGCGAGGTCTTCGATATCTACGCGCCGCTGGCCCACCGCCTGGGTATCGGGCAGCTCAAGTGGGAGCTCGAGGACCTGTCGTTCCGCTATCTGCAAGAGAGCGATTACAAGATCATCGCCAAGCAGCTGGCCGAGAAGCGCCTCGACCGCGACCGCTACATCCATGACGTGGTGGAAACCCTCAAGGGATTGCTCGATCAGCAAGGCATCCAGCAATACGATGTCGATGGCCGTGCCAAGCATATCTATTCGATCTGGCGCAAGATGCAGCGCAAGCACATTGACTTCTCGCAGGTCTACGACGTGCGCGCGGTGCGCGTTCTGGTGCCGGAAGTCGCCGACTGCTACACCGCATTGGGCATCGTGCATTCGAACTGGCATCACGTGCCGCATGAATTCGACGATTACATCGCCAACCCCAAGCGCAATGGCTACCAATCGCTGCACACCGCCGTGATTGGCCCTGAAAACAAGGTACTGGAGATTCAGATCCGTACCTTCGCCATGCACGAGGAGGCCGAGCTCGGTGTCTGTGCCCACTGGCGTTACAAGGGCCACGATGTCGACTCGAAAAGCCGCAGCTACGAGGAGAAGATCGCCTGGTTGCGCCAGGTGCTCGAATGGCAGGAAGAAGTCGGCGAGCTGGGCGACTTGAGCGAGGGGCTCACCAGCGATGTGGCGCCGGACCGTATCTACGTCTTTACACCGGACGGCCATGTCATCGACATGCCCAAGATTGCCACGCCCATCGATTTCGCCTATCGCGTGCACACCGAGATCGGTCATCTTTGCCGGGGCGCCAAGGTCGATGGCCGCATCGTGCCATTGACCTATCAACTCGAAACCGGGCAGCAGGTCGAGATCCTCACCGCGACCAAGGGCGGGCCGAGTCGTGACTGGCTCAATCCTAACCTTGGCTTCGTCAAGACCTCGCGGGCGCGGGCCAAGATCCAGTCGTG
This sequence comes from Chromohalobacter sp. 48-RD10, assembly GCF_029889785.1. NCBI lineage: Bacteria > Pseudomonadati > Pseudomonadota > Gammaproteobacteria > Oceanospirillales > Halomonadaceae > Chromohalobacter > Chromohalobacter sp. 48-RD10. Next base: position 14,463 of record NZ_JARANX010000001.1, on the reverse strand, counting down.
GTTCAAGTACCAGGCGCGCAGCCAGAACATCGAGGAAGGCCGCAGCCTGTTCGAGAAGGCATTCAAGCGGCTGGACATCGTGGGCGTGGACTTCGATGCCCTGGCGCAGGCCGTCAATTACCAGACGGTCGACGACATGTATGCCGCCATCGGTGGCGGCGATCTGCGCATCGGGCAAGTGCTGCACCAGGCGCAGCAACTCTTCGGCGATACCGACGATCAGGAACAACTCGACCGCCTGCTGGCCAAGCCGCGTCGCTCGTCCAAAGCGGCGGTGGACGACATCACCGTGCTGGGGGTCGGCAATCTCAAGACCTCGATGGCCAATTGCTGCCATCCGGTACCCGGCGATCAGATCGTCGGCTATATCACTCAGGGGCGCGGCGTGACCATCCACCGTCAGGACTGTCCCAATATCCTGCAGCTACGTGCCGAGGAGCCGCGCCGCATCGTCGATGTCGAGTGGGGCAATGCCAGCGCTCAGTATCCGGTGGATATCGAGATCGAAGCCTGGGATCGCTCGGGGTTGTTGCGTGATGTCACGCATATTCTGACCAGTGATCGCCTCAATGTGCTGTCGGTCAATACGCTGACCGATAAGCACGATAATCTGGCGCGTATGAAGATCACGCTGGAAGTCGACGGTCTCGAAGCGCTGGAACGCATCTTTTCGCGCATTCAGCAGTTGCCCAACGTCATCGATGTCAAGCGGCTGCGCAGTGGAGGAGGCAAGAAGGCATGAGCAACACACCCGTGCGTTACGGTCTCGACGATCTTTTGACGTTGATGGCGGTGTTGCGAGACGCCGATCAAGGCTGCCCCTGGGACGTCAAGCAGGACTGGGACAGCATCGTCCCGCACACCCTGGAAGAAGCCTACGAAGTGGCCGATGCCATCGAGCGCCGCGCCTTCGACGAGCTGCCCGGCGAGCTGGGCGACTTGCTGTTTCAGGTCGTCTACTACAGCCAGTTCGCGCACGAGGAAGGGCGCTTCGATTTTCACGATGTCATCGATGTGCTGACCGCCAAGATGGTGGCGCGCCATCCGCATGTTTTCCCCGAGGGAACGCTTGACTCACGGCGTCCTGCTGGCGTCTCGGCCGATGAGGTCGAAACGGCGGATGTCAAGACGCGCTGGGAAACCCTCAAGGCGCAGGAGCGCGAGACCCGCGAGGCGGTCTCGGTACTCGATGACGTGCCGCGCACGCTGCCGGCCCTGTCGCGTGGCGCCAAGCTCTCCAAGCGCGCCGCGCGGGGCGGCTTCGACTGGCCGGATGAGCGGGGCGTTTTCGACAAGATTCGCGAAGAGCTGGCGGAAGTCCAGGAGGCCACAGAGCAGCAGGACGTCGACCACGCGCGCGAGGAAATCGGCGATCTGCTGTTCGCCGTGACCAACCTGGCGAGGCGCTTTGACGTCGATCCCGAGCGCGCGCTGCGCGAAGCCAATGGCAAGTTCGAGCGCCGCTTTCGTCATGTGGAGAGTGCGCTGGCGGAGCAGGGCGATTCCCTCGAGGCCTCCTCCCTCGACGAGCTGGAGCGTCACTGGCAAACCGCCAAGCGCCGCGAAACCTCTGCGTCCTGAGGGAGAACATCCGTTGTGGGTGTCGGCGTGCCCGGGTAATGTAGTCAAGACAACAATAGTCAAGACAACGACTTGCCATGTTGGTTACTGAGATGACCGGCACATCCACCACGGAGGGCATCATGAGTCACGACTTGCATGAATCGCTGCGCGATAACGTCCGCATCCTCGGCGATAGCCTGGGGCGCACCATTGCCGATGACCTGGGCGACGGCTTCGTCGACAAGATCGAGACCATTCGCAGCCTGGCCAAGCAAGGGCGTCAGGAAGACAGCGAAGGCCGCCGTGAATTGATCGAATACCTGCGCGCGCTGCCCGAGCAGGATTTGCTGCCGGTGACGCGTGCTTTCAATCAGTTTCTCAACTTCTCCAATATCGCCGAGCAGCATTACCGGGCGCGTTTTCGTCGTGTCGAGGACTACAAACCCGGCACCCAGCCCGATCTCGGCGAACTGTTCGGGCGCATTCGAAGCGCGGGCCATGCGCCGCGCAAGCTGGTCGAGACGCTGGCCGCCATGCGCGTGGAACTGGTGCTGACGGCGCATCCCACCGAGGTCATCCGACGTACTTTGATCCGCAAGTACGACGCCATAGACGAGTGCCTGAGCACCATGGAAGGCGCTACCGAGCGGGAGGAAATCGCCGACCGCGCCCGCGGGCGGCTCGAGGAATTGATCGGCCAGGCCTGGCATACCGACGAGATTCGCCATGAACGTCCGACCCCGGTAGATGAAGCCAAATGGGGCTTCGCGGTGATCGAGAACTCGTTGTGGCAAGCGGTGCCCGATTTTCATCGTGAGCTGGATGACCTGTTGCTGGCCTCCGCCGGTGAGCGCTTGCCGCTGGACGCCGCACCGTTGCGCTTTGCCTCGTGGATGGGCGGCGATCGCGACGGCAATCCCAACGTCACCGGGAAGGTCACCGAGGAAGTCCTGCTGCTGGGCCGCTGGATGGCCGCCGATCTCTATGCCCGCGACCTGTTGCGTCTCAAGTCGGAGCTCTCGATGTGGAAGGCCAACGGCGCGTTGCGTGCCGAGGTCGGCAGTGTCCCGGAGCCGTATCGGGCCTTGCTCAAGCGCTTGCTGGCAAGGGTCGAGGCGACGCGCGACTGGGCCAAGGCGCGCCTCGATGGACGTCCCTTCGACAGCGATGTACCGATCATAGAAACTCGCGATCAGCTCTATGCGCCGCTGTTGTCCTGCTATCGCTCGTTGTGCGACGTGGGTCTGGATACCATCGCCAACGGCAGCCTGCTGGATACCCTGCGGCGCGTGGCGGTATTCGGCGTCTCGCTCACCAAGCTGGATATCCGTCAGGAATCCAGTCGTCATGCTCAGGTCTTCGACGAGCTCAGCGATTGCCTGGGGCTGGGTCACTACCGCGAGTGGGACGAAGAACAGCGTCAGGCTTTCCTGCTCGAAGAGCTGGAATCACCGCGTCCGTTGATTCCTCGGCGCTGGGATTGCTCGTCGGAAACCCGCGAGGTCATCGATACCTTCCGCGTCATCGCTCGCGAGCACCGCGAGGCGCTGGGCACCTACGTCATCTCCATGGCGGGGCAGCCGTCCGACGTGCTGGCGGTGGCGCTCTTGATGAAAGAAGTCGGCGGCGACATGCACCTGCCTATCGCGCCGCTGTTCGAGACGCTCGATGACCTCAACCGCGCCGGCGACGTCATCTCCCGATTGCTGTCATTGCCGGGCTACCGGCGCATGGCCGGCGATGGCCAGGAAGTCATGATTGGCTATTCGGATTCGGCCAAGGACGCCGGTCAGTTGGCTGCCGCCTGGGCTCAGTACCGCGCCCAGGAACAACTGGTCGGCATCTGCCGCGAGCACGGCGTCGCGTTGACGCTGTTCCATGGGCGTGGTGGTACCGTGGGGCGCGGCGGCGGCCCGGCGCATGCGGCAATTCTCTCGCAGCCGCCGGGCTCGGTGAACGGCAGCTTGCGCGTCACCGAGCAGGGCGAGATGATCCGCTTCAAGTTCGGTCAGCCGGATATCGCCTTGCGTTCCATGGAAATCTACGCCTGTGCGGTGCTCGAAGCCACACTGCTGCCGCCTCCCGACCCCGAACCGGCATGGCGCGAGGAAATGGACCGGCTGTCCGATATCGCACATCGTGCCTACGTCGGCGTGGTGCGCGAGGACCCCGACTTCGTGCCTTATTTCCGCTCGGTGACGCCGGAAAGCGCGCTGGGCCGTCTACCGCTAGGCTCGCGCCCGGCGAAGCGACGCCAGGAGGGCGGCGTGGAATCGCTGCGCGCGATTCCCTGGATCTTCGCCTGGACCCAAACGCGCCTCATGCTGCCGGCCTGGCTGGGCAGCGGCGAAGCCTTCGCCACGCGTCTTGCCGAACCCGACGGTCGCGAGCGCCTGCGCGACATGCGTGAACGCTGGCCGTTTTTCGGCACGTATCTGGACATGCTCGAGATGCTGCTGGCCAAGGCTGACCCGGATATCGCCGCCTATTACGAGCGCCGTCTGGTCGATGAACCGGCGCTGCAAGCCCTGGGCAAGTCGCTACGCGAGCGTCTGGCGCATCTGCACACGGCGTTGCTGGATATTCTCGACCAGGATGAGCTGCTCGAGCATACGCCGCTGATTCGCCAGGCCATCGAGGTGCGCAACCCCTATATCGACCCCTTGCATGGCCTGCAGGCGGAGCTTCTTCAGCGTAACCGCGACGCTGACGGCGCGATCAGCCCCGAGCTGTCGCGGGCCTTGATGGTCACCATGGCGGGGATCGCCGCGGGTCTGCGTAATACCGGGTAAGTGCTGCTTTTTCTTGCCCCGAACGTTGGTCATGACTGGCGGGCGGGCGTCAGCAGCGTCCGCGTCAGCATGCCGCCGACGAGGCCCCAGAACGCCGCGCCGACACCCAGTAGCGTCACGCCCGAGGCGGTGATGAGAAAGGTGACCAGCGCCGCGTCACGTTGGGACGCGTCATGCAGGGCGTTATGCAGGCTACCGCCGATGGTGGTCAATAGCGCCAGCCCCGCGATGGCCAGCACTAAAGGGCCGGGCAGGGCGGCAAACAGCGTGCCGATGGAACCGCCGAAGACGCCCGCCAGCAAGTAGAAAGCCCCTGCGCAAGCGGCCGCCATGTAGCGTCGCCCGGGGTCTGGATGCGCCTCGGGTCCCATGCAGATGGCAGCGGTGATCGCCGCCAGGCAGATCGAGAAACCGCCCAGTGGTGCCAATATCAGCGTCGCCAATCCCGTGCAGGCGATCAACGGTGACAACGGGGGCGTATAGCCCGCTGCGCGCAACGTGGCCACCCCCGGCGCGTTCTGGGAGGCCATGCTGACCACGAATAGCGGAATACCCACGCCGATCAGCGAGGACAGTGTGAAGCGTGGCGCGATCGGTTCGGGCATATCGATGGCCAGCGTGACGCGCGTCGTGTCGATGCCGCCTTGCCATCCGGCGACGGCCAACCCCGCCAGAAGGACACCGAGCACTGCGTAGCGCGGGCAATAGCGCCGCCCCAGCAGATACGCGATGCACATGGCGCCTACCAGGGACAGGTTATCCTCGAGCGAGGCGAAGGCCTCGAGCCCGAAGCGCAGCAATACTCCCCCGAGCATGGCAGCGGCAAGAGCGTGCGGAATGCGCTCCATGAGCCGCGCGAAGATTCCCGTGACCCCGCATAGCACCATCAGTGCCCCCGAGAACAGGAACACGCCGATGGCCTCGGCGAGCGTATAGTCGCCGAGGCTCGTCGCCAGTAACGCCGCGCCGGGGGTAGACCACGCGGTGAGCACCGGCACGCGATAGTAAAGTGACAACCCCAACGAGGTGACGCCCATGCCCAGCCCCAGCACGCTCAGCCAGCCGCCAATTTGTGCGGGGCTGGCGCCGGCGGCCTCGGCCGCTTGAAAGACGATCACCGCTGAACTGGCGTAGCTCACCAGCACGGCCACGAACCCCGCCACGATAGCCGAGACGGAAAGATCGCGTAGGAAAAACGGCTGACGCATGGTGGCTCCTTGCTCAGGCGGTCGGCGGATTTTGGCATGATGTGCGTTATAACGCACAGTAGCAGCGCCGACGATGACGTACAATTGATCCACGGTGCAGTTAATCCACGGTGCAGTCATTCCAAGGACGGTTTATCGGAGGCTAGGTATATGCAGGAACCGACACCGCATATCGCCGCGACACTCAAGACGCTGCGCGCCGCGCAAGGCTGGAGCCTGGATCGGGCATCACACGTGACGGGCGTCAGCAAGGCGATGCTGGGCCAGATCGAGCGTGGCGAGTCGAGCCCCACCGTGGCAACGTTATGGAAAATCTCGGGTGGGTTCCGCGTATCGTTCTCGTTGTTCTTCGACCAGGCCTCGATACAGGGCGCTCCGCCGGACAACGCTGCCACTGCGGTATTGGAAGACGCCGCCGCCGGCATGACGGTAACACCGCTCTTCGCCTTCGACCCGGACCTGTGCTTCGAGATGTTCCTGATCGAACTGGCGCCGGGCGCGTGTAGCGAGTCATCGCCCCACGAACCTGGCGTTGTCGAGCATGTCGTGGTGCTCGAAGGTGCGCTGGATCTGGGCCTCGATGGGACGTGGAACACGCTCAGCACCGGCGAGGCGCGCCGTTTCGCCGCCGACCGCGAGCACGGCTATCGTAACCTTGGCGATCGGGTGGTCCGCTTTCACGACGTGATTCATTACCCGAGTACTTGAGTTAGTGTTCATGTCGTTTCAACCACCGACGTGCTATTTACGGATGTCCTCTAAGGCCTCGGGCCTATATTTCTCCAGCAATGCCCAGAGGATGGCCGCGCTTTGCGTATCGGGGAATCCATCGTAGCGCGCGGGCCGAAAATGCATCTGAAAGGCACGCAAGGTGTCATGCGTGAGTGCATCGAAGGTTCCCGTGATACGCACCGGGTAGCCGTAAGCCGCCAACGCACGCTGTAACTGCCCCACGCTCCGTGGATGCTGCGTGAAGTATTCTTGATAAGCCGCGACGCGGTCGGCGTCGGGCCAGGCACCGATGCCCGCGCGATAAAGCCGGTACCAAGGAAAGCGAGGGCCAGGATCGATCTTGCGTTGCGGGGCGATATCGGCATGGCCGACGACATCCATGGGGGCGATGTCGTGGCGCTCGATGACGTCCCGCGCCAGGTCGATGAGCATATCGATCTGGCGTGCGGGATAAGGCGTCCAGGTGCGTCCATGGGACGTATCGCGCGGCCCACGATTGACGATTTCGATACCGATGGACGTGTCATTGAGGTTCGAACGCGACCCCCAGGCGCTGGCCCCGGCATGCCAGGCGCGCCGCGATTCATCGACCAGTTGATAGACCGTCGGCGTGCGTGTCACCAGATAGTGCGAGCTTACGTGTGGCCCGGTCAGGGTGCGGAGCGCACGTCGTGCATCGCTGTCGGTGTAATGCAGCACCAAGTGGCGCACGCGGCTGCTCTGCGCGCTGGACTGATAACGATGATCGACTCGGTAGCCGTCACGTGATTCGGTTGTCGGTGTGCCGCTGCACGCCGTCAGCGTGAGCAGGCAGGCGATAACGATGCAGGCCAGCGGAAGGCAGGGCACGGAGAGTCGCCATGGCGATTGATGCAAATGAAGGCGTGACGTCGGCATGGCGGCGTCTCCGGCGTTGACGTATTACAGGGCGGCATACCAGTGAGCGATCAGTATGCCCAGTGTGAGTGTCAACGAGAAGCTCAGCATGGTGCCCAGCAGGACGTACTCGGTGAGCTTGCGGTCGCGATCCTCACGTAGATCGCCGAAACGCAATACTGACTTGGCAGCCAGCAGGAATCCGATGGGCACGAGCTGGCCAGCCAGCACGAATGTCAGCACCAGAAACCGCTCGAGCATGCCGATCCGCGCGCCCGCATCGGCGAGCGTGCCGCTGTTGTCCACGCTATGGCTCCAACGCCGCATGATCAGAGCGATGAGAATCGAGAACGGCCGCATGACGATCAAATACGCCAAGGCCACCAGCAGGGTCCGTGGATGCAGTAGCCATGCGATGGCCTGGCCGAGCCAAGCGCCGTCATCGACCAGCCATGCCCAGGTGATGACGAGCACGGTGACATGCAGGGCCTGATCGACGACGAAGTAACGTATGCGTTCGGCCGGGGCGTGGGTCTTGAAGGCATCGATGACGAGATGCGTGACCGCGATGAAAACCGCCCCTAGCATAGCGGTGGCAAGGGATTGAGAACTGATGAATACCAGCCAGGCCAACGCGCCATGCACGCCGGCATGCAAGTAAAGGGCTCGGGAACGCTGGCGACGAGCGTTCTTGTCGCGAACCCAGGCAGCGCTCTGGAGCAGAAAGTCACCGGCCAGATGCGCGATCAGCAACAGCAATAGCGTGGTCAAGGGCGAACCGATCATCGCGGAGCCTCCAAGATGGTGGCGATACGCTGGCCGACATGCGTGAGATACTCTTCGATCAGCGGCCAACGTGCGGCGTGCAAGCGCTGATGGATAGTCGATTGCGCGCGTTCGAGACGTTCGGCCAAAGCCTTCTGGGTTTCGGCCTGCTGCAGTTGCCAGTACGTCACTTCGGCGGCGTTATGGGTCCAGCCCTGAATGATGGCATCGGCGAAGCGGGTCAACAGGGCCAGGGTGTCATCGGGCTTGAGCAATGACAGCGCAAAGCGTGTATCGCCCTCGCTCAAGGCATCCAGGGCCTGGCCGGAGCGCACGTAAACCTCGCCATTGGCCGAGGCGAAACGTCCCGCCTCGGGTAAATGCCCCGGACCGACCGCCACTGCGATGCGGGCGTCCCAGGTCTCGCGTCGAGAAGGGGAGTGCCGTATCAACGCGGCACGAGCCAGTACGGCGGCCGTCATAACCTGCGCGGGTGAGCGCAAGGCGACTTGAAAGCCATCGCCTCGGTAGCGGTCCACGTATGCCCCGTATTGCGATTCGAGGAGTCCTAGTGCGCTCTCGAGCGCTTGATCGAGCCGTGTGTGATCCTTGATGCGGCGTGACCCGACGATGTCGCCGGTCAGTACGCCGAGCGGGGTTTCATTCATGTCTTTTATCGCCTTTAAATACGATATATGGCAATAATAGTATAATAATTATATAAGTCTAGGTAATCGTAAAATTATACGATTTTTTGCTAGGCTGGCACGATACTGTATGTTCTGTAATTATATACAGTAATTGAGGCAGACGAACCCTGCAAGGTACCACCGTGTCAGTAGAGCGGGATGGTGATCATGGTATCTGTCGCCCTGGCATTCCCGGTCGGATGCTATCAGGCTTGCGTTTCAAGTGCCTCGGCGGGGGATGAGAGCATCTGCGCCTGGGTGGTATTGCGGCCTTGGGCCTTGCAGGAATACAGGGCTTCATCGGCGCAGGCGATCATGTCGTCGATGTCCGCGCTGGTGCCGGGTGGGCTGGTGACGCCCCCCACGCTGACGGTCACTACGTCGGCGGTGGGCGAGTATTCATGAGGTATTCCCATGGCCTGGATCATGCTACGCGTGGCATCGGCCAAGCGCCAGGCCTCTTGGCTGGGGGTATCGATGAGCAAGACGAGAAACTCCTCGCCGCCCAAACGAACGACGATATCCGTTTCACGGCGGAAGGTATCGCGCAATACGCCAGAGATCTGCACTAGGCATTCATCGCCGGCTGGATGGCCGTAGTAGTCGTTATAAGGTTTGAAATGGTCGACATCCATCATCAACACCGACACCGCACAATCCAAGCGGCGCGTCAGTGGTAGGGCGACATCGATACGGTTTTCCAGCATGCGGCGATTGCCCAGTTTCGTGAGCGGATCGACCAGTGATTGTTCCAGCAATTGAGCATTGTGTGTCTTGAGGTCCTCGACCAACTGCTGGAATTGGCGTGTCAGCTCGCCGACTTCATCGTGACGTTCGGTGAGATAAGTCGTCATCATGAGGTGGGTAAGGTATCTTATAAGTAAAATAAAATTAGCTTCCTGTGAGTTGACTCACATCAGGTGGGACGGTCGTTTGAAAATGGTGTAAGGCCAACCAGGTATCGAAGTGTCGGTTATCTTGTAAAGTATCGATTTAATAAAAGCTAGGCTTTGTTCGAAAAGTCGAATGGGGGCGTCCGGTGCAGTGCGGTGCTAAGCGACGTGCTGCATTCCCTGTGAGCAGGTGACGTACGTATTAGTTGAATTCAGGACATAAAAAAGCCCCGCTCATGGAGAGCGGGGCGCTAAAACGTCAGCTAGTCAAGAGAGGTCTTCTTAGAAGTTGAGACCGAAGTTGGTCTGCAGGCTGGTGTGCCAGCCATCATCGTCCGGCGAACCGAAGTAACCAAGCGCGTTCTTGTTGGAAACAACACTGAACCAGGCGTAGTAGGGGCCGGCGGTGACCTTCATGCCCAAGTCGTTGAGCATCGGGTCGTCAGCATTCTCGCCGAAGCCGCCCTTGTTCGGCGAATAATCGCCGTTCGGGCTGACATAGCTGAAGTCGTTGTAGAAGTAGACATTGTCGATGTCACCCCAGTCGACGTTCATGCTGTAACCCACGCTGGCGGAGTACATTTGGCCTTCGGCGGGAATCAGATAGTTGAAGCCAAATGCGCCAATCTGAATCACATCATCGGAGATACCGCTTTCTTCGACGTCGGGATTCTCGGCATCGTATTCGTAGGCGGTGGCCTGCAGTTGCGTCAGCCAGGAACCGTAGCTGCCGTTCAAGCCCACGGCGGCTTGCCAGTTGCTGCCGCTGTCGTTGGTCTGGTTGTTATAGAGTTGACCGCCCTTGGCCGAGAAGTTGATCTCGGTGGTGTAGTCGGTGCCCTGACCGAAGGTATAGGCGACACGCGCAGCTACCTGATTTTCTTCGGTATTGCCTTGATTGCCGCGTGTGTCGAGATCGCCATTGTCTTCATAAGTGGCATCAGTGGTACCGCCGATGGCGTTGGCACCGTAGTGCTCATTGCTATCACCTAGCTGATCGCTCTTGAAGAAGGCCAGTGAGGTATTCCAGGCGCCCTGGGTGTGATCCCACTTGATACCCGCGTTCTGGTTGTCGTTGAAACCGGCAAGATAAGGCAGGTTGCCGTACCAGCCCAGATAGCCGTAATCCATGTTGCCGAACGGTGTCTGGACCAGACCCACCTTGACGGTGTCGTTATCGCTGGCCTGATAGCCCATCCAGCCCTTCTTGAGAAACTGGTAACCGTCGTAGAAGCGATACTCGAACGAATACAGGAAATTGCCATGCTGACCGTCGACACCGAGCACGAACTTGCCGAAGTCCATGTCGCCGGCGGTGTCCTTGTCGGCTGTATTCCAGTCGTTGTAAACGCCTTTCAACTGGAGCGTACCGCTGAACTGGGAATTCTGGATCGAGTCGATCAGCGAGCGGTTTTCCTCGGCCAGATCACGCGTCTGCGAACTTGCCTGGCTGCTGTCGGCAGTGGTGGTCGACTGCTGAGCTTCCAGTTGCTGCTCCATGCGCTCGACTTGTGCGCGCAGGGCATCCAACTGACGCTGCATGGCCTCGGTGTCTTGTTGTGCCAAAGCCGGTGCAGCAAAAGCCAGTGTGCCGGTAACGCCCATGGCGAGGCCGGCTGCCTTGAATGATAGTTGTGCCACTTTTTTCTCCGTTTCCTACTTAGGGTCGTGAGTCGTCGAATGGGCTGGGTCGCCCTTGCGAACTGACGTCAAGGAAACATCGAACCGGGTATCACATGACCCCTCGTTCATGGGATGCACGAAGGCGCATTCACCCTGCGAGTGGGGGGCATTGAGCGATGGCAAACCATGTAGTGGTATGCGGTTCAAACGTTCCCTGAATTTTCTTCATTTTTAATTATGGAGCGCATCATACCGAAAATCTGCCGTTACATAAACAGGTGTTATGGAATGGTAGGAAAACCCCCGTATGAGCGCTTATGAAGGGCAATGTCGCGTCACGGATATGACGTTTTCATGGTTACCTCTGATAGCTACTTCTGATGGCGACCTTTGATAGCTGCTATTGATGACCGCTTCTGATGGCCACTTCTGTTAATATTCCGCACTTTTGATACAACACACTCAACGGGAACACGGCAATGAACGCGGTTATTTTGGCCGTTCTGGTCATGGTGGGGCTCGCATTGGCGCGAGTATCGGTAGTGTTTGCGCTTATAGTGGGCGCCTTGGTGGGTGGCCTGGTCGGCGGTCTGGGGCTCGAGGACACGCTGGCGGCGTTCAACGATGGCGTGGGAGGCGGCGCCAAGGTGGCGCTGGCCTATGCAACGCTGGGGGCGTTCGCGGTGGCGATTTCACGCTCAGGGCTTCCCGACTTGTTGGCTCAACGCTTGATTCGTCTGCTCGGGCACGAAGCGTCATATAAACGCCAATCGGCGGTGAAATACATCCTGCTCGTAGCCTTGCTATTGGTGGCGATTTGCTCGCAGAACCTGATTCCCGTGCATATTGCCTTCATTCCCATTCTGGTCCCGCCGCTGCTCAAGATCATCAATCCCCTGCGTCTGGATCGACGCATGGTGGCGTGCGTTCTGACTTTTGGCCTGACGGCGCCCTATATGCTGTTACCTGTCGGGTTCGGGGCGATTTTCCTCAACGATATTCTGTTGGCCAACATCAATTCGGCGGGTGAGGCCGTGGGGCTTGAAGTAACGCGTGGCATGGTGCCGCTGGCGATGGGAATTCCGGTCGCTGGTATGGCGCTGGGGCTCTTGGTGGCTGTGTTCTATTCCTATCGCAAGCCGCGAGATTATGAAGTGCGCGATGTCGTGACGAGTAACGCACCGAATCATTCCGGTGAGGTCAGTCTCCACACTCGTGGATTGGTGATGGCCGTCGTGGCTATCGTCGCCGCCTTGTCGATTCAACTGTATAGCGGTTCGATGATTATGGGTGGGCTCGTCGGTTTCGCCCTGTTATCGCTGGGCGGCATCTTCAAATGGCGTGAAGCCGATGATCTTTTCACCAGCGGAATGCGCATGATGGCATTGATCGGCTTCATCATGATCACGGCGGCGGGGTTTGCCTCGGTCATGCAAGCCACGGGCGATATCGACACGCTGGTTGAAAATGCCTTCGCCATTATCGGTGACCATCAAGGGCTCGCCGCATTGATCATGTTGTTAGTTGGTTTGTTCATCACGCTGGGGATCGGCTCGTCGTTTTCGACGATTCCCATCATCGCCGCGATCTACGTTCCGCTAGCCGTGCAGTTCGGCTTCTCGCCCATGGCCACGGTGGCGTTGGTAGGCTCCGCCGCCGCGTTGGGCGATGCCGGCTCGCCGGCGTCCGATTCGACGCTCGGGCCGACCTCGGGGCTCAATGTCGACCGCCAGCACGACCACATCTGGGACTCGGTCGTTCCCACCTTCATTCATTACAACATCCCGCTCATTGTCTTTGGATGGCTAGCGGCAATGTGGCTTTAAATGAGCGCTTGCCCATTTTAAGGAACGGCTTAAGGGCGGCGTAGTAGTGTTGCCCAACGTGCTTGAAGGCATTAAAGGCGACTGAAAAAGGCAAAGCTTGAGCTGGGATAACTAAAAAACAAAGACAGGACTTGGCAATAAGCAAAGAAATAGAGATAATATAGCGGCATCCCAACTGTCTAGAGGTAAAAAATGTCTCTGTTGAGCGAGTACATGAAAAAGGAACAGCTGCTAAAGCAACTCAGCGAAGAGTTGCAGCAGTTGGAAAAGGACCAGCGCCTGACATCTGAGCTGGAGTTCAAGGAAAAGCTCGAAGCCTTGATGAAAGAGTACGACAAGACGCCTGCCGCCGTTATCGAAATGCTCGATCCGCAGCCGGCTTCTCGTCCCGAGTCAGCGTCTCAGGCAAACACCGGCGGGCGCCGCAAGCGCAAGCTGAAGATCTACAAGAACCCCAACACCGGTGAAGTGGTGGAAACACGGGGTGGTAACCAAAAAACGCTCAAGGCGTGGAAAGATCAGTACGGCAACGAGACCGTCGAGTCTTGGTTGGTGCGCGTCGAGGACTAAGCGTCCTTCGAGATAAGCGCTTATCAGTGAAAGCGCATTAAGTACGCCAAGCCGTACTGTCTGAAAAAGGCTGATGCTCTAGAGCATCAGCCTTTTTATTTGCCTTGTGGTGAACCGGGGAATTAATGAATCGTCAAGAGCGGCACGCCCAGTTCAAACCTTTCGAGCTGCGCATGTGGTGATGAGGTTTCCCGCCACGTCACCATGACCGGTTCGCCACTCAACCACTCATTATGCGTGGGTAGCCACTCATAAAGTAGGTGAGCAAATGCGCCGGCGATGTTCTCCCTACCCGCCACATGCATCTTGACCTGCCGTCTGGCAGGAATGCGGACCTGCCTAAATGCCATTGCGGGAGGTGTCATACAGTCGCCTTCGACCTTGAAACCGAAGTCGATCCGCATCCTGCCCGCGGGGGTGATATTCGGATCATCGTGATATATCCAGGTTCGCGTGACCTCGCACCCCTTCAAGTGATGGCGCCATGGTTGTGCGTAGTGGCGCCACAAGGAAGGCTGATCCCTCATCGGTACATCGCCGTAATGCCGCGTCAAGAAACAACGGATCTGTGGTCGCGCCTCGATCGTCAACGCCTCGGGGGCGCGCCGTGTAATCGTGTCGCGCAAGCGGTCATGAAAGCGACGTCGATAGTCGCTGGGCGATACGCCGAAGTAGCCATGAAAAGCACGCGTGAAAATAGCGTGGCTGCGATAGCCACAACTGATGGCGATATCGAGTACCTGCATTGGCGTTCGGCATAGCAGCAAGGCCGCGCGTTCCAGCCGCAGTGAGTCGCGATAACGGCCGGGCGAGATCCCTCTCTGCCAGCCTAGTTGTCCAGATGGCGATTTCGCCTGAATCCCACTCAGAGAGGGTGGTATGAGAGCTTCCATGCCAAGGTACTCCGAAGAACGTAAGGCCGCAGT